>NZ_JALJAZ010000001.1:1895000-2576801 GCF_022899245.1 Falsirhodobacter halotolerans
GCGCCAGCCGCAACTGCGCCTCGGTCCCGAACTGGCCCGCAAGGGCGACGGGCTGATGGTCGGCCCCCAGAATCGCCTCGCGCAGCGCGACAAGACGCGGGCGCATCCGGTCGAACACCGCGCCGATCGTGTCGGCGGTCGCCTCCGGTTCGTAATCGTCGATCAGCGCGTCATAAAGATCGCCACCCCCCGCAAGGGCCGCCGCCTCCTCGCGCCGCAAACGCACCACCTGCCCCAGAACCGGCAGGAACGACGCCACGTCGTCCTTTGCCCGCGCTTCCGCCCAGATCCCCTGTGCAAGAGAGGTGACGCGCGCCAGTTCCTCCGCCAGACGTCCCGGCACCTTGGTGCTGCGTTCATAGTTGCGGCGGATCAGACGCAACTGCGCCTGCCCCTCGTCATCGGAGGCTTCGGCCCGTGCCAACCACTCGGCAATGCGCGGATCGGTGCGGCGGGCGTGCAGCACGCCCTCCATCGCCGCCATCTCCTCGCCCCGCTGCTCGGCGGCGCCGCGCGGCATCATCGTTTCCTGATCCCAGCCCAGACGGCCCGACACCTGCGACAATGCCTCGGTCTGGCGCTGGAACGCCATCAGATCCTCATATGCGGTCATGTCACACCCTTCCTCTGATCGTGGCGACACGCGGATATTGCGACAGATAGCGCGCGCGGATGATCGCGACCCACAGGAAGATCGCCCCCAGCTGGTGGGTGATCGCCACATGCAGATGCGCCGCCGTCAGCGCGGTGAAGATGCCCAGCACCACCTGCCCGATCAGCACGGCGAACACGATGTGGAACGCGCGGCGCGTCGCGGCATGGGCCGATTTGCGCCCCCGCAGCCAGACCACCACCCCGAAGGCGAACAGCAGATAGGCCGCCATGCGATGCACGAACTGCACCAGTCCCGGATTCTCGAAGAACGCCCGCCAAACGGCGCCATCCGGCACATAGAAGGCGTCGGCGGGAAAGAAGGATCCGTTCATCAACGGCCATGTCGGGAAGCCGCGCCCGGCGTCGATACCCGCCACCAGCGCCCCCAGCAAAATCTGCAGGAAGGCGAAGTGCATCAGGCCGGTGGACATGGAGAACAGCTTGCCCTCCCGCACCCGCCGCGCCTGCAGCAGCGCCCCCTCGGGCCGACCCAGTAGCAGCGCATACCACGCAAGGAAGCCAAGGATGATGAAGGCCAGCCCCAGATGCGTCGCCAGACGATAGCTCTGGACGGTCACCATGCCGTCTTCCAGCCCCGAGGACACCATCCACCACCCGATCACCCCTTGAAGGCCACCCAGCACCCCGATCAGGAACAGACGCCCCTTCCAGCCCGCCGGGATCTTTCCCGCCACCCAGAAGCCGACAAAGCCCAGCGCCCAGACCAGCCCGACAAAGCGCCCGAGGAACCGGTGCGCCCATTCCCACCAATAGATGGTCTTGAACTGGGCCAGGGTCATGCCCTCGTTCATGATCTGATATTGCGGGCTTTGGCGGTAAAGATCGAACTCCGCCATCCAATGCGCGGCGGACAAGGGCGGGATCGCCCCCGTGACCGGCTTCCATTCCGTGATCGACAGGCCCGCATCCGACAGGCGGGTCAATCCGCCCACCACGACCATCGCGGCCACCAGAACGAACAACACCACCAGCCAGATGCGGATCGCCCCCCGCGCGCCACCCGTTCCACGGTCGATGCCGCCCGAACGGGGCACATCGCGCGCCGCCCCCTCGCCCACATCTTCGAATATGCTGCGTTTCGCCATGATCACGGGCCCTTTCGTTGCGCGGGCGAGACTAGGCCCCCTTCCCCGCCCCTTCAAGGCCGACCGGGAGCACAGTCGTGTGCTTGATCTCCTCCATCGACAACAGGGCCGTGACGTTGTGGATCTTCACCTGGGAAATCAGCGCCTGGTAGAAGCGGTCATAGGCGCGGGCGTTCTCCACCCGCACCTTGACGATGTAATCGACCTCCCCCGCCAGACGGTGGGCCTCCAGCACCTCGGGGCGTTCGCGCAGAACCGTCAGAAACTTCCGCTGCCATTCCCCATCATGTTCGGACGTGCGGATCAACACGAAGAAACACGCCTCCAGCCCAAGCGATTCCGCGTCCAGCAGCGCGGTCTGCCCCAGGATCACCCCCGTTTCGCGCATGCGGCGAATGCGATTCCAGACCGGCGTCTTTGAACTGCCGACCTTGCGCGCAATGTCGTCCAGCGACTGGGACGAATCCCGCTGCAACTCGGCAAGGATCTTCCGGTCGATCTCGTCCAGACGGGCCGTCATTCGTGCAAACTCCTGCTTGGCGGAACCATGTTCCATCTGCCGTCTTTATGTGAACACCTGTCCTTATTGGCAAGGGCGTATGGCGCGATCATGGGACGATGTTCTATCTTGAACAGGCAACGCAGACCCGGAGCCAGCCATGACCCAGTCCCAGCCCCCGATCCTTCCCGTCGCCTTCGTCGGCGCGGGCCCCGGCGCGGCCGAGATGCTGACCCTGGGGGCCCTGCGCGCGATCGAAGGGGCGGATGTGGTGATCCATGACCGCCTGGTCGGGCCGGAGGTTCTGGCCCTGATCCCCGCCCACGTCACCCGTGTCGATGTCAGCAAAGAGGGATTCGGCCCCTCCACCCCGCAAAGCGCGATCAACGCGCTGATTGTGGGCCATGCGCTGACGGGCGCGCGCGTCGTGCGGCTGAAGGGTGGCGATCCCGGCATTTTCGGCCGTCTGGATGAGGAAATGACCGCGCTGGAGGCGCACGGCATTCCGTTCCGTGTCCTGCCGGGCCTCACCTCGGCCACGGTGGCCGCCGCCGCCATCGGCCAAAGCCTGACGCAGCGCGGGCGCAACCGCGGCCTGCGCATCGTGACGGGGCACGACATGGACGGGTTCGCCGATCAGGATTGGGCGGCGCTGGCCCGGACGGGCGAGGTCGCGGCGATCTACATGGGCAAGAAGGCCAGCCGCTTTATCCAAGGCCGCTTGATGATGCATGGCGCGGCCCCCACCACCCCCGTGACGCTGGTCGAAAACGCCTCCCGCGCCGATCAGCGCGTGGTGTCCGCCACGCTCGCCACACTTGCGGACGAGGCGGGCTGCCTGAACGGCCCCGCCATCCTTCTCTACGGCCTCGCCCCCCGCGCGGCTGTCCACGCCCTGACCGATCTGAACGAGGCCACCGGATGAGCCGGAAGTTTTCCCCCAAAGTCGTGACCGCCAACGATCTGCTGGTCGGCGATGTCGTCTATTTCACCGCCGCCGACCAATGGACCCGCAACCACACGGAGGCGGAGCTGATCGAGGATGAGGCCCACGCCCAGATCCGCCTTCTGGACGCCAGCGCCCAGCGCAACGTGATCGTCGGCGCCTATCTGGCCGATGCCCGGGCGGGCGATCACGGCCCCGAACCCGTCCATTTCCGCGAGGTGTTCCGCACCCGCGGCCCGTCGAACTATGCCATGGGAAAACAGGTGGGCGAACGGCCCGGCCCCCGCAGCTGAGGACATCGCATGTACAGCTACAACGATTTCGACGAAGCGTTCGTGCGCGCTCGCGTCGCCCAGTTCAGCCAGCAAGTCGCCCGCCGCATCGACGGCAGCCTGACCGAGGACGAGTTCAAGCCGCTGCGGCTGATGAACGGCCTCTATCTGCAGCTTCACGCCTATATGCTGCGGGTCGCGATCCCGTATGGCACGCTGAACAGCCGCCAGATGCGGCAACTGGCCCATATCGGACGGACGTGGGACAAGGGCTATGGCCATTTCACCACGCGCCAGAACATCCAGTTCAACTGGCCCGTCCTGTCCGACGTGCCCGCGATCCTGTCCGCCCTGGCCGATGTCGAAATGCACGCGATCCAGACCTCAGGCAACTGCGTCCGCAACGTCACGGCGGACCACTTCGCCGGTGCCGCGGCGGATGAGATCGAGGACCCCCGCCCCTATGCGGAGTTGCTGCGCCAATGGTCCACCGACCACCCGGAGTTCCAGTTCCTGCCGCGCAAGTTCAAGATCGCCATCACCGGCAGCCCCAACGACCGCGCCGTGACCAAGGCGCATGACATCGGCCTGCGCATGGTCCGCAATGGCCGGGGCGAGCCGGGGTTCGAGGTGCTGGTGGGCGGCGGTCTTGGCCGCACGCCGATGATCGGCCAGATCGTGCGGGAATTCCTGCCCGTGGCCGACCTGCTGCCGTATGTCGAGGCGATCCTGTCGGTCTACAACATGCTGGGCCGCCGCGACAACAAATACAAGGCGCGGATCAAGATCACCCTGCACGAAACCGGCCGCGACGAGATCCGCCGCTTGGTGGAGGAACGGTTTGCCGAAATCCGTCCCGAGTTCCACGGCCACGATCAGGCCCTGCTGGACGACATCCGCGCGGCCTTCGCCCCGCCCGCCTTCCGCAACGCACCCGTCGACGCGCATACGGCAGCGCAGGTGGCCCCCGCCTATCGCGCATGGGCCGACACGAACCTGACCCGCCACCGCAACGACCAGTATGCCATCGTGACGGTCAGCCTGAAGGCGCATGGCGACACGCCGGGCGATGCGACGTCGGACCAGATGGACGTGCTGGCCGATCTGGCCCGGCGCTTCGGCCATGACGAGCTGCGGATCAGCCATGAGCAGAACGTCATCCTGCCGCATGTCCACAAATCCGACCTGCCCGAGGTTTATGCCGCGCTGAAGGCCGCGGGGCTGGCCACGGCCAATGTCGGGCTCATCTCCGACATCATCGCCTGCCCCGGCATGGATTACTGCGCGCTGGCGACCGCACGGTCGATTCCCGTGGCGCAAGACATCGCCACCCGCTTCGACGACCTGAAGCTGGAGCATGACATCGGTCCGTTGAAGATCAAGATCTCGGGCTGCATCAACGCCTGCGGGCACCATCACGTCGGCCATATCGGGATTCTGGGCCTCGACCGCGCGGGGGTGGAGAACTATCAGATCACCCTTGGCGGCGACGGCACCGAAACCGCCGTCATCGGCGAGCGCGCCGGGCCGGGCTTCGCCTATGACGAGATCGTACCCGCCATCGAACGTCTGGTGCTCGCCTATCTGGACCAGCGCGAGGGGCCGGAGGAAACCTTCCTCGCCGCCTATCGCCGTCTGGGCCTCGCGCCGTTCAAGGCCGCCCTCTATCCGGCGGAAGGGGCGCAGGATGCGGCATGAGCCGATCGCACAGCGGGCGGAGCATCTGAACCACCGCTACCGCAATCACGCGGCGATCTCGGTCATGGAATTGGCCTTGCGGGATCACGACGTGGGGCAGACGGCGCTGGTCTCGTCCTTCGGGGCGGAATCGGTGGTGCTTTTGCATATGGTGTCGGTGCTGGATCCCGACCTGCCGGTGCTGTTCATCGACACGCAGATGCTGTTCATGGAAACCCTGACCTATCAGAAGGATGTCGCGGACAAGCTGGGTCTGACCAACATCCAGACCATCCGCGCCGATCCGGCGGCGGTGGAGTTCGACGACCCCGACGGCACATTGCACCAGTTCAACACCGACGCCTGCTGCGCCCTGCGCAAGACGATCCCGCTGGAACGCGCCCTCGCCCCCTATGACGCGTGGATCACGGGGCGGAAGCGGTTCCAATCCGGCACCCGCGCGGAATTGCCGTTCTTCGAACCCGAGACGGACACGCGCCTGAAGATCAACCCGCTGGCGATGTGGGGACGCGAGGATGTCGAGGATTACATAATCAACAACCGCCTGCCGCGCCATCCGCTGGTCGCCAAGGGCTATCCTTCGATCGGATGCGCGCCCTGCACCAGCCCCGTGAAACCGGGCGAGGATCCCCGTGCGGGTCGCTGGCGGGGCAGCCAGAAAACCGAATGCGGCATTCATTTCGTGAACGGCAAACCCGTTCGCATCGGAAAGGAGGACGCGGCATGAGCGTCATCGTCACGGATCGGGGCTTTGCCCCCGACGATTTCACCGGCCCCGTCACCCCGCTTGCCGAATGGACCGGGGGCGCCGTCGATCTGGCGAACACGGACGACCCCACGGGGCTGGACCTTGGGTCCATCCCAATGATCCGCGTGGCCTTCCCCTCCTCGACGGACGGGCGCGGCTTCACCCTTGCCGCCCGCCTGCGCCGCATGGGCTATGCGGGCCGCCTGCGGGCCGCGGGCCACGTCATCGCCGACCAATACGCCATGGCCCGTCGCGCAGGCTTTGACGAGGTGGAGATTTCCGACGACCTCGCCGCGCGCCAGCCGGAGGATCAGTGGCAGTTCCGCGCGGATTGGCACGCCCACGACTATCAATCCCGCCTGCGCGCCTGACGCCGGGGTTTCCCTCCTCCCCCTCATGCCCTACGAAAAGGATCAGAGATGACCGAGAGCGCCATGACCCTGACCCAACCCGCCCCCGCCGCCAAGGCCTCCCCCGACACGCAGACGGTGACCTCGGTCACGCACTGGACCGATTCGCTGTTCTCCTTCCGCACCACGCGGCCCCAGTCCCTGCGTTTCCG
This sequence comes from Falsirhodobacter halotolerans, assembly GCF_022899245.1. Classification (NCBI taxonomy): domain Bacteria; kingdom Pseudomonadati; phylum Pseudomonadota; class Alphaproteobacteria; order Rhodobacterales; family Paracoccaceae; genus Falsirhodobacter; species Falsirhodobacter halotolerans. The sequence continues at coordinate 1,901,486 of NZ_JALJAZ010000001.1, forward strand.
GTCGGGAGAGTTCGTGATGATCGGCCTTCCGGGCGACAACGGCAAACCGATCATGCGCGCCTATTCCATCGCCTCCCCCAACTGGGACGAGGAGCTGGAATTCTACTCCATCAAGGTGCCGGACGGCCCGCTGACCTCCCGCCTGCAGAACATCAAGGAAGGCGACCAGATCATCCTGCGCCCGAAACCCGTGGGGACGCTGGTCCATGACGCGCTTCTGCCGGGCAAACGGGTGTGGTTTCTGGCCACCGGCACGGGCTTTGCCCCCTTCGCCAGCCTGATGCGCGACCCGGAAACCTATGAGAAGTTCGACGAGGTCATCATGATGCACACCTGCCGCACGGCGGAAGAGCTGACCTATGGCCGCGAACTGGTCGAAGGGCTGGAACAGGATGAGCTGTTCGGCGAGATCGTGGCGGGCAAGCTGCGCTACTATCCCACCACCACACGGGAAGATTCGCCGCTGATGGGCCGCATCACCGACAACCTCGCCTCGGGCAAGGTCTTCACCGATCTGGGTCTGGATCCGATGGACCCCGCCACCGACCGCGCGATGGTCTGCGGATCGCTGGCGTTCAATCAGGACGTGATGAAGGTGCTGGAAGGCTTCGGCCTGCACGAAGGGGCCAATTCCGAACCGCGCGAATACGTGGTGGAAAAGGCCTTCGTGGGCGACGGGGTTTAAAGCCCCAAAGCTTCGCGGGCCGAGGCGAGCGCGGCGGCCAGCGTCTCGGGCGTTTGTTCGGCGGCGGCCAGCGCGCGTTTCAGCGTCTCCTTCGCGGCGCCGGGAATGCTTTGGTCGTCGATATAGTCCCGCACCAGCGCGGGGTCGTAGTTTTCGACCGTGAACAGGTCGGCGGGCGACAACTGGCTGATGGCGTCGGTCGCGGCCTGGCTGGCCGCCGCGGCGGCCGCCTGCGCACGATCGGCGGCGGTGGCGGCCGAATCAGCTGCGGCCTGGGCTTCCTCGGACCCGATGGCATTCTCCATCGCGGCCATCGCCTCGGCCGCTGCGTCCGACGCGGCGGCGGCGGCGGCATCGGCGGCGGCGGATGCGTTGGCGGCGGCGGTGGGGGCATCCTCGGGCGCCATCTCGGCGGCTTCCTGCGCCATTTCCGCAGCTTCCTCGGCCTCGGCCTGCGCCATCTCGGCGGCCTCGGCCTGTGCGGCGGCGGCGGCGGCCTCGCGTTCGGCGGGGACATGCACGAACTGATAATAGCCCAGTCCGGCAAGGGCCGCGATGATCACCAGCGCAAAAATGGTCTTCATTGGAACTCCTGATCCCTCAAGGTCCGTGGCGGACCCCATGTTTTCAGCCCAACGCATGACGATACTGGGCCGTTCCCTGCGGCTTTATGGTTGAAAGATAACGCTTGCGGCCCTATTTTGCGCTATGAATTGCAAATGCTGAAGGACGCTGACCATAGCCCGCAGACCCCACAACGCCCCGCCGCAACGTGACACCGGACCGCGCACCAACGATCGCATCCGCGCGCCGGAAATCCGCCTGATCGGTGCCGATGGCGAAAACGTCGGCGTCGTCACGCCGGCGCGCGCCATGGTGATGGCCGCCGATGCCGGCCTCGACCTGGTGGAAATCTCGCCCAATGCGGAACCGCCGGTCTGCAAGATCATGGACTTCGGCAAGTTCAAGTACGAGACGCAGAAGCGCGAGGCCGAGGCCCGCAAGAAGCAGCACGTCATCGAGATCAAGGAAATCAAGTTCCGCCCCGGCACCGACACGCATGATTACGACGTGAAGATGCGGTCGGTCCTGAAGTTCCTTGGCGAAGGCGACAAGGTGAAGGTCACCCTGCGCTTCCGTGGTCGCGAAATGGCCCACCAGGATCTCGGCCTCGATCTGCTGAACCGCGTTGCCGCCGACGTGAACGCGGCGGAAGCGGGCAAGGTCGAATCGATGCCGAAGCTGGAGGGCCGCCAGATGGTCATGATGATCGGCCCGACCAAGTAAGCCCTACCTCACATCGGGCGCGCGATCTCATCCAGTTCGCGCGTCCGGTCCTCGGTCAGACGCGTGCGGCACTGCGCCTCGACCATCGGCTGGATCGATCCGCCCGCATTGATCCACGCCTCCGCCGCACATCCCTTGTCGCGATAGGTGATCCACGCCCGCTGCGCCGCGCGCAAGGCATCCTCGCCGCCGCGCAAAGGTTCCTCCAGCCCCGCATCCACCGCGCGCAGACGCTCCATCGCGCCGTCATAGGCGGTGTTCAGCGCCGCATCCGCCGCCGCGTAATCGTCGCCCGCGCATTGGCTCATCTCGGCCTGCGTGCCGTCGGTGTTGCAGACAGGGGCCTGCGCCAAAGCGGGCAACGGCAAAAACGCCAAGGCAAGTGCTGAAATTCTGAACATGTGGATATCCTTTCACGCGAAAAAGGTAAGCGCGGCCCCCGACCTTGCAAGTCGTGCTGGAAAAAACGGCGACAATCGGCTAGCGCGAGGGCCATGACACACAGCCTCGCGATCCTTCGCCCCGATGACTGGCACCTGCATCTGCGTGACGGCGCGATGCTGAACGCCGTGCTGCCCGAAACCGCCCGCCATTTCGCCCGCGCGATCATCATGCCCAACCTGATTCCCCCCGTGGTGACGGCGGCGGATGCGGCGGCCTATCGCGACCGGATCATGGCCGCCCTGCCCGAAGGGGCGGCGTTCGAACCGCTGATGACCCTTTACCTGACGGAACAGACCGATCCCGCCGATCTGCGTGCGGCGGTGGAGAGCGGTCTGGTCAAGGCCGTCAAACTCTATCCCGCCGGGGCCACGACCAATTCCCACGGCGGCGTGCGCGACTTCGACCGTGTGCGCGGCGTGCTGGAGACGATGGCCGACCTGGGCACCCCCCTGTGCATCCATGGCGAGGTCACGACGCCCGAGGTCGACATCTTCGACCGCGAGGCGGTCTTCATCGACACCGTCCTCGACCCGCTGCGCCGCGCCACCCCCGGCCTGCGCGTGGTGATGGAACACATCACGACCGCCCAGGGCGTGGCCTATGCCCGCGCGGGCACCGATCTGGCGGCGACGATCACGACGCATCATCTGGTCATCAACCGCAACCACATCCTCGTGGGCGGGATCAAGCCGCATTACTACTGCCTGCCCGTCGCCAAGCGCGAGGAACATCGTCTGGCCCTGCGTGAAGCAGCGACCAGCGGCGAGGCGACGTTCTTCCTCGGCACCGATTCGGCCCCGCATACCGACGCGCTGAAGGAACATGCCTGCGGCTGCGCGGGCTGCTTCACCGCCACCAACACGATGTCGATCCTTGCACATGTGTTCGAGGAAGACGGCGCGCTGGACCGGCTGGAGGCCTTCACCTCGCTGAACGGACCTGCCTTTTATCGCCTGCCCACCAACACCGACCGCATCACGCTGGTGAAGGGTGATGCCGTCACCTACCCGTCGAAGATCGACACGGGCGATGGCACCGTCACCGTGTTCGACCCCGGCTTCCCCCTGCACTGGACCGTCAAATGATCCCCACCGCCTTTCCCCCGCGCGACGAAATCGCCCGCCTGACCGCCCGCATGTTGCTGGAGATCAAGGCCGTCCATTTCAACGCCGACACGCCGTTCACGCTGGCATCGGGCCTGCCGTCGCCCACCTATATCGATTGCCGCAAGCTCATCTCCTATCCCCGCATCCGCGCGACGCTGATGGATTTCATGACCGTGACCGTCATGCGCGACGCGGGGTTCGAAGCGTTCGACAACATCGCGGGCGGCGAGACGGCGGGCATCCCCTTCGCCGCCATGGTGGCCGAACGGATGGCCCTGCCCATGACCTATGTGCGCAAGAAGCCGAAAGGGTATGGCCGCAACGCCCGCATCGAAGGCGCCATGACCGAAGGCCAGCGCGTTCTGCTGGTGGAGGATCTGACCACCGACGGCGGATCGAAGCTGTCTTTCGTCGATGCGATTCGCGACACGGGCGCGACCTGCGCCCATACGGCGGTCATCTTCTATTACGGCATCTTCCCCGATACGGAAAAGACGCTGGCCGATCACGGGGTGCAGTTGCACCACCTGTGCACCTGGTGGGACGTGCTGGCCGAAGCCCGCGCCTCCGCCGCCTTTGATGAGGCGACGCTGACCGAAGTCGAATCCTTCCTCAACGCCCCTCGCGCCTGGCAGGACGCCCGCCGCGCGTAAATCCCCCATGCGGCGCATCCCCCTTTGCGCCGCATTCGGCTTCGCGATAAGGTCGGACCAATCCCGAACCAGCGAAGTCCGATGAACGAAATCACCCAGTTCCGCCCGAATCAGGCCCCCGATGCCGATGTCCTGCCCCACAATATCGAGGCGGAACAGCAGCTTCTGGGTGCCATTCTGACGAATAACGACGTGTTCGACCGCATCGCCTCGCTGTGCCGGGCCGAACATTTCTACGACCCCGTCCATGCCCGCATCTTCGAAGTGGCGGCGGCCCGGATCCAGAAGAACGCCCTTGCCTCCCCCGTGACACTGAAGGCGTTTCTGGAGGATGACGCGGGCCTGAAGGAATTGGGCGGCCCCTCCTATCTCGCGCGGCTGGCGGGGGCGGCGATCTCGGCCTTCGCCGCGCGCGATTACGCGCAGATGATCTATGACCTTGCGGTGCGGCGCGAATTGATCGGTCTTGGGCGCGACATTTCGGCCAAGGCGGCCAAGGTGGATGTGGCCTCCGAACCCAAGGAACAGATCGTCGAGGCGGAACAGCGCCTGTATAAGCTGGGTGAACAGGGCGTGGCCGAACGCGGCTTCCAGTCCTTCCTCAAGGCCGTGACGGATGCGGTGAACGTGGCCAACGCCGCCTATCAGCGCGACGGGGGTCTGGCGGGCATTTCCACGGGTCTGGTCGATCTGGACAAGAAGCTGGGCGGTCTGCACCCGTCCGACCTTCTGATCCTTGCAGGGCGTCCGTCGATGGGCAAGACCTCGCTGGCGACCAACATCGCCTTCAACATCGCCAAGGCCTACAAGCGCGGCATCACCCATGACGGGCATGAAGGCGCGGTCGAAGGTGGGGTCGTCGGCTTCTTCAGCCTTGAGATGTCGGCCGAGCAGCTGGCCGCCCGTATCCTGTCCGAGGCGTCCGAGGTTCCCTCCGAACAGATTCGCCGCGGCGACATGACCGAAGGCGAGTTCCGCCGGTTCGTGGAAGCGGCCAAGTCGCTGGAGGCCTGCCCGCTTTACATCGACGACACGCCCGCCCTGCCGATCAGCCAGGTCGCCGCCCGCTGCCGCCGCCTGAAACGGACGCACGGGCTGGACGTGCTGATGGTGGACTACCTCCAGCTTCTCAAAGGCTCCTCCAAGGAAAGCCGGGTGCAGGAGGTGTCGGAGATCACCCAAGGCCTGAAGGCCATCGCCAAGGAATTGAACATCCCCGTCATCGCCCTGTCGCAGCTGTCACGTCAGGTCGAAAGCCGCGAGGACAAGCGGCCCCAGCTCTCGGACCTGCGCGAATCCGGTTCGATCGAGCAGGACGCCGATGTGGTGATGTTCGTTTATCGCGACGAATATTACAAAGAACGCGAAAAGCCGGGCGACCATGATCTGGAGGCCATGGCGAAATGGCAGCAGGTCATGGAACAGGTGCACGGCAAGGCCGAATGCATCATCGGCAAACAGCGCCACGGGCCGATCGGCACGGTGGAACTGTCGTTCGAAGGGCGCTTCACCCGGTTCGGCAATCTTGTCAAACCGTGGCAATCGGGCAGCGACGGCTTCTAACGCAACGCCTTCGCCCCGGCGGCGCGGAAGGCCTGCATCACCTCCCCCTCGGGATGGGCTTTGGCCAGCTTCAGCAGGCCGAACCGCACATGGGCCAGTTCCTGATAATAGGTGATGAAGGCAAGGTTCACCGTCGCCCCCGTCACCGCCCCCAGAACCGGCACCGTCTGCGCGGCCAGCTTCTGGCTCAGCACCGCCGCAAGACGGGGGGCGATGGTCGCGATCATCCCCTGCGCGCCGATCCCCGTCATCGCAAGGCGCGAGGCCAGAAAGGCGGTGTTCACGCCGTCATCCTCCTCGAACGGGGTGCCCGAGCCGAACACGCGCAGGCATTCCAGCCGCACCGCCTCGTCATTCGGGTCGAACCCGTATTCGACCGCCACCTTCTGAATGGCGGCAAAGAAGATCGACACCGTGGCCGGCAGCTCCACCACCGCCGACGGCAGCCCCCCAAGACCGCCCGCGCCCCCCGACAGGACGGCGGCGATGCGGTGCCCGTGCTTGCCCGATGCGGGCAGCCGCGTGCTGGACCGGGCCATGTTGGCCGCGGAATAGCAGCGACGGAGGCCGAAGGCCGTCGCATCCTCGATCCGCGTGCGCATCGCGTCGGGAATATGGGCCATCAGCCCCTCGGCCCGCGACCCGGCGAAGGAAATGACTTTCATCAGCGGTCCGCCCGCCTGCCGCGCGCGGCGGGACAGGGCCGCGATCTCCGCCTCGGTCGCGGGCGTCAACGGGGGAAGGACGGGGGCGCTCTGGGTCATCGGATCCTCATTCATCTTTGTCATAGGTAAGCGCGCCCCGCCCGCGTGCAAGTTACCGCGACAATCGCAGGACGAAGTCCCCCGCCCGCATTTCATTCTGACGGCGGGGGGTCAGCGCCATCTCCCCCTCCAGATAGGCGGCAAGCGCACCGGGGGCGGTGGAATAGATGCCGCTTCCCTCCACCGGCAGCCGTTCCACCACGCCGTCCTTCAGGACCATCCCTTCAACCATGGTCGATTGCCACCCGCTGAGGATCACCGCCTGATCGCCCCCCAGATCGGGCAGGAAATTCGCCACGATCATCAGGCACCCCACCCGCCCGTCCGTCCGGCGATCCCGAAGGCAGGCGCGATGCCACAGGCGGCGCTGTTCGTCGTCCACCGCCCCAAGGATCCGGTCGCGCGCGGCGGCGGCACCCGGCGGGCGCACGGGCATCAGGGCCGACAGGTCCGCCACCGTCACCGGCGCATCCGCCGCCGCAAGGTCGGCCCGCGCCGGCGGCCCCATGCCCCGCGCCCGCAAGTCGGCCAGCGCCCTCTCTCCCGCCAGCCCCCACCGGGTGAACTGCCGTTCGGACAGGTCGGCCCCCGCGATCACCCGGGCCGCCTGACTGTTCGCCGAAATACGCTCGGCGTTCAGGACCGGCGTCATCCACAAGGCAGCCAGCCCGATCGTGACCAGCGCCAGCGCCACATTCGCCCGCCGGATACGCCCCGCCCATCCCGGCCCCCGCAGAACCGCCCCGGCATAGGCCACCCCATAGGACAGGGCGAGCGCCGTGACCGTCACCCCCAGCACCCGCTGCGGCGTCCAGCCATAGTCCGCGATTCGCAACCACAGCGACCAGCCCGCCAGCCCCGCCGGGATCGGCAACAGGACGGCCAGCGCCTGGGTCGCCCACCGCATCCCCCGACGCGGCACCGGCGCATCGCCCGCGCAATCAAGCGCCGTGGTGATCAGCGTCGTGGCAATCGCGCAGACGGCCAGCAGCGTCATCGCCGCCGACAGGGTGCCGAACGTCTCGGACACCCCCTGCACCGGCAGCGCCACCAGAAAGACGCCCAGAACCACAAGAACCACCGGAATCAGCAGGCGCAGCAACATCAGGACGGGGCCCAGCGACACGCGTTCCCCCGCTTCGGCCATGACGGCGATCCCAAGGCCAAGCGCCACCCCCGAGATCAGCCACGGCCCGACCGCCGTATCCATCAGCCGGTCCAGCACGTCGATGCCCACCATCCCCAAAAGGGCCGACGACAGGACGATCACCCCCCACACCACCGCCACGAACAGCCAGCCCGACATCAGGCGCAGGACGATGGCCCACGCCTCCTGAAACAGGACGGCGTAATCCATCATCCGGCCCCGCGCCGCCGCGACCCAGAACGGCAGCGGCAGCAGGATCAGGATCAGGAACGCCCCGACGCCGGAAAAGGCCGTCACCTGATCGCCATGGCGCAGGGACATGAGGTTCAGCAGCGCCACCGCCGGAGCGGTCACGGCCACTGCCCCCAAAGCCGACCGCGCCATCGTCAGCGGGCCGACCATCGCCAGAAAGGAATGGAAGAACGCGGTCATCGTCGCGGCGATCAGCATCGCCTGTCGCGCCGTCAGCAGGTCCGAGGCATAGTAGTCCTCCAGCAGCCAGAATCCCGTGCCCGCAAGCGCGCCCGCGAATGCCAGCGCCAGCCGCCGCCCGATTGCCGTTCCCATCGGATCCCCCATTGCGTCATCCCCCGCCACCATAGCCGCGCCGCCCCACCCCCGAAAGCCCCGCAGGCTTGCGATCCCGCCCCCTGCGCGCTACACCCGAACCCGATAGAAATCCCGGAGCTTTCCATGTCGATCGACACCGAGACCGCCCGCAAGGTCGCGCATCTGGCCCGCATCCGCGTGGACGAGGCCGACCTTCCCGCGCTGGCAGGCGAACTCAGCAACATCCTCGCCCTGATGGAGCAGTTGAACGAGGTCGATGTGGACGGGGTGGAGCCGATGACCTCGGTCACGCCGATGCGCCTGAAACGCCGCGCCGATGTGGTGACGGACGGCGACATGGCCGACCGCGTCCTGAACAACGCCCCCGACGCGCGCGAGGGCTTCTTTGCCGTGCCGAAGGTGGTGGAATGACCGCGAATACCCTGACGATCGACGCCGCCCGCACCGCGCTGAAGGCGCGGGAGATGACCGCGGTGGAACTGACCGAGACCTGCATCGCCGCGATGGAGGCGGGGGGCGCGCTGAACGCCTTCGTGCACAAGACGCCCGAGATCGCGCTGGAACAGGCCCGCGCCGCCGATGCCCGTCTGGCAACCGGCGATGCGCCCGCGCTGTGCGGCATCCCGTTGGGCATCAAGGATCTGTTCTGCACCAAGGGCGTCCCGTCCCAGGCCGCGTCGAACATCCTGGCGGGGTTCAAGCCGGATTACGAATCCACCGTCACGTCGAAGCTGTTCGATGCGGGCGCCGTGATGCTGGGCAAGCTGTCCATGGACGAATTCGCCATGGGCTCGTCCAACGAAAGCGCCTGCTACGGCCCCGCGATCAACCCGTGGAAGGTCGATGACGTGGCTCGCACACCGGGCGGATCGTCGGGCGGGTCGGCGGCGGCGGTCGCGGCGGATCTGTGTCTGGGGGCCACCGGCACCGACACCGGCGGGTCGATCCGTCAGCCCGCCGCCTTCACCGGCATCGTCGGCATCAAGCCCACCTATGGCCGCGTGTCGCGTTGGGGGGTGATCGCCTATGCCTCCAGCCTTGATCAGGCCGGGCCCATGACGAAGACGGTGCGCGATTCGGCCATCATGCTTCAGGCGATGGCCGGGCATGACGAGAAGGATTCGACCTCCGCCGATCTGCCCGTGCCGGATTTCGAGGCGGCGCTGAGCGGCGACATCCGCGGCAAGGTCATCGGCATCCCCCGCGAATACCGCATGGACGGGATGAGCGATGAGATCGACGCCCTGTGGCAACAGGGCACGGCCATGCTGCGCGACGCGGGGGCCGAGGTGCGCGACATCTCCCTTCCCCACACGAAATACGCGCTGCCCGCCTATTACGTCATCGCCCCGGCCGAAGCGTCGTCGAACCTCGCGCGCTATGACGGGGTCCGGTATGGCCACCGCGCGGCTTTGGCGGCGGGCGACGGCATCGTCGACATGTATGAAAAGACCCGCGCCGAGGGCTTCGGCAAAGAGGTCCAGCGCCGGATCATGGTCGGCACCTATGTGCTGTCGGCGGGCTTCTACGACGCCTATTACAACCGCGCGCGCAAGGTGCGGACGCTGATCAAGCGCGATTTCGAAACCGTCTTCGCCGATGGCGTGGACGCGATCCTGACCCCCGCCACCCCATCCGCCGCCTTCGGCATCGGCGAGGTCAGCAGCGCCGACCCGGTCGAGATGTATCTGAACGACGTGTTCACCGTCACGGTGAACCTTGCGGGCCTTCCCGGCGTTTCGGTTCCGGTGGGCGTGGACGCCAATGGGCTGCCCCTTGGTCTGCAACTGATCGGACGGCCGTGGGAGGAAGGATCCCTTCTCAATCACGCCTACGTGTTGGAGCGTGCGGCCGGGTTTGTAGCCAAGCCCGCCAAATGGTGGTAAGCGCGAAAATCAACGTGACGGAATGGTGAAGATGTCGGTGAAGCGGATCGGTTTGGTGGTATCGGTGTCCTTGATCGCGGGGGCGCTTGCGGCGTGTGCGCCTGCGGTGCCCGACAGCAGCTATCAATCCTATATGCGCAATCAGGCGCAGAACCCGATCCCGCCCGCCTATCAGACGGGCGGCGTGTCGCAGGGATTTTCCACCCAAGGCGCGCTTGACGCGATCAACAACGCCGAATCGGGCGGCGCGCCGGCCGTCATGCCTTCGGGCGAACGCCCGCGCGGCAACGCCCCCATGGGCATCCGTGAGGAATCGGGCGAAATGACCGCTGTGCGCGGCAATACCGGCATGTCGAACGAGAACAGCTTCGAGGCGGTGTCGGCCGAACGCTCCATCGCCGAGGATGCGGCGGTGATCGCGCAGAACCGTTCGCAATATGTGCAGGTGCAGCCGACCGCCCTGCCGCAGCGCAGTTCCAATACCCCCAACATCGTCGCCTATGCCTTGCAGACCTCGCATCCGCGGGGGCAGCAGATGTTCGGTCGCTCGTCCATCCGGTTCAGCAATTCGGCGGAACAATGCGCCAAATACGGCTCGCCCGATCTGGCGCAGATCGCGTTTCTTGAGGGGGGCGGCCCGCAGCGGGATCGCAACAACCTCGATCCTGACGGCGACGGCTATGCCTGTTCGTGGGATCCGGCCCCGTTCCGCGCAGGCGTACGCTGACCCTTTCGCCCAATCACGGCCCCCGCCGCATCGCGGCGCCACCTGACCTGATCGTCCTGCACTATACCGGCATGACCAGCTTTGCGGCGGCGCGGGATCGGCTGTGCGATCCACTGGCCGAGGTGTCGGCCCACTGGCTGATCGACGAGGATGGGACCACCCTGCCCCTGGTGGATGAAGCCCGTCGCGCCTGGCACGCGGGGGCGGGATCGTGGCGCGGGCGGGACGACGTGAACTCGCGCTCGATCGGGATCGAGTTGCAGAACAACGGACGTTCGCCATTTCCGGACCCGCAGATGCGCGCGCTTGAGACGCTGCTGCGCGGTATCATGGCGCGGTGGTCCATCCCGCCGCACGGCGTGATCGCCCATTCCGACCTTGCCCCCGGCCGCAAGATCGACCCCGGCCCGCGTTTCGACTGGCGCCGCCTGGCGCGCGAGGGCCTCTCGGTCTGGCCCGCCCCCGCCCCTGCGGGCGATCTGGAGAGCGATCTGACCCGCATCGGCTATGCCGACCACCCGGAGCGTCTGGCGGCCTTCCGCCTGCGCTTTCGGCCCGGCGCGGCGGGTCCTGCGGACAAGATCGACGGCGCGCTTGCGGCGGGCCTTGACGCGGGCGACGGCGGCGCATAACCCCACCCTCGCGCGGATGGCTGGATGATCGCGGGGGGCAACCTTCGAGGAAAGTCCGGACTCCATGAAGACAGGGCGCCGGGTAACACCCGGCCGGGGCAACCCGAGGGAAAGCGCCACAGAGAAGAGTCTGCCGCGCAGGTCGCGGTCAGGGTGAAACGGTGGGGTAAGAGCCCACCGCGGTCCGGGCAACCGGAACGGCACGGCAAGCCCCGCCCGGAGCAATGCCGAATAGGGACCTCGCGCCCCGTAAGGTCCGCGCGCAAGCGGAGACCACGGTGCAGGGATCTTCAGCCCAGAGGTCCGGGTTGGCAGCACGATCCCGTCGGCAACGGCGGGACCAGATGAATGGTCATCAAAGGGGAAACCGTGAATTCGGGCCCCGGAACAAAATCCGGCTTACAGGCCATCCGCGCGCTCAGACCATCGACAGCATCCACAGGGCCATGAAGACCATCATCAGGTTTTCCAACAGCGACACGAAGCCCAGGGGCACGTTGCTGTTGCCGCCGACACAGGCGCATTTCAACTCGCGCTTCTCGACATAGACGGCCTGGAACACCGACACGGCCCCCACGATGCCGATGAACAGGGCCACCGGGATCGACACCCAGCTCAGCACGCCGGTGATCATCAAAAGCCCGGCCCCTGTTTCCGCAAAGGGATAGATGTAGGCATAGGGCACCCAGCGCTTTGCCAAGAGGTCGTAGTTCAGGAAGCTTGACGAGAAGCTTTCGACATCCTGCAATTTCTGAAAACCCAGAAGACACATGGCAAAGGCGATGGTCCATTGCAGCCACGTGGCGAACCCCGCATCCCCCACGACCCACCGTGCCGCCAGCGCCATCAGCGCGGCCAGAGCGAACAGCACGATCACGGGACGATAGGTCAGCGCGTCCTTGGCGGGCAGCGGCTTGCCGAACCACGCGCGCAGCTCGCTGTGCCCGCCGATCCGCTCGCCGTCGATGAAGGTCTGCGGCGTCGTCTCCACACCATGCCTGGCCTTGAAGGCGTCCACCTCCTCCCGCGTGCGCAGGAAATGATCCTCGACCTCGTATCCGTTGCGTTCCAGCAGCGATTTCGACTTCAAGCCAAAGGGACAGACATGCCCGGGCATCACCATCCGATAAAGAACCGCCTTGCGGGTCGCCCGCGCTTCGATCTCTGGAATTGTCGTCATGCCGCACCGTCCTTTCCTGTTGCTGTCAATGTAAGGGGACACCCCCCGGCAACAAGAGTTTTTCCGGGGATGTCCGGCAGAAACACGGTTGACTCTGCCCCCCGCGCGGGTAAAAGGCGGGCTTCTAGGATTTTACCGGGACATGACGCTCCCGACGCAGTGGAGACGATTATGGCGAAGCCGACGACGATCAAGATCCGTCTGAACTCGACGGCGGGCACCGGGCACTTCTATGTGACCAAGAAGAATGCCCGCACCATGACCGAGAAGATGACGGTCCGCAAATACGACCCCGTCAAGCGGGAACACGTGGAATACAAGGAGGGCAAGATCAAGTAAGATCGCCCCTTTCGACCCGATCGAAGCCCCCGGCCCTGCCGCGGGGCTTTTTTCATGCCCGCCTTCTCCATCCCATGCCTCCCCGTCCCATGAAGAAAGCCCCGGAGTTTCCTCCGGGGCTTTGGCATGACGTGCGGCGCGCGTTACTCGCGATTGCCCATGAACTGCAGCAGGAACATGAACAGGTTGATGAAGTCGAGGTAGAGTTGCAGCGCGCCCATGATGGCCGCTTTGCCCAACCACTCGCTGTCGCCCATCTGCGCGTGCTGGATGTAGGTGTTCTTGATGTTCTGCGTGTCATAGGCGGTCAGGCCGGCAAAGATCAGCACGCCGATGGCCGAGATCGCGAACATCAGCGCCGGCGATTGCAGGAAGATGTTGACGATCATCGCCACGACCAGACCGATCACACCCATCATCAGGAAGGTGCCAAGGCCGGTCAGGTTGCGCTTGGTGGTATAGCCGTAAAGCGACAGGCCCGCGAAGGCGATGGCCGTGATCAGGAACGTCTGCGCGATGGATGCGCCCGTGAACACGAGGAAGATCGACGACAGCGACAGCCCCATCAGCACGGCATAACCGTAGAACACGACCTGCGCGGTGGCGGCCGACATGCGGTTGATCATCGCGCTGAACGCGAACACCGCGATCAAGGGCGCGAACATGATCACCCACTTCAGCGGCGAGGCATAGATCGCCGCCCCGAGCGAGGTCAGATACTGACCATTGCCAAGCTGCGCCGCCGCCAGCGACGGATCGGTGGTGGTGGCCAAGCCCGAGATCGCCCAGGCGGCGGCACCGGTCAGCAACATGCCGATCGACATGACGCCATAGACCTTGTTCATGTGGGCGCGCAGACCCGCATCGATCTGTCCCGCGCGCGTACCGGCGCGAACGCCAGCCGTCTGGTATTGAGCCATAGAAACCTCCGTAACTTCCCTCTCGAACCGCCAACTTCCGCCGAGACCGGGGGGTGCGTCCGAATTATGTCAGATATCGGCAGCCGCGCCACTCATTTCAACTGGGAACGCGTGATACGTCAGTGTCGTATCGTCGCAGGCCCCCGGTTTGATTTCGAACCGTTCGGATTGAAATAAAACGGCCCCAGCGCAACCTCGGGTTGCTTTTTTCGCACCGAGTATGTGTGAAAATAAGGGCTGTATTAATATCTGATCCGTGTAGATGATCATCTTTTCGCGCAATGGTCGCTCAGGTCTTCGTCATTGTTGCCAAGTGCCCTATTATCTGCGATGACCCGCGTCGAAGGTGTTGGTGTTCCGTTCGATCCGGGGCGTCATTGCGGCTTCGTCAGCTGGAATGTTGAGTGTTTGAGGCCGCCTGGATGTGCCGGGCCACCTTGTTCAAGGAATTCGCGATGTGGGACTCCCATGTCGCAAGAAGTGCTACGGAGTAACGAATGCCTCATCCTGTCGACACCCATGTGGGCAAACGCATCCGCCATCGCCGGTGGATGATCGGAATGACACAGCAGCAGCTGGCCGACGCCGTCGGCATCAAGTTCCAGCAGATCCAGAAATACGAAACGGGCGCCAACCGCGTCAGCGCGTCGCGGCTTTGGGACATCTCGCTGGTTCTGGGCGTGCCCATGCCGTTCTTCTTCGACGGGATCGAGGCGGGTCAGGACTCGGGCGCCGGAATGGACATGGCCGCCAACAAGGAAGCGATGTATCTGGTGCGCGTCTACAACGCCATCCCGGAAACGCAGCGCCGCCGCCTGTTCGATCTGGCCCGCGCCCTCAGCTCGGTCGCCTGAGGAATAGTGACCGAGCAGGATCATATCGTCGCCACGGCCCATGCCATGGCCGATGCCGCCCGCGCGGCCATCCTGCCGCATTTCCGCAGCAAGGGACTTGAGGCGGACACCAAGTCGGACCTTCTGTTCGACCCGGTGACCGTGGCCGACCGCGAGGCGGAGGCCGCCATGCGCGCCGTGCTGGCCGAACGCCGTCCGCAGGATGCGATCCTGGGCGAGGAAATGGGCCTGACCACCGGCACCAGCGGCATCACCTGGGTGCTCGATCCGATCGACGGCACCCGCGCGTTTTTGTGCGGCACGCCCAGCTGGGGCATCCTGATCGCCGCCGGGGGGCCGGAGGGTCCCGAATTCGGCCTGATCGACCAGCCCTATATCGGAGAGCGGTTCGAGGGCGGCTTCGGCATCGCGCGGATGACCGGCCCCTTGGGCGAACGCGCCCTCGCCACCCGCCCCGCCCGCCCGTTGGAGCAGGCGCTGCTGATGACGACCTTTCCCGAAGTGGGCACCGCCGAGGATGAGACCGCCTTCCGCCGCGTGGCCGCGCAGGTGCGCCTCGTGCGCTATGGCATGGACTGTTACGCCTATGCCCTTCTGGCGGCCGGTCATATCGATCTGGTGATCGAGGCGGGGCTGCACCCCTATGACATTCAGGGGCCCATGGCGGTCATTCTCGCGGCCGGCGGTGTCGTGACCGACTGGACCGGCGGGCCCGCCGCGCAGGGGGGCCGCATTCTGGCCGCCGCCAATCCGCAGGTTCACGCCGCCGCCATGGCACTGTTGAACGCCTGACCCTTCCTTTTTGTCCGCCCGCCGTTAGGTATGGTCGATATCATGGCAAAAAGAGGCTCCCATGAAGCTTACATGGCTTGGACATGCCGGGTTCCGGCTGGAGATCGAAGACGCCGTCCTCCTGATCGACCCGTGGTTCAGCGGCAACCCCGCCTTTCCCGAAGGCCGCGTGGACGAGGTGATCGCCGGCGCGACCCATATCCTGATCACGCACGGGCATGGCGACCACACGGCGGATGCCCTTGCCCTCAGCAAGCAGCATCACATCCCGCTGGTCGGCATCGCCGATCTGATCGGCTGGTGGTCGGGAGAGGAAGGGATCAAGGGCACCGGGTTCAACAAGGGCGGCACGGTGGACCTGAACGGCGCCAAGGTCACAATGGTGAACGCGGTCCACTCCTCCTCTGTCGACGGGCGCACCGGCCCGATCTATGCCGGGACCGAATCCGGCTATATGATCGCCGGTGAGGGGCACACCATCTATCTGTCGGGCGATACGGACATCATGGCCGACATGGACTGGATGGGCGATTACCACAAACCCGACATCGGCATCCTGGCCTGCGGCGGGTTCTATACGATGGACATGGCGCGGGCCGCCTATGCCGCGAAACGGTATTTCGACTTCAAGACCGTGATCCCCTGCCACTACAAAACTTTCCCCGCGCTGGAGCAGTCGGCCCAGCCGCTGATCGACGCCCTGCCCGGCGTCAAGGTCCTGACGCCCGAAGTGCTGGAAACCCTGACCCTATGATGCGACCTGCGCGGCGGCCTCCGGGGCCGCCGCCCGCTGGGCAATGACCGCACAGACCAGAAGCTGGGACATGTGAAAGATCATCACCGGCAGGATCATCAGGCCGATCATGTCCGGCGCGAACAACGCCGCCGCGATGGGCAATCCGCTGGCAAGACTTTTCGTCGATCCGCAGAAGAACAGCGCCGTGCGGTCGGGCCGGTTCATGCCCGATATCCGCCCGATCAGGCGCACGGCCACCATGCCCAGCGCAAGGAACACCAGAACGACCGCGATCAGCGTGCCCAGCGTGACCGGCGGGATCAGGCGCCACAGGCCCGCCGTCGTGCCCGCGCTGAACGCGGCATAGACGATCAGCAGGATCGCCCCCCGGTCCACCACCGTGGTCAGCATCTTGCGACGGCGCACGAAATCCGAAAGCCAGCGACGCAGGCACTGGCCCAGCACGAAGGGCAGCAGGATCTGCAATGCAATCTTCAGCACCGCATCGCCCGACGCCCCGCCCCCGCCCGAATGCAGCAGCACCGCCGCCAATGCGGGTGTCAGGAACACCCCCAGCAAATTCGACAGCGTGGCCGAGCAGATGGCCCCCGACACGTTGCCCCCCGCCATGCCGGTCAGTGCGATGGACGAATTGATGGTGGACGGCAGAACCGACAGGAACAGAAGGCCCAGCGCCAGTTCGTCCCCGATCAGGGGGCGCGCCGCCCAGGCGACCCCGATGCCGAAAATCGGGAACATCACGAATGTGATGCCGAAGCTGAGGCTTTGAAGCCGCCAGTTGGTCAGGCCGGCCATGACCTCGGCCGCGTTCATCCGCACGCCGTAAAGAAAGAACAGAAGGGCAATGGCGCCCATGGTCACATACCCCAGCACGACCGCGGCCATGCCTTGCGCGGGCACGACCGCCCCCAGCACCACCATGCCGATCAGCAGCATCATGTATCCGTCGATGCCGAAGCGTTTGAGAATGCCCATTCCATGCCCCTTCTGTCCCGTCAGGATGGGGATACGAAAGCCCCGTCCGATTGTATAGCCTTCAGATCCTCGGGCCGGTCCACGTCGTGCAGACGGGATGGTGGAAGGGACACAAGCGTGGGTGAGGCTGCGCGCAGCAACGCGCCCGCCCCCCGGTCGCCGGTCAACGCCGTCAGGTCCGAAAGCCATGCGCGCGGGAAGATAACCGGGGGCATCATCACCCCGTCAAGAACCGCACAGGCCGGTCGGGACGGATCGGTTGCCAGCAGCCGGTCGACATCCCCGGCGGTCAGATCCGGCATGTCGCCCAGAAAGACCGCCAGACGGTCCACTGCGCCAAGACGCGACACGGCGGCGGCAAGGCTGTCGCCCTGCCCCCCGGCGGGAATGCGGTGCGTGCTCACCCCCTCCGCCTCGATCACGGGCCGCACGGCGTCGCTGGACACAACCGCCAGACGTTTGGGAAAGCGCGCCACCAGCCGGGCGGCATGGCAGACCATCGGCACACCGCGCACAGGGGTCAGAAGCTTGTCCTCTGCCCCGAACCGCCGCGACGCGCCGGCCGCCAGAAGAACGGCGCCAAGGATCATCGGCGCGCGGCGGTCAGAACATCCGCCAGAACGCCCACCGCCAAGGTGCGCGCGTCACGGGCCGAGGGGATGGTGCCGAACGGATCGGCCATGCGGTCGATCTGCCCCTCCGGCACCCCGGCGGCGATCAGCGCCGCGCGCCGCCGCGCCCGCGCCTGAAAGCTGCCCTGCGCCCCCACGTAAAAGGCGGGCGAGGCCAGTGCCGTCGTCAGGATCGCCGGTTCCCAATCGTGGTCGTGAAAAAACAACGTGACGGCGGTCCGGTCATCGATCGCCACCCCATCGGGCCAGCCGGGCGACAGCAGCGGCGTCGTCGCGAGGTCGGATGGCATGTCGGTGACATCGGGCGAAAACACCTCGACCAGATAACCGGAGGTGCGGGCCAACGAGGCGAAGGTCGCGGCCTCCGGCCCCTTGCCGAAGACCAGATGACGAATTTCGGGCAAGATGCGCAGGGTCAGGCCGTCCGCCTGCGGGGCCGTCGCCAGATGCCCATCCCGCCCCACGGACAGAACCGCCGCCTGCCGTGCGCGCAGGGCGGCGGCGATGCCCGACAACACGGCCCGATCCGGCGCGGGCACGATCAACACGTCCAAGCCCCCACCGCAGGGCAGCGCCAGATCGACGAAGGCCGACCCGCGACCATAGCGCAGAACCTCGGGCCGATCCGCCGCTTCGGCCCGCAAGGCGACGTCCTGATCGATGCAGCCGGAGGAAAGCGATCCCGTCCGCCTCCCGTCCGCCCCGATCGCCATGGCCGCCCCGACGGGCCGATAGGACGGCCCCTCCACCCCCACGATCATCGCCAGCCGCGCCCCGTCCTCGCACAGCGCGGCCAAGGGCATATCGCCCTCGGGCAGGGCGATGATCGGGGCGGGGTGGCCACCGTCCATCATGCGGCCGGCAGATGGTCGATCAAGCGGTCCACCGTCACCGGGTAATCGCGCACGCGGACGCCTGTCGCATCATGCACCGCGTTGGCAATCGCCGCCGCGACGCCGCACAGGCCCAACTCGCCAATCCCCTTGGCCTTCAACGGCGACGAGTTCGGATCGTCGGCGTTCAGGAAGATCACCTCCTGCACCGGGATATCGGCATGGACCGGCACCTCGTATCCCGCCAGATCGTGATTGGCGAAGAAGCCTTGGGTGACATCCACCTCCATCTTCTCGCTCAGCGCGGCGCCAAGGCCCATGGTCATCGCTCCGATCATCTGGCTGTGGGCGGTGACGGGGTTCAGGATGCGGCCCGCATCGGCAACGGCCAGCATCCGGCGCACCCGCACCTCGCCCGTGACGGCATCCACCCCCACCTCCACGAAATGGGCGGCGAAGGTGGCAAGCTCGTATTCCTTCGAGCGGAAATCACCGAACTCCATCTTGTCCTCGGCCACGATCTCCCCCTCGGCGGCCACTTCGGCCAAGGTGCGGGAGACGTTCCCGTCGGTTACCAGCCCGTCGCGGAAATCCAAGGCGTCGGGTTGCGATCCGATGCGCCGCGCCACCGCCTCGCGCAGGGCGATGCAGGCGGCATAGACGCCGCCGGTCGCACTGACCGCGCCGAATTGTCCGCCCGACCCGGCCGACACCGGGAAGGAGGAATCCCCCAGACGCACCTCGACCGCGCCCAGCTCCACCCCCATCATCTCGGCCGCCGTCTGGCCAAGAATGGTATAGCTGCCGGTGCCGATGTCGGTCATGTCGGTTTCCACGATCAGACGCCCGTCCGGCTGCAACCGAACCCGCGCCCCGGAGGGCATGACGGGCGAGCCGCGATACGCCCCCGCCACGCCCTGCCCGATCAGCCAGTTCCCGTCACGGCGTGTGGCCGGTGCGGGTCGGGACGCGTCCCAGCCGAATGCCTCCGCCCCCCGTTCCAGACACTCGATGAAATGCCGGTTGGAAAAGGTGCGGTCCGGGTCTTCCGGCACGGTCTGCGTGTCGTTCAGGATGCGGAACTGCACGGGATCGACGCCTGCGGCCTCTGCCGCCTCGTCTATCGCGATTTCCAGCGCCATCAGACCCGACGCCTCGCCCGGCGCGCGCATCGCATTCGCTTCCGGCAGGTCCAGCGTCGCCAACCGGTTCACCACCAGACGGTTGTCCCCGGCATAGAAATAGCGGGTCTGGTTCGTCGCATCCTCGCCATCGCCGTCCGGCAAGGTGCCGGAGGTGTTGTCATGCGCGATTGCCGTGATGCGCCCATCCGCGTTCATCCCGATGCGCAGGCGCTGGATCGTGGCCGACCGGTGGGTGGTGTTGTTCATCATCATCGGACGGGGCAGCGCCACCTTCACCGCGCGCCCCACCTTGCGGGCCGCAAGGGCGGCCAGAACCGCATCGGCCCGCAGGAACAGCTTTCCGCCGAACCCGCCGCCGATATAGGGGCTGTCGATCCGCACCTTGTCCTTGGGCATCTCCAGCGTGTTCGCCAGACCCTTCTTGCCCCAGGCAATCATCTGGTTGGAGGTCCAGACCGTCACGGCATCCCCCTCCCACGCCGCGATGCTGGCATGGGGTTCCATCATGGCATGGGACTGTCCGGGCGTGGTATAGGTCTGATCGACCGTCACCGCCGCCTTGGCGAAGGCCGCGTCGAAATCGCCGACGGTCTTTTCCAGCGCGACCTCGGTGTCGGCCGCCTCCATGTCGAACCGCCCCTTTTCGGGCGCGTAATCGACGACGATGGCCTGGGCGGCGGCGCGGGCCTGTTCGAACCCTTCGGCCACGACCACGGCGATGGCCTGATGGTAATGCCGCACCTCGTCCCCCCCGAACAGCGACGTGACGTTGTTGCTGTCGGTGGGCAGGGCGTCCATGTCGAGCGTGGTCAGGATATCGACCACACCCGGCATCGCGCGGGCCGCGGTCGTGTCCATCGACCGGATGCGCCCCTTGGCGATGGTCGCCCCAAGGGGATACCCGATCAGCTGATCCGGGGCCACGTCATGCCGCTCATAGGCATAGGGGGCGCGTCCGGTGACCTTCAGCGGCCCTTCGATCCGCGGATGCGGCTTGCCCAGAACGGTCATACGGTCGGCGGGGGTGCCGCCTGCGGGTTTGTCGAATTTCATCTTACGCCCCTTTCAGCAGGTCGGACGCGATCCGGCCCGCCAACGCGAGTTTGAACTTGTTGTCTTCCGTGGGGGTCGCGCCCTTGAAGGTCTCGGCCAGAAAGGCGTCCACATCGGGCAGCAGGTTTTCCGCCGCCTCCACCCGCCACGGGCGCGGGGCCATTCCGCCGAACGCCATCTGCGCCGTGCCGTCGGGCTGCACGATGGCCGCTACCGACACAAGCGCGAAGGCATAGGACGCGCGATCCCGCACCTTGCGATAGGTCTGCACCCCGCCCACGGGCGGCGGCAGCGTCACATGGGTGATGATCTCACCCTGTTTCAACGCCGTCTCAATATGCGGCGTGTCCCCCGGCAGGCGGTGGAACTCCCCCAAGGGGATGTCCCGCGTGGCCCCGGTGGCGTCCGCCACGGTCACCACCGCGCCCAGCGCGCGCAAGGCCACGGCCATATCGCCGGGATAGGTGGCGATGCACGCCTCGCTGACACCGATCACGCCCAATTGCCGGCTGGCCCCCGTCTGCGCCGCGCATCCCGATCCGGGGGTGCGCTTGTTGCAGGCCATGCCCGTATCATAGAAATACGGACACCGTGTGCGCTGCATCAGGTTCCCGGCGGTGGTCGCACGGTTCCGCAACTGCCCCGAGGCCCCGGCCACGATGGCGCGCGACAACACTGGCCAATCCTTACGCACCCGCGCGTCCGCCGCCAGATCGGTGTTGCGCACCAGGGCGCCGATCTTCAGACCGCCATCGGGGGTCGTCTCGATCCCGTCCAGATCCAGCCCATTCACGTCGATCAGATGGGCGGGGGTTTCCACCCCGATCTTCATTAGGTCCAAAAGGTTGGTGCCCCCGGCGATCACCTTCGCCTCGGGCCGGTCCAGGATCATCGTCGCGGCCTCTGCCACCGAACCTGCGCGGTCGTAGGAAAACGCCCTCATGCCCCAGCCTCCACCGAACGCAACGCCGCGAGGATGTTGGCATAGGCGCCGCAGCGGCAGATGTTCCCGCTCATCCGCTCCTTGATCTCGTCATCCGTCATCTCCACCCGGTCCAGATTGGCGGATACGTGGCTGGGAACCCCGGCGCGGATCTCTTCCAGCATCGCCTTGGCCGAACAGATCTGACCGGGCGTGCAATAACCGCACTGATACCCGTCATGCTCCACAAAGGCCGCCTGCAGCGGGTGCATATCCTCGGGCGTTCCAAGTCCCTCGATCGTCGTGACCTCATCCCCTTCATGCATCACGGCCAGGGAAAGGCAGGAGTTCATGCGCCGCCCGTTCACGATGACGGTGCAGGCCCCGCACTGCCCGTGATCGCAACCTTTCTTGGTTCCGGTCAGGCGCAGATGCTCGCGCAGGGCGTCCAGCAGCGTTACGCGCGGGTCGAGGGTAAGGTTCACATCCTTTCCGTTCACGGTCATGCGAACGGCGGTTGGGGCTGCGGTGGTCATGGCTGGCCTCCTGAAATTCGGGCTGGCGATTGGGGCGATGAATTCGGGGCGAAATCGCCCTTTTCACAAGGTGAACGTGACCGGGCGAACACGGTTCCCGTCAATCGCGTGAATCCCAGGGAACCGGATGCCCCCGGCCCCTGTTCATACCCCATCGAACCGCTGGGCGGCCAAGATAAACGATGATCCGGCGGCGAAAAACGAAGGGGCACGGCAGACGGGCGCATCGCGTCCCGATGTCACGAGTGGAGCGAACACAATGATACACGCACCGATAGAGATAAGCGCCGCGCGCGTGCTTGTCGTCGAGGATGAGCCTCTGATCGCCATGCTTATGGAAGATTACCTGAGCGATCTTGGATATTCCGTCATCGGTCCCGCCCGCGGGGTGAGCCAGGGCCTCTCGCTCTTGCAGGCCGAGGCGGTGGATTTCGCCGTTCTGGACGTCAATCTGGCAGGCGAGGTCTCTTTTCCCATCGCGGATGCCCTGGCGGATCGCGGAATCCCCTTCATCTTTGCCAGCGCAAACAGCCGCGCCTGCCTGACCCCGCGGCATTGCGACGCGCCGATGCTGGGCAAACCCTTCGCCTTGGCCGATCTGGAACGTGTTCTGGGCGGCGCGGACCTTCATCACGTCTGAACGGTTGTCGGCGGGGGTTCGCTCGTCTAATCAGGGGGAAACGGAAGGTTCCCATGCGCATCCTGATCACGAACGACGACGGCATCGCCGCCCCCGGCCTGAATGCGTTGACCGAAATCGCCCACACCCTCGCCGGACCCGAGGGTGAGGTGTGGACCGTGGCCCCCGCCTTCGAACAATCGGGGGTCGGCCATTGCATCAGCTATACCCACCCCACCCTGATTTCCCGCCTGGACGACCGCCGCTATGCCGCCGAAGGCAGCCCCGCCGATTGCGTTCTGGCCGCCATCCATGAGGTGTTCGGCGGCGACAAGCCGGATCTGATCCTGTCGGGCGTCAATCGCGGCAACAACGCGGGCGAAAACGTGGTCTATTCCGGCACCGTGGGCGGCGCGATGGAAGGGGCGCTGCAGGGCGTGCCCTCCATCGCCCTGTCGCAATACATGGGCCCCGCCACGCGCGCGCTGGACGATCCCTTCGAGGCCGCCCGCATCCACGGGGCCGATGTGATCCGGCGCCTGCTGGATCGCGGCATCTGGGACGAGGCCGCCTATCGCATCTTCTACAACGTGAACTTCCCGCCCGTGGCCGCCGCCGATGTCAAAGGGTTGCGCGTCGCGCCGCAGGGCTTCCGCACCGGCAGCCATTTCACGACCGAACCGCATCTGTCCCCCTCGGGCAAGCCGTTCTTCTGGATCAAGGGCGGTGCGCAAGGACCGGCCGAACCGGGCAGCGACGTGACCCTGAATCTGGAGGGATACGTCACCGTGACGCCTTTGCGCTGCGATTTGACCGCCCATGACCGCCTGAAGGATCTGGAGGCCGCGCTGGCATGACCGACCGCGCGGAGGACATCGCCGAACGCAAGATGCGCTTTCTCTACGCCCTCCGGTCGAAGGGGGTGACCGATGGCCGCGTCCTGACCGCGATGGAGCGGGTGGATCGCGGTGCCTTCGTCCGCGGCCTCTTCGCCGAACGCGCCTATGAGGATACGCCCCTGCCCATCGCTTGCGGGCAGACGATCAGCCAGCCGTCCATCGTCGGGTTGATGACGCAGGCGCTGGCCATCGCCCCGCGCGACCGCGTGCTGGAGGTGGGGACCGGCTCGGGCTATCAGGCCGCCGTTCTGGCGGGGCTGGCGCGGCGCGTCTATACCATCGACCGTCACCGCCGCCTTGTGCGCGAGGCGGAGGAGACGTTCCGCACCCTCGGCCTGTCCAACATCACCGCCTTTACCGGCGACGGAAGCCACGGCCTGCCCGATCAGGCGCCGTTCGACCGCATCCTTGTCACCGCCGCCGCCGAAGATCCGCCCGGCCCCCTTCTGGCCCAGCTGAAGGTGGACGGTATCATGGTCGTGCCCGTGGGGCAGACCGACGCCGTGCAGACCTTGGTCAAGGTGGTGCGGACCGAGGCGGGGTTCGAATATGAGGAACTCCGCTCGGTCCGGTTCGTGCCGCTGGTCGAAGGCCTTGCGGCAGACTAAAACGGCGGCACGCCGCCATGCGTAAGAGGTTGCCCATGAAAAGATCCCGCCCCCTTCTGGCCCTCTCGGGTCTTGCCCTGATGGCCGCCTGCGCCGCCCCGCAGGACTGGGACCTGCGCCCCGGCCTGAACACCGGCGGCGCGGCTCAGGGGGCCACGCAGGCCCGCCCGCAGCCCGACGCGCGCGGGGTCATCAGCTATCCCAACTATCAGGTCGTGATCGCGGCACCGGGGGAAACCGTCGGCGCCATCGCGGCCCGCATCGGCGCAAGCGCCGATCAGATCGCGCAATACAATGCCATCGCCCCCAACGCCCCACTGCGCGGGGGCGAGGTGATCGCCCTGCCGCCGGGGGCCACGGCCGAAATGGCGTCCCCCATGGTGGGGGGGCCGGTGGCGACCGGCATCCAGACCTCGGGGATCGAGACGACGACCCTGGCCCCCACGCCGGGATCGGCCCCCGCCCCCACGGCCACATCGGGCGCGCAACCGGCGCAGCACCGCGTGGCACGGGGCGAAACGGCCTATTCCATCGCGCGCACCTACAACGTCTCGCCCAAAGCGCTGGCGGAATGGAACGGGCTGGATGACAGCCTGTCGCTGCGCGAAGGCCAGATGCTGATGATCCCCGTGGCCTCCAACACACCGCCCACCCAGACCGCGTCGGCCGCACCGGCCCCGGTCCCGGCCGCGACGCCCCCGGCCCCCGCGCCTGCGCCCGCCGCCAATTCGACCCAGTTCGCCATGCCCGCCAGCGGCAGCATCATCCGCCCCTATGCCAAGGGCCGGAACGAAGGGATCGACATCGGCGCCGCCGCCGGGTCGAACGTGGTGGCCGCCGCCGACGGCACCGTGGCCGCCATCACCCGCGACACCGACCAAGTGCCGATCCTGGTCATCCGCCACCCGGGCGATCTTTTGACCGTCTATGCGGGCATCGACAATGTGAAGGTGGAACGCGGCGCATCGGTATCGCGTGGGCAGTCCATCGCCACGGTGCGGCAGGCCAGCCCCGCCTTCCTGCATTTCGAGGTGCGCAAGGGGTTCGAGAGCGTCGATCCCGCCCCCTATCTGCAGTGAACCTGCGCGGGGTCGCTACAGCGCGACCCCGTGCCGTGCGGCAAGGTCGGTGAAGAACTGCCACGCGACCCGGCCCGACCGTGCGCCGCGCGTGGCCTGCCACTCGATCGCCTCCGCCCGCAGGGTGGCCTCGTCCACCCGCAGACCGTGTTCGGCGCAATAGCCGCGAATCATCGCCAGATAATCGTCCTGCGAACAGGGGTGGAAGCCCAGCCACAGCCCGAAACGGTCGGAGAGTGACACCTTCTCCTCCACCGCCTCGGACGGGTTGATTGCGCTGGACCGTTCGTTCTCGATCATGTCGCGCGGCATCAGGTGGCGGCGGTTCGACGTGGCATAGAGGATCACGTTGTCCGGCCGCCCCTCGATCCCGCCATCCAGCACCGCCTTCAGCGATTTGTAATGCTGGTCGTCATGGCTGAAGGACAGGTCGTCGCAGAACAGGATGAACCGCCGGTCGGGGGCCGCGCGCAAAGCGGTCAGCAGGCGCTGCACGCTGGGCAGATCCTCACGCGCGAGTTCGACCAGCGTCAGGGGCAGCCCCTCCGCCCGGATCGCGCCATGGATCGCCTTCACGAGCGAGCTTTTCCCCATCCCCCGCGCGCCCCAAAGCAACGCATTGTTGGCCGGCAGACCTTGGGCGAAATGGCGGGTGTTGGCCAAAAGCGTGTCGCGCGCGCGGTCGATCCCCACCAGCAGCGAAAGATCGACGCGGGCCACGCGGGCCACCGGCTCCAATCGGTCGGGGGCCGTGTGCCAGACGAACGCCTCCGCCGCGCCCAGATCGGCGGGTTCGGGCGGGGGTGGGGCCAGACGCTCCAGCGCCGCCGCGATCCGCTCCATCTCGGTCATCGCTTGGCCGAATCCGTCACATCGGTGCCGATCTCCTCATCCTCGAACCACAGGCCCTCGGCCCGCAACTCCGCCTCCCGCCGCTTTTCGATGCGGCGGATCAGGAAGATCGACACCTCATACAAGGGATAGACGGCCCCGAACAGGATCACCTGGCTCATCATGTCGGGGGGCGTGGCCACGGCCGACAGGGCCAGGATCGCGACGATCGCGTATTTCCGCACCGACACCAGCCCGGCGGAGGAGATGATCCCGGCCTTGCCCATCAGCGTCAGCAGAACCGGCAGCTGGAAGCACAGGCCGAACGCCATGATGAACTTCATCGTCAGGCCCAGATATTCCTGCGCCGAACCCTGGAACACGATCCCCGCATGGGCGGCGCGGTCCACCACCTCGCCCACTTGCGGGCTTGGCGGGGCGTTCTGCGCCTGCTGGAACGTCAGGAAGAAGTCGAACGCGATCGGCAGAACCACGTAATAGCTGAACGCCGCCCCCAGAAAGAACATGACGGGCGAGGCGATCAGGAACGGCAGGAAAGCCGACTTTTCGGACCGGTAAAGCCCGGGCGCGACGAAGCGCCAAAGCTGGAACGCGATGATCGGAAAGGCCACCACCAGACCGCCGAAAAAGGCGATGTTGACGGAAACGAAGAACCCTTCCTGCAGCCGGATCATGATCAGACCGCATTCCTGCCCGCGTTTGGCCAGCGCGTTGCACACCGGAAAGGACAGGAAGTTGAAGACCTGGTTGGCGAAGGGAAACACCAGGCAGACGGCGGCGATATAGGCAGCCAACGCCCAGATCACGCGCGAGCGCAACTCCTTCAGGTGCTCGATCAGCGGGGCGCTGCTGTCGTCGATGTCGTCTGCGCTTTGGGTCATGCCGTTGGGCCGTTCATTTCTTGGGGGTCGGACGGCGCGGCACGGCGCGACGGCGGGGGCTTTCGGTGAACATGGCGCGACGCCGCACGGCCTTGGGCCGCGCCCGCACGGCGGGGGGCGGCACCGGCACCTCTTTCGGCGGCGGCATGACGGGTGCGGCGGTCACCGAGGCGGCGCTGTGACGGATCTCCTCCGCCTCCACCGCCTTCTTGACCGAGGCATCGCGCGACGATTTCAGCGGATCCCAGCTTTCGAACTTGGTCGCCGCGTTGCGCATCGTGTCAAGCCCCATGGATTTGGGCGACGCGATCTTGCGCAGATCGCCCGCCACGTCATGGACGCCCGATTCCTTGGCCGCATCCTCCATCGCGTGCGAAAACTCACGCGCCATGGATTTCGCCTTCGATGTGAAACGCCCGATCTGCCGGAACATGTCGGGCAGATCCTTGGGACCGACCACGATCAACGCGATGGCCCCGATCAGGACAAGCTCACTCCATCCGATGTCGAACATGCGTCAGAGGTTCTTGCTGCGCTCACGCTCTTCGGGCGTCACGTCGCGCGCGTCGGTGGCGCGCTGCGTCTCGATCTCGTTGTCGCCCTCCTTGATGCCCTTCTTGAACGAGGTGATGCCCTTGCCCACCTCGCCCATCAGCGAGGACACCTTGCCCCGCCCGAACAGCACAAGAACGATCACGGCAATCAGCAGGATGCCCGGAAGGCCGATATTGTTCAGCATGTCGCCACTCCCCAATGTCGAAACGACGTGAATTGATACAGCCCATATCTAAGGGCATCGGGGCCGCGATAACAGCCCCTTTCGCGCGCCCCATCCTCACATTTCAAAGGCTGAGATTCGCGGCCCCCCCGTCGATCAGGATGTTCTGGCCCACGATGAACCGGGCATGGTCGGAACACAGGAACGCGCACATCGCGCCGAAATCCTGCGGCCGGCCATAGGTGCGGGCGGGGATCGTCGCCTCACGCCGGGCGCGCGCCTCATCCTGGGTGATGCCGTCGGCGGCCATCACCCCGGCATCGAGCGAGGCGGAACGGTCCGTCGCGTGGATGCCCGGCAGCAGATTGTTGATGACCACCCCATGCGGCGCGACCTGCCGCGAGGTTCCGGCGACATAGCCCGTCAGCCCCGCCCGCGCGGAATTGGACAGGCCCAGTTGCGGGATGGGCGCTTTCACCGACCCGGAGGTGATGTTGACCACACGCCCCCAGCCCCGTTCGATCATGCCCGGAAGCGCGCCCTTCATCAGCGCGATCGGGGCCAGCATGTTGGCGTCCAGCGCGCGGATGAAATCGTCCCGGTCCCAATCGGACCACATTCCGGGGGGAGGTCCGCCCGCGTTGGTCACGAGGATATCGAACGGCCCCGCCGCCAGAACCCGGCTCTGCCCCTCGGGGGTCGTCACGTCGCAGGCAACCGTCGTGACCCGCACGCCGAACCGCGCGCGAATGTCGGCGGCGGCGGCCTCCAGCGCCTCGGCCCCGCGCGCGTTCATCACCAGATCGACGCCCGCGTCGGCCAGCGCCTCGGCGCAGCCGCGCCCCAACCCCTTGGACGATGCGCAGACCAACGCCCGTTTGCCGCGAATACCCAGATCCATGTCTCACCTCCGTTTTCGGGCACGCTAGCAGATGGACGGGGGCATTCCCATCAGGTAAAGGCAGGCCATGTTGGACAATCGCCCCACCCTTCCGCCCGAAATCGCCCGCCGCCGGACGTTTGCGATCATCTCGCATCCCGACGCGGGGAAAACCACGCTGACCGAGAAGTTCCTGCTGTTCGGCGGCGCGATCCAGATGGCGGGACAGGTCCGCGCCAAGGGCGAGGCGCGGCGCACGCGATCCGACTTCATGAAAATGGAGCAGGATCGCGGCATCTCGGTCTCCGCCTCGGCCATGTCGTTCGAATTCGGCCCCTACCGCTTCAATCTGGTGGACACGCCCGGCCACAGCGACTTCTCCGAAGACACCTACCGCACGCTGACGGCGGTCGATGCGGCGATCATGGTGATCGACGGCGCGAAGGGGGTCGAATCCCAGACGCGCAAGCTGTTCGAGGTCTGCCGCCTGCGCGACCTGCCCATCCTGACCTTCTGCAACAAGATGGACCGCGAATCCCGGGACGTGTTCGAGATCATCGACGAGATTCAGGAAAACCTCGCCATCGACGTGGCCCCCGCCTCGTGGCCCATCGGCATGGGACGTGAGTTCGTCGGCGCCTACGACCTTCTGCACGATCGGCTGGAGATCATGGACCGCGCCGATCGCAACAAGGTGGCCGCATCCATCAAGATCAGCGGTCTGGACGATCCGAAGCTGGCCGACCACATCCCCGCCGACCTGCTTGCCAAGTTCCGCGAGGAGATCGAGATGGCGCGCGAACTGCTGCCCGCCTTCGACCGTCAGGCGTTTCTGGAAGGCCACATGACGCCAATCTGGTTCGGGTCGGCCATCAACTCGTTCGGCGTGAAGGAATTGATGGACGGCATGGGCGAATACGGCCCCGAGCCGCAGCCCCAGACCGCCAAGGAACGCCAGATCGACAGCGCCGAGACAAAGGTCGCGGGCTTCGTGTTTAAGGTGCAGGCCAACATGGACCCCAAGCACCGCGACCGCGTGGCCTTCGTCCGCCTCGCCTCGGGCCATTTCGAACGCGGGATGAAGCTGCTGCATGTCCGCTCGAAAAAGCAGATGGCCGTGTCGAACCCGGTCCTGTTCCTTGCCGCCGACCGCGAACTGGCCGAAGAGGCCTGGGCCGGCGACATCATCGGCATCCCGAACCACGGACAGCTTCGCATCGGCGACGCGCTGACGGAAGGCGAGGCGCTGCACTTCACCGGCATCCCCAGCTTCGCGCCCGAACTGCTGCAGGGCGTGCGCGCGGGTGATCCGATGAAGGCAAAGCATCTGGAAAAGGCGCTGATGCAGTTTGCCGAGGAAGGGGCCGCCAAGGTTTTCAAACCGGCCATCGGATCGGGCTTCATCGTGGGCGTCGTGGGCGCGTTGCAGTTCGAGGTTCTGGCCAGCCGGATCGAACAGGAATACTCGCTTCCCGTGCGGTTCGAACCCTCGGGCTTCACCTCCGCCCGCTGGGTGCAGGGGCCCAAAGCGGCGGTGGACGCGCTGGCGAACGTCAACAAAGGGCACATGGCCACCGACAGCGACGGTGACATCGTCTTTCTGACCCGCCTGCAATGGGACATCGACCGCGTCGTCCGCGACCACCCCGATGTCAAGCTGACGGCCACGAAGGACATGATGGTCTGACGCCATCCACGAAAACTTGACCGCTGTGGGGAAATAGGATAACCCCACGGCAGGTTTTTGCCGATGACGCCGGGGCGCCCGGAATTCACGCGTCCCTGACCCTTTTGCGGTCCGATACCGCAGCTACAGGACGCAGATGACAAAGTTTACCGATCTCGCGCTGGACCCCCGCGTGCTCAAGGCCGTTCAGGAAGCGGGCTACGATTCCCCCACGCCCATTCAGGCGCAGGCCATCCCCCACGCGCTGGAGGGCAAGGACGTCCTTGGCATCGCCCAGACCGGCACGGGCAAGACGGCCAGCTTCACGCTGCCGATGATCACCCTGCTGGGCAAAGGCCGCGCCCGCGCGCGGATGCCCCGCAGCCTGGTCCTCGCCCCCACCCGCGAACTGGCCGCCCAGGTGGCCGAGAATTTCGAAACCTATGCCAAGCACACCAAGCTGACCAAGGCGCTGCTGATCGGCGGCGTGGCCTTTGGCGAACAGGACAAGCTTATCGACCGCGGCGTGGACGTGCTGATCGCGACGCCGGGCCGCCTGCTCGATCATTTCGAACGCGGCAAGCTGCTGCTTCAGGGCGTGCAGATCATGGTGGTGGATGAGGCCGACCGTATGCTCGACATGGGGTTCATCCCCGATATCGAACGCATTTTCAGCCTGACGCCCTTCACCCGCCAGACCTTCTTCTATTCCGCCACCATGGCACCGGAGATCGAGCGGATCACCAACACCTTCCTGCAGAACGCGGTGAAGATCGAGGTGGCGCGCCAGAACTCCACCTCGAACACCATCGAACAGGCGCTGGTCAACGTCACCCCCAGCCGCAAGGACCGCAGCAGCGCCGAAAAGCGTGACGCCCTGCGTGACCTGATCCGGTCGGAGGGCGAGGCCTGCACCAACGCCATCGTCTTCTGCAACCGCAAGATCGAAGTGGACGTGGTGGCGAAGTCCCTGAAGTCGCACGGCTTCAACGCGGCCCCGATCCATGGCGATCTGGAGCAGCGTCAGCGCATGGCGACGCTGGACGGCTTCCGGGAGGGGACGGTGCACATCCTCGTCGCGTCGGACGTGGCGGCGCGCGGGCTGGACGTGCCTTCGGTCAGCCATGTCTTCAACTTCGACGTTCCGACCCACCCCGAGGATTACGTTCACCGCATCGGCCGCACGGGGCGCGCCGGCCGCAAGGGCAAGGCCTTCACCTTGGCCACCCCGACGGACGAGAAATACGTGACGGCGATCGAGGCGCTTGTGGGCCAGCCGATCCCCCGCGCGGCGGTCTCCGCCCCCGTGGCACCGGCGCCCGCCGCTCCCACCGAGGAGCCGCGCGAGGAGCGCACCACCCGCAGCCGCCGTCGTCGCAGCAGCGACCGTGAGGATCGCGCCCCCCGGGCCGAGGCCCCCAAGGCCGAACGTCCGGCAGCGGAACGCGCGCCCGACACGTCCGGCCCCGTCCTGGGCCTTGGGGATCACGTGCCCGATTTCATGCTGCGCAGTTTCGCGGTGCCGGAACGAACCATCACCGACGAGGACGCGTAAGAAAAGGGGCCTCGCGGCCCCTTTTCTTATCCCCTCATTCGTCCGAGAGGCGGGAGATGACCACCGTCACCTCGGGCTTCTTGCCGATTTCGTTCTGACCGATGTTGCGGACCTGGCGGCGGATGCCCTCCTCCAGACGGTCGTCGTCGCGCATCATCTTGGCACCCGCCTTGTCCAGCCAATCGGTCAGATCCCGCTCCAACCCCTCGCTGAACGGGCCGGTGCGGCCGACATTGGACAGGCCCATCGTCTCCACCCACGCCTCGCCCATCAGCTCGTCATTCTCATCGACCAGCAGGGTGACCATGATATGGCCGTTCAGCGCCATGCGGATCCGGTCGCGCACCACGCCGTCGAACGCGCCGATCAGCATTCCGCCGTCCAGATAGACGCGCTTCGGCTCGATCCGCTCCACCGGCACCGGCGTGTTGCCGGTGATGTCCATGACCATGCCGTTGGTCACGATGGTGCTGCGGATGCCCGCCTCGGTCGCCAGACGCGCATGTTCGCGCAGGTGGCGATGCTCGCCATGCATCGGGATCATCATCTGCGGTTTCACGATGGAATGGACGGCCACCAGATCGGGCCGGTTCGCATGGCCCGACACATGGTAAAGACCGCCGCCATCGTCCTGCAGCGTGACGCCCATTTCCGACAGTTGGTTCATGATCCGGCCCACCGACCGCTCATTCCCCGGAATGGTGCGCGAGGAGAAGAGGAACATGTCCCCTTCCTTCAGGTCGATGCCCAGATACTTGCCGCGCGCCAGCTGCGCCGTCGCCGCGCGGCGTTCGCCCTGGCTGCCCGTCACGATCAGCAGCACGTTGTCGCGCGGCATGTCCAGCACCTGTTCGGGGCTGATGGTGGCCGGGAAATCGGTCAGGATGCCGGTTTCCTGCGCCGTCGCCACCATGCGCCGCATCGCGCGGCCCAGAAGGCAGATCGACCGGCCCGACGCCTGCGCCGCATCGGCCAGCGTTTTCAGGCGCGCAACGTTCGATGCGAAGGTCGTGGCGACGACCATGCCCTTGGCATTGCCGATCAGCTCGCGCAACGGCCCGCCCAGCGTGCTTTCCGAACGTCCCGGATGCGGGGTGAACACATTGGTGGAATCGCACATGAGCGCCTTGACCGGACGCTCCGACGCGATCGCCTCGAACGCCGCGGGATCCCATGCCTCGCCCACCACGGGGGCGGGGTCGAGCTTGAAGTCGCCCGTATGCACCACCCGCCCCGCAGGGCTGTCGATCACCAGGGCCGAGCTTTCGGGCACCGAATGGCTGATTGGCACGAACTGCACGTCGAACGGACCGGCGTTGACCACCGCCGGACGCGCCTCCACTACGGTGATCGCGTCCTTGGGAAGGCCGACATCCTGCATCTTGTGCCGCCCGATGGCCGCCGTGAACTTGCGGGCATAGATCGGGGCGTTCAGCTTGGGCCAAAGATGGGCCAAGGCGCCGATGTGATCCTCATGCGCATGGGTGATGAAGATCGCCTCGATCCGGTCGGCCCGCGCCTCCAGCCACGAAATGTCGGGCAGGATCAGGTCGATGCCGGGGGTGGAATCCATGTCGGGGAAGGTCACGCCCAGGTCGATGACGATCAAACGTTCCCGCCCCGGCGCGCCGTGGCCGTATACATAGCAGTTCATGCCAATCTCCCCCGCGCCGCCAATGGGGAGGTAGATCAGCCGTTCATTCGTCATGCCGTGTCCAATTCTAAGTTATGCCTATGGATCAGAACCAGACCCTGCATGGTCAGATCGTCGTCCACGCTGTCAAATAGGTCGAAACCCTGATCGAACAAAGGGGCGAGGCCCCCCGTGCCGATGACTTTCATCGGCCGATCCCGTTCCTGCCGGATGCGACGGACAACGCCCTCGACCAGCCCGATATAGCCCCAATACACGCCCGATTGCATGCAGGCCACCGTATTCGTCCCGATCGCCGCCTGCGGGCGGGAAATGTCCACATGCGGCAGCGCCGCCGCCGCCATGTGCAGCGCCTCAAGGCTCAGGTTCACGCCCGGTGCGATGGCCCCGCCGATATAGGCGCCGTCGTGATCCACCACGTCGAAGGTGGTCGCCGTCCCGAAATCCACGATGACCAGATCGCCGCCATGCCGATGATACCCCGCCACCGTGTTCACCAGCCGGTCCGGCCCCACGGTCGTGCCCTGATCCACGCGCGGCATCACCGGCAGCGCGCAATCGGGCTTGCCCACCACCAGCGGGCGGCAGTTGAAATATCGGTTGCACAGGACACGCAGGTTGAACACCACCCGCGGCGCGGTGGAGGAGATGATTGCATCCGTCACCGTCACATCCGCCCCGCCCAGGTGCAGCAGGCTGGTCAGCCAGACGTAGTATTCGTCCGCCGTCCGCGTGTGATCGGTCGAGATGCGCCAGGTGCCGACGAATTTCGCGCCGTTCCAGATGGAGAAGACCGTGTTGGTGTTTCCGCAGTCGATGGCCAGAAGCATGTCAGGGATCCGCAAAGAAGATGTCGGCGGCGGGAATGGTGATCCGCCCCGCCTCGGTATCAAGCACAAGCGCGCCGTGGTCGTCCACTGTGCGATAGATGCCGGTATGGCTGGCCGTCATGGTGCGGGCGGTAATCCGTTCGCCCACCCGCGCGGCATGGGCCAGAAAATCGTGCCGGATGCCGTCGAACCCCTGGGCCAGCTGCGCCTCGCGCGCGGCGAAGGCGGGGGCGAGGCGGGCCAGAAGCTGCTCCGGCGTCAGGCGAAAGCCGGTCTCGGCCAGAAGGTTGGTCGGGCGGACGGTCGTCGCCTCCACCGCCTCCGCCGGGGGGGATGCGATGAGGTTCACCCCCATGCCGACGGCCAGCAGACCGCCCTGCCCCTCCAGCAGGATGCCCGACAGCTTGCCCCCGTTCAGCAGAACGTCGTTCGGCCATTTCAACGTGAATGCCGTCTCCAGCCCGGTGACCGCGACCAGCGCATCGCGCAAGGACAGCGCCGCCACAAAGGACCGCAGGGCCGCGCGATCCGCAGGGCCGGTTGGCCGGGACACATGGCTGCCATAGAAATTGCCGCGCGGGCTGGACCAGATGCGTCCGCGCCGCCCCCGCCCCGCCGTCTGTTCGACCGCCAGAACCCAGGCCGGGTGGGCGGTCAGACGGAAGCCCTCGGCATTCGTGCTGTCCACGCGGTCAAGGACATGACGCGCGACCCCCTCCGGCCAATCAGCGGACAAGAGAACCCGCCGCAAGGGCCGCCGCACCGTCCACGCCGAACAGGTTCACCACCCCCGCCAGCATGATCACGCCCGACACCATCAGCACGACCCATTGGGTGCGGCCCATTCCGCCGTCCAGCGGGCTGTCCTCTTTCCCGAAATACATCAGGAACACCACCCGCAGGTAGTAATAGGCCCCGATCACCGATCCAAGGACACCCAGAATGGCCAGCCACCACAGCCCCGCATCCACCGCCGCCCGCAGCACATAGAATTTGCCGAAAAAGCCGATGAAGGGCGGCACGCCCGCCATGGAGAAGAACAACGCCAGAAGCGCCAGCGCCTTCAGCGGTTCCTTCTTGGAATAGTTGCTGAGGCTGTCGATCCGGCTGGTGGCGACTCCGTCCCGCTCCATCGTCAGGATGAAGGCGAAGACACCGATGCTCATCGCGACATAGATGGAGACATAGACGAGCATCGCCTGCACCCCCTGCTCGGTCCCCGCCGCCAGCCCCATCAGGGCAAAGCCCACATGCGCGATGGAGGAATAGGCCAGCAGCCGCTTGATGTCCGTCTGGCCGATGCCCGCGATGGATCCCACGAAGATCGACAGCACTGCCAAGACCGCCAGGATCTGTCCCCAATCGCCCGGCAGCGCCCCGAACGCGTCGTGCATCAGGCGCGCCATAAAGGCGAGGCCGGCGATCTTGGGCGCGGTGGCAAAGAAGGCCGTCACCGGCGTCGGCGCACCTTCATAGACATCGGGCGTCCACATGTGGAACGGCGCGGCCGACACCTTGAAGGCGACCCCGGCCAGCATGAACACCATCCCGAACAGCAGCCCCGTCGGCATTCCCTGATCCAGCGTGGACAGGATGCCCGCGAACTGGGTGGTGCCGGCAAACCCATAGGTCAGCGACGCGCCATACAGGAACATCCCCGAGGACAGGGCCCCCAGCACGAAATACTTCATCCCCGCCTCGGACGAGCGGGCGGAATCGCGGCGGAAGCTGGCGATGACGTAAAGCGCCAGCGACTGCAGTTCGATCCCCATGTAAAGCGCGATCAGATCGCCTGCGGATACGGTGACCATCATCCCCACGATCGAAAGGGTGATCAGGATGGGATACTCGAACTTCAAGAGCGACCGGCGCGCCAGGTAATCCTGGCTCATCAGCAGGACCACGGCGGCGGACAGAAGGATCGCCACCTTGGCGAAGCGGGCGAACCCGTCTTCCACGAACATGCCGAAGAAGGCCGTCCGGTCCGGCCCGCCCGCCACCCCGATCATCACGGCCAGCGCGACATAGACCGCCGCCGTCACCCACATCAGAAGGGGGGCCGTCCGGTCCTTGCCCGCATAGACCCCGAAGAGGATGGAGCCGAGCGCGAAGACCGTCAGCAGGAATTCGGGCAGGATGGTGGTGAAATCGGCTTGGGTCATCTTCTGTCCTCAGTTCATCACGGCGCCGACACCCGGATCGGGAATCGGCATCGCGGCCTGAAAGGTCTGGGTCAATTGGGCGGTGGAGGCAGCGATCAGGTCGGTCAGCACCGCCGGATACAGGCCAAGCCACAGGACCATCACGATCAGCGGCGCGAAAATCGCCTTTTCGCGCCAGCTCAGGTCGGTCACGTTCTTCAACGCCTCACGCAGCAGGTCGCCCAGCATGATCCGACGATAGAAACGCAGGCCATAGGCCGCCGCGAGGATCACGCCGCTGGTCGCGAACAACGCCACCCAGGTGTTCGACTGGAACGCGCCCATCAGCGTCAGGAATTCCCCGACAAAACCGCTGGTCCCCGGCAGGCCGACATTGGCCATGGTGAAGAACATGAAGAACAGCGCATAGACCGGCATCCGCGCGACCAGCCCGCCGAAGGCGTCGATCTCCTGCACGCGCAGCCGGTCGATCACCACGCCCGCGCACAGGAACATCCCCGACGCGACGAACCCGTGCGAGATCATCTGCACCACCGCGCCGTCCATGCCCACCTGCGTGGCCGAGAAGATGCCAAGCGTCACGAAGCCCATATGCGCGATGGAGGCATAGGCGATCAGGCGCTTCATGTCCGTCGCGACCAACGCCACCAGCGAGGTATAGACGATGGCGATCGCCGACAGCCACATCATGATGTCCGCCATCACCACCGCCCCTGCGGGGAACATGCCCACCGAAAACCGCAGGAAGCCATAGCCGCCCATCTTCACGAGGATGCCCGACAGGACCAGCGTGGTGGAAATCGGCGCCTCGGCATAGGCGTCCGGCTGCCAGGTGTGCAGCGGCCACATCGGCAGTTTCACCGCGAAGCTCGCAAGGAAGCCGAGGAACAGCAGCGTCTGCAGACCGCCCATCACGCCCATGCCCGCCACCGTGATGGGGGCGGAGGCGAAATCATGCGCCAGAAGCGCCACGATGTCGGTGGTGCCCGCGTCGAAATACATGGCGATCATCGCCACCAGCATCAGCACCGACCCGGCAAAGGTATAAAGGAAGAACTTGAACGCCGCATATAGCCGCGCCTTCCCCCCCCAGATGCCGATCAGCAACGAGGCCGGAATCAGCGTGCCTTCGAAGAAGATGTAGAACAGCACCAGATCCAGCGATGCGAAAACCCCGATCATCAGCGTTTCCAGCACCAGATAGGCGATCATCATCTCCTTCACGCGATAGGTCACGTTCCAGCACGCGCC
Source organism: Falsirhodobacter halotolerans (assembly GCF_022899245.1). NCBI lineage: Bacteria > Pseudomonadati > Pseudomonadota > Alphaproteobacteria > Rhodobacterales > Paracoccaceae > Falsirhodobacter > Falsirhodobacter halotolerans. The sequence goes on from NZ_JALJAZ010000001.1 coordinate 1,939,542, forward strand.
GATCACCACGGGCATCAGTGCCGTCGTCAGCAAGACGAAGGCCAGCGAGATGCCGTCCACCCCCAGCTTGTAACGCAGGCCCGCGATCCAGGCGTGATCCTCGATGAACTGGAACCCCGGATTGGCGGTATCGAACTGCGCATAAAGGAAAAGCGAGATCAGGAAGGTCGAGACGGTCGCCAGTAGCGCCAGCCATTTCGCGTTGCGTTGCGCCGCGGCATCATCGCCGCGCAGGAACACGGCCAGGATCAGCGCCGCGATCGCCGGAATGAAGGTGACGATGGAAAGAAGGTTGTCCATCAGCGTGCGCCCCCCGAAAGCGTGACCCATGTGACCAGAACGGCCACGCCGACGACCATCGCGAAGGCATAGTGGAAAACATACCCCGACTGCATCCGCTGCGCGAACCGCGTCAGCTTCGGCACGATCCCGAGGGCGACGCCATTCACCGCGCCGTCGATCCCGCGCTCATCCCCCCGACGCCACAAAAGGGTGCCAAGGCAGCGGGCGGGCGTGACGAAGATGCGGTCGAAAAGCTCGTCGAAATACCATTTGTTCAGCAGGAACGCATGGGCGCCCCGCATCCGTTCGGCCATCCGCGCCGGCAGGGCCGGATCCCGGATATACATCGCCCAAGCCAGAACCAGCCCCGACAGCATCGCCACGAACGGCGCGACCTTCACCCAGGCGGGGACGTCATGCGCGGCATGGATCATGTGGTTCTCGGGCCCGAGGAACAGCGCACCCTGCCCCATCGGCACATCTTCCACGATGTGGAACCATGCGCGGACCGCCGCCTCATCCCCGAAGAACGGGCCATACCACAGCGTTCCGGCCAGAACGGCCCCCACGCCCAGCACCGCCAGCGGGATCAGCATCCCGCGCCCGGATTCGTGCGCGTGATCATGCACCTTGGCCGACCCGCGCGGCGCGCCGAAGAAGGTCAGGAAAATCAACCGCCAGGAATAGAACGCGGTCATCGCCGCGGAAATCACCAGCACCCAGAAGACCAGCCCCGACCCGGCATAGGCCGTCTCGATCACCGCATCCTTGGACACGAAGCCCGCAAAGCCGATATGGGTCAGCGGAATCCCCACGCCGGTCAGGGCCAGCGTGCCGACCACCATGGCCCAGAAGGTCGCGGGCATCTTGGCGCGCAGGCCGCCATAGTTGCGCAGATCCTGTTCGCCGCTCATCCCATGGATCACCGAACCGGCGCCAAGGAACAACAAAGCTTTGAAGAAGGCGTGCGTGAACAGGTGGAACATGGCCACGGAATACACACCCATCCCCGCCGCCACGAACATGTATCCCAGCTGCGACATGGTCGAATAGGCGATGACGCGCTTGATATCGGTCTGCACCAGCCCGATGGTCGCGGCCACGAAGGCCGAGGCCGCGCCGATCACCACGACCAGCGTCTGCGCATGGGGCGCGAATTCATAGATGGGCGACATGCGGCACACGAGGAACACGCCCGCCGTCACCATGGTGGCGGCATGGATCAGCGCCGATACCGGCGTCGGCCCCTCCATCGCGTCGGCAAGCCAGGTGTGCAGACCCAGCTGCGCCGATTTCCCCATCGCGCCGATGAACAGAAGGACGCCCACGATCTCGGCCGCGTTCCAGTTGATCGACAGGAAGGACACCTGCATCTGCGCCAGTTCGGGCGCCGCGGCGAACACATCGGTCAATCGGACCGAGTCGGTCAGGAAATACAGCGCGGCGATCGCCAGCAGAAATCCGAAATCTCCCACCCGGTTGACGACGAAGGCCTTGACCGCCGCCGCATTGGCCGACCCCTTGCGGTAATAGAACCCGACCAGAAGATAGGAGACGAGCCCCACCCCTTCCCAGCCGAAGAACAGCTGCACCAGATTGTCCGCCGTCACCAGCGTCAGCATGGCGAAGGTGAACAGCGACAGGAAGGCGAAGAACCGGGCGCGGTAATGTTCGCCCGGGCGGAAATTGTCGTCATGCGCCATATAGCCGAAGCTGTAGAGGTGCACGAGAACCGAGACCGTGTTGACCACGACCAGCATGATCGCGGTCAGACGGTCCACCCGGACCGACCAATCGCCCATCAGGCTGCCGCTTTCGATCCAGCGCATCAGGACGGCCTGCGTCGCCGGACCCTCGAAGTTCAGGAACACGGCCCAGGACAGCATGGCCGCCAGAGCCACCAGCGCCGTCGCCACCACCTGCGCCGCCGTCTCCCCCAGAAGCCGCCAGCCGAACCCGCAGATCAGCGCGCCCAGAAGGGGCGCCAGAACGATGATCGTGGTCATGCCGTCAGCCTTTCATCACGTTGACGTCGTCGACGTCGATCGACCGCTTGTTGCGGAAGAAGGTCACGAGGATCGCAAGGCCGATCGCCGCCTCGGCCGCGGCCACGGTCAGGACGAACATGGTGAAGATCTGCCCCGTCAGATCGCCCAGGAAGCTGGAAAAGGCGACGAGGTTGATGTTCACCGCCAGCAGCATCAGTTCGATCGACATCAGGATGACGATCACATTCCTGCGGTTCAGGAAGATGCCGAAGATGCCGATGACGAACAGCGTCGCCGCGACCACCAGATAATGTTCCAGTCCCACCATAGTCTTCCCTCCAACCGCAAGCGGCCCTTACAGGCCCTGCCCCGGTTTCACGTCCTTCAGTTCCAGCGTCTTCGCCGGGTCGCGCCACATTTGGTGCAGCACGTTCTGCCGCTTCACGTCCGTCCGATGGCTGAGCGTCAGCACGATCGCCCCGATCATGGCGACCAGCAGGATCAACCCCGACATCTGGAACAGCAGCAGATACCGGTCGAACAGGATCAACCCGATCGCGCGCGTGTTCTCGATCTGCACGGGGTCCGGCGTCACCGCCTGCCGCAGACCCATCGCCCCGTCCGCCTGCACCCAGGCGCCCACGCCCAGGGCCAATTGCACCAGAAGGATCACCCCGATCAGCGCGGCGATCGGCGCATGTTTGATCACGCCCGCCTTCAGCTGCGCGAAGTCCACGTCCAGCATCATCACGACGAACAGGAACAGCACCGCCACCGCCCCGACATAGACGATCAGCATCAGCATCGCCACGAACTCCGCCCCCAACAGGACGAACAGGCCGGCCGAGGACAGGAAGGTGGTGATCAGCCACAGCACCGCATGGACCGGGTTGCGGGCCAGCGTCACGCACAGCCCCGCGACGATGGTCACGAAGGCGAAGGCGTAAAAGGCGATATCGGCAACGGTCATGTGGTCATCCCCTGTATCGGGCCGGTCATCGGTAGGGCGCGTCGAGTTCGAGGTTGCGGGCGATCTCCGCCTCCCACCGCGCGCCATTGTCCAGAAGCTTCTGCTTGTCGTAGAACAGCTCTTCCCGCGTTTCGGTCGAGAACTCGAAATTCGGCCCCTCGACGATGGCATCGACGGGACACGCCTCCTGACAGAAACCGCAATAGATGCATTTCGTCATGTCGATGTCATACCGCGTGGTGCGGCGGCTGCCATCCTCGCGCGGTTCGGCGTCGATGGTGATGGCTTGTGCAGGGCACACCGCCTCGCACAGCTTGCAGGCGATGCAGCGTTCCTCGCCATTGGGATAGCGGCGCAGCGCGTGTTCGCCGCGGAATCGGGGGGACAGAGGGCCCTTTTCATGCGGATAGTTGATGGTCTCCTTTGGGGCCGCGAAGTATTTGAACCCCAGCTTGAACCCTTTCAGGAAATCGAACAGCAGCGCGTATTTGGTCGCGCGGGCCCAGTCGATCGTCTGTGCCATCGTCAGCCTCCCATCGCCCAGCGGGCCCAGAAGCCGCCGAACAGTTCGAATTTCGCCAGAAACGCCACCAGAACCACCCAGGCAAGCGACAGTGGCAGGAACACCTTCCAGCCGATCCGCATCAATTGGTCATAGCGGTAGCGGGGCGTGATCGCCTTCACCATGGCGAACATGAAGAAGAAGAACGCCATCTTCGCGACCATCCACAGCACACCGTCGGGCAGGCCCGGAATGGGCGACAGCCAACCGCCGAAGAACAGGATCGACATCAGCGCGCACATCAGGAAGATCGCGATGTATTCGCCCGCCATGAACAGCAGGAACGCGGTGGAGGAGTATTCCACCTGATAGCCCGCGACCAGTTCCGACTCCGCCTCGGGCAGATCGAAGGGCGGGCGGTTGGTTTCCGCCAGCGCGGAAATGAAGAACAGCACCACCATCGGCAGATGCGGCAGCCAATACCAGTTCAACAGCCCGAAATCGCCATCCTGCGCCCGCACGATGTTGCCGAAATTCATCGACCCGGTGGAGATGATGATCCCGATGATGATCAGGCCCAGCGACACCTCATAGGAGATCATCTGCGCCGCCGAGCGGAGCGACCCCAGGAACGGGTATTTGGAGTTCGACGCCCAGCCACCCATGATCACGCCATACACCTCCAGCGCCGAAACGGCGAAGACGAACAGCACGGCCACGTTGATGTTGGCCAGCACCCAGCCATCGGCGAAGGGGATGACGGCAAAGCCCATCATCGCCAGCGTGAAGGACAAAAGCGGCGCCAGGAAGAAGACGAAGCGGTCCGCCCCGGCGGGGACCACGATCTCCTTGAAGACGTATTTCATCGCATCGGCGAAGGTCTGCAGCAGCCCCCACGGCCCCACGACGTTCGGTCCGCGCCGCATCTGAACCGCCGCCCAGATCTTCCGGTCGCCATAGACCATGAAGATCAGCGAGATCATGACGAACGCTACGACCCCCAACGCCTGAAGGGCGACGAGGACGAAGATCCCCAAACCTGTCTGGAAAAAGTCAGCCATCCCGTCCCCTCGTTACACCGTCGGTATTCCGCTTGCCTTGCAAGCGGCAATGGTCGGGCGGGCGTCGATCACCCGCTCCCCGTCCGGCGCGTCCTTCGACAGGGCATAGACGGCATCCGCCACCCAGGCCCCGCCCCGTTTATCGATGTTCGTGCGGATGCGGCGGGCAAAGCCCAAGCCGCGGATCTCCGCATATTGCGCCGCGGCGCAGTCGGTATAGGCGTCGATGTCCGACGAGGCGCGCGGGCGGTCGATCGCCACACGAAACTGCGCCAGTTCGTCATCGATCATGATCGTCTGCACCCCCAGATGGGTCGGCGCGGGCAGCGGCTCGGCCCCCTCCTCCACGGCGGGGATCTCGCGCGGCAGCGTGGTGCAGGCGGACAGGAGAAGAACCACGGCCACCGCCCTCATTCCGCCGCCAGTGGGGCGTTGGCCCGCGCCTGCGCCTGGGCCGACAGTTCCGCCATCAGCACGGACGCCCGCGCGATGGGGTTCGTCTGATAGAAGTCCTTCACCGGCAGACGAAAATCGGCCTGCGCCGGATCGCGCAGCGGCAGCGGCTGCCATGCGTTCTCGGCCACCTGATCGATGCGCCCCAGATGCGGCACGGCGGCCACCAGCTTCTGGCGCAGTTGCGCCAGCGTGTCGAACGGCAGCACCGCGCCCAGTTCCGCCGACAGGGCGCGCAGGATCGCCCAGTTTTCCTTGGCATCGCCCGGCGGGAAGCCCGCGCGCAGCGCCAGTTGCGGACGGCCTTCGGTGTTCACGAACAGCCCGCCTTCTTCGGTATAGGCGGCGGCGGGCAGGATGATGTCCGCCCGGTGCGCGCCGCGATCGCCGTGGCTTCCCTGATAGACGACGATCGGGCCGGCGGCGATTTCCACCTCGTCCGCGCCAAGATTGAAGACGACCTCCGCCCCCTCAAGCGCTGCACGCAGACCGCCTTCGGTCACGGCGCCCACATCCATCGCGCCCACGCGGGCGGCGGCGGTGTGCAGGACCAGAAGCTTCGCCCCGGTGGCCGATGCGAAATCCATCGCCTGCGCCAAAACCGCCTCGCCATCCGCCTCGGACAAGGCGCCCTGGCCTACGATGACGATCCCGCCCTGATCCGCACGTTCCAGCTTGGTCAGGCTGTCTCGGCCCGTGCCGTGATGGGTGTAGTCATAGGTCAGATCGACCGCCGGTCCGACGACGCCCACCGTCGCCCCCGCCATCCACGCCTTGCGGATGCGGGCGTTCAGAACCGGCGCCTCGACCCGCGGGTCGGTGCCGATCAGCGTGATGCTCTTGGCCGTATCGATATCCTCGATCCGCGCGGTGCCGACATAGGCGGAGCGGTTGCCCACCGGCAAACGCGCGCCGTCGGTGCGGCATTCGACCGAACCGCCTTGCCCTTCGACCAGCAGCTTCAGCGCGAAGGCGGCCTCCACCGGCACCAGATCGCCGACCAGACCGGCCACCCGCTTGCCCTTCATCGCGGCGGCGACGGCGGCCAGCGCCTCGCCCCAGGACGCGCGGCGCAGTTTCCCGCCCTCGCGGATATAGGGCACATCCAGACGCTGGCGGCGCAGACCATCCCAGATGAAGCGGCTTTTGTCGCTCAGCCATTCCTCGTTCACGCCGTCATGGTTGCGGGGCAGGATGCGCATCACCTCGCGCCCCTTGGTGTCCACGCGGATGTTCGACCCGAGCGCGTCCATCACATCGACGCTTTCGGTTTTCGTCAGCTCCCACGGGCGGGCCGTGAAGGCATAGGGTTTCGAGGTCAGCGCCCCCACCGGGCACAGGTCGATGATGTTGCCCTGCAGGTTCGAATCCAGCGTCTGGTTCAGGTAGGAGGTGATCTCGGCACTCTCCCCCCGCCCGGTCTGGCCCATCTGCACGATGCCCGCCACCTCGGTCGTGAACCGGACGCAGCGCGTGCAGGAAATGCAGCGCGTCATCGCCGTCTTGACCAACGGGCCAAGGTTCAGCTCTTCCGACGCGCGCTTCGGCTCGCGATAGCGGCTGAAATCCACGCCATAGGCCATCGCCTGATCCTGAAGGTCGCACTCTCCCCCCTGATCGCAGATCGGACAATCCAGCGGGTGGTTGATGAGCAGGAACTCCATCACCCCTTCCCGCGCCTTCTTGACCATGGGGGAGTTCGTCTTGACCACCGGCGGCTCACCGTTCGGGCCGGGGCGCAGATCCTTGATCTGCATCCCGCAGGACGCGGTCGGCTTCGGCGGGCCGCCCACAACCTCCACCAGGCACATCCGGCAGTTGCCCGCGATGGACAGCCGCTCGTGATAGCAGAAGCGCGGAATTTCCACGCCCGCGAACTCGGCGGCCTGAATGATGGTCATCGAGGCGTCGACCTCAAGCTCCTGACCGTCAATGATGATTTTCTTGAGGTTGCTCATCGGCGACCCTTCCCATCTTCCATCATCGGCACGCCCCCGGGAACACCCAGTTCGGCGCCTCGTACCGCCCGACCGCCGCCGGGTTGAATCGCATCATCCGCGCGGCGCAGGCCCGCACGGCCACATCCTTGGCAACCTTCCCCTGATCGTAACGCAAGGGGTCGGTCGGGCTGTAGATCGCGAGGGTCGCCCCTTCGATCGGCGTGGCCCCGTCGGCCGTGATCACATGCCCCACGCCCGCCGGGCGCAGAACCGACACATAAGGCCCGTCGGTCAGCGACGGCGCGGGCACCGGCGCGGTCGTGTCGGCACAGCCGGCCAAAGCCGCCAGTCCCGCCACCGCCATGATGCCCCGCGCGCCCGTCATTCCGCCGCCATCGCCCCCATGCGTCCCGTCCGCTTGGCCTTGATCCGGTCCTCGATCTCCTCGCGGAAATGCCGGACGAGGCCCTGGATCGGCCATGCGGCCGCATCGCCCAGGGCGCAGATCGTGTGGCCCTCGACCTGCTTGGTCACGTTGACCAGCATGTCGATCTCCTCGACCTCCGCCTCGCCCCGCACCAGCCGGTCCATGACCCGCATCATCCAGCCCGTGCCCTCGCGGCAGGGCGTGCACTGGCCGCAGCTTTCATGGGCAAAGAACTTCGACAGCCGCCAGATCGCCTTCACCACATCGGTGGACTGGTCCATGACGATCATGCAGGCGGTCCCGAAGCTGGAGCGGTTTTCCCGCATCCAGTCGTAATCCATCAGCGCCTCGTTGCACAGGTCCGCCGGCAGGATCGGACAGCTTGCGCCCCCCGGGATCACGGCCTTGAGGTTCTTCCACCCGCCGCGCACGCCGCCGCCATGCCGCTCGATCAGCTCGCGCATGGGGATCGACATCGCCTCCTCGACCACGCAGGGCGTGTTGACGTGGCCGGTCATGGCGAACAGCTTCACGCCCGTGTTGTTCGGACGCCCGAAGCTGGAATACCACTCCGCCCCCCGCCGCAGGATCGTCGGCACGACAGACACGGATTCCACGTTGTTCACCGTGGTGGGCGAGCCATACAGCCCCGCCCCCGCCGGGAAGGGCGGCTTCATCCGCGGCATCCCCTTGCGCCCCTCAAGGCTCTCCAGAAGCGCCGTTTCCTCGCCGCAGATATAGGCGCCCGCACCGTGATGCAGGAACACGTCGAAGTCATAGCCCGATCCGCAGGCGTTGCGGCCAATCAGGCCCGCGTCATACGCTTCGTCGATGGCGGCCTGAAGGGCCTCCTTCTCGCGGATGTATTCGCCACGGATATAGATATAGGCCGCGACCGCCCCCATCGCGAAACCGGCGACCAGACACCCTTCGACCAGCGTGTGCGGGTCGTGGCGCATGATCTCGCGGTCCTTGCAGGTCGCGGGTTCGGATTCGTCGGCATTCACCACCAGATAGGCCGGACGCCCGTCCGACTTCTTCGGCATGAACGACCATTTCAGCCCCGTGGGGAACCCGGCCCCGCCGCGGCCCCGCAAGCCGCTGGCCTTCACCTGATCGATGATCCAGTCGCGCCCGTTGGCCAAAAGCCCCGCGGTGTTGTCCCACAGCCCGCGCTTGCGCGCCCCGGCCAGGGAACGGTCATACATGCCATAGATGTTTTGGAAGATACGATCCTGATCCTTCAGCATGATCCCCTCACTCCTTCCCGCGCCAGGCGCGTGTGACGGCCACGGCCCCCCAGATGAACCCGGCCAAGGCCAGCGCGTCGAACACCAGCATCAGTTCCGGGCCCCAACCCTGACGTCCCCCGACGCTCTGGATCAGCATCCAGATCAGCGCGGTGCCCACGATGATCAGGGACGCGCGCCGCCCCTCGGCTCCGATGCCCCCGCTCATGACTTGTCATCCACGGGCTGGCCCGGTTCGGCCTTGGCGGTCCCGCCCGTGGCGACCCCGTCCTCGTCCTTCATCCGCGCGGCGGGCTTCACCGGGGCTTCCTCCTTGGAAATCCCCGTCTCGTCGATCGGATGCCCTGCGCCGGGGGTGGGTTCGGGCGTCGCCGTCTCCGCCACCTCGGGCTGGCGCTGCCACGGGGTGCGCAGCGGCACCTCGGTCCCGTCGATGCGGCGCACGGTGTCGCCCAGATCGACCGCGCGTTGCACCGCGCCGTTCAACTCCAGCCGCTCGCCTTCGGTCAGGGCGGTCGGCCCGCCCTTTGGCTCGGCCCCGAAGCGGCCGTTCTGCGGGCCGGGACGCGGCACGTCCCCTTCGGCAAATCGGTCGATCAGCGCGGCCAGCGTCTCGGGGGTCAGATCCTCGTAATTGTCCTTCCCGATCTGGGCCATGGGCGCGTTGGTGCAGGCGCCCAGACACTCGACCTCCTCCCACGAGAAGCGACCGTCGGCCGAAACCTGGTGCGGATTCGGCGCGATCTTCTCGCGGCAGACGGCGATCAGATCCTCCGCCCCGCAGATCATGCAGGTCGTCGTGCCGCAGATCTGGATATGCGCCACGCTGCCCACGGGCGACAGGTGGAACATGAAATAGAACGTCGCCACTTCCAGCGCGCGGATATAGGCCATGCCCAGCATGTCCGCGACCGTCTCGATCGCCGGACGGCTCAGCCAACCCTCCTGCTCCTGCGCGCGGAACAGCAGGGGGATGATGGCCGAGGCCTGACGACCTTCGGGGTATTTGGTGATCTGACCTTCCGCCCAGGCCAGGTTCGCCGGGGTGAAGGCGAAGCGGTCGGGCTGAACGGGGTGCAAGCGGCGCAGCATCAGCGGTCAACCTCTCCGAACACGATATCCATGGTGGCGATGATGGCGGACACGTCGGCCAGCTGATGACCCTTGGCCAGATGGTCGATCGCCTGAAGGTGGGGATAGCCCGGCGCGCGGATCTTGGCGCGATACGGGCGGTTGGTGCCGTCGGCCACAAGGAACACCCCGAATTCGCCCTTCGGCGCTTCGACCGCGGCATAGACCTCGCCCGCCGGGACGTGGAACCCTTCGGTATACAGCTTGAAGTGGTGGATCAGCGCTTCCATCGAGCGCTTCATCTCCGCCCGCTTCGGCGGCGCGATCTTGCCCCGCGCCAGCACATCGCCGGGGTTCTGCCGCAGCAGCGCGCAGGCCTGCTTCACGATCTTCAGCGATTCCCGCATTTCCGCCATGCGGCACAGATACCGGTCATAGCAGTCGCCGGACTTGCCCACCGGGATCTGGAAATCGAACTCGTCATAGCATTCGTAGGGCTGCGACCGCCGCAGATCCCAGGCCAGACCCGAGCCGCGCGCCATGATGCCCGACATGGACCAGTCGAACACGTCCTGCTGGCTGACGATGGCGATATCGACGGTGCGCTGCTTGAACACGCGGTTTTCGGTGATCAGCTCATCCACGCGGTCCAGAACGGCGGGGAACGTCTCGCACCATGCCTCGATATCGTCGATCAGGTCGGGCGGCAGATCCTGATGCACGCCGCCGGGCCGGAAATAGGCCGCGTGCAAACGCGCACCGCAGGCCCGCTCATAGAACACCATCAGCTCCTCGCGCGGAACGAAGGTCCAGAGTGGCGCGGTCAGCGCGCCCACGTCCAGCGCGCCGGTGCCGACGTTCATCAGATGGTTCAGCAACCGGCCGATCTCGCAGAACAGCACGCGGATGATCGAGGCGCGGCGCGGCACCTCCGTCCCCGTCAGCTTTTCGATGGCCAGACACCAGGCATGTTCCTGGTTCATCGGCGTGACGTAATCCAGCCGGTCGAAATAGGGCAGGTTCTGCAGATAGGTCCGGCTTTCCATCAGCTTTTCGGTGCCGCGGTGCAAGAGACCCACATGCGGATCGCAGCGCTCCACCACCTCGCCGTCCAGTTCCAGCACCAGACGCAGCACGCCGTGCGCCGCCGGGTGCTGCGGCCCGAAGTTGATGTTGAAGTTGCGGATCTTCTGTTCGCCCGCGGGGGTGGGAAGATCGTCCATCATGGCTTGGCCTTGTCATCGCCGGGAAGGATGTATTCCGCACCCTCCCACGGGCTGAGGAAGTCGAACTGCCGGTATTCCTGCACCAGCTTCACCGGCTCGTAGACGACGCGCTTCAGCGTCTCGTCATACCGCACCTCGGTATAGCCGGTCGTGGGAAAATCCTTGCGCAGCGGATGGCCGCGAAAGCCGTAATCCGTCAGCAGGCGGCGCAGGTCGGGATGGCCCGAGAACAGGATGCCGAACATGTCGAACACCTCCCGCTCATACCAGTTGGCCGCCGGATAGACGCCGGTGATGGACGGCATCATCCCGTCCTCGGCCAGCGCGCATTTGATGCGGATGCGGTGGTTCAGGTGCATCGACAAAAGGTTGTAGACCAGATCGAACCGCTCTGGCCGTTCGGGGTAATCCACCGCCGTAATGTCGATCAGCGTGCCGAACCGGCAGGCGCCGTCCTGCTTCAGGACTTCCATCACCGCGACGATGGCGTCGGCCCGCACCTCGACCGTCAACTGCCCATGCGCGATCGCATGGCCCGTCACTGCGTCGGGCAGGCGCAGTTCGATCTGGGCGCCAAGCTCGGCCAGCGCGTCGAACGTCGTATCGGGAGAGGCGTCGGTCATCGTGGCGTCCCTTTCCTTAGCGCGTCAGCGTGCCGGTGCGGCGGATCTTGCGTTGAAGCTGCAGGATGCCATACAGCAGCGCCTCCGCCGTGGGGGGGCAGCCGGGAACATAGATATCCACCGGAATCACCCGATCACAGCCCCGCACCACGGAATAGCTGTAGTGGTAATACCCGCCCCCGTTGGCGCAGGAGCCCATGGAGATGACATAGCGCGGTTCGGGCATCTGGTCATAGACCTTGCGCAGCGCGGGGGCCATCTTGTTGGTCAGCGTGCCGGCCACGATCATCAGGTCCGACTGGCGCGGCGAGGCGCGGGGCGCCGTTCCGAACCGTTCGATGTCATAGCGCGGCATGGAGGTCTGGATCATCTCCACCGCGCAGCAGGCCAGCCCGAACGTCATCCAGTGCAAGCTGCCGGTGCGCGCCCAGTTGATCACATCCTCGGTGGAACTGAGGAGGAACCCCTTGTCCTGCAACTCCCGGTTCAGGGCTTGCGTCGCGACCTCGGGGTCGCCGCCCGCGCGGTTCACGGATGTGCTCAGGCCCATTCCAACGCCCCCTTCTTCCATTCGTAGATGAATCCGACCGTCAACACCCCAAGGAATACCATCATCGACCAGAACGCCGCCATGGAGATGTCGCCGAAGGCCACGGCCCACGGGAACAGGAACGCCACCTCAAGGTCGAAGATGATGAACAGGATGGAGACGAGATAGAAGCGCACGTCGAACTTCATCCGCGCGTCGTCGAACGCGTTGAACCCGCATTCATAGGCCGACACCTTTTCCGGGTCGGGATTGCGCACCGCGATGAGGGCCGCCGCCAGAAGCAGAACCAGCCCCAAGGCCACGGTGATCCCAAGGAAAACGATGAGCGGGAAGTACTCTCGGAGAAGTTCGTCCACGAGTGGCTCCTTCAGCCAGCACCCACCTCAGAGTGCGCGAAAAGTTGCTGCGCTTCATGTATCCTTGGAAGGCACAGGGGTCAACCGAGCACGGGGAATGGCCACGTCAGTAAAATAAGGGAAAGCGCACCCGATGATCAAAAAATATTCTTTGGGATACCCGCGCATTCGACGGCATACCGAAATCATCGGACAAGCCGGTCCATCACGGCCTCCAGATCGGCATAGCGGTGCAGGAGCGCGTCGGGCTTCAGCGCCGCCACCGCCCCGCCCGCCGGGCCGAAGGTCACCAGCGCCACGGGCACCCCGGCCGCCGCCCCGGTCTTCAGGTCCGTCTCGGTATCCCCGACCAGGAACGACCGCCCCACCTCGCCCCCCGCGCGCCGGACCGCCTCGAGGTAGGGGGCCGCGTCGGGTTTGCGGGTGGGCAGCGTGTCGGCCCCGATCATCGCGTCGAACAGGTCCGTCACCCCCAGATGCGCAAGCAGCGTATGGGCCAGACCCTCGGGCTTGTTGGTGCAGACCGCCGTCGCAACTCCGGCGCGGCGCAGCCCCTCGACGGCCGCCACCGCGCCGGGATAAAGGGTCGTGTGCACCGCGATCGCCTGGCCATAGGCCTCCAGCAGGATCGGGAATTGCCGGTCGATATCGGCATCGGTGAAGGCCGTCCCCACCCGCTCGAACCCCAGCTTCAGCATGGCCCGCGCGCCACGCACCGCCGTCGCCGCATCCTCCACCGGATGCAGGCGGTCGCCATGCCCCAATGCGCGAAAGCAGTGGTTGGCCGACGCCACCAGATCGGCGGAGGTGTCGGCCAGCGTCCCGTCCAGATCGAATACCACGCAACGCATCTTGAAACCTCCGGTAAGACAGTGTGACCGCCCCGCCCCTTGCGGTGCCCCGCCCAAGGGGTAAAACCAGCGGCAGACAAAGACCAGAGGGACATATGGCCGGGGTTTCGCTCATCATCCTTGCGGCGGGCATGGGCTCGCGCATGAACTCGGACCTGCCCAAGGTTCTGCACCGCATCGGCGCGGCCCCCCTTCTGCATCATGCGATGCAGGCCGGGCGCGCGCTGGATCCCGATCGCACCATCGTCGTCACGGGCCACGGCGCCGACGCGGTGGACGCCGCCGCCCGCGCCTTCGACCCGGAGGTGGAGACCGTGCGCCAGACCGAGCAGCTGGGCACCGGCCATGCGGTGGCGCAGGCGGCCCCCCTTCTGGCGGGGCAGACGGGCGACGCCGTGGTTCTTTACGGCGACACGCCCCTGATCCGCCCCGAGACGCTGGAGGCGATGCGCGCCGCCCGTGCCCGCCACGCGGTCGTGGTCCTGGGCTTTCACCACCACGGCGCGGGCCGCTATGGCCGCCTGATCGCCGAGGGCGAGGCGCTGGAGAAGATTGTCGAATACAAGGACGCCACCGAGGACCAGCGCGCCGTCACGCTGTGCAATTCCGGCGTCGTCTGCGCCGATGCGGGCACGCTGATGGACCTTGTGGCCCGGATCGGCACCGCCAACGCGGCAGGAGAATACTACCTGACCGACATCGTGGAGATCGCGCGCGCCCGTGGTCTGACCGCCGGTGTCGTGATCTGCGACGAGGCCGAGACGCTGGGCATCAACACCCGTCAGGAACTCGCCGCCGCCGAGGCCGCCTTCCAGACCCGCGCCCGGGCCGAGGCGCAGGAGAACGGCGTCACCCTCACCGCGCCCGACACCGTGTTCTTTGCGCTGGATACCGTGGTGGGCCGCGATACCGTCATCGGCCCGAACGTGGTCTTCGGCCCCGGCGTCACCGTGGAAAGCGAGGCGGAGATTCGCCCCTTCTGCCATCTGGAAGGGTGCCACATCTCTCGCCTTGCCACGGTCGGGCCCTTCGCCCGCCTGCGCCCCGGCGCGGAACTGGCCGAGGATGTGCATGTCGGCAACTTCGTCGAGATCAAGAACGCCATTCTGGACGAGGGCGTGAAGGTCGGCCATCTCACCTATCTGGGCGATGCGCATGTGGGCGAGAGGACCAATATCGGCGCGGGCACCATCACCTGCAATTATGACGGCGTGAACAAGCACAAGACGACCATCGGCCCGCGCGTCTTCATCGGGTCGAACACGATGCTGGTCGCCCCCGTGACTGTGGGGCGCGACGCCATGACCGGATCGGGCAGCGTCATCACCGAGGATGTCCCGGCCGAGGCGCTGGCCATCGGGCGCGCGCGGCAGGTCACCAAACCCGGTCTGGCGGTGAAGTTGATGGACCTGTTCCTGTCCAAGAAAAAGAAGGGCTGACCCCATGTGCGGCATCATCGGAATCCTCGGAAAGCACGAGGTCGCCCCGCAATTGGTGGAGGCGCTGCGCCGTCTGGAATATCGCGGCTATGATTCGGCGGGCATCGCCACCGTGAACGCGGGCGTGCTGGATCGCCGGCGGGCGGTCGGCAAGCTCGTGAACCTCTCCGATCGGCTGGTGCATGACCCGCTGGCGGGGAAATCCGGCATCGGCCACACCCGCTGGGCCACCCATGGCGCGGCCACCGAAACCAACGCCCACCCCCATCGCGCGGGCAAGGTGGCGGTGGTCCATAACGGCATCGTCGAGAATTTCCGCCCCCTGCGCGAAGAGCTGGAGGCCGACGGCTATGCCCCCGAAGGCCAGACCGATACCGAGGTCGTGGCCCTTCTGGTCGCGCGGGAGATGGACCGTGGCGCAGCCCCCCGCGACGCGGCCCTGTCGGTGATCGACCGGCTGGAAGGGGCGTTCGCGCTGGCTTTCCTGTTCGACGGGGAAGAGGACCTGATGATCGGCGCGCGCAAAGGCTCCCCCCTGGCCGTGGGTCATGGCGAGGGGGAGATGTTCCTCGGCTCGGACGCCATCGCTCTCGCCCCCTTCACCAACCGCATCACCTATCTGGACGAAGGCGACCGCGTGATCCTGACCCGCGCGGGGGTGGAGATCCTGGATGCCGAGGGCACCCGCGTCCCCCGCGCCATGGCCCGTATCGACGTGGGCGCGACCCAGATCGACAAGGGCGGGTTTCGGCATTTCATGGCCAAGGAAATCGCCCAGCAGCCCGCCGTTCTGGCCGATGCGCTGGCCCATTACGTCCCGTCCGACCTGAACATGCCGCTGGATTTCCGCGCGGTGGATCGCCTGACGCTGGTCGCCTGCGGCACCGCGCATTACGCCTGCCACGTCGCGAAATACTGGTTCGAACAGATCGCCCGCCTGCCGGTGGACATCGATATCGCCTCCGAATTCCGCTATCGCGATCCGGTGCTGACCGACCGCCAATGGGCCGTCTTCGTCAGCCAGTCGGGAGAGACGGCGGACACCCTCGCCGCCTTGCGCCACGCCACGGGTCGGGTGGGCAAGACGGTGGCGGTGGTCAACGTCGCTACCTCCTCCATGGCGCGGGAGGTGGATGTGGCGCTGCCGATCCTTGCGGGGGTGGAGGTGGGCGTGGCGTCCACCAAGGCCTTCTCCTGCCAGCTTCTGGTGCTGCTCCTGATGGCGCTGAAGGCCGCGCATGACCGGCGCGTGATCGACGACGCGACCCTGACCGCCCGACTGGCCGAGGTTCGCACCCTGCCCGGCCTGATGAATCAGGCGATGACCGTGGCGGACCCCATCGCCGCCCTGTCCGACGATCTGGCCGAAGCGCAGGACATCCTGTTCCTTGGCCGCGGACCCATCTATCCCTTGGCGCTGGAAGGCGCGTTGAAGCTGAAGGAACTCAGCTACATCCACGCCGAAGGCTACCCTTCGGGCGAATTGAAGCACGGCCCCATTGCCCTGATCGACAGCCATGTGCCGGTGGTGGTCCTTGCCCCCCGCGACGCCCTGTTCGACAAGACCGTGTCGAACATGCAGGAGGTCATGGCCCGCCACGGGCGCGTCCTTCTGATTTCGGACGCGCAGGGGCTGGCCGAGGCGGGGGCGGGCTGCTGGCGCACGGTGCGTATGCCCGACGTGCCCGACGTTCTCGCGCCGCTCGTCTATGCCGTTCCGGCCCAGCTTCTGGCCTATCACACCGCCGTTGCCAAAGGCACCGATGTGGACCAACCCCGCAACCTCGCAAAATCGGTGACCGTGGAATGACCGCTCTCGACACACTTCACACGGCCATCGACGCCGCCGACCGCCCGCAGGCCGCCATCGACGCGCAGGTGGCCGAATGGCGCGACACCCTGACGGTGGAGGATCGCGTGGCCCTTGCCGCCGATCTGTGGGACAGCGGCGAGGAGCCCGCCCGCATCGCTGCCGCCCGCCTTCTGTTTCAGGCCCGCCTGCGCCCCGACGACCGGGCGTGGGGGCTGCTTCAGGCCTGGGTGGCCCAGGCCGCCGATCAGAAACAGGCCGATCTGGTCGCCAAAAGCGCCGAGAAACGAGTGATGGCCGACCTGTCGCGCCTTCCCGTCGTGGCGGACTGGCTGGAGGACGCCTCCCCCCTGATCCGTCGAGCGGGGCTGATCGCCACGCTGGCGCTGGCCAAGCTGGACCACCCCTCCGAAGCGCAGGCCGAAGCCCGCACCCGCATCTATGCCCACCTGCCCCGCATGATGAATGACGAGGATCGGATGGTGCGCGGTGCGGTGGCCGAATGGCGCACCGTCTATAACCGCCATAAATAAAGGCCGGGTTTCCCCGGCCTTCCATCCTCAGATATGCAGCGCCTTGCCATAGGCGCTCAGCACCGATTCGTGCATCATCTCGCTCAGCGTCGGGTGCGGGAAGACGGTCTGCATCAGGTCTTCCTCGGTCGTCTCCAGCGTGCGGCCGATGACATAGCCCTGGATCAGTTCCGTCACCTCGGCCCCGACCATGTGGGCACCCAGAAGCTCGCCGGTCTTGGCGTCGAACACGGTCTTGATCAGGCCCTCGGCCTCGCCCAGGGCGATCGCCTTGCCGTTGCCGATGAAGGGGAAACGCCCGACTTTCACGTCGAAGCCTGCTTCCTTGGCCTTCGCCTCGGTCATGCCGACCGACGCGATCTGGGGGTAGCAATAGGTGCAACCCGCAATCGTCCCGGGCTTGATCGGATGGCCCTTCTGGCCCGCGATCATCTCGGCCACCATCACGCCTTCATGGCTGGCCTTGTGCGCCAGCCACGGCGCACCGGCAATGTCGCCAATGGCATAGACACCGTCCACGCCCGTGCGGCAGTATTCGTCCACCACCACATGCGTCCGGTCGATCTTGACGCCCAGCTCTTCCAGCCCCAGCCCTTCGACATTGCCGACGATGCCCACGGCGGAAATCACCGTGTCGAACTCCTGCGTCGTGACCTTGCCGCCGGATTCCAGATGGGCAGTGACCTTGCCGCCCGCCTTGTCCAGTTTCTTCACGGACGTCTTTTCAAGGATCTTCATCCCCTGCTTCTCGAACGCCTTCTTGGCGAAGCCCGCAATCTCGGCATCCTCCACCGGCAGGACGCGATCCATGACCTCGACCACGGTGGTGTCGGCGCCCAAAGTGTTGAAGAAGGACGCGAATTCGATGCCGATCGCGCCCGACCCGATGACCAGCAGCTTCTTCGGCATCCGCTTGGGTTGCAGCGCGTGGCGATAGGTCCAGACCAGATCGCCATCGGCCTCCAGCCCCGGCAGGGTGCGGGCCCGCGCCCCGGTGGCCAGCACGATGGCCTTGGCGGTCAGGTCCTGCGTCCCCTTCTCGCCCTTGACGGACACCTTGCCCTTGGCGGGGATCGTCGCCTCGCCAATGACCACGGTGATCTTGTTCTTCTTCATCAGGTGGCCGATGCCCGAGGACAGCTGCTTTGCCACCCCGCGCGAGCGTTTGACCACCGCGTCGAGATCATAGCTGATACCTTCGGCCTTCAGCCCGAATTCCTTGGCACGGTGCATCAGGTGGAACACTTCGGCCGAGCGCAAAAGCGCCTTGGTCGGGATGCAGCCCCAGTTCAGGCAGATGCCGCCCAGATTCTCGCGTTCCACGATCGCGACCTTCAAGCCAAGCTGCGCGCCACGGATGGCCGCCACATAGCCGCCGGGTCCGGCGCCAATCACGATCATGTCGAAGTTGTCGGCCATCGAGCCCTCCACTGAAAACTAGTTCAGTATTAAACTATCACCGGACCACACGCAACGGACCCTCCGCCCGGAAACGTTCGACGAAGCCGGCATAGGCCCCTTCGGACATGAACGCCTCTTCTTCGGGGGTATTCGCGCGGCCCAGGGCGGCGTTGCGGAACGGGAATCGCCCGAACTGCTTGATGATCGCCTCATGCGCGCGGGCGTGAAGATAGTTCTCCGCCCCTTCCGGCATCCGTTCCCGGAAGAGGTGAACGGCCAGCGCCTGATCCTCGGGATATTCGGAATGTTCGAACGGCAGATAGAAAAACTGCCGCTCCGGCTCGGGGGCCAGCATGTCCCAGCCATGTTCCAGGGCGCGGCGTGCGGCGGCGCGGGCCTGCGGATCGGTGGCGAAGGCGCGCGCCTTGCCGCGCCAGATGTTGCGCGAAAACTGGTCGCAGACGATCAGGAAGGCCAGCGTTCCCGCCGGGCCGTCGATCCAGTGGTCCAGACCGCCCTGCAGCGCCGCCTCCCACAGATCGCCGAAACTTTCGCGGATCTCCTCGTCCAGTTCGGGATCGGCGGAATACCAGTCCTCGGGGGAACATTCGCCCAACCAGAAATCGAGCACGCTTTGTGGATCGTCCATCAGATACCTCCGTCCCCCCACCGTGACAGAGCGGCGGGGGTCTGACAACACTAGGGCGATCTCAGAGTTGCTCCACCTCGGCCGCGGTATCCTGACCCGCTTCCTCCATCAACTGACCCACGGCGACGGCGGCGGCGGTCGGCGCCATGACGACGAAGGCCCCCGTATCCTCGGGCTTGGGCGCGGTGCGCTGCGTCGTGCGATAGGCGGCATAGGCCGCGATCATCACCATCAGGGCGCAGATGAACACGAAGAACCCCTGTTGCCCGATCCGGTCCATCATCCAGCCGATGATCGGCGGCCCCGCCATCGCCCCCAACCCGTTCGACAGCAGCAGGCCCGCGCTGGCCCCCGCCATCTGCTCTTTGGTCAGGTGGTCGTTGGTGTGCGCGATCAGCAGCGAATACATCGGGTTGGCCACGCCGCCGATGACGATCGCCGCCGGGATCAGCACCCACATGGCGATGGGCAGGAAGGTGGTGATGAACATCGCCACCGCGCCCACCGCCGCGACGATCCCGATCAGCGCGCGGCGGTCCATCCGGTCCGACATCCAGCCGATGGGATACTGGAACACCAGCCCCCCCACATACATCGCGGCGATGAAGGCTGAGATCTGCGCGACCGACAGCCCGACCACCGTGCCCCAGACGGCGGCCATGCCGAACATGCAGGCGAAGATCCCGCCCGCAAGGAACATGCCCACCACGCCCAAGGGCGACACTTCATAAAGGCGAGCGAAGGACAGCCGCTCCGTCGTCTCGAACGTGGGGGCCTGCGTCACCGTCAGCAGGATCGGGATGAAGGCGATGGACACGAGGACCGAGGGCAGCACGAAGATCGCGAACCCCGCCGGATCGCCCACGTTCAAAAGGATCTGCGACGTCACGATCCCCAGCATCTGCACGATCATGTAAATCGACAGCGCCTGCCCGCGCGTCTCGTTCGTGGCGGTGTTGTTCAGCCAGCTTTCGGCGGTGATATAGACGCCCGAGAAGCTGAACCCGATCGCCACCCGCATCAGCGCCCAGATCAGCCAGTCCGGCATCACCGGATAACAGACCAGCACCGCCGAGATGATGGAGCCCAGCGCGGCGAACACCCGCACATGGCCCACGCGCTGGATCATGTCCGGCACCATTTTCGACCCGAACAGGAAGCCCGCGAAATAGGACGACATCACAAGCGATATCTGCAGCGTCGTGAAGTCCTCGATCCCGCCGCGAATCCCAAGAAGCGAGCTTTGCATCCCGTTGCCGACCATCAAGAGCAGCACGCCGACAAGAAGCGGCCAGGTGGAAAAGAATACGGCGGTCATGAATCACCCGAAGGAATAAGCAGCGACGAATCGCCATAGGAGAAGAAACGGTAACCCTGCGTGACGGCGTGATCGTAGATGGCGCGGATGCGCGCCTCGCCCATCAGGGCCGAGACCAGCATCAGCAGGGTCGATTTTGGCAGGTGGAAGTTGGTCATCAGCGCGTCCGTCACGCGGAAACGGTATCCGGGATAGATGAAGATGTCCGTCGTGCCCCGCCACGCCCGCACCTGCCCCGAGGCGGCGGCGCTTTCGATCAGGCGCAGGGCGGTGGTGCCCACGGGGATGATCCGGCCCCCGGCGGCGCGGGTGGCCGAGATCTCGGCGGCGGCGTCCTCGGTCACCTCGCCCCATTCGGCGTGCATCTTGTGGGTGGTCACATCCTCCACCTTGACCGGCAGGAAGGTGCCCGCGCCCACATGCAGCGTGACTTCGGTGAAGGTGACACCCTTGGCGCGCAGGGCGGCCAGAAGGGCATCGTCGAAATGCAGGCTGGCGGTGGGGGCCGCAACCGCGCCGGAATGGCGGGCAAACACCGTCTGGTAATCGTCGCGATCCTGCGCATCAGGGGCGCGTTTGGCGGCGATATAGGGGGGCAGCGGCATCGCCCCCACCTGCGCCAGCGCCGCATCGAAGGCGTCGCCTTCGGCATCGAAGACCAACCGCAGTTCGGTCTCCGACTTTTCCACCACGCGGGCCGACAGCGCGTCCGAAAAACGGATCACCTCCCCCTCCGCCAGTTTCCGCAGCGGTTTGGCCAGCGCCCGCCAGCCGGTCGCGGCGGGTTCCAGCAGCGTCACCTCGATCTTGGCGGTGGCCTCCCCCTGCCCCGTCATGCGGGTGCGGGTGCCGGTCAGGCGGGCGGGAATGACCCGCGTGTTGTTCAGGACCAGCCGGTCGCCGGGCCGGAAGATGTCCACCAGATCGCGCACATGCCGGTCGTGGATCGCCTCCCCTTCGGCCAGCAGCAGCCGGGCCGAGGTGCGGGGCCGCGCGGGCCGGGTCGCGATCAGATCGTCGGGCAGGTGGAAATCGAAATCGGACAGTTTCATTCGGCCAACCTCGGCGGGGGGGATTGAAGAAGATCGCGCAGCGGGCCGGGGGCCAGAAGCGCCAGCGGATTGGCGGAAAACTTCGGCGCGTCCGCCGTCCCGCGCAGGCGATAGGTGACGCCGAACAGCCCTTCGCCGCGCGGCGCCAGCGCCCCGTTCAGGAAATAGATGGGGGATACGACGCCCTGCATGAAGAATCGCTTGTCCGCCATCCGATACACTCCCGCCGCCGTTACACCCAGCGACGCCCCGACCGCAACGCCTTGCGTGACCTCCACCGCGCCGGGGGTGAAGCGGAACCGCGCCTCGGCCCCGTCGAACAGGATGCCGCCCCCTTCGGCCGCCTGCGCCGCGCCCACGACCGAGACGGCGTTCACCGCCTGCGCCAGAACCGGAAGGTCGTGGATACGCAGGGCGTTGGCGCGGGCCACGCCGTCATATTCGCCCGACGCCGCGCGGGGGGTCAGGATCACTTCCATCGGGCCGCCGGTCGCCTTGTCGAAGATCCCCGCCGACCGCAGCGCGCCCCCCGCATCGCGGGCGTAAAGGCGGATCGCCGTGCCGTGCTCGGACGGGGTCAGGCGGCCCGTCGCCTCGGTCCCGCCATTGATCCGGCCTGCGAAATCGCCTTGGAACCCGCCCGCCGTGCGGAAATCGCCGCGCATGTCGGTCAGCGCCAGCGCGTCGCTCACCCGCACCTCGTCCAGTCGGGCCGTGACCGGCGTATCGCCCGCGCCGTCGCCCCCGCCGGGTCCCAGGGACAGGCGGCGCAGGTCCACCATGCCCGCCCCCACCGCCACCGCCGGGGTCTGCCCCGCGCCCCGCGCGGTCAGCGTCACCGGCGCATCCAGCCAGCCGTTCAGACGCAGGCGCGAAAACCGGACCGCGTCCAGCCCGCCTGCGGGGGTCAGGTCCACCCGCCCCTCGGCGGCCAGCCCGCCGCCCTCGACGGCCAGACGGCGCACCTCGGTCGGTTCCGACAGGACGGCGTCCACCTCCAGCCGCCCCGCCGCCGCCGCGGGCTTCGACCACCCCACCGCCGGAACCGCCGCCCCGATCCCGCGCAGGTCCGAGGTCAGGGTCAGGTGCGGCGGCTGGCCGGGGTCGAGCGCCACCTGAAACCGCCCCTGCCCCTGCCCGGTGATCAGCCCGTCGGGCAGGTCGATGCCGAAGGTGCGCGCGGCCCGAGGCGACAGCGTCGCCTGGCCCACCACCGTCTGGGTCGTGCCGGGGGCGGCCAGCGGCAGGCGATAGGTGGCGGTGAACGGGACCCCCGCCAAGGTGCCGTCCCCGGCCACGGTCAGGGCCTGCGGCGTTGCCGCCAGCGTCAGGGCGTCGGACAGCAATTCCTTGCCCGGCACCAAGGTCGAGGATGCGAAATCCGTGATCCGCCCCTGCACGTCGAAATCGACGGCATCGGGGGTCAGGCCATCGACGATGGGCAACGTCAGCCGCGTGCGCACCGCCGCCTGCCCCGTGCCCAGATCGACGCTGCGGTTCGCGCGGCTTAAAAAGCGGAAGGGCGGCTGATCCAGAAGCGACAGCGCCGCCGTCACGCTGGACCGGGTCACAAGGTCGATCTGCGCCCGGATGGGGCGTTCGCGCAGGTCCGGCACGACAAGGGTGGACCGATCCGCCGCCACCCGCCCCCCTTCGGGCGGGGTTACATGGCCGCGTTCCAGCACCATGGAATACCGGTCGTTCTGGATGGCGGAATACCCCTCCCCCCCCTCGATCGGCGGCAGGGTGCGCAGGAAGCGCACATCGCCCCCGGCAAAGGAATAGCCCAAGGCCACCCGCGTCTCCTGCCCCGGGGCGATGCGGACAGCGGCGCGCACGTCGCGCAGATTGCCCTCCAGCACGTTCTGGTCCAGCCAGTCGCGCGTGCGCGGCACCAGCGTCACGGGCCACAGCGCCAGAAGCTGGTCGCGGCGGATGGCGTTCAGCGTCGGATCAAAGGACAGCCACCAGCCGTCGGGATCCGCGCGCACCTGGCCCCGCCCGCGCAACGTCCGCTCCCCCTCCATCAACGCGACCTGCCCGATGTCCAGCGTGAACGGATCAAGCCGCAGCCGGGCGTCCAGCTGCCCTTCGGAAAAGCGGACGGGTTCGGTGAACAGGCCCTGCGGGTCCACCGCCACATCGCGCAGGCGGATCTGCGCCAGAAGCGTCTGCGGCCGCCCCCGCTCCAGATCGCGCAGAAACATCTGCCCCACGGCCTTGGTGCGCAGGGTGGGGCCCTGCACCGACAGATCGGCCAAATCCAGACGCTGATCCGTGGGGTCGTAGCCGATCGTCAGGCCCGCGCTGTCGAACGGAATGGGGCGCATGTCGTCGCGCGGCAGCAGGGCGCCGCGTCCCAGCTCCAGACGCGCATCGAACGCCGCCAGTGCCCCCGTCCGGTCCAGCGAGGCGCGCACCGTGCCCGCCGCCGGGGCCCGCAGCACCGCAAGCACGGCCAAGGGGGCCGCCTGCGCCGCCACGTCGGTCGTGGCCACATCGCGCACATCCGCGCGAAGCGTGGTCTGACCGTTCTCCAGATCGGCGGCGATGCTCAGCCCCAGCCGGCCTTCGGTGGTGCCCGCCACCCCCGCCGACAGATCCGCCGAAAGGATGTCGTCGTCGCGCAGCAGCGTCAGGCTGCCGTCCCGCAGTTCCCAGATGCGGTCCGCCCGCTCGTCGTCGATCCGAACCGTCACGCGGGAAATGGAAATCTCGTGCAGGTCCGAGATGACGGGCGCGGTCAGAAAACGCCGCACCTCCTCCAGCGCGCCGGCGTAATCGGTGGTCATGGCGCCTTCGGCCTGAACGCCCAACGCCAGATCGAAGCGGCCATCCGCATCGCGCCGCACCGCGATGCGGGCGCCGTCCAGCACGACGGCATAGGGGCGCGGCACGGGGGTCAGCAGGGTCGGGTGGGTGAAGACCAGCCGCGCCTCGGGCAGGTGCAGGATGGGGCGCTGGGTCGCATCGGACACGCGGATGTCGCGCAGCACCACGCGCGGGCGCAAACTGCGTTCCACGGCCAGCGACACGCCGCCCAGACGGACCGCCACGCCCGTGGTGCCCGCCTGCCGCAGCCCCGCGTCGATCCGGTGCTGCGCCACGTCCAGCACCGCGCGCGGCAGGGGCACGGCGCGGCCCGACACGGCCAGCGCGCCGATCGCCAGCACGACGAGCGTCAGCGCCACGAGGCACATGGCCCCCGCCCCCCGCATCAGCCGTCCTGCCGCCCGCTTGCCCGCCACACCCGTTCCTCTATCCTGCTTCATCAGGCGATGCCTGTTTCCCGCCGCAATGGCAACATAGGACAAGGACCGATCATGACCCGCACCGCGCCCGATTTCACCCTGCCCACCACCGATGGCGAGGTTACGCTTTCGGCCCTGAAGCAGCCGGTGGTTCTGTATTTCTATCCCCGCGACGACACGCCCGGCTGCACGCTGGAGGCGCAGGACTTCCACCGCCTGTCGCCCGAGTTCGAGGCGGCGGGCGTCCGGGTGATCGGCATTTCCAAGGACGATCTGGCCTCGCACAACAAGTTCTGCGGCAAATACGGGCTGGGGATCACGCTGGCCTCGGACGTGGCGGGGGTGGCGGAGGCGTATGGCGTGTGGGTCGAAAAGAACATGTATGGCAAGAAAAGCATGGGCATCGAACGCGCCACCTTCCTGATCGACTCCGAAGGGCGGATCGCGCAGGAATGGCGCAAGGTGAAGGTGCCCGGCCATGCCGAGACCGTGCTGGACGCCGCCCGCGAACTGTAGTTACCCACAGGCAATGTGGCGAAAATCCGCCGAAATGCGCAAGGTTCCGCCGCAGTGCGGAACCCGATTTCCAAATTGGTTGCCCTTTCCCGCCCCGCTGCCGTATCCATACGGCGGGACAGGGAATGCGAGTCAGGAAATCTTCCGATATTCGCATTGCGGTCGTGGGTCACGCGGGCGTCTTGTCTGGGCAACAACAACGGAAACCGATCCTTTGCTGAAACGCACCACCTACCGGCTTCATTCGACACTGGAACGCTGGCTTCCCGAACAGCGGCTGTATCTGAAGTCCGACACGGCCACGCGCTTCGTGCGCATCCGCCCCCTGACCCAACTGGCCGCACTGGCCGGGGGGGTGACGCTGACGGGATGGGCCATGGTGGCTTCGGCCATCGTGTTCATGGACGGCGTATCGACCGAATCCGGCAAGGGCGCCACCGCCCGCCAGCAGGCGATGTATGAACAGCGCCTGAACGAATTGTCCGACGACCGTGACGCCCGCGCGCAGGAGGCGGCGAACGCCCAGGCCCGCTTCGCCACCGCCCTGGCCGAAGTGTCGTCGATGCAATCGCGCCTGCTTGCGTCCGAAGACGAACGGCGCGAACTGGAAAGCGGCCTCGGCGCGGTGCAGGACACCCTGCGCAAGACGCTGGAGGAACGCGATTCCGCCCGGACCGAAATCACCCGCGTGACCGCCGCGATGAACGACCGCACCCCCGAGGACGGGGTGGAGGCGACCGACACGCTGAAGATGATCACCGCCGCGCTGGACAGCACCGCGCGCGAACGCGACGACATGGCCCAGGCCGCGCAGACCGCGCTGGCCCAAAGCACCGACACCGCGGACGAGAAAGCGGCGCTGGAGGCGCGCAACAACGCGATCTTCACCCAGTTGGAAGACGCGGTGGAGATGTCGATGGAGCCGCTGGACCGCATGTTCCGCGCCGCGGGCCTCAACACCGACGACCTGCTGCGGCAGGTGCGGCGCGGCTACTCCGGCCAGGGCGGCCCCCTGACGCCGGTCAGCCTCTCCACCATGAGCGGCGCCGTCTCGGCCGAGGAAACGCGCGCCAACGCCATTCTGGACGGGTTGGAGCGGATGAACATGTATCGCATCGCCGCCATGCGCGTGCCGATGGCGATGCCGGTCACCAGCCGTTTCCGCTACTCCTCCGGCTTTGGATATCGCAACGATCCCAAGGGCGCGGGCCGCCGGATGCATGCGGGCATCGACATGGCCGCCCCCGTCGGCACCCCCATCCTGACCACCGGCGACGGTGTCGTGGTCAAGGCCGGTTGGGGCAACGGATATGGCCGCATGGTCGAGGTGCGGCACGATTTCGGCATCATGACCCGCTATGCCCACATGTCGCGAATTGATGTGAAAGTCGGCGATAGGGTGTCGCGTGGCGACCAGATCGGTGCTATGGGAAGTTCAGGACGGTCCACCGGCAGCCATCTGCATTACGAAGTGCATGTTGGCGGTCAGGTCGTGAACCCCATGACCTTCATCAAGGCGGGAAGAGATGTTTTCTAAAAGCAGAGTGAACGAGCCCGGCCCGAAACAGGGCGATGGCGAAAACAAATCCTGGACGGACGCGCCCAAGGGCGATGCGCCCCCCCCGCGCGCCAAGGCGGGCACTTCGGTCCTGTCCTCGGATCTGACGATCACGGGCAACATCAAGACCACCGGCGACGTTCAGGTCGAAGGCACGGTCGAAGGCGACATCCGCGCCCACCTGCTGACCGTGGGTGAAACCGCCACCATCCGGGGCGAGATCGTGGCCGACGATATCGTCGTCAACGGTCGGGTCATCGGCCGCGTTCGGGGTCTGAAGGTTCGCCTCACCTCCACCGCGCGGGTGGAGGGCGACATCATCCACAAGACCATCGCGATCGAGTCGGGCGCGCATTTCGAAGGCTCGGTTCAGCGTCAGGACGATCCACTGCAGCAGGGCAAAAAGGCCATCGCGCCGCCCCAGCCGCAGGTAACGCAGACGGCGGCCCCTGCCCCGGCCGCGCCCCCCAAACCCCAAGTTTGACAAAAGCGCCCCACGGGGCGCTTTTTTATTGCATGCTCACTTTTTATGACACCTTTAAAAAAGACTTCGTATTCCCAATTAAATTCAAGACAGCGGGAAAATTTTAATTTCCATAAAATCGCCTCTTGTTTAGCAGATTACGGCTATCATTCGATACGTCTATCTGACGACTTCCACGGAGCGGATTTTATTGCACTTCACATCGGCGGAAGTGATATTTTAAGGGTGCAACAAAAGGCCCGCATGACTATCGATAAGAAATACGAGGGCAAAGATATTTACATTGCCTTCTGAGAAGATGAGCAAGTGTATCTTTACCCACACGACAAAACAATTGACTGGATTGTAGCTCAAGAGCGCATTTCGGGCACTGTATCTTGGAGTACGCATCGTGGGTATTCGTGGCCAAGAATACCGGTTTGGGCAAAAGATTATATGAAGCAATTCGCAATTTGATAGGTCCAACAATGCGGGATGACCCCGCATCCATTAAGCGTCACTCCGCGTTCGCTTCCGCCCGGCTTTTCCCGGCCACGTCCTGCGCCAGCGTCGCCGCCATGAACTTGTCCAGATCGCCGTCCAGCACGCCCTGCGTGTCCGATGTCTCCACGCTGGTCCGCAGGTCCTTCACCATCTGGTAGGGCTGAAGGACGTAAGAGCGGATCTGGTTGCCCCAGCCCGCGTCGCCCTTCGCGTCGTGTTGGGCGTTGATCGCGGCGTTGCGGCGGTCCAGTTCCTGTTGATACAAGCGCGACTTCAGCGCGGCCATACAGTTGGCGCGGTTCTGGTGCTGCGACTTCTCGGAGCTTGTCACCACGATGCCCGTCGGAATGTGGGTGATCCGCACGGCGGAATCGGTGG
The DNA here is from genome assembly GCF_022899245.1 of Falsirhodobacter halotolerans. Lineage (NCBI taxonomy): Bacteria > Pseudomonadati > Pseudomonadota > Alphaproteobacteria > Rhodobacterales > Paracoccaceae > Falsirhodobacter > Falsirhodobacter halotolerans. The sequence goes on from NZ_JALJAZ010000001.1 coordinate 1,967,964, forward strand.
TGTTGACGTGCTGCCCACCCGCGCCGGACGAGCGATAGGTGTCGATGCGGATGTCGCGGTCGGGAATGTCGATCTCGATATTGTCGTCCACCACCGGATAGACCCAGACCGACGAAAACGACGTGTGCCGCCGTGCCGCGGAATCATAGGGGGAGATGCGCACCAGACGGTGCACGCCCGATTCCGATTTCAGCCAGCCATAGGCGTTCGGCCCGGAAATCTTGTAGGAAACGGACTTGATCCCCGCCTCCTCGCCCTCGGACATGGACTGGGTTTCGACCTTGTAGCCCTTCTTTTCGGCCCAGCGGACATACATCCGCGCCAGCATCGACGCCCAGTCGCAGCTTTCGGTGCCGCCCGCGCCCGCATTGACCTCCAAAAATGTGTCGTTGCCGTCCGCCTCGCCGTCCAACAGCGCCTCAAGCTCTTTCGCCTGGGCCAGGGTGACCAGATCGCGAATGGCCTGCTCGGCCTCCTCCACGATGTCCTGATCGCCCTCGGCCTCGCCCAGCTCGATCAGTTCGACATTGTCGCGCAAACCCGCGTCGATCAGGTCGAAGGTGGAGATCTGGTCCATCAGCGCCTGCCGGTCGCGCATCAGCTTCTGCGCTTTGGCCGGGTCGTTCCAGATGTCGCCCGCCTCGATCATGGCGTTGAACTCCTCCAGCCGGTGACTGGCGGTTTCACGGTCCATGCGCTGCGCCAGAAGCTCCAGCGATTTGCGGATCGTCTCGACGTGGTTCTGGATTTCAGTGCGCATGGGTGTCCTCGGCAGGTGTGGGGTCGTCTTATCCGCTTGCCCCCCGCGCTTCAAGCGGGGGGCGGCGGGAGTGTCAGTAGAGCCCCCCAGAGCTGAGCGTGCCAAAGCCCGCATTCTCACGCGGGATGACCCGCCGTTCGCCGGTGGAGGTGGTGACCGCCTGACTGTCTTCGGTTTCGCCCGGCGCGAACATGGGCAGGTTTTCCCCCATGACGAAGCCGCCATCTACCGCGTTGCCGAATTGCGGCTCGATTCCATCGCGGAAATATTCCGAGATGACGTTCGGACCCGATGCGCTGTCCGGCAGGCGCGCGCCCGAGAACCGGTCGATCTTCATGAAATATCCGCCCGGCGGCACCTTGAAATCCGTCCCGCCAAAGCGCGCCACGGCCTTTTCCATGAACTCCTGGAACACCGGCACGCACAGGGTTCCGCCGAAGGCCGACCGGCCCAGCGAACGCGGCTGGTCATACCCGATATAGCAGCCCGCCACGATGTTGGAGGTGTAGCCGATGAACCACACGTCCTTGGCGTCGTTCGTCGTCCCCGTCTTGCCCGCCACGGGCACGGGCAGATGCACGCCGCTGCCCGATCCGCGCTGCACCACGCCCTGCATCATGGAGGTGAGCTGATAGGCGGTGATCGGGTCCATGATCTGGTCGTTGTTGGCCTGAATCTCCGGGGCCTGCCCGCCGGGCAGCGTGGCCGATCCGCAGTTCGTGCAGGTGCGCTGATCATGACGATAGACCGTCCGCCCGAAGCGGTCCTGCACCCGGTCCACCAGCGTCGGTTCCACCCGCTGCCCGCCATTGGCGAACATGGCATAGGCCGACACCATCTTCATCAGCGTCGTTTCCTGCGCGCCCAGCGCGTTGGCCAGGAATTGCCGCATGGGGGCATAGACGCCGAACCGTTCGGCATATTGCGCCACGGTGTCCATGCCGATTTCCTGCGCCAGACGCACGGTCATCAGGTTGCGCGACTGTTCGATCCCCACGCGCATCGGCGTCGGCCCGTAATAGCGCCCGGAGGCGTTCTGCGGCGTCCAGAGGCCCTGAGGGGTGTTCACCTCGATCGGGGCGTCAACGATGATCGTGGCGGGCGTCATGCCCCGATCCAGCGCGGCGGCATAGATGAACGGCTTGAACGACGACCCCGGCTGACGCTGCGCCTGCGTCGCCCGGTTGAAGCTGCTGTCCTGATAGGAGAAGCCGCCCTGCATCGCCAGAACGCGGCCCGAATTCACGTCCATCGCCATGAACCCGCCCTGCACCTCGGGCACCTGACGCAGGGACCACGCGTCCCCGCTTTCGCGCACCAGCACCACGTCGCCCACCGCCACCAGATCGGAGGCCTCGTCGGCGCGGGGGCCAAGGCTGCCATTGGCCGTCAGCTTGCGCGCCCAGGTCACGTCGCTGGCGGGAACGGTGCCCGTGCCCTCCACGTCCTCGATGCCCAGCGTCGCGGTCGCCCCGGCCTCCAGCACCACCGCCGGGTGCCAACCCGGAATGTCGCGCGGAACGGCGGCGGCGGACAGGGCGGGACGCCAGTCGTCCTCGGATCCCAGCACCTCGGGGGGCAGGGTCACGCGGCTGCCGCGCCACACGCCTTTGGAACGGTCAAGCTTCTCCAACCCTTCGCGCAGGGCGGCGGCGGCGTCGGCCTGCAATTCGGGGTCCACCGTGGCGCGGACCGAAAGGCCGCCGCCGAAGAACTGCTGTTCGCCGAAATCCCGCGACAACTGGCGCCGGATCTCGTCCGAGAAATAGCTGCGGGGGGGCAGCGCCTCGCGGTAGGGTTCGTAATCGCCCGTCTGGACCGACCGCAGCGGTTCGGCCAGCGACGCCTCCATCTGCGCATCATCGATATAGCCGTTCTGGCGCATTTCGCGCAGGACGTAATCGCGCCGCTGGGTCAGGCGTTCCCCGTTGGTGGCGGGGTTGTAGCGGCTGGGCGCCTGCGGCATCGACGCAAGAACCGCGGCCTCGGCCGGGTCCAGATCGCTCAGGCTCTTGTTGAAATAGGTCTGCGCCGCCGCTGCCACGCCATAGGAGTTCTGGCCCAGGAAAATCTCGTTCATATAGAGTTCCAGAACCTTGTCCTTGGACAACGAACTGTTCAGCCGTGTGGCCAGGATGATTTCCTTGATCTTGCGTTCCGCCGTGCGGTCCGAGGACAGAAGGAAGTTCTTGGCCACCTGCTGGGTGATGGTGGATGCGCCGCGCACGGTGGCGCCGCGCGTCTGCACCGCCTCCACGATGGCCGCCGTGATGCCGCGCGGGTCATAGCCCTGGTGGGTATAGAAGTTCTTGTCCTCGGCCGAGATGAAGGCGTTCTTCACCAGATCGGGGATTTCCTCCACCGGGACGAAGATGCGGCGTTCATGGGCAAACTCGTCGATCACCTGCCCTTCGCCGTTATAGATGCGGCTGATCGTGGGCGGCGTGTATTGCGCCAGACTGTCATGGCTTGGCAGATCGCGCGAATACATCCAGAAGACCGCGCCCAGAACCAGGGCCCCGAACACGATCCCAAGGGTGATCGCCGTGAAGATGGCCCCGAGAACGGAGCCGATGAACCTGAACACTACCCTGCCCCCGCACCTGTGCTGGGCGGTATATACTCCGCGTGGGGGCGAAGGTCAAAACGACAGGTGCGGCGGTAACGCGATCTTATGGGGGCCCCCTCAGGGGGCGACGATGAACCGAAGCTCGCCATCCTGCGCGGCCCAGGCCTTCAGCGCGTCGCGGATCGCCTGCGCCATGCGCAGACGCCAGGCCTGCGTGGTCATCAGCGCCATGTCGCGGGACGAGGACATGAACCCCAGTTCCAGCAGCACCGACGGCATGTCGGGGGATTTCAACACCGCGAAATCCGCCGCCTGCCGCGGGCGGGTGTGCATACGGATGTCCTGCCCCTTGATCGCCCGTTCCAGCGTCCAGGCCAGACGTTCGGTGCGCGGGGTGGTATCGGTGCGGGTCATGTCCATCAGCACGCGGGCCAGCGCATCGTCCTGCCCACCCAGATCGACGCCCGCCAGAATGTCGTCGCGGTCGTGCATCGCGGCCAGCACTTCGGCCGCGCGGTCGGTCGCGTTCGGGGAAAAGGTGTAGATGGTGGCCCCCGACGCCTCGCCCGAACGGATGGCGTCGGCATGGATCGACAGAAACACCCCCGCCCCCGCTTGACGCGCGCGGGTCAGCCGCGCCTCAAGCGACACGAACTCGTCGCTGTCGCGCGTCAGGGCCACGCGGAACGTGCCGTCGGCCACCAGCACCGCCTGCAGCTCCCGCGCGAATTGCAGGGTCAGCGCCTTTTCGGCATAGCCCTGATAGCGGGCGCCGGGGTCGATCCCGCCATGGCCGGGGTCCAGCATCACCGTCAACGGCCCGCGCCCCTGCGCCGGTGCGGGGGCGGGTGGTTCGGGCAGGGTCCATTCGGGCGGCTCGGGGCGGGCCGCCTCGGCGCGGAAGGCGGCCTCGTCGGTCTTTTCCAGCGCGATGGTCACGGTGGCCCCGTTCCCCGTCGCCATGTCGGCGCGGGTGATCGCGAAGGGACCGTTCAGCCCCACCACCAGCCGCGACCAGCCGGGGCGAAGCGAGCCGGAGGTGACCGAGGTCACCCGCCGCCCATGCGTCCACTCGGCCTCCCCCAGATCGGCGCCGCGAAAATCGACGATCAGGCGCGGGGGATCGTCCATCAGCCGCGCGCGCCACGGCACGGGGGCCGAAAGCTTCAGCACCGCTTCCACCCCGCCCAGCCACGGCGTGCGGATGGCCGACCCTTCGGGGTCAAGCCGCGCCCCCTCCTGCGCCACCGCCGCCACGGCCAAGGCCAGCCACAGGGCCAACGCACGCCAGATCATGCCCGCCCCGCCATGAACGTCACAAGCCGGTCCAGCCCTTCCTCGATATCCGCCGTGGCGCGGGCATAGGAGAAGCGCAGCCATTGCCCCCCGCGCACCGGGTCGAAATCATGGCCCGGCGTGACCGCCACCCCCGCCTGATGCAGGATGTCCTGCGCCAGCATACGGCTGTCAGGCGTCAGGTCGGACACGTCGGCATAGATATAGAAGGCCCCATCGGGCGGCGCGATTTTCGTGAACCCCGCCTGCGGCAGGCGTTCCAGCATCAGGGCGCGGTTGCGGGCATAGACGGCGCGGTTGGCCTCCAGCTCCTCCCCCGCCTCAAGCGCGGCCAGCGCGGCCACCTGACTGGCATGGGGCGGGCAGATGAACAGGTTCTGCGCCAGACGCTCCACCCGGCGGACATGATCCTCGGGCACGACCATCCAGCCGATGCGCCAGCCGGTCATGGAAAAATACTTGGAAAACGAATTGATCACATAGGCGCGGTCCGAGATTTCCAGCGCCGATACCGCACGGGGGCCGTAATGCAGCCCGTGATAGATCTCGTCCGAGATGAAGGTTATGTCGCGCCCCGCCGCATGGTCCATCAGCGCGGCCATCGCGGCACGGTCCAGCATCGTGCCCGACGGGTTGCCGGGCGATGCCACGATCAGCCCCGCCAGATCCGGCACCGCCGCCAGATCCTCCGGCACGGGCTGCAGACGGTTCTCCACCCGCGCGGGGATGCCCACGGGCGTCACGCTCAGCGCGCGCAGGATCTGGCGATAGGAGGGATAGCCCGGCTCGCCCAGCGCCACACGGTCGCCCGCATCGAAAAGCGCGGTGAAGGCCAGAAGGAACGCCCCGGACGACCCCGAGGTCACGATCACCCGCGCCGGGTCCATATCCACGCCATACCAGCGGGCATAAAGCGCCGCGATCCCCGCCCGCAACTCCGGCAGGCCCAGCGCCAGCGTATAGCCCAGGGGCCGGTCCATCGCCGCCGTCAGCGCCGCCCGCGCGGCGGCGGGGGCGGGCGTTCCGGGCTGGCCCACCTCCATATGGATGATACGGCGGCCTTGCGCCTCCAGCGTGGCGGCGGCATCCATCACGTCCATGACAAGGAACGGATCGACCCCGCCCCGGTTTGAAACGCGCATCTTTGCCCCCACATATGGCCCACACCCTTCTGTCGGGCACATGGTCGCAGAGGTCAACACTTGCCATCCCGCCGCGCAGCGTGTTCCCTGCCGCCGCAAACATGGAGTCGCCGATGAAACGCCTTGCCCTTGCGGCTGCCCTTGCCGCCCTTGCCCTGCCCGCCGCGGCGCAGGACATGACGAATGCCGAACGCCAGGTGCTGCGCAAGGAAGTGCGCGATTACCTGCTGGAAAACCCCGAAGTGCTGATGGAGGCGATTCAGATACTGGACGAACGCCAGCAGCAACAGCAGGTCGGCGCGGACGAGGCGTTGATCGCCGCCAATGCCGACGCGCTCTTCTCCTCCCCCGCCGATTGGGTGGGCGGCAACGTGGATGGCGACGTGACGGTGGTGGAGTTCATGGATTACCGTTGCGGCTATTGCCGGCAGGCCTTTGCCGAGACGGAGCAGCTTGTTGCGCAGGACGGCAACATCCGCTTCGTGCTGAAGGAACTGCCGATCCTGGGCGAACAGTCGGTCATGGCCTCGCGCTTTGCGCTGGCCGCGAAGGCGATCGGCGGGGATGATGCCTACAAAAAGGCGCATGACGCGTTCTTCACCCTGCGGGGGGAGGTGAACGACGCCACCCTGACCCGGCTGGCGGGCGATCTGGGGCTGGATGCGGCCGAGGTGAAGGCCCGCATGAACGCCGACGACATCACGCAGATCATCGCCGACAACCACGCGTTGGCGCAGAAGATGCAGATCCAGGGCACGCCGACCTTCGTCGTGGGGGACACGTTGCTGCGCGGCTACGTGCCCGGTCCGCAGATGGCGCAGATCGTGCGCAGCGAACGCGAGGGGTAAGATGGGGGGCGGCGGTTATTCCGCCGCCACATCCTCGGCCGCGGCCTTCTCGGCCTCGATCTGCGCGGCCTTGGCCTCCACCTGCTCCACGATGTGGTCGATCATCTGATCGTTCGACAGCTTGTGGCTTTGCTTGCCCGCCAGATAGACCATGCCGCTGCCCGCCCCGCCGCCGGTGAAGCCGATATCGGTCATCAGCGCCTCGCCCGGGCCGTTCACCACGCAGCCGATGATCGACAGGCTCATGGATGTGGTCACATGGGCCAGACGTTCCTCCAGCGTGGACACGGTCTTGATCACGTCGAACCCCTGCCGCGCGCAGGAGGGGCAGGAGATGATCGTGACACCGCGGTGGCGCAGGCCCAGCGATTTCAGGATTTCATACCCGATCTTCACCTCCTCCACCGGATCGGCGGAGAGGGAGACGCGGATCGTGTCGCCGATCCCCATCCACAACAGGTTGCCCAGACCGATGGCGGATTTCACCGTGCCGGAAACCAGCCCCCCGGCCTCGGTGATGCCAAGATGGATCGGGGCATCCGTCGCCTCGGCCAGCGCCTGATAGGCGGCGGCGGCCAGGAACACGTCCGACGCCTTCACCGAAATCTTGAATTCGTGGAAATCGTTGTCCTGCAGGATCTTGATGTGATCCATGCCGGATTCGACCATCGCCTCCGGGCACGGCTCGCCGTATTTCTCCAGAAGGTGGCGTTCCAGCGACCCGGCATTCACCCCGATGCGAATGGAACAGTTGTGATCGCGGGCGGCCTTGATGACCTCCTTCACCCGCGCCTCGTCCCCGATATTGCCGGGGTTGATCCGCAGGCAGGCCGCGCCCGCCGCCGCCGATTCGATCGCGCGTTTGTAATGGAAGTGGATGTCGGCGACCAAGGGTACCGGACTTTCGGCCACGATCTCCTTCAACGCGCGGGACGATTCCTCGTCCGGGACGGAGACGCGGACGATATCCGCCCCCGCCGCCGCCGCCGCCTGAATCTGGGCGATGGTGCCGCGGACGTCGGTGGTCAGCGTGTTGGTCATGGTCTGGACCGAGATCGGGGCATCGCCCCCCACGGCCACATTGCCCACCATGATCTGCCGGGATTTCCGGCGATAGATATTTCGCCACGGACGGACGTGGTTCAGCGACATGGGGGAAAACTCCGCTTTGGCCATGCGCCGAACATAGGTGGCGCGGGGCCGTTCGGCAACCGCCCCTATTGCGCGGCGTCGGCGGTCAGGATCTTCTGCAGATCGGCATCCTGCGTCGCGTCCGCGGCGGCATAGGTTTCGGTCAGCGCCTGCGGCGTCAGGCTGACATTCTTGACCACCGACGCCCCGGCAGCGGCGGGGCCATAGGTCTGCCCGTTCACCGCGAAATAGACCGAGCCGGAATTGCCCGCGCGCAGCCGCGCCGGTTCTTCCATCTGCGGCACCTCATACCGTTCGCCGGCCCCGAGGATCTTTTCGAACAGCACCGTGCCGTCGGCCGATTGCACGCGCACCCAGGACGGGCGCACCGCCAGGATTTCCACGGCCGGGGCCTGCGCCGCGACCACCTGCGGGGCGGCGGCGTCGGGCTGTTCGGGGCCGAACACCTCGCCCGCCTCGGCCGTCTGAACCGCACCTGCACGGGGGTCGATCGTGCCGATGGGCCCGTCGCGCGGCACAAGAACCGGCACATCCAGCGCCTGATCCTGCGGGCGATAGAGGCGCGCCATCAGATCATCGGACCGCAGGCCGGCTTCGGTCGCCGGTTGCACGGGATCGTCGGCACGGCGCCCCATGCCCGCCAGCGGATCCATGTCCGCCACGACATCGGGCGATTGGGTCACGGGGGCCAGCTGCACCTGCTGGATCTGCTTCAGAACCGACCAGCCGCCGAAACCGATGCCGCCGATCAGCATGGCCACGACCAGGATCGACGCCACGGCCCGCAGATCGATCTGCGCGGCAAGGCTTTGCCCGCGCGGCAGGAATTTCGGATGCGGATCGGCCAGCGGATCGCGCGCGACCCCGGCCCGGACGGGAACCGGACGCTTGGGCGATCCGGTCGCCATGCCGTGATGCAGCGTGAAATTGGCCTCGACGCAGAACTTCTCATAGGCCCATTCCGGGTCCATCCCCAGATACCGGGAATAGGACCGGATATAGCCTGCGATGAACCCCTGGCTTTCGAACGCCGTAAGGTCGCAATTCTCGATCGCGGCGATATAGGTGGCCTTGATCCGAAGCTCGCGCTGGACGTCCAGAAGGGATTTTCCCAGCGTCGCCCGTTCGCCGCGCATGATGTCGCCAAGACGCAACTCGAAGTCGTCAAACCCCTTGGGTTTGCCGTCCGTCGCCGTCGAAGGGGATGTCCTCCGCCAGATCATGCTCAATTCTGCCCTGCCCCGGATATGCCCGAGCCTTGTCCCGACTCGAGCCGCTTGATACTTCGATCACCTATCACAGACCAGAGAGCATTGCATCCGGCAATTCGTCAGGCCGACATCTCGGCGCGATTCAGCGCACAGTGCCCCCACAGGGAATCCAGCGCCTTCACCAGCCCGTCGATCTGCGCCGCGTCATGCAGGGGGGACGGGGTGAAGCGCAGCCGTTCCGTGCCGCGCGGCACGGTGGGGAAGTTGATCGGCTGCACATACATGCCATGATCTTCCAGCAGCATGTCCGACAGCATCTTGCAATGGACGGGGTGCCCCACATGCACCGGAACGATGTGGCTGCCGTGATCGATCAGCGGCAGGCCCAGCCCCTTCAGCCGCATCTTCAGCGTCGCCGCCTGGCTTTGGTGCCGCGCCCGCACCGCGCCGTCGCCCTTCAGATGCCGGATCGACGCCGCCGCCCCCGCCGCCACCGCCGGCGGAAGCGAGGTGGTGAAGATGAACCCCGGCGCATAGGACCGCACCGCGTCCATCATCTTCGCCGACCCCGCGACATAGCCGCCAAACACCCCGAACGCCTTGCCCAAGGTGCCGTTGATGATGTCGATCCGCCCCATCAGCCCGTCGCGCTCGGCCACCCCGGCCCCGCGCGCGCCATACATGCCCACGGCATGAACCTCGTCGATATACGTCAGCGCGCCGAATTCGTCCGCCAGATCGCAGATCGCCCCGATGGGACCGAAATCACCGTCCATGGAATAGATCGACTCGAACGCGATCAGCACGGGACGCCCGCGCAGACCCTCGAGTATCTCGCGCAGATGGGCCAGGTCGTTGTGGCGGAACACGTGCTTTTCCCCGCGCCCGTTGCGAATGCCCTGGATCATCGACGCATGGTTCAGCTCGTCCGAGACGATGACCAGACCGGGGAACAGCTTCGGCAGGGTCTGCAACGTCGCGTCATTGGCCATATAGGCCGAGGTGAAGACCAGCGCCGCCTCCTTGCCGTGCAGATCGGCGATCTCCGCCTCCAGCGCCTTGTGATAAAGCGTGGTGCCCGAGATGTTGCGCGTGCCGCCCGACCCGGCGCCGGCCGCGTCCAGCGCGTCGTGCATCGCGGCCAGAACGTCGGGATGCTGCCCCATGCCAAGATAGTCGTTGCCGCACCAGACGGTGATCTCCCGCTCGGTCCCGTCGGGTCGGCGCCACAGGGCGCGGGGAAAATCGCCCTGCCGACGCTCGATGTCGATGAAGGTGCGGTAACGCCCTTCGTCATGCAGACGGCTCAGGGCGGTGTCCAAGGCGGTATCATAGGTCATGTGCTGTCTCCCTGACGCCCGGATGGGTTGGCTGGGGCTTGTCGCGTCAGGCCGCAGGCGCGGCTTGACGTGGATGTAAGGGGCGCGTCGTCCCGGTGAAACTGGACAAAACGCCCGACGGATCAGTTCTGAAGGATGACCCGGCAGCCCGCGCCGCATTCGGCGATGGCCGCATCCGCCGCCCCCGCGCCCTTGGCCAGACCCCATTCGCCGGTGGAGGGGGAGATGGCGAAGGCCTTCGGCCCCTCGCCCCGGAAATCGTTCAGGAAGGCGGCGGTCGCGGCCTGCGACAGTTGCACCGGCTGCTGCTGCCAGCCTGCGGGCCGGATATAGCCCACGACTTCGCACGCCCGCTCGGCCTTGCGCTTGGCGTTGCAGTCGCGCAGGGCGGCGGTCGCGGCGGCGTCGGTCGTGTGATAGTTGGCCGCCGCCACCGTGGCCTCGGTCATGATCCCTTCGGCGGGCGAAATCGCAATCGCGCCGTAATAGGGCTGCTGCACGCCCACCGTGCGCAGAAGCGCGGCCTGATCGGCGGGCAGATAGTCCTTGGGCAGGATCTCGACGTCGATGCCCGCCCGAGGGTAGAGCATCCCGCGCACGTCCGTCAGCGTGGTCTGCGCGGCGGCGGGGGTGGCGATCAGAAGCGCAAGGGCAAGGTATTTCATGGTCGTCCTTCCGGTGGCGGCGTGTTCGCCCCGAACATAGCGCGGCGCGTCCGGTCTGGACAGGGGCGGATGCGGTGATACCCTGCGCGCAATTCGGACAAGGACATTCCCATGACGCTTCAATCGGTTCTGGACACCATCGACCGCGACCTGCCGCAGGCGACGGAACGGCTGCTGGACCTGCTGCGCATCCCCTCCATCTCCACCGATCCGGCGTTCAAGGGCGATTGCGACCGGGCGGCGGACTGGCTGGTGGCCGATCTGGCCGAGCTGGGATTCGACGCGCGCAAGGCCGTCACGCCGGGGCATCCGATGGTCGTGGCCCATTCGGGGACCGAAGGCCCGCATGTCCTGTTCTATGGCCATTACGACGTGCAGCCGGTCGATCCGCTGTCGCTGTGGGACCGCGATCCCTTCGACCCGCAGGTGGAGGAGACGGCCAAGGGTCGCGTGATCCGCGGGCGCGGGTCGTCCGACGACAAGGGCCAGCTCATGACCTTCATCGAGGCCTGCCGCGCGTGGAAGGCCGTGCACGGCACCCTGCCCGGCCGCATCACCATCTTCCTTGAGGGGGAGGAGGAATCCGGCTCCCCCTCGCTCATCCCGTTCATGAAGGAGAACGCGGACGAGTTGCGCGCCGACATCGCCCTGATCTGCGACACGGGCCTGTTCGAATCCCGCACCCCCGCCATCGTCACCATGCTGCGCGGGCTGGCGAAATGCGAAGTGACGGTCCACGCCGCCAACAAGGACTTGCATTCGGGCATGTTCGGCGGGCTTGCGATCAACCCGATCCGCGTGCTCACCCGCATTCTGGGCGGCCTGCACGATGACACGGGCGCGGTGGCGGTGCCCGGATTCTATGACGGGGTGAAGGAACTGCCCGACGCGATGCGCCAGCAATGGCAGGCGCTGGCCTTCGATCACGCGTCCTTCCTTGGCGACGTGGACCTGTCGGTCCCCGCCGGCGAACAGGACCGCACCCCGTTGGAGATGATCTGGTCCCGCCCCACGGCGGAGATCAACGGCATCTGGGGCGGCTATACCGGCGCGGGGTTCAAGACCGTGCTGCCCGCCGACGCCCATGCCAAGATCAGCTTCCGTCTGGTGCCCGGCCAGGACCCCGACGCCGTCATGGCCGCGTTCGAGGCATGGTTCACCCCCCAGCTTCCCGCCGATTGCGCGGCGGAGTTCAAGGACGTCAACGGATCCCCGGCGGGCGAAATGCAGATCAGCCATCCGGCCTTCGAGAAGGCCCGCCTTGCGCTGTCGGACGAATGGGAGGTGCCCGCCGCCTATGTCGGCTGTGGCGGGTCGATCCCCATCGCGGGATATTTCCAGACCTATCTGGGGATGGACGCCATGCTGATCGGGTTTGGCAAGGATGACGACCAGATCCATTCCCCGAACGAAAAATACGACCTGGACAGCTTCCACAAGGGCATCCGCTCCTGGGCACGGATCCTCGACCGGCTGATGTGATGCGCACCGAACAGGACATCCTGCGCCTGTCCATCATGGTGACCTTCGCCCTGGCCGCATTCGGCGTGGGCTTCGGCATCTGGACGGGATCATCGTCGATCATCTTCGACGGCGTCTATACCACGCTGGACGCCAGCATGACGGTGCTGGCCCTTCTGGTGTCGCGGCTGATCACCGATTCCCTGTCCGAAAGCGCCCGCGCGCGGCTGGTGCAGCATTTCACCATGGGCTTCTGGCATCTGGAGCCGATCGTGCTGGGCCTCAGCGGAACGCTGCTGATCGTCGCCTCGGGCTATGCGCTGCTGACGGCGATCAGCGACATCCTGTCGGGTGGGCGGGCATTGGAATTCGGCCATGCCGTGATCTATGCCGTCATCGCCGGGGTGGTGGCCGCCGCCATGGCCCTGTTCGGGCACCGTCAGAACAGGAGCATCGGATCGGCCTTTCTTGCGCTGGACGTGAAGGCCTGGACGATTTCGGCGGGGCTGACCTCGGCCTTGCTGGTCGCGTTCGTCTTCGGCTGGCTTATTCAGGGGACGCGGCTGGAATGGCTGTCACCCTATGTCGATCCGGCCGCCTTGGCGCTGGTGTGCCTGATCGTGCTGCCCATGCCCATCCCCACCGTGCGCGGGGCGCTGGCCGACATCCTCCTCGTCACCCCGCGCGACCTGCGCGAGGAGGTGGAGGGCGTGGCCCAGCAGATCGTCGATCAATACGGGTTTCTGGATTACCGCGCCTACGTCGCGCGGGTCGGGCGCGGGCGCCAGATCGAGCTGTATTTCATCGTCCCCACCGGAACGCCCCCCCGCGCGCTGGAGGAATGGGACGCGATCCGCGACGAGATCGCCCCCCTGATCGAAGGTCGGGGGCCGGACCGCTGGCTGACCATCGCCTTCACGACCGATCTGAACTGGGCCACGTAGGATACGAAAAAACCGCCCCGAGGGGCGGCCTTTTTCGTGGAATGGCGCGGTTGACGGGGCTCGAACCCGCGACCCTCGGCGTGACAGGCCGATACTCTAACCAACTGAGCTACAACCGCATTCCAACGGCAGCAGGACTTGGGGCGAAAGTGGCGCGGTTGACGGGGCTCGAACCCGCGACCCTCGGCGTGACAGGCCGATACTCTAACCAACTGAGCTACAACCGCCCTTTCGCCGCCCGGACCTGCCGAACGTGGGGAGGGTTTACGCACACGCATCGCCCCCGTCAAGCGCCCTTTCGCGCGAAATCGTCACGTTCCGCAAAAGGTGCGATAGGGGCCGAAATCCGCAGGTGCAGGCTGGGCCAGCGCCTCGTGCTCCGGCTGGTCGTCGAACGGGCGCTGCAACACCTGCGTCAGGCGGTCGAACGGCCCCATGTCGCCCGCATGGGCGGCGGCCAGCGCCTCCTCCACCCGATGGTTGCGCGGGATAAACAGCGGATTCGCCGCCCGCATCCGGTTGGCCGAGCCGTCGTCCTGCCGCGCCTGCCAGCGGGGAAGCCAGCCCTCCAGCCACCCATCGGCCATCAGGCGCGAACGGAACCCGTCCATGTCCCGCCCCAGATCGCGGAAGGACAGCGTCCAGTCGGCCCCTTCGATCCCGCGCAGAAAGTCCTCGGCCAGCGCTAGATCGCCCGTCTCCTCGCCCGCCAGACCCAGCTTGGCCCGCATTCCCGACAGCCAGGCCGCCTGATACTGCGCCGCCACGCCCTCCAGTATCCCGGTCGCCCGCGCGATGGCCTGCGATTCGTCGGTGTCGATCAGCGGCAGAATCGCCTCGGCCAACCGCGCAAGGTTCCACCCCAGGATCATCGGCTGGTGGCCATAGGCATACCGCCCCTGCCGGTCGATGCTGGAAAACACCACCCCCGGCGCATAGGCCTCCATGAACGCGCATGGCCCGTAATCGATCGTCTCGCCCGATATGGTCATGTTGTCGGTGTTCATGACCCCATGGACAAATCCCACCAGCATCCATTTCGCGATCAACTCCGCCTGCCGCGCGGCGACATCGGCGAAGAACCCCGCGTAATCCCCCGCCCGATGCGGATAATGCCGTGCGATGGCGTAATCGGCCAAGGCCTGCACATCGCCGTTCGCCGCCGCATACTGGAACGTGCCGACGCGCAGATGGCTCGCCGCCGTCCGCACCAGAATCGCCCCCGGCAGCGGCCCGTCCTCGCGCCACACCGACTCGCCCGTCGTCACCACGGCCAAGGCTCCGGTCGTGGGGATGCCAAGCCCCGTCATGGCCTGCGCCATCAGATATTCGCGCAGCACCGGCCCCAATGCCGCCTTGCCATCCGCCCCACGGGAATAGGGCGTCCGCCCCGACCCCTTCAGCGCGACGTCGGTCAGCACCCCGTCGCGCGCCACCTCGCCCAGCAAAAGCGCGCGCCCATCGCCCAGCCGGGGGGAATAGCCGCCGAACTGGTGTCCGGCATAGACCTGCGCCACGGGATGCGCGCCCTCGGGAACCTCCATCCCCGCCAGCATCTGCGGCGAGGCGTCGGCCAACCCAAGGCGGTCCGCCAGCGCGCGGTTCATCCGCAGGATCTTGGGACCCGGAACGTTCGCGCCTTGCCACGGGGTGACAAGGTCGGGAAGGGCGTCGGCGTAATGATGGGTCAAACGGATCTGGGTCATGGCCCCAAGATGGGCCGTTCGGCCGTCCACCGCCACCCGTTCACGATAAAATCACACCCCGGCGACGGAAATGTGGGAACCGAACGTAAGGGTTGGGGTTAACCCCGCATATTCAGGGGTGACACCTCATCGGATCCTAAGGAGATATTGGATATGACCCGTAAAGTCGTTCTCGCCATTTCGGCCCTCACCATCGTCGCCACGGTCGCAGCTTGCGGCAACACCCGCGGTCAGCGCGTGGCCACCGGTGCCCTGGGCGGTGCCGTCGCAGGTGAGGTTCTGGGCGGAGAGCCGGTTGCCGGCGCCCTGATCGGTGGCGGCATCGGCGCCGTCAACTAAGACGCTGCGCCTTCGGGCAAACGAAAACCGGGGGACGCGGTCCCCCGGTTTTTTCATGTCCGCACCTCAGGTTCGGGTGGCAAGAACCGCCATCCGCTCGCCGCATTCGCGCAGCGCGCCCCGATCGCGCCCCCAAGCCAGCTCCACCTCGCCTTGGGTCAGCGCGCGCTCCGGCAACGTCTGCGGCAAGGCGCAAGGCACGGTCAGGCTCGGAACCTCACCGCTGGTTGAGGCGGCGCACGCTGTCAGCGCGCAAAGACAAGGCAGAAGCATCAGGGTCCGCATGGGCGGCATCCTCCAGGGTTCGGAACAAACGATCACGTTCGGCCACGGCGCGCAGCCGCGCAGCCTCGGCCCGGCGGGCGGCGGCGGCGGCGGCCTCTGCCCGGGTCTGCGCCTCGGCCAAACGCAGGGCGGCGGCCGTGTCGGCGGCACGATGCCCCATCCGCCACCCATGCCCCCCGCAGGCCAACCCGAAGGCCAGCAACGCAAGGATCAGCCACGCCCTCATGACGCCACCAGATCGGGCACCTTCGCCCATTTCGCATAAGCCGCCGCCAACCGCGTGTGGTATCCGTGTCTGGCGTAGCCTGCGCCGTTATAGCCCCGCGCAAAGGCCGACCAGTCATGGCGGCGCAGTTCGTCATCCAGCCCCTCGGACTGGATGAACCGCACCATCGCCTCAAGCTGGGCCGGCTCCGAATCCATGAAGGCCGCGACCATCGCCTGCGCGGTCGGGTATCCGGCGGCCTTGTGGTTGAACCCCATGATCTGCCCCAGACCCCAGGAACAGGACCGCAGTGCCGCCACCGGATCCAGCATCATCGCCATGACCAGGCGGGGATAGCTGTCGCGCGGATAGGGCTTCTCCCCCCATTTGGGATAGGCAAGGCCCGCCCGTTCCGCCCCACGGCGCTTGGCCTCGGGCAGTTCGCGCCAGAAGACATGCGGCTCGAACAACATGCGCGGGCGGCCCTTGGCGTCGAACCCGCCGCCCGCCGTCTCCACCTCGATCACGGCGCGGATTTCGTCCTCGCCCACGCCGATCAGCGCGCCGATCTCCGGCAGATCGTAGTCGTTCAGCCGCACCGCGCGGCCCTGAAAGCGGTGTGTCATAGGAACCCCCAGATGAAAATGACGACGGCAAGGGCAAGGGACCAGGTGCGGCATTCCTCGGCGACCAGACGGCGGATGGGATCAGGCATCGCCCATCCTCCGCGCCCGCGTCTCCACCAGCGCCACGATCAACCGGACGCCAGACATGCCCAGCGTGCCGGCCACGAACGCGGCCATGGTCATGGAATGGGGGGATTCGGTCATCCCCAGCGTCCACAGGATGATCGGCCAAAGATAATGGCCGGCCAGCACCCCGCCCGCCACCGCCATGCCGGCATCGCGCAAATGCCGCCGGTCGGTCGCGATCCAGCGCGTCAACCCGCCCAGCGCACTGGCCAGAAGCGTGCCACCGCCCTCCGACAGCACCGCGCCGCATCCCAGAACGATCCGCTCCATCCCCCAACCCTTTCGTCGTGATGGGGGCAAGGTGCGACGGCGGGGGTTAAGACAGCCGATCCGCCCCGCGCGGTGCGGGTGCAACGGGTGCGCTCAGGGCCGAAAACGACAAAAGCGGACCGCGATGGCCCGCTTTTCGTAAAATGGTGCGGTCGAGAGGACTCGAACCTCCACGGGAGTTACCCCACAGCGACCTCAACGCTGCGCGTCTACCAATTCCGCCACGACCGCATATCCTGACTTGGTAGCGGGCTTGTAGCCGAGGCCGATCATGATGAAAAGCGGATTTTTACGCCCCCCGCACGATTGTATATGACCGCCGTTTCGCCCATGTGTGGGAACAGCGAACGGATATGAGCGACCCTTATGGAATGGACCCATCTTCCCGGCCGGGCGGATTATGCGGCAACCCTTGCCGCGATGGAGGAACGGGTCGCCCGCATCGCCGCCGGTGACGCACCCGAGGCGGTCTGGCTCTTGGAGCATCCGCCCCTCTATACCGCCGGCACCTCGGCCGACCCCCAGGATCTTGTGGCCCCCGACCGTTTCCCCGTCTTCGCGGCCGGGCGTGGCGGGCAATACACCTATCACGGGCCGGGGCAGAGGGTCGCCTATGTGATGCTGGATCTGGGCGCCCGCGGACGCGACGTGCGCAAATTCGTCTGCGCGCTGGAGGGCTGGGTCATCGCCACCCTCGCCGAATTCGGTGTGCGGGGCGAACGGCGCGAGGGGCGCGTCGGCGTCTGGGTCGCCCGCCCCGATCTTCCCCCGACCGCGACCGGCGCCGTGCGCGAAGACAAGATCGCGGCCATCGGCGTCAAGCTGCGCCGCTGGATCAGCTTTCACGGCATCTCCATCAATGTCGAACCCGATCTGGCCCATTTCGACGGCATCGTGCCCTGCGGCATTCGCGATCACGGCGTCACGAGCCTTGTCGATCTGGGCCTGCCGGTCACCATGGCGGATGTGGATGCGGCCCTGATGGCCACCTTTCCCGATCATTTTCCGAAGGCCGCGCGATGACCGCCCTGCTGACCACCGATCCCCGGCGAATCGCCCTTGCTCATACCGCGCTGGCGTTGGTGGCGGGCGCGCTGGCCTTGGCGGCGGTCCTGATCCTGCGCGCCACCCCGACCCTTGCCGATGCGCTGAGCCTGGCCCATGGCGCAATCCTGACCGTATTCGTGACGTTGCCGGTTCTGTTCTGCGGGCTGGGCCTCTGGCGCATGGCGGTGATGATCGGCGCGCCGGGCCTCGCCTATCCCCGCGCCGCCAATCTTGGGGCATGGCTGCATGGCGCAAGCCTGCCCACCGGGGCCGCATCACTTCTGCTGGCGGACGCGCGGCTCGCGCTTGCGGCGTTGGCGTTGATGGCGACCTGCCTGATGATCGGCGCGTTCAACGCGATCGCGACCTTCCTCAATATGCGCGCGCCGGGCGTGACGCTGGCAAAGGCCGCACCCCTCGCTTGGGCCACTTCGCTGACCGGGATGGTGATCCTGACGGCCCTGCCAGTGATGATGGCCGCCGCCATGGATCCCGTTCCCAGCCTTCCCGCCCTGCGCGACATAGTCTGGGTCACCGGGCAGCCGCATCTGACGGCGCTGTGTCTTCTGACGCTGGGCGTGGCGTCCAGCCTGCTGCCCCCCCCTCGTCGCAGGGCGCTGGCGCAGGGCAGCCTCGGGATGATCGCGGCACTGGGACTTGTCTTGTGGTTGCAGCAGGTGCTGAACACCGGGCCGATGCCCGATGCACAGGCCATGTTCCGCCTTACCATCCTGATCGCTGCCCCCTTCGCGCTGCTGTTCGCCGGCGCGGGCTGGGGGTTGCCGCGCGGCCCGCAGGCCGTCTGGATCATCGGGATGATCGCCGCCACCGCCGCCGGCCTTCTTCCCTTGGCCGAGGATATGACCGCCCGCCTTCATGGGATCCTCGGCCTCGCCTCGGTCTTTGCGACCTTCGGGGCGACGATGCTGTGGTTTCCTGCGCTGACCGGACGGCACCTGCCGCCCCGCATGGCATATGGGCAGGCCGTGGCAATGGTCGCGGGGGGGCTTCTGACGCTCCTTCCCGCCGCGCAGCCCATGGCCACGATCGGCATGGCGCTGATGACGGGGGCCTTCATGGCCTTTCTCGGCATGGCCGCCTGGGCGTTGGCCTTCGGCCCCCGCGCGCCCACGGAAACGGCGGAGGCGCGCTCCGCCGCGCCCCAGATCAGCTGAGCCGGGCCTTCACCTGCGGCCCCACGGCGGCAAAGTCCATCTGGCCGGTGTAACGCGTCTTCAACTCCGCCATCACCCGCCCCATGTCCCGAAGCGAGGTTGCGCCCGTGGCGGTCACGGCGGCATCGATCGCCGCCGCCACTTCGTCGGGCGACAGGCGGCGCGGCAGGAACTCCTCCACCACCTTGATCTCCGACCGCTCCTTCGCGGCCAGCTCGGGCCGCCCGCCCTCGTCATAGACGCGCGCGCTTTCCTGACGCTGCTTCACCATCCGCCCCAGCACGGCCAGAATGTCGGCATCCGACACCGCCTCCTGCCCCTCGCCGCGCGCGGCGATGTCGCGGTCCTTGATGGCGGCGTTGATCAGGCGCAGGGTGGACAGGCGGTCACCATCGCGGGCGCGCATCGCCTCTTTCAGCGCATCTTGCAGTCGGTCGCGGGTGCTCATCGGGATCATCCTTGTGTCACAAGGGCGAATACATATCGCGCCTGCCCAGATGCGGCAAGAATGAACGAACCCGCCTTGACCCTGCCCGTTCGGACGCCTAATTTCCGCCCGTTTATCAAAAAGGAGTCGCGCCATGGAGCCGCAATCGAAACCCACCGCCTGCCTGGCGCTGGCCGATGGGACGGTCTTCTACGGACGCGGCTTCGGCGCGACCGGGGAAACGGTGGCCGAACTGGTGTTCAACACCGCCATGACCGGCTATCAGGAAGTGATGACCGATCCCTCCTATGCAGGTCAGATCGTCACCTTCACCTTCCCCCATATCGGCAATGTCGGCACCACGGCGGAAGACGATGAAACCGCCGATCCCGTCGCGGCGGGCATGGTCGTCAAATGGGACCCGACCGAGCCGTCGAATTGGCGCGCCACCGAAACGCTGAACGAATGGCTGCGGCTGAAGGGCCGGATCGGCATCGGCGGTCTCGACACCCGCCGCCTGACCCGCGCGATCCGCCAGCAGGGCGCACCCCATGCGGCCCTTGCGCACGATCCCGACGGCAATTTCGACGTGCCCGCCCTTGTGGCCCGCGCCAAGGCCTGGGCCGGTCTGGTCGGCCTCGACCTCGCGCGCGACGTGACCTGCGCGCAATCCTATCGCTGGGATGAAATGCGCTGGGCTTGGCCCGACGGGTTCAAGAAGCGCGAGGGCGAGGGCCTGCGCGTCGTCGCCATCGATTATGGTGCGAAGCGCAACATCCTGCGCTGCTTGGCCTCGGCCGGTTGCGACGTGACGGTCCTGCCCGCCACGGCCACCGCCGAGGAGGTGCTGGCCCTGAACCCCGAAGGCGTGTTCCTGTCGAACGGCCCCGGCGATCCGGCGGCCACGGGCGAATATGCCGTCCCGGCGATCAAGGGCATTCTGGAGCGTGACATTCCGGTCTTCGGCATATGCCTCGGCCACCAAATGCTGGCCCTCGCCCTTGGGGCGCAAACGGTGAAGATGAGCCACGGGCACCACGGCGCGAACCACCCCGTCAAGGACAATGAGACGGGCAAGGTGGAGATCACGTCGATGAACCACGGTTTCACCGTGGACAGCCAGACCCTGCCCGCCGGCGTTTCGGAAACCCATGTCAGCTTGTTCGACGGATCCAATTGCGGCATCCGCATGGATGGCCGCCCGGTCTTCTCGGTGCAGTATCACCCCGAGGCGAGCCCCGGCCCCCAGGACAGCTATCACCTGTTCGAGCGGTTTGCCGAGGCGATGAAGACCCGCCGCGCCTGACGGGCCCGGGCGCGCGTTAACCATAGGTTAACCGTTTCACGACAGGATCGGTCGGGTCACTCAAAGGCCCGACATGTCCGCCCAAACCCTCCTGTTTCCCGGTCGAAAATCGGAAAACCCCGTTCCGCGGATGCGTGTGCAGGTGGCGGACACGCTGCGGCAGGGCGGGGCCTTGGATGACGACGGCGTCGCGGCCGCCCGTGCATTCGCCGCCGAACGTGAGGTGACGTTCCCCCGCGCGGTCGTCGCCCTGCGGCTTGTGGCGGATGACACGCTCTATCCCCTTCTCGCACAGCATTACGGCGTGCGCCGGATCGATCCGGTCGCACATCCGGTGGACCCGCGCCTGACCGACCGTCTGGGCCTCGATCTGTGCCTGCAGGAGGGCATCATCCCGTGGCGCGACACGGGGGGAATGACGATCATCCTCGCGCCCCTGCCCGAGGTGTATGACCGCCTTCGCCCCCAGCTTCAGGCCTGTTTCGGCCCCACCGTCTTCGCCCTTGCCCCCGAACGGGCGATCACCATGGCCCTGTTGGAGGCGCGCGGCCCGATCCTTGCCACCCGCGCGCAATCCCTGACGCCCGACCTCTACAGCTGCCGCCACTGGAACAGCTCGGCCGTGCAGGAGCCGGTGCTGCTGGCGCTGATCCTGCTGGTGGGGTTCACCATCCTGTGGCCCGGCGCGGTGCTGGCGGCGGCGACGATCTGGGCCATCATGTCGCTGATCCTGTGCATGGCGCTCAAGGCCGCCGCCGCCATCGCCGCCCATCGCCAGGCCCTGCCTGCGCCGCCGCCGCCTCTCATCGCCCGCCTGCCCGACGTGTCGATCATCGTCGCCCTTTATCGCGAGGCCGACATCGCCGAACGTCTGGTCGAACGTCTGTCCCGACTGGATTACCCCCGCGACAAGCTGGAAATACTTCTGGCGATCGAGGAGCGGGACACCCTGACCCGCGATGCGCTGGAACGGGCCGCCCTGCCGGAATGGATGCGGCTGGCCATCGTCCCGCATGGCAAGCTCAAGACCAAGCCGCGCGCCCTGAACCACGCCCTCGGCCTTTGCCGCGGGTCGATCATCGGCATCTTCGACGCCGAGGATGCGCCCGCCCCCGACCAGATCCGCCGCATGGTGGACCGGTTCCACGCCACCCCCGCCGAGGTGGCCTGCCTGCAAGGGGTGCTCGATTACTACAACCCCCGCACCAACTGGATCGCGCGCTGCTTCACCATCGAATACGCCACGCTGTTCCGCATCATTCTGCCGGGCATCCAGCGCATGGGCCTTGCCATCCCCCTGGGCGGCACGACCCTCTATGTCCGGCGCGAGGCGTTGGAGAAGGTGGGCGCATGGGACGCCCACAACGTGACCGAGGATGCCGATCTGGGCCTGCGCCTCGCCCGCTTCGGCTACCGGACCGAGGTTGTGAACACCGTCACGCATGAAGAAGCGAACTGCATGCCGGTGGCATGGGTCAAGCAACGCTCGCGCTGGCAGAAGGGCTACATGATGACGTGGTTCGTGCATATGCGCGCCCCCATGCGTCTGCGGGCCGAAATCGGGGCGCGGGCGTTCTGGGGCTTTCAGATCATGTTCTTCTGCGCCCTGTCGCAGGCCATCCTCGCCCCGGTCCTGTGGTCCTATTGGCTGCTGGCGCTCGGCTGGTCGCATCCCGTCACCAACGCGCTGCCCACATGGACGGTCATCGCCCTTGTGGCCATGTTCCTGATGACCGAAGCGATCAACATCACCATCGGCATCCTCGCCATCCGCAAGACCGGACATCGGATGAACCCGCTTTGGGTGCCGACGCTGATCTTCTATTTCCCGCTGGCGACCTTATCGGTTTACAAGGCCTTGTGGGAAATGGTCCGCGCCCCGTTCTATTGGGACAAGACCACCCACGGCCATTTCGGCTAGCGCAGGCGCAATTCCCCCGCATCCACCAGAAGCCGCGTCTCGAACGCGCGGCTGATATGGCGGCGCAAGGCCTCGTCCGCCGCGTCCCCGTCCCGCGCCTCGATCGCAGAGACGATGGCATCATGTTCGGCCATCGCCGCGCCGTCGCGGCCCTCGGCGGCCAGCGATGTTCCGGCCATCAGCGCCATCGACCGCTGCAACAGCCCCAGCTGCTGCACCAGAAACCGGTTGTGCGAGGCCAGATGAATCTGCTTGTGAAACCGCCGGTTGGCACGCGAAAGCTTTTGCGGATCGGCCCCCAGCAGGTTCTGATCCTCGTCCACCATCCGGCGCAGCACATGGATTTCCTCGTCCCGCGCGTGGCGGGCGGCCAGCCGGGCGGCCAACCCCTCCAACTCGGACCGCACGGCATAGAATTCCGCCAGCTGGTTGTGATCCAATGCCGCCACGATCAGGCTGCGCCCGTCGCGCACGACCATGGATTGCGTCTCCATCCGCTGCAACGCTTCGCGCACGGGCGTGCGCGAAACGCCCAGCCGGTCGGCCAATTCGGATTCCACCAGCCGGTCCCCCGGCTTGTAGGTCCCGCCCTCGATCGCCTCGATGATCAGCGAATAGGCGTCTTTCTGCATGGCCGTCCCTTTTCGTAGCGCGCGCGCCAAGATAACATGGCCCCCATGGATTCCAATGACTTCCGGCACGTTCGCGCGTGGGTGTTCGATCTGGACAACACGCTCTATCCCCCTTCGGCCCGCCTGTTCGACCAGATCGAGGTGCGGATGACCGATTACGTCATGCGCACCCTGTCCGTCACACGGGCCGAGGCGGACCACCTGCGCGCGACCTACTGGAAGCTGCACGGCACCACATTGGCGGGGCTGATGACCGAACACGGGGTCGATCCAGTGCCCTATCTGGTGGACGTGCACGACATCACGCTCGATCATCTGACGCGGGACGCACCGCTCGCCGATCGCATCGCCCGGCTGCCGGGACGCCGGATCGTTTACACCAACGGCTCCGCCCCCTATGCCGAACGGGTGCTGACGGCGCGCGGCCTGTCGGGCCTGTTCGACGGCATCTTCGGTGTGGAGCACGGCGATTATCGCCCCAAACCCGACCGCAAGGCGTTCGAGACGGTCTTCGCCAAGGCGGGGATCAATCCGCGCGAAGGGGCCATGTTCGAGGATGACCCCCGCAACCTGATCGCGCCCCACGCCATGGGTATGCGCACGGTCCATGTCGCTGGATTGCCCGCCCCCGCACCCCATATCCATCATCACACCGACGATCTGGCCGGATTTCTGGCGCGTATAGTGGATTAGGGCATGGATACCGACATTCTGATCTCCGGCGGGGGCATTGCCGGTCTGACGGCGGCGGCGGCGTTCGGGACCGCCGGCTACCGCGTGATCTGCGTCGATCCCGCCACCCCGGCCGAGGCCGATCAACGCTCCACCGCCTTTCTTCAGCCCGCCATCGGCGTACTGGACGCGGCGGGCCTGTGGGACGACTTGCGCCCCCACGCGGCCCCCCTTCAGGTGATGCAGATCGTGGACAGCGGCCGTTCGGGCGCGGCCCCCCGCACCACCGCGCGATTCGATGCGGTGGACATATCGGACCACCCCTTCGGCTGGAACATCCCGAACCAGACCCTGCGGCAGGTCATGGCCGCCCGCGTGGCGGACCTGCCCACCGTGACCCACATCACCGGCACCGCGACCGACCGCCTGATGACCCGCCAATCCGAAGCGAAGGTCACCCTGACCGACGGCACCCGCATCCGCGCCCGTCTGGTCATCGCGGCGGACGGACGCGATAGCCCCATGCGCCCCGCGGCGGGGATTGGCACCCGCACCACCCGCTTCGGCCAGCGCGCGCTGGTCTTCACCGTCACCCATCCCATCCCGCATGACAACATCTCGACCGAGGTGCATCGGTCGGGCGGCCCGTTCACCCTCGTGCCCCTGCCCGACCGGGGTGGCCAGCCCTGCTCGGCCGTCGTGTGGATGGAGGCGGGGCCGACCGCCGAACGCCTCCGCGCCCTGCCGCAAGCCGAATTCGAGGCGGCGATCACCGACCGGTCCGCCGGACTCCTCGGGGCGCTGACGCTTGCCAGCCCCATCGGCAGCTTTCCCATCATCGCCCAGATGGCCGACCGCATGGGCGCCGAACGGCTGGTCCTGATGGCCGAAGCGGCGCATGTCCTGCCCCCCATCGGCGCGCAGGGCCTCAACACATCGCTTGCCGATCTGGCGGCGCTGCTGGATTTGGCCGACCCCGCCACCTTGGGCGACGCCGCCATGATCGAGGCCTATCACCGCCGCCGCCATGCGGATGCCAAGGCACGGATGATGGGCGTGGGGCTTTTGAACCGCGCCTCCATGACAGGCCTTCCGCCGCTTCAGGACCTGCGGGCCACCCTGCTGGCACAGATGCACGGCATAGCGCCCCTGCGCCGCAGCCTGATGCGGATGGGCCTGGGTGTCAGATAGGACCGATCCGCCGCTCCTCGGACAAGAGCACGTTCGCCTCCACCTGCCCCACGCCGGGGAGGGTCATGATCCGCCGCCGCAGCACCCGCTCGAAATCCGCGATGTCCCGCGCCACCACCCGCAGGCGATAGTCGAAAAGCCCAAGGACGTGCTGGACGATCTGCACCTCGGGGATGGCCGACACCGCGCGCTCGAAATCCTCCAGCCCCACGCGGCCCTTGGCGGCCAGCTTGATGCCCAGAAACACCGTCACGCCGAACCCCAAGGCCTCGCGGTTGACGATCACGCGGCGTCCCGCGATGATCCCCGCCTCCTCCAGCCGCTTGATCCGCCGCCATGTCGCGGGCTGCGACAATTCCACCCGACGGCCCAATGCCCCCGCCGACAGCGTGGCATCGCCGGCCAGCGCGCGCAGGATCGCGCGGTCCGTGTCGTCCAGATCGGTCATACCGGCAAAGCCTCCGCATCCTTCAGGGTGGAGATCAGCATCAGCGCCTCGATATCGGCGATATGCGGCAGGGTCAGGATGCGGTCGCGATAGATTTCCTGATAATGCGCCATGTCGCGGGCAATGACGATCAGGCGCAGGTCCACACGGCCCAGAAACGTCTCGATCGCCAGCACCTCCGGCACCGACCGCGCGGCGGTGATGAAATCGTCAAAGGCGCGCGGCGCGGTCTTGTCCAGCGTGAAGCGCAGGGCGACCTCCACCTCATACCCCATGGCGCGCCAGTCGATCACCGCCTCCTGCGCGCGGATGATCCCCTGTTCCGTCATCCGTTCCAGCCGCCGCCACGCGGTCGCCGCCGCCACCCCGGCACGGTCGGCAATTTCGGCCGTGCTGGCCGAGGGATCGGCCAGAAGATGACGCAGCAGACGCCGATCCGTATCGTCAAGCATGGTTTGTCCGCAAATCAATCAAAGAACGTATGATATTTTTACATTTGCGCATATTTCTGCGCCCTGAACAATATGAAACCCGCCGCATCCCCCGTAAGGTCCCCCCATCAGTAAACGGAGAGACCCGATGCGCGTGTATTACGACCGCGATTGCGACATCAACCTGATCAAGGACAAGAAGGTCGCGATCCTCGGCTATGGCAGCCAAGGCCACGCCCATGCCCTGAACCTGCGGGATTCGGGCGCGAAGAACCTCGTCGTCGCCCTGCGCGAAGGCTCGCCCTCGGCCAAGAAGGCCGAAGCCGAAGGCCTGAAGGTCATGGGCATCGCCGAGGCCGCAGCCTGGTGCGACCTGATCATGTTCACCATGCCCGACGAACTGCAGGCCGAAACCTACAAGAAATACGTCCATGACAACCTGAAGGAAGGCGCCGCCATCGCCTTCGCCCACGGCCTGAACGTGCATTTCGGCCTGATCGAGCCGAAGGCGGGCGTGGACGTCATCATGATGGCCCCCAAGGGCCCCGGCCACACCGTGCGCGGCGAATACACCAAGGGCGGCGGCGTGCCCTGCCTTGTCGCCGTGCATCAGGATGCGACGGGCCGCGCGATGGAACTGGGCCTCTCCTACTGCTCCGGCATCGGCGGCGGGCGTTCGGGCATCATCGAGACGAACTTCCGCCAGGAATGCGAAACCGATCTGTTCGGCGAACAGGCCGTTCTGTGCGGTGGCCTCGTGGAACTGATCCGCATGGGCTTTGAGACGCTGGTCGAAGCGGGATACGAGCCCGAGATGGCCTATTTCGAATGCCTGCACGAAGTGAAGCTGATCGTGGACCTGATCTATGAAGGCGGCATCGCCAACATGAACTACTCGATCTCAAACACCGCCGAATACGGCGAATACGTGTCAGGCCCGCGCATCCTGCCCTATGACGAAACCAAGCGCCGCATGAAAGAGGTCCTGACGGACATCCAGAACGGCAAGTTCGTCCGCGACTTCATGCAGGAAAACGCCGTGGGACAGCCGTCGTTCAAGGCCACGCGCCGCATCAACGACGAACACCAGATCGAACAGGTGGGCGAGAAACTGCGCGCGATGATGCCGTGGATATCCAAGGGCAAGATGGTCGATCGCGCCCGCAACTGATGACAAAAGGGCGCCCCGCGGGGCGCCCTTTTCATTTCCGTGCCGTGGCGCGAACCCGTGCGGGCCGCGGGGCCATCGCCACCATCAGGGCCAGACATCCAAGACCCGCACCGAACGCCATCAGCCATTCCATCTGCATCGATCCGTCATCCTTTTCCAGAACCGACAGATCAACACGCAATGCGCCGAACTGTTCCTCAGGCCGCCCGCTCCACCGCCGCGACGATGCTGTCCACCACCTCGGTCAACACGACCGCATCCTCCGCCTCGGCCATGACGCGGATCAACGGCTCGGTCCCCGATTTGCGGATCAGCAGCCGTCCCTGCCCCTGCAACCGCGCCTCGGCCTCGGCGATCGCGGCCTTGACGGGGGCCGCCGACAACGGCTCCTGCCCCGCCGCATAGCGGACGTTCTTCAAAAGCTGGGGCACCGTCTCGAACGTCTGCGTCAGGTCGGACGCCGCCCGCCCGGTGCGCGCCATTTCCGCCAGGAATTGCAGGCCCGCCACCAACCCGTCGCCTGTGGTGGTATAGTCGGTCATCACGATATGCCCCGACTGTTCGCCCCCAAGATTGAACCCGCCCTGCCGCATCCGTTCCACGACATAGCGGTCGCCCACCGGCGTCCGCTCCAGCCGCAGACCCTGCGCGTGCAGATGCCGCTCCAGCCCGAGGTTCGACATGACCGTGGCCACCAGCGCGCCCCCCTTCAGGCGCCCCTCCTCGGCCCAGCGGCTGGCCAGAAGCGCCATGATCTGGTCCCCGTCCGCCACACGGCCGTGCTGGTCCAGAATCATCACCCGATCCGCGTCGCCGTCCAGCGTGATGCCCACATCCGCCCCATGCGCCACGACCGCCTCCGCCGCCGCTTCGGGATGCGTCGATCCGCAGCCCTTGTTGATGTTCTTGCCGTTGGGGCTGGTGCCGACCGGGATCACCTCGGCCCCCAGCTCCCACAACACCTCGGGTGCTGCGCGATAGGCGGCCCCGTTGGCGCAGTCGATCACGACGCGCAGCCCATCCAGCTGCAGCCCTTGCGGAAAGGTCGTCTTGGCATATTCCTGATAGCGCCCGCGCCCATCCTCGATCCGCTTGGCGCGCCCGATATCGGCGGGATCGGCCAGCGGAATGTCGGTGCCGAGCAAGGCCTCGATCTCGGCTTCCGCCGCATCCGACAGCTTGAACCCGTCTGGGCCGAAAAACTTGATGCCGTTGTCCTGATGCGGGTTGTGACTGGCCGAGATCATGACCCCAAGATCCGCCCGCATCGACCGCGTCAGAAACCCGACCGCCGGTGTCGGCACGGGGCCCAGCAGCAGCACGTTCATTCCCATCGCCGTCAGCCCCGCCGTCAGGGCGTTTTCCAGCATATAGCCCGACAAACGCGTGTCCTTGCCGATCACCACGCGCGGCAAGGCCGACTTGCGCTGGAAATACTTCCCCGCCGCCAGCCCAAGACGCAACGCGATTTCCGCCGTCATGGGGGGCGTGTTGGCGGTGCCGCGCACCCCGTCGGTTCCGAACAGCTTTCTCATCACACCCCCGTTGCGGCCTGCCACAGGCGCAGGGCCTGCCGCGTTTCATTCACATCATGCACACGCAGGACCTGCACGCCCTGCGCCACCCCCGCCAAAGCCACTGCCACCGATCCCGGCATCCGGTCGCGCGGGACCTCCGCCCCGCCGATCGCGCCGATGAACCGCTTGCGCGATACGCCTAGCAGAACCGGACATCCCAGCGTGTGGAACAGCGACAGACGGCGCAGCAACGTCACGTTATGCGCCGCGGTCTTGCCGAACCCGATGCCGGGATCGACCACGATCCGGTCGCGCGCAATGCCCGCCGCTTCGGCCGCGGCCATCCGGTCGGCCAGATGGTCATAGACCTCCAGCAGCACATCGTCATAGCGGGGGTCGTCCTGCATCGTCTCCGGCAGGCCCTGGGCATGCATCAGACAGACCGACGCGCCCATCCTCGCCACCGCCGCCGCCATGCCCGGATCGTAAAGCATCGCCGACACATCGTTGACCATATCCGCATCCGACGCGACCGCCACCCGCGCCTTGCGCGTATCGACCGATATCGGCACCCGCCCGCGCAGCCCGTCGATCACGGGGCGAATGCGGGCGATCTCCTGATCCTCCGGCACGGTCTCGGCCCCCGGCCGGGTGCTTTCGCCGCCGATGTCCAGCAGGTCGGCCTCCAGGGTCCGGCCATGCGCCACCGGGTCATAGCGGCCGCCATCGGAAAAACTGTCCGGTGTCGCGTTCACGATGCCCATGATGCGGGGGGCCGCCCAGTCCAGCCCGTGCAACGGCGCCCGCCGCGCGGTCATCCGGTGCAGCACCTCGGTCGGCACATCGGACAAAGGCACGATCTGCGGCGCGGTTCCGCGCGCAAGAACCTCCACCCGGTCGAACCAGCACCACCCCCCGGCCAGCGTCCGCGCCCCGGCGGGGCGGGCGGGATCGGTCATCGGAATGGGGCGGTAATACGTCATGCCGTTCGTTCTATGCCTGCGCCCGCAGGGTCGCAAGTCAGGGTCGGGTCTGCGGAATGCGGCTTTCCGCCGGAAATGTGTCAAACACCGTGATCGACGCGGCCCCCAATTCCCCGGCCAGCCATTCGGCCAGGGCCACGGGCGTGGTGGAGGGCGGGTCGGCGGCGTCCAGCACCATCCGCGCGGGCGCCCAGAGGACGGCCTGCCCCTGCCCCACCGCCCATTCGATCTCGGTCCGCGATCCCGCGACGGTAAATCGCGGATCGGCATCGGCGCGGTGCCACGCGGCCATGTCCAGCGCCAACAGATCCGCGCGGCGCTGCTTTTCGGGATCGGTCAGGCGCGGGCCTTCGGCGTGCAGGCAATGCACCGCCCCCGGCAGCAGCCCCTCGGCCCGCCCCAGCCAGACCACCGGCACCGCGCGCGACATGTGGGGGGCCGCCACCTCGCCCCGCCGGCGCAGAATGCGGATGCCAAGCGTGAAGGGGCCGCGATCCGGCTTCTCGATCTCGATCTGCGCCGACAGCGCCTGAGGGTGCGCCAGCACCCGCGCCGCGATCCCGTCGGCCAGGGTTTCCAGAAGCGCCACGCGCCCCGCCGAAAGCTCGCCCGAAATCGCCTCGGCGATGCGGTCATAGGACAGGATGCGGTCCACATCGTCCCCCGCCTCCACCCGCGCCACCTCCACCTCCACGTTGAAGCGCAGGCGTTGGGTGATGCCGCGTTCGACCTCGAAGGCTCCTATCTCCACCTCCACGGTGTGATCGCGCAGGAAGATGCGGTCATGCGGCATGGAACGGCCCCCTATTCGCGATAGAAAAGATGATCGCCGATGGTGACCGTATGGGGCAGATCGCGCGCCCAGGACGGCTCCACCGCGTTGGTGTGGAAATGCGTGGCGCCCATGGTCAGGATGCGTGGGCCGTTGTCCAGCATGATCGCGGCGATCCGCTTGGCACGATCGGCGGCCTCACGCTCGCGCATCGCCTCGGGCTTGCCGTCGCAGGCGAATGAGAACTGGCATCCCGACCGTTCCGCCCCTTGGGTCGTCACATCGCAGACGGTGTCGGGATAGCGGGGGGATTCGACGCGGTTGATGATCACCTCGGCCACGGCGAATTGGCCGCGGATCGGTTCGCCCCGCGCTTCGAAATACAAGGCCTCGGCCATGCATTCCAACTGGGGGTCGGCGGCCACCTCCGGCTCCTGCGCCGCGATCCAGCTGTCGTCATACCGGACCAGCGGCAAGGCGTCGCGCAGGCGCGGAAAGGCGGACGGCAGATCGTTCAGGGGAGGGGTATAGGCGGCGGCGTTCAGCGTGGGGGCGATATGCGCAAACGCGGGGCCAAGGGCCGGACTTGCCTGGGTGGTCGTGCCCATGATCCCCATGGCGCAGGCCAGCCCAAATCCAAACAACTTCATAACGTCGGTTCACTCTGCAAGGGTCGCGCAACCGGGAACGTCCTTTCACCCATCAGCGCACAACAGGCGCCGCGCATATCCCAATGCGGTGCAAGAGTCCACAGAACCGCCGTCAGACCCCCGCCGGGTCGGCTGGGTTCGGCGCGCCGACATGGGCGGGACGGCGCAATTCCCCCGTCTGCCAGTCGCGCGCGCCCACCGGCGTGACCCGTTCGCGCAAGGCCAGATGCGCCGCCGCCAGCCGCGCCATCGGCACCCGGAAGGGCGAACAGGAGACGTAATCGAACCCCGCCTTGCGGCAGAAATCGATCGATTCGGGGTCGCCGCCATGTTCGCCGCACAGGGCCAGCGTCAGATCCTTGCGCGCCGCCCGCCCGCGTTCGGCCCCGATCAGCAACAGCTCCCCCACCCCGTCCACGTCCAGCACGTGGAACGGATCCTCGGTAAACACCCCCGATTGCAGATAGGGGCCCATGAACCGCCCCGCATCGTCGCGCGACAGGCCATAGGTCATCTGCGTCAGATCGTTGGTGCCGAACGACAGGAACGCGGCGTTCACCGCGATGTCCGACGCGCGCAACGCCGCGCGCGGGGTTTCGACCATCACGCCCAGGCGATAGGCGAACTCGCCCCCGCGCGTGGTGCGGACCAGGGCTGCCACCGCGTCGATCTTGGTGCGGACCAGCTCCACCTCGCGCCGGGTGGAAACGAGGGGGATCATGATCTCCGGCACCACGGTCACGCCGTCGGCGGCGCAATCCAGCGTCGCCTCGAAGATCGCGCGGGCCTGCATCTCGTAGATTTCCGGCCAGACGATGCCGAGCCGCACGCCGCGCATCCCCAGCATCGGGTTGAATTCCGACAGCGCCTCGGCCCTTCGCGTCACCTCGGACAGCGGACGATCCAGCGCCTCGGCCAGGGCGCGCAGCCCCTCGCGCGTGTGGGGCAGGAATTCGTGCAAAGGCGGGTCCAGCAGGCGGATGCAGACCGGACGTCCCGCCATGATCTGGAACACACGCCGGAAATCCGCCCGCTGCATCGGTAGAAGACGCGCCAGAACCGCCGCCCGGTCGGCGGGCGTGTCGGCAAAGATCATCTCGCGCATCACGGTCAGGCGGTCTTCGTCGAAGAACATATGCTCGGTCCGGCAGAGGCCGATGCCCTGGGCGTCGAACTTGCGGGCGATCTCGGCATCCGCCGGGGTGTCGGCATTGGCGCGCACCCCGATGTCGCGCGCCGCATCCGACCAGTGCAGAAGCGTGCGGAACGTCTCGTCCAGCGCGGGGGCCAGCATGGGCATCGCCCCCGCCAACGCCTCACCGGCGGAACCGTCCAGCGTCACCACATCCCCCTCGCGCAGCACGCGGCCCGAGGGGGTGGTCATCGCCCCTTCCCGCACATCCAGCCGCATGTCCCCCGCGCCGACGACGCAAGGCACGCCAAGCCCCCGCGCAATCACGGCGGCATGGCTGGTGACGCCGCCCCGCTCGGTCAGCACCCCCGCCGCCGAATGCATCCCGCGAATATCCTCGGGCGAGGTTTCGCGTCGCACCAGAATCGACGGCTCCCCCCGCGCGGCAAAGGTCTGCGCGGCGATGGCCGTGAAGGCCAGCCGCCCCGTGGCCGCCCCGGGCGAGGCCGCGATCCCCCGCACCAGCACATCCCGCGCGGCATGGGGATCGACCTGCGGGTGCAGCACCTCGGACAGGGCGCGCGGCTCGATCCGCAGCAGCGCCTCTTCGCGCGGGATGATCCCGTCATCGGCCAGCGCGACCGCGATCCGCACCGCCGCCCGCGCCGTCCGGTCCACCTTGATCGCATCCAGAACCGACAGGCGGCCATCCTCGATGGTGAACTCGATCTGCATCTCCTCGCGCAGACGTTCGCGGCAGCGGGCACCATGGCGGATCAGATCGGCGAACACCTTCGGCGCGCGGTCTTCCAGCGACGGCCCGCGCGGATCGCGCGTCAGAAAGATCGCCGCCTCCTCTCCCAGGGCCACCGGGCCCTGCGTCTGGCCGCGAAACCGTCCGACGATCTGCGGCTCGCCACTCGTGCCGCTGACGAACTGGATCATGCCGGTGCCCGAAAGGCCCGGCCCGAACCCCTGCGCCATCTCCTGCACCAGAAGGCCAAGCCCCGCCCCTTCCGGTGCGCCCTTGGCCTGCCGCAAAAGACGCGCGCTCGTCCCCTCCCACGCCCGGGCCATGGAGCGCAGGACGTCGGTCAACTGACGCTGCGGATCCTCGGGGAACGGCTCGTCCGTTTCCTCGCGATAGGCGCGAAGCGCGGTGGCAAGGTCCGCGCCATCGAACATGTCGGGGTCCAGACGGGCGACATGGATGGCATAGGATTGCACGAACCGGCGATACATCGTATCCGCCGCCTGCGCCCCATGCGTGCGGGTCAGTTCGGCATGGCGCTGGCTGTTCATGCCCACGTTCAGCACCGTCGCGGGCCCGCCCCAATCGGGGTTTTCCGGGCTGGGCCGGACCGAGACCAGAGCCGCATCCCCGAACCGCATCAGGACCGCGCGGCAATCCACCGGCTGCCCTTGCGCGATGGCCCGCACGGTGGTCATCGGCAGCGCCACGGTGGGCGGCACCGGAATGTCCAGACGGATCAGCCGTTGCAGACATTTCGCCCGCCAGCCATGCGTGGCCCCCGCCAGCGTTTCCGTGGGCGTCAGGGGGGCGATGTCGGTCAGGATGGCGGCAGGTGCGTTCATGGGGCCTACGATAGCAGGCCCCGCGCGCGCCGACTACTCCGCGATTTTGGTCAGATCCGCCACGCCCGCACAGGCCGCGCGAATGCGGTGCAGCAGATTCAGGCGGTTGCGGCGCAGCACCTGATTATCCACGTTCACCTGCACCTCGGTGAAGAACGCGTCGATCGGGGCGCGCAAGGCGGCAAGCGCCTGCATGGCGGCGGCGAAATCCTCCGCCTCCATGGCCGGGCCAATGCGGGTCTGGGCATCGTCCAGTGCGGCGAACAAGGCACGCTCCGCATCGGTTTCGGCGAATTTCGCATCCGCGCCGAAGGAATATTCGACCCCGTCCTTCGCCTCGGCCTGGCCCACGATGTTGTTGGCACGGCGGAAACCTTGGATCAGGTTCGTCCCATCCTCGGTCACGACGAAGGCCTGAAGCGCCGTCGCCCGCTTCACCAGCAGGGTCAGATCGTCGCTGCCCGGCATGGCAAGGCAGGCGTCGATCACGTCATGGCGGATGCCCTGATCGCGCAGGAACACCTTCAGGCGATCATGGAAGAACGACAGCAGGTCCGCATCGCCCACCGACAGAAGCGGCAGGCGGGTATCGTTCACCACCAAAAGCCGGATCACGCCCAGCGCGGCACGGCGCAGCGCGAAGGGATCCTTCGAACCCGTGGGCTTTTCGTCGATGGACCAGAAGCCGGTCAGCGTGTCCAGCTTGTCGGCCAGCGCCACGGTGACCGAGACGGGCGCGGTCGGCACCGCGTCGGAGGGGCCGAGCGGCGAATAATGCGCCTGACATGCCTCGGCCACCGCATCGGGCAGGCCGGCGGCGCGCGCATAATAGGTGCCCATCAGGCCCTGAAGCTCCGGAAACTCCCCCACCATGGCCGATTGCAGATCGGCCTTGGCGATGCGGGCGGCCTGTTCGGCGTGACCCGCATCCGCGCCCACCTGCGGGGCAAGCGTGCGGGCCAGCGCGGCGATCCGGTCCACCCGGTCGGCCTGGCTTCCAAGCTTGTTGTGGAAGGTCACATCGGCAAGACCGGCGGCCATCCCCTCCATCCCGTCGGCCTTCACGCGGCGCAGATCGTTTTCCCAGAAGAACTTCGCATCCGACAGGCGGGCGGACAGAACCTTCAGGTTGCCCGCAAGGATCGTCGCCCCGTCATCCGCCGTCGCGCGATTGGCCACCGTCACGAACCGCTCGATCCGGCCCGAGGGGGCGCGGACCGAAAAGAACTTCTGATGCTCCTTCATCGAGGTCTGCAGGACCTCCGGCGGCAGGTCGAGGAAGTCCGCCCCGATCGGGCCCATCAGCACCACGGGCCATTCCACAAGGCCCGCAACCTCGGCCAGAAGACCCTTGTCCTCCACCACCTCAAGCCCTTGGGCAAAGGCGGCGTTGGTCGCGTCGTTCCAGATGATCGCCTCCCGCTCGGCGCTGTCCAGCACCACATGCGCGGCGGACAGCTTGGCGCGGTAATCGTCGAAATTGGTCACCGCAAACCGCGCGGGGGCCATGAAACGGTGCCCCTCGGTCGTGTTGCCCGCGGTCAGGTGATCGACCGTGACCGGCACCACGTCCGACCCGGCGTCATCGCTCATCACGCACAGGATGGAATGCAGCGGGCGCACCCAACGCAAGGTGCCGCTGCCCCAACGCATCGACTTGGGCCAGGGGAAGGCGCGGATCGTCCGCTCCACCACCTCGGCCACGATATCGACCGCCGGACGGCCCGGTTTGGTGACGCGGGCGAACAGGACTTGGCCCTTCTTGTCGTCCCGCACCTCCACCACGACGCCGTCCAGATGGACATGCGCGCCCGACGGCTGACCGGCCAGCGCCATGACGGGGGCGGCGTCGGTGATCCCCAGACCCCGCAGAAACCCCGCCAGCGCCTGTTCGGGCGCGTCGGCCTTGGGGCCCTTGCGCTCCTCGCGCACGGTGGGGGATTCCTTGGCCAGCCCTTCCACCGCCAGCACCAGACGGCGCGGGGTGGAGAATGCCCCGGCCGAGGCATAGGTCAGACCCGCCTCCACCAGTCCATCCGTTACCAGCTTGCGCAAATCCTCACGCGCGCGGGCCTGCATACGGGCGGGAATTTCCTCGGAAAACAGTTCGAGCAGCAGATCGGCCATGGTGTTTCCCTCAGTTCGCGGCGGGGGTGGTGACGAAAGCGTCGGCGCAGGCTTTCGCCAGCGCGCGCACCCGCCCGATATAAGCCTGACGTTCGGTGACGGAGATCACGCCCCGCGCGTCCATCAGGTTGAACAGGTGGCTGGCCTTGATGCACTGGTCATAGGCGGGCTGGGCCATGACGATGGTGCGCCCCGCCGCATCCGTTTCGGGCGCGGACAGGATGCGCCCGCACTCGGCCTCGGCATCCTTGAAATGTTGCAGCAGCGTGGCGGTGTCGGCCACATCGAAGTTCCAGCGGCTGTATTCCCGCTCCGCCTGCCGGAACACGTCGCCATAGGTCAGGGGCGTCGGGCTGTCCGGATCGTTGAACGGCATGTCCATGACGTGATCCACGCCCAGAACATACATCGCCAGACGCTCCAGCCCGTAGGTCAGCTCGCCCGACACGGGCTTGCAGTCATGCCCGCCGACCTGCTGGAAATAGGTAAATTGCGACACTTCCATCCCGTCGCACCAGACCTCCCATCCCAGACCCCAGGCGCCCAAAGTCGGGGATTCCCAGTCATCCTCAACGAAACGGATATCGTGCAGCGCCATGTCGATGCCGATCGCCTGCAACGATCCGAGATACAACGCCTGAAGATCGGGGGGCGAGGGCTTCAGGATCACCTGATACTGATAGTAGTGCTGAAGCCGGTTCGGGTTTTCGCCATAGCGCCCGTCGGTCGGACGGCGCGACGGCTGGACATAGGCCGCGGCCCAGGGCTTCGATCCAAGCGAACGCAGCGTGGTCGCCGGGTGGAACGTCCCCGCCCCCACCTCCATGTCATAGGGTTGCAGGATGGCGCAGCCCTTGCCCGCCCAATAGGTCATCAGGCGAAGGATGATCTCCTGAAAGCTGCGCGGCGGTGTGGTCATGACGGGCCCCTTGGTCAAAGCGCCCCCTGCATAGGGCGGCGGCGCGCAAGGGTCAATCATCCCCGCCAGAAGCGCGGCATCAGCAGAACGAACACGGTCAACAGCTCCAACCGGCCCAGCAGCATACCGATGATCATCACCCATTTCGCCGCCACCGGAAAGCCGATCAGCGCCCCCGTCTGCCCCACGCCCGCCCCGAACACCGGCCCCACATTGGCGATGGAGGTCCAGGCGGCAGTGATGGAGGCGCGCACGTCCAGACCCGCCAGCGACAAGAGCACGACCAGCACGCCGAAGGTCAGCATGAACATGGTGAAGAACAGGATCACGGAATCCATCACGTCCCGCTCCACCACCCGCCCATCATAACGGACGGCGATGACCGCGTTCGGCGAATGCAGGCGGCGGATCTGGACCTTCACCGCCTCGAACAGGATCTGATAGCGGAAGACCTTCACCGAACAGCCGGTGGACGACGTGCAGCCCCCGATCAGTCCGACGATGATCAGGATCATGAACGGAAACGTTGCCCACTGCGTCAGATCGGTGCTGACGAACCCGGTGCCGGAAAAGGCCGACGCGACGTTGAACAGCGCCTCGCGCGCCGATGTCAGGATCGGCGCGCCGTCCCGAAGGACGTGATAGGCCGTCACCGCCGTTGCGGCATAAAGGTTCCATCGCAGATAGGCCCGCACCTGAGGATCGCGCCACATGGGCGCGTA
Source organism: Falsirhodobacter halotolerans (assembly GCF_022899245.1). Classification (NCBI taxonomy): domain Bacteria; kingdom Pseudomonadati; phylum Pseudomonadota; class Alphaproteobacteria; order Rhodobacterales; family Paracoccaceae; genus Falsirhodobacter; species Falsirhodobacter halotolerans. Next base: position 2,005,748 of record NZ_JALJAZ010000001.1, read on the forward strand.
ATGCCCGTTCACCATCTGGACATAGCGGATGAAGGGCAGCGTCGCCGCCAGCATGAACACCGTGCAGGCCAGTTCCAGCCGCGCCGGAAACGCCCCGAACGACGCGTCATAGGAGGAGAAGCCCCCCGTGGCGGCGGTGGAGAGCGCATGCATCAGCGCGTCCGTCCCGCTCATCCCCAGCGCGTTGTAGGTCAGCGCGCACAGCACCGTCATGCCCACATAGATGCGGATCAGCGCGCTGGAAATGTCGATCGCCCGTGGCAGGACCTTTCCCTGCGTGTCGAACCCTTCGGAGCGGAAGAACTGCATCCCCCCCACCTTCATCACCGGCAGGAACAGCATGGCGACGATGACGATCCCCAGCCCGCCCAACCAATGCAGGATCACCCGCCACATGTTGATGCCCACGGGCAGGTCGTCCAACCCCGCGAACACCGTGGCGCCGGTGGTGGTCACGCCCGATACCGCCTCGAAGATGGCATCGGTCAGCGTCGCCTCGGTCGCGCCCATCAGGAAGGGCAGCGCCCCGAACAGCGGCATTGCGACCCAGACGCCCGCCGTCAGGATGAAGATCTGCTGCAAGCTCAGCGTTTTGCGCGGGCCGTTGGCGCAGGCCAGCGCGACCATCCCGCCCGTGACCATGGTCAGCAGGCTGCATTGCAGAAACACCTCCCAATGCCCGTTTCCAGCCCGGTAGTCGAACATCATGGGCACCAGCATCATCAGGCCCAGAAAGGCCACGATCAGCCCGATGACATAGCCGACCGGGCGCAGGTCGATCAGCCCCGTCCGTCGGGGGCGGCCCACGACCGCCGTCATGCCTCACCCCACATGGAACAGGGTCGTGAACAGGCGCGGATCCAGACTTTGCTGCGCGAAGGTGTCGCCTTCGGTCAGCACCGACACGGCGTCATGGCTGTGCAGCGATTCCTGATGGCTGGCCACCACGCGGAAATCCCCCACGCGGGCGTCGGCCTGCAGGGCGGCGCAGAAGGACCGCGCGGCATCCTCGACGAAGATCGGGTTGGCGGCGTTCAGTTCGGCAAAGGCCTGTTCATCCTCGCGCTTGACCATGACCTGCGTTTCGGTCGGCACGGCGGATCGCGCGATCTCGATCAGATCCTCGAACCACAGGCGGCTGTCGCCCGTCATCTCCACCGACAGACGCGCGACCGACCGCTGCGAATGGGGCGTCGCCAACTGCCCCCGCGTCTGCCGCGCATGTTCCGACAGTTCCAGCGAGCAGGGACAGGTGGAGGAATAGACATAATCCAGATGGATCATCTTCTTGCGCTGGCCCGCGACATCCACCAGCTCAAGCGCGATGTCGTAATACTGCCACCCCTCCAGCCCCGACCGCAGCGATTTCACCCGCGTGGGATAGGAGAAGCGCATCTGGATGCGCGCATCGAAGCTGCCCAGATCGCGTTTGTAATCGTCCAGCGCGTGTTCGATCACCTCGATGGAGAAATCACGTTCGGCATGGACATAGAAGGACCGCATGATGCGGCTCATGTTGATGCCCTTCTTCTCCGCCTCAAGGCTGACCGTGCCGGTAACGGACGTTTCCAGAACCAGATCGCCCCCCGCCTTCAGACGGTAACGGATGGGCAGGCGGAAGTTCGAGATGCCGACATGCTGGATCACCGCCTTGGCGCCGACGATCAGGCTGGCCGGACCGTTCTGCAGGTCGGGCAGGCTGGCGAGATAGGCCGCATCGGCCGCGAACCCCTCGGGATAGGCGCGCGACAGTTCGGGATAGGCCCGCAACACCGCCGGAAGTTGCAGGGCGGCGATGTCATCCTCGGTCGCCTGGGTGGTGAAGGCGCGCAAGGTGGCCAGCGCGGCCTCGGCCTCCTCGCGGGTGGGGGGCATGTCGGGACGGACGTTCATGGCGGTTCCCCTGATGGGTTTGGCGCCGCCAATATAAGGCAGCGGCGCCCCTTTCCCAAGTCAGATCGCGTCCAGCGCGGCGCGAATGTCGGCGATCAGGTCGTCGGCATCCTCCAGCCCGACCGACAGGCGGATCAGACCCGGCGTGATGCCCAGCGTCGCCTTCTGATCGTCGGGCAGACGCTGGTGGGTGGTGGTGGCCGGATGGGTGGCGATAGATTTCGCGTCGCCCAGATTGTTCGACAGCTTCACGATCTCCAGCGCGTTCAGGAACCGGAACGCCGCCTCCTTGCCCGCCGCCAGTTCGAACGCGATCATCGTGCCGCCTTCCGACATCTGCGCGCGGGCCACCGACTGCTGCGGATGATCGTCGAGAAACGGATGGATCACGCGGGACAGACGGGCGTCGCCCTGCAGCGCCTGCGCGATCTTCCACGTGCTGTCGGCCATGGCCCGGCAGCGCAGGTCCAGCGTCGCCATGCCGTTCAGCATGATCCACGCGTTGAACGGGCTCATGGATCCGCCGGTGTGCTTCATATACGGCTCCAGCGTGCCGCGGATGAAGTCGGTCGTGCCCAGAACCACGCCGCCCAGCGCGCGCCCCTGCCCGTCGATATGTTTGGTGGTGGAATAGATCACCACATCCGCCCCAAGGCCGATCACGTCCGAAAACATCGGCGTGGCAAAGACGTTGTCCACGATGACCAGCGCCCCCGCCGCAAGGGCGATCTCGGCCACGGCCTTGACGTCGATCACCTCCAGCGTGGGGTTGGATACGGTTTCGAAGAACACGGCCTTCGTGCCCGGCGTCACGGCGCTGCGCCATGCGTCCAGATCGGTGCCGTCCACCAGCACGATCTCCACCCCGAAGCGGCCCAGAATCCCCTCAAGGATATAAAGGCAGGACCCGAACAGCGCGCGGGCCGCCACGATCCGGTCCCCCGCCTGACAGATCGACACCAGCGCGCCGTTGACCGCGGCCATGCCCGAGGCGGTGGCGAAGGCGTCCTCCGCCCCCTCGATCGCGGCGATGCGTTCTTCGAACATCCGCGTCGTGGGGTTGCCATAGCGGGCATAGATGAATTCGTCCCCCTCGATCCCCACAAACCGCTTTTCCGCCTGTTCGGCGCTGTCATAGACGAAGCCCTGCGTCAGGAAGATCGCCTCCGCCATCTCGCCATACTGGCTGCGGCGGCTGCCGGCGTGCACCAGTTTCGTGCGGGGTTTCCAATCCTCGGCCATGACATGCCTCCTTGCGGTATCGCGCTTCGCTTCGGGCTTAGGCCCGCCATGCGTCGTCGTCAATCCTTCACGCCCGCGTCATTCCCCCTTCGCGAAACCGCGCGACCCTTGGGGCAATGGGACGAAGGGGGCGCCAAGATGCTGCTGGCCGTCAATGCCGTGAACGACCGGCCCGTGCCGGAATGCGGCGCCTGGCCCCGCCCGCCCCGGGGCACCCCGACCACCATCCTCGTCCACGGCTATCGCTGGGCGCCCGACGGGGGGCGGGACGACCCGCATCTGCACATTCTGGGGGCCGAGGGCTGGCCCCGCCGTCTGGGCTTCGGGCGCGGGCAAGCCGGGCTGTGCGTGGGGTTCGGCTGGGACGCGCAGGGCACGATCTGGGGGGCGCAGGCCCGTGCGGCGGCGGCGGGTCTGGCCTTGGCACGGCTGGTCCGCAGTGTGCGTCCGAACGGGCCGGTCAACATCTTCGCCCATTCGCTGGGGGCGCAGGTGGCGCTGACGGCCCTGTGCCATCTGGGTCCGCAGGATGTCGCGCGGATGGTGCTTCTGGCGGGGGCCGCGTTCCGCGACACCGCCGACGCCGCCCTGACCGGGCGGCAGACCGAGGTTCTGAACGTCACCAGCCGGGAAAACGACGGCTACGACCTGTTATACGAGGCGCTTGTGGCCCCGCTGTCGGGCCGTCGCACGCTGGGGACCATGCCCTCCGGCCCGCGCATGGCGACCGTGCAGATCGATGCGCCCGACCATCGGCTGGCGCTGGCGGGACTGGGCTTTCCCACCCGTCCGCCGGAACGCCGCATCTGCCACTGGTCGGGGTATCGTCGGCCCGGCCTGTTCCGGCTTTATCGCCATTTCCTGCATCGGCCGGACGATCTGCCCCTGTCGCGCCTGCACGTGGCGCTGCCCGCGCCCAGCGCCCGCTGGGCGGGTCTGCGCATCCCCGCACCGATGCTGCGCGCCTGACGGGGTGGCCATGCGGGCGTCGCCCGCTACCATCCGGGCGATGCATCCTGAAGGAGGATCCCGATGATCGACCTGTATTACTGGCCCACCCCGAACGGACAGAAGATCACCATCGCGCTGGAGGAGATGGGGCTGCCCTATGCCGTCCATCCCATCAACATCGGCAAGGGCGAGCAATTCGCCCCCGATTTCCTGAAGATCGCGCCCAACAACCGCATGCCCGCCATCGTCGATCCCGACGGGCCGGACGGCGCGCCCATCTCCATCTTCGAATCCGGCGCGATCCTGCAATATCTGGCGCGCAAAACGGGCAAGTTGTGCGGCCCCACCGAACGCGACCGGGTGGAGGTGGACCAGTGGCTGATGTGGCAGATGGGCGGCGTCGGCCCGATGGCCGGTCAGGCGCACCACTTCCTGTCCTATGCCCCGGCGATGGACCCGCCGAACGACCTGCCCTATGCCAAGGACCGCTATCGCAACGAAGTGGCGCGCCTTTACGGCGTGCTGGACAAACGTCTGGCGGACCGCGAATTCGTGGCGGGGGATTTCGTGTCGATCGCCGACTGCGCGATCTGGCCCTGGGCGATGGGGTGGGAAAAGCAGCAGCAGACGCTGGACGACAAGCCGAACCTTGCCCGCTGGCTGAAGGCGCTTGAGGCGCGGCCCGCCTTTGCCAAGGGCCACAAGGTCGGGGCCGACCTGCGCACCGATGCCGCCCAAGACCGCGAGGCGCAAAAGCACCTGTTCGGCAAACGCTGACCCCTAATGGCGGGCGTTCGCGTCCGCCAGATCCTTGGCGGTGTTGATGTTGAAGAAGGCGGCATCGTCGGGAAACGATACCTCGACCATGCCCAGGCGGCCGGCGATGCGGCGGATGCTGCGTTCGCCGTCCTGCATCGCGGCCTCCAGTTCGGGCAGGCGCGCCGGGGTCCAGAGGCCGAAGGTGGCATGGAGGCGATCCGGCCCCGCAGCCAAGGCGACGGGGGCCTCCGCCTCTGCCAGACGGGCCACCAGATCGGCGGGAAAGAAAGGCGTGTCCGTCGCGGCCGTGGCCATGCGGTCCGCTCCCATGGCCCTTGCCCAACGCAGACCCGCCAGAATGCCCGCCATCGGTCCCTGCCCCGCCATCGCATCCGGCAGCACCGGCAGGGAAAACCGCCCCGAATCGCCATTATAGCTGACGGCCATCACCGCGACCTGCGACGCCAGGCGGCCAATGACGTGATCGGCCAGGGTCGCGCCGTTCAGGCGCAGCAGGGCCTTGTCGGCCCCGCCCATCCGGCGGCCTTCACCCCCGGCCAGAACCAGTCCTGCGATCCTCATTCACCTCGATCCTGACGGGCACGCCCTTATAGGCGGGCGTCTTCGATTCCTCGTCATGCGCCGACAGCGGCACAAGAACGTTCGCCTCGGGGTAATAGGCCGCGACACAGCCGCGCGGCAAGTCATAGGCCGTGACCCGCAGCGGCATCCGCCGGTCGCCATTGTCCACCGAGGAGACCAGCATGACACTCTGCCCTTCGCGCAGGTTCAATGCGGCGATGTCGGCGGGCGAGATCAGGACGACCTTCCGGTCCCCCTTCAGCCCCCGCAGACGGTCGTCAAAGCCATAGATCGTGGTGTTGAACTGGTCGTTCGACCGCAGGGTGATGAGGGTGAACACCGCCTCCGACGGCACATGGCCCAGCGCGCTCAGCCCTTCGGGCGTGGTGAATTCGGCCTTGCCGCTTTCGGTCTTCCATTCCCGATGCCGCACGGCATTGCCGCGATAGAAGCCGCCGGGCTGGAACATGCGGTCGTTGAAGTCGTGGAATTGCTCGGCATAGGTTTCGGCGATCAGGTCGCGCACCAACCCGTAATCGCCGGTCCAGTCGTCCCAGCGCAGCTTGGGGTTCGCATCCAGCGTGGCCTTGGCCAGACCGGCCACGATCGCCACTTCCGACAGCAGCGTGGGCGCCGCCACAGGACGCCGCCCGATGGAGCCGTGAATGTGGCTCAGGCTGTCCTCCATCGTCACGGCCTGCGGGCCGCTGGCCTGCCGATCCACCTCGCCCCGCACCAGACAGGGAAGCAGCCATGTCCCATCCCCCACCAGCGTGTGGGAGCGGTTGAGACGCGTTGCGATCTGCACGTTCATTTCCAGCTTCGACCAGGCGGGGTCGGCATGGCCCTGGTCGGGGATCGCCCGGGCAAAGTTGCCGCCCAGGCTGACGAAGGCCTTCACCGTGCCGTCCAGCACGCCCTGCACCGCCTCGATCGTGGTCATGCCGGTGTCGCGGGGGGGATCGAAGTCGAACTGCTGGGCGATCTTGTCCAACGGCACCAGTTCGGGCTTTTCCGCGATGCCCACGGTGCGCTGACCCTGCACGTTGGAATGGCCGCGCACCGGGCAGATACCCGCCCCCTCGCGGCCCATGTTGCCGCGCATCAACAGCAGGTTGATCAACATGCCAATGGATTTCGCGCCATGCACATGCTGCGTCAGGCCCATGCCGTAAACGCCGATCACCCGTTCGGACACGGCATAGACCTCGGCCACCTGTTCCAGATCGGCGCGGTCGATGCCGGAGGTCGCCTCGATCTCCTCCCACACCTGCGCGGTGGCCCAGTCGCGGAAGGGGGCGAAGTCGTGGGTATGCTCTGCAAGGAACCCGTGGTCCAGAACGCCGCCCTGCGCCGCCTCCATCGCGAACAGGTGCTTGGCGATGCCGGCGATGGCCGCAATGTCGCCGCCGGGCTTCACCTGAAGATACAGATCGGACATCGACGTCGCCTGCCCCGTCAGCATCTGTGCCGGATTCTGCGGGCTGGCAAACTCGATCAGGCCGCGTTCGCGCACAGGGTTGAAGACGATGACCTTGCAGCCGCGCTTGCGTGCCGCCTGGATCGGATGCAGGAACCGCGGGCTGTTCGATCCGGTGTTCTGGCCGAAGAACATCAGCAGGTCGCAATGTTCGAAATCGTCCAGAATGCAGGTCCCCACGGGCGATCCGATGCGCTTCTTCATCGAAACGCTGGTCGTCTCGTGGCACATGTTCGAACTGTCGGGCAGGTTGTTGTGCCCATAGGCCCGCGCATAAAGGGCCCAGAGATAGGACGTCTCAAGGCTGGCCCGACCCGAGGCGTAGAACACCGCCGCCTTCGGGTCGATCCCGCGCAGCTTGGCCCCGATGGCGGCGAAGGCTTCCTCCCACGTGGTTTCGACATAGCGGTCGGTGGCCGCGTCGAACCGCATCGGGTGGGTCAGGCGGCCGAGCATCTCCAGTTCATGATCCCCCCAGGTGCGCAGTTCGGTCGCGGTGTGGCGCGACAGGACATCCGGCCCGCACAGGGTCTTGGTGTGATCCCAGACGGTGGCCTTGGCCCCGTTTTCGCAGAACTCCGCCAGATGGGGATGCGCGGGCTTGGCCCAGGCGCAAGAGGTGCACATGTGCCCGCGCGGCTTGTTCTGATGCCACAACGTGTCCAGCGCCGACAGACCCGCATTGCCGTGACCCAACTGGTTCAGGACGCTGCGGACGGACCCCCAGCCGCCGGTCGGGTGATCATAGAACGGGGTGCGGGGGTCCTGCTCCTTGGCGGAACGGTCGGTCATTGGCGTGCCCTCCCATATGGCTGGCGGGCCAACGATCTCAGCCCGGCATCTGTTCCCCGACGCGCTGGGGATGCGAGAAGACATGATACCCCTCCCCCCGCGCCAGACCGATGACGGTGATGTTCAGGCGCATCGCCAGTTCCACCGCCTGCGCCGTGGGCGCCGACACGGCGATCAGCACCGGCGCGCCCAGGGCCGCCACCTTCTGCACCAGATCGACCGAGACGCGGCTGGTCATCAGCACCGCCCCCGCCACGTCGCCCGACGCCACCGCCCCCGCCAGCTTGTCCAGCGCGTTGTGCCGCCCCACATCCTCGCGCACCGCGACCATGCCCTGCGCCGGATGCCAGAAGCCCGAGGCGTGGACCGCCCGCGTCGCATCGTGCAGCGGCTGATGATCGCGCAGCCCCGCGATGGCCTGGCCCACTTCGGCAGGCGTCAGGCGCAGGTCGGTCGTGACGGGGGCCATGGGGCGCATCGCCTCGGCCAGCGAATCGATGCCGCACAGCCCGCAGCCCACCGGCCCCACCATCCGCCGCCGCCGCGCCGCCAGCCGCGCCCCCGCCTCCGGCGCCAGCCACATGCGCAGGTCGATCCCGTCAGGAACCTCGGCCACCTCGATCTCGCGGATATCGTCCAGCGCGGCGATCCCCTCGGTCAGGGTGAAGCCCCGCGCGAAATCGGTCAGATCCTGCGGCGTGGCCATCATGACCGCCTGCGTCGTCGCATCATAACTGATGGCGATCGCGATTTCATCGGCAAGGGGGCGGGGTGTCATGGCGGAACCTTCTGGCGGAAGCGGTGTCCGCCAACTTAAAGTTGCATACGAGAGCATAAGGATGCTTTAGTCGTGTTAACATACAGTCCTATCAATAATTTGACCACATCGTTGATTGCATTCCCCTGCACCTTCCGGCATCGAGTTGAACACCTGATGGTGGGATGGATGGGGGGATAGAGATGCCGCAGATAGCTAAAGAACTGGGCGTTTTGGCCGTCAAAAACATCAAGACGACTGGATATCATACAGTAGGCGGTGTGCCCGGCCTCATGCTCAGCGTCGGCGCTGCAGGCAATAGGTCTTGGATCTTGCGGATGACAGTGGGCGCGAAGCGCCGAGAATTCGGTCTAGGATCCTTTTCACAGGTTAGCTTGGCCGATGCGCGAGAGAAAGCTCGTGCGCTGCGTAACAAGATCGACGCGGGTATCGATCCGGTAGAGGAGAAGACCGAGGCCCGACGGCGCCTGAAAGAAAAACAGCGAAAAGACATTACCTTCTCTGAAGCAGTCACGCAGTTCCTCGGCACAGGACGCTTAAACCAATACAGCAACCTGAAACATCGTGCACAGATCGCATCGACGCTGACAGGCTTAGCTGTTCCGAAACTCGGCACCCTTGCCGTCAAGGACATTACTACGAACGACGTTCTGGAGGTGCTTCAACCGATTTGGGCAACAAAAACGGAAACGGCTTCACGTCTCCGGGGCAGGATTGAAAATGTTCTAACGTGGGCGTCAGTTCAAGGGCATCGCGTAGGTGATAATCCGGCCCGGTGGAAGGGCAACTTGGATGCACTTCTCCCTTCGGCAAGCAAAATTAAGAAGGAGAGTCATCATCCGGCTCTATCAGTAGCCGAAGTTCCAGCGTGGTTCGCGAAACTTCGGTCGCTCACCGGCCAGGGTGCTTTGGCTCTACAGTTCCTATGCTTGACTGGCGCCCGATCCGGGGAGGTGCGAGGTGCACGTTGGTCGGAGATCGACCTAAAGTCCAAGACATGGCGCATCCCTGCAGAGCGAATGAAGATGGGCAAGGAGCACCATGTGCCACTGAGCAGAGCCGCAGTAAAATTTGTGTCTGGGTTGCCCCGCGAGGCAGGTGTCGATCTGATGTTTCCATCGAGAAAGCAGCGCGCGATCTCTGACATGACAATCTCTGCCGTCATGCGAAGGATGCAGGAGAATGCTGAAGAACGTGGCGAGCGTGGATGGCGAGACTCGCGGTCTGACAAGCCAGCTGTGCCCCATGGCCTCCGGTCGACCTTCCGCGTTTGGATTGCCGAAAACACCACATATTCGGACCAAGTTGCAGAAGCAGCTCTGGCGCACAAAAATCCAAACGCAGTAGTCCGGGCGTATCAAAGAAGCGACTTGCTCGAGCAACGACGACCATTGATGGAGGAATGGGCAACTTATCTAGGTGCGATCTAACGATGGCAGTGCGCCCCGCATTGAGAGCAGGCGCAACCTTCACCAATGATGCTATGGTGGCATCTTCAGATATGGATCGCAGCGACGCTGCTTTGCCACGGCATCCGCACCCGGAGCAGGATCAGCGCGGCGGCGGCCAGCATGACGACGCCACCCTCAAGGAAGACGCCAGTGACACCGCTGGTGCTGAACACCGCGCCACCCGCCGCCGCCCCCTCTGCGATGGAGCCCTGCACCGAGGCCACGACCATGCCGCCCGCGCTTTCCGCTTGATCGGGAACCGAGCTTGCGACCCAGGCCGACCACGCCACGGGCACCCCGCCGAAGGCAAGACCCCAGATCACCACCAGCACCGAATGACCGGTGAGGGTGACCGGTGCCAGCGTCAAGGCCAAGGCCAACGCCGTAAGGCCCACGACGGCGGGCAGCAGCGCCATGGTTGCACGCATGTTTCGCTCCATCAGCCAGCCGACCAGCAGGGTGCCCGCGAAGTTCGCCGCGCCGAAGGCCAGAAGCAGCACGGCCAGCCCCTCGGACCCGATGCCGATGGAGGCTTCGAGGAACGGGCGGATATAGGTAAACAGCGCGTAATGCCCGGTATGGGCCAGAATGCAGCCGAGCATGCCGACCGCGATGCCGGGGCGCGTCACCACGTCCCAAATGGTCCGCAACGCCGCAGGACGACCGGGGGCCATCGACGGCAGGGTGAAGGCCTGCACCAGCAGCGTCAGCGCTCCAAGCCCCGCTGCCGCATTGAACGCGCTTCTCCACCCGAACGTGCCGCCCATGTAGCTGCCGAGCGGGACGGATACGACGGCGCCCACCGCGATGCCACTGAAGATGATCGATATCGCACGAGGCAGGAGCCGCGCCGGAACCAGGCGCATCGCGATCGCGGCCACCATGCTCCAGAACCCGCCGAGCGCGACGTCCAGCAGAGCGCGCGTGACCAGCAGCACGGTAAAGTTCGTAGACAGCGCGACCAACAGGTTCGATGCGATCATCAACACGGTGAAGCTCAGCAGCACCGTCCGCCGGTTCAGCGCCCGCGTCACGATCGGCACCATCAGGCCGGAGACGAGCGCCACGACCGCCGTGACGGTCACGGCCTGGCCGGCCAGCGCCTCCGACACGCCGAGGTCGCCCGCCATGGGCGTCAGAAGGCTGGCGGGCAGGTATTCGGACGTCAGCAGGCCGAACACCCCCATCGTCAGGGAAAAGACCGCCAGCCATGCCAGTGAGGCCGGCGCGGCGTCTTGCTGTATCATCAGGAGGATTCTTGTTCTGTCAGGCCCGCTATCTAGACAGCATGGGCTGAACGATCTATGACGAGGCGTCCATCTCTTTCATCCGATCGTCCAAATGGATCTGCTCACCGATGCCATCAGCGAATTCCTGACGTCGCTTCGCCTGCGGGGCATTCAGCATCACCGCATCCAGACCGGGCCGACCTTCGGCTTTGGCTTCCGCAGCCGCCCGGATGAGGTGTTTTTCTACTTCATGGCCGTCGGCACGGCGATCTTGCGACTGGAGGACGGGTCCGAACATCGGTTGGGGCCGGGGGATGCGGCGTTTCTTCCGCGAGGATCGGGGCACAGCCTCCTGTCCGGGACGGGCGTGCCGGTGACGGATATCGATCGTTTCGACGGCGCAACCTTGGGCGACGGGGTGCGGAACATCGACACCTGCCCCTCCTCCGCGCCGGAGCCGGGCGCTGTCCTGTTCCGCGGTCGCATGACAATGGATCTGGGCGGGGTGCATGGGCTGGGGCCGCTGATGCCCCCAATCATCCACGTGGCCGCACAGGAACGCCGCGCGCCGGACCTGACGCCGATCCTGCAGACGATGAAAGCCGAGATTTGCGCGGGAAGCGTGGGCTTTGCGGGCATTCTCGCGCGTCTTGCGGATGTGGCGGCGGCGATGACGATCCGCGCGTGGGTGGAGCGGGGCTGCGACGATGCCTCCGGCCTGATCGCCGCCCTGCGCGATCCGAAGCTTTCGCGCGCGATCCTTGCGCTGCACCGCGATCCGGGCCGCAACTGGACGGTGGCCGACCTTGCGGCGGAGTGCAACGTCTCCCGCTCGACCTTTGCGAGCCGTTTCCACGAAACGATCGCGATGACGCCCCTACGCTACGCAGCGGAGGTGAAGATGAACCTTGCCCGCCAATGGCTGACGCAGGACCGCATGGCAATCGACACGGTGGCCGATCGGCTGGGCTATACCTCGCATGCGTCGTTCAGCCGGGCATTCAAGCGGGTGACAGGCCATCCGCCGGGAGCCAGCCGTCGCGAAAACTTTGTGGCTCGCGGAAGCTGATACGGTTTTTCGCAGGGCACACTGGGGCTGCGCGAGACGCTCATGGGACAAAGCCGTCATCCCGCTTTCAGGTGATCCAGGACGAAAGCAACACGCTCCTCGACCGTCACTTTGGGAAGCTCAACAAGCTGGTAGCCGAAGCGGGAGTAAGTATCAGCCATGACCTGGTGGGTTGCCTCGGCTTCTTCGTGATCCTGCTTTCTTTCGGCGTCCTGCCCGAAAATGGCCTCCCAATATGGGGCGATAAAGGCCATCCTGTTATAGCGATATGTCTTCGCGGCAGCCTCCACATGGGCGGGAATCCGAAGACCAGATAGCGACAGATAGCCAACGACATCAGGGACGCCCCTGTCCATAAGCACCGGCTTTTCCAAAGCCGAAGCTTCATGCCATGACCGCAACTCCCATCCGAGCATAAGTTCGGCAAACATGATTTTGTCTGCCCATGGCAAAGCGGTGCCGCCAATCTGAACCTGATCCCGAATGATCGCTCGCCCGGCCTCTGGCATCGAGGCAAATCCCCTGTCGCACAGAGCGTCGATCAACGTGCTCTTGCCGGAACCGGGGCCACCAGTCACGACAAACATATGGTCACACATGTGCCATCCCTATTTTCCAATGGAGGGGTAAGCGCTGATGATCGACCCTGCAGGTCGATCTTTATGCGCGTCCCTACAGGTTAGCGTCATCGGCGAAGGTCAGCAAGGGGCTCCGAGGGTTGATCGTCGGACAAAGCGGACTCTCGCCACCTTCATGCCCTACGGTGCAATGTCACGTCCCGCCGGAAGCCGTGCATAACGGCCCCTGCGATATGAAGCCCTATGAGAGCGATCATCACCCAAGCCAGCTCGCCGTGCGCGATGTTGCCAAGCTTGACCATCCACGCGACTTCCTCCCCCGTCTCAGGCACGATGGTCAGCCCGCGGTGGACCCACCCCTTGCCGCTGCCATAGGCGCGCAGAAGCGCAAGCGCCGGTATCGCAACCAAAAGCACACGCAGCGTGTGATGGACAAGCCGCGCCGCCCTATTCGAGGCCGCCGGAGGGCGCACCAGTCTCAGCAGCGCCAGCGGAAGCACGATCAGCCCGACCATGCCATGCGATGGCCCGAGGGATGCCATCTTATCAAGAAATGGGGAGGACCCAGCGATCTTGTAGGCCGTCACGATCCCGATCTGCCAGAAAACCAGTGCCGCCAGAGCCCAGTGGAGGATGCGAGAGAAAATGGGATACCGCCTCATGCGAGAAACAGATGGTCGATCAGGATAGAGAAGCCTAAGCCCACAAGCGCTATACCCCCAAGAAATTCCGCCGTCCGTCCGATACGCGCTCCAATGAAGCGCCCCGCCAGCATTCCGACCGTGGCCATGATCGTCGTGGCAATGCCGATAGCAGTCGCCACCATCAGGATGTTAACCTCAAGAAAGGCAAGCGAGACCCCCACGGCCATCGCGTCAATCGAAGTGCCGACGGCGGTCGCGACGATGGCTCCGAACGATCGGCCCCCGCCGCTCTCTTCGCGTGGCTTGAACGCCTCCAGCATCATCTTGATGCCGATGGCCCCCAAAAGCCCGAATGCAATCCAGTGATCCACCGCCTGGACGTAGCTCGAGGCCAGAAGCCCCAAGGTCCAGCCAATGAGAGGCGTGATCGCCTCGATGATGCCGAAGACAGCCCCGGTGCCGAGAGCGGCCATCAGGCCGTGTCGTTCTTTCGCACCACGCCCCAATGACGCGATAAGGGCATCGACGGACATGCCGATGGCAAGGATACCGATGGAGGTCGGAGACATGGATGGGTCCTTTCGCGACGGGCGGGGCGAGATTGCCCCCTGCCGGTCTCGTGGAACCCGAAGGCCGGACACACCACGCGTTGCCGCGATCATGTTGACGTGCCCCCGCCAGATATGGCGGTCACTACTCCCCGATGCAGGGGCTGATGCCGGATCAGGCGGTAAGCGTCAACGAAAACATGTGCTTATGACACTCATTCGCAAAGAAACTTCTTGGTTATAAGGACGTCTGCTCAGATATGTCAGACAACTGGCCCTGCTAAAGCGCACCGCTCAGATAAAAGGTCGAACCAGCCATTTACCCTATCGCCATCGGCAAAACATTGATTGCCTTACTGCGAAAAATGTTCATGAGATACGCCGAAATTAAATCGTTTGCACTTCAAAGGCGAATTTAGTTCCTGGGACCCTAGAAGAGAGGGTTCATGGACAAGATTGGTATCAGAGTTCTGTCGTCGGCCGAGCAGCGCTGCGACACAACCACGTTAGAGGCATTCCGCCAAGTGGGAGTCGCACAGGTCAGCGACTGCATGGGACGTCTTTACGGATCGGTCGGGCTGCGACCGATTCACGGACCCGGGGTTCGGATGTCGGGGATCGCGCTGACAGTTAAGACACGTCCGGGCGACAACCTTATGATCCACCGCGCCATTGATCTTGCCCAACCCGGCGATGTCATCGTCGTGGATGGCGGTGGATGCACGGCCAACGCCCTTGTTGGGGAACTGATGATGAAGCAGGCGCAGCGACGCGGCGTCGTCGGGTTCGTCATCGACGGAGCCGTGCGCGACGCCGAGGCATTCGGACCTGCAGGGTTTGCCTGCTTCGCACGGGACATTTCACATCGCGGCCCGTTCAAGGACGGTCCCGGAGAGATCAATGTTCCGGTCAGTGTCGGCGGTCTGGTGGTTCAGCCGGGCGACGTGATCTTGGGCGACGCCGATGGTCTGACAGCTATCCCCCAAGCCTACGCCGTTGAGGTTCTTCGCCTTGCCGAAGCGAAGGAGCAGGCGGAGGCCAAGGGAATGGAGCGCATCGCCGCCGGCACCTATGAAAAGCCTTGGCAGGCCCCAGCCCTCGCCCGGTTGCAGAAGGACTACGCATGAGCATCGTTTCCGCCCGGATGCGGCAGGTCAAATTGTCGCCCAGCGTCGCCGCGCGCATCATTCTGAACCAGTTGAGGGAGGAAGGTCGCCGCATCATCGACCTGACGATCGGCGAGCCGGACTTTACTACCCCGGCTCACATCTGCGACGCCGCCCACGCGGCGATGCAGCGGGGGGAGACCAAATATCCCTTGTCGCAAGGCACGATGGCCCTGCGCAAGGCCGCGGCCGAGCGCATCCGCCTCGATACCGGGATCGAATACCCACTTGATCAGATCATTGTCAGCACCGGCGCCAAACAGGTGCTCTACAACGCGCTGACGGCCACGCTTGAGGTGGGTGACGAGGTCATCATCCCGGCCCCGTTCTGGGTATCCTATCCCGACATGGTGGAATTGGGGGGCGGCGTGCCGGTCACGCTCGAGACCCATTCGGCTGCGAACTACAAAATCACGCCCGATGCGCTTCGGTCCGCGATCACGCCGCGCACGAAGTGGCTGATGCTGAATGCCCCGAGCAATCCGTCCGGGGCTATTTATGACCGCGAAGAGTTGCTGGCCCTCGCCGGAGTGCTGCGAGAGCAGTCCCACGTTTGGCTGATGACGGACGACATCTATGCCAGGCTGACATTCGATGGGGGCCCGGCAACGCACATACTTCAGGTCGCGCCGGATCTGGCCGATCGCACGCTGGCGGTCAACGGGGTGTCGAAATGCTATGCCATGACCGGTTGGCGCATCGGCTACGGCTCGGGTCCGAAGGACCTGATCAAGGCCATGGCGGTGGTGCAATCGCAAAGCACCTCCGGGGCTTGTTCCATCAGCCAAGCGGCGGCAACCGCCGCCCTCACGGGGCCGCAGGACTGCGTCGAGGCATTCACACGCTCGTTCAAGGAGCGTCGTGACCTCGCAATGTCAATCCTTACGCAGGCGCCGGGGTTGACGGCCGTGGCGCCGGGCGGCGCCTTTTATATCTTCCCCGACTGCTCGGCCCTTCTGTGCCGCACGGCGCCGGACGGGACGAAGATCGTGACCGATGCCGATCTGGTGCAGTATATTCTGCAAACCACCGGAGTGGCATTGCTTGACGGGGGATCTTACGGGGTTCCCGGCACCTTCCGCATGTCCTTCGCTTCAGCCCCCGAAGAGGTGCGCGCGGGATGTGAGGCCATCAAATCCGTCTGCGAAGAACTGACGGCTGTTCCGGCCTGAACAGGGCCATACCAACAGGAGAAAACATATGAACTTGCGACATCTGATCTGGGCAGCGCTGCTGGCACTTCCCGCTATGGGGGGAATGGCACAGGCCGATGCCCTTGCCGACATCAAGGCGCGTGGCGTGCTTGTATGCGGCACACTAGGAACGTCCGAACCGTTCAGTTTTCAGGACGCGGCGACGCGCAGCCTCGTCGGCTATGATGTCGACATCTGCAAGCTGGTGGCCGATCACCTTGGCGTTGGTATCGAATACAAGCTTCTTGCCGTCGCGGCCCGTATTCCCGAACTGGACAGCGGGCGGGTGGACGTGCTGGCCGCGAACCTTGGCTGGACCGCCGAACGCGCGGACCAGATCGAGTTCAGCCACCGCTACTACGTGACGCCGCAGAAGCTGCTGGTGCGCGCCGACAGCGACATCCAGACAATCGACGACCTGCAGGGCAAACGCATCGGCGCGACGAAGGGATCGTCGTCGGAGCGGGTGATCGCCGAACGCCTGCCGGAATCGCGCGTGATCGGCTATGCCGACAGCCCGGCCACGTTCCTGTCGCTGCAGCAGCGCAAGGTCGATGCGCAATTCGCGTCCGAGCTGGTGCTGGTGCGTCTTGTCAACCAAAGCCCCGACAGCTCCCCGACCCGCATTCTGGAACAGTCGGTCGTGGACGAACCCTGGGGCCTTGGCATCCGCAAGGGCGAGGACGCGCTTTTGGCCGAGGTGAACGCCGCGCTGGACGAAGCGGAAACTTCCGGCGAGGCGCAGGCCCTGTTCGACAAGTGGTTCGGTGCGGACACGCCCTATGATCTGACCCGTTCGTTCCAGATCGGTCCCATCACCAACTGAAACCGGCATCTGCCGAAAGGCCGCGCGGGGATCCCGGGCGGCCTCTTTCCATGGAGAGGCCTGGATGGATATCCTTCTTCCGCCGGATCAGTGGGCGATGCTCTTTCAGGGGTTGCGCACCACGATCCTGCTCTTTGCCATCGCCTGGGTCGGCGCCTTCGCATTGGCGCTGATCCTGGTCGTCGTCCGGGCAACCGACTATCGGGCCTGCCGGTGGATCGTGGATGCCTTCGTCGCCTATCACCGCAACGTGCCGCTGCTGGTGCAGGTGATGTTCTGGTATTTCGCAATGCCCGAAGTGCTGCCTGACGGCATCCGCTTCTGGCTTTATGACCACAATGCCGAATTCTGTCTCGCGGCCATTGCCCTTGCCCTTGGCAGTTCCGCCTATCAGGCCGAGGATATCCGCTCCGGCCTGCGTGCCATTCCCGGCACCCAGTTCGAGGCTGCACGGGCCCTGGGCTGCACTTATCTGGAAACGATGCGCTTCATCGTCGTGCCGCAGGCGTTGCGCATCTCGTTGCCCCCGCTCGTAGGACGCGCGCTCCTCCTGTTCAAAAACACCTCCATCGCCATGGCCATCGGTGTCGCCGAACTGACCTACCGCACGCGTGAGATCGAGAATCTGACCTTCAACACCTTCACGATCTTCGGTATCGCCACCGCCCTCTATCTTTTTGGAACCTTCTCGCTGATGGGTTTCGGGGCTTGGCTGGAACGGCGCGCGACCCCCGGCCGGAAGGAGCGTCATCATGCTTGAGATCATCCAGAGCTATTGGCTCACCTTTCTGATCGGGCAATATCCGAACGGTCCGCTTGGCGGGCTTGCCATGACGATCATCGTGGCCGTCTTGTCGATCCTTATGTCCTTTCCGATCGCAATCGCCTTTGCCATGGCGCGCCTGTCGACCTTTGGCTGGCTGCGCGCGGCCAGTTCCGGCGTCGTCAATCTGGTGCGTGGCATCCCGCTTCTGATGCTGATCTTCTGGTGTTATTTCGTGATCCCGATCATGACGGGCTATGCCGTCAGCGGCTTCTGGACGCTGGTTTGCGCCCTGACCATCTATGAAGCGGCCTATCTTTCCGAGGTGATCCGCGCCGGCATGGCCTCGGTCGCCAAGGGGCAGACCGAGGCCGCGCGGTCGCTGGGCGGGGGATATTTCCTGACGATGCGCAGCGTGATCCTGCCGCAGGCCCTGTTCAACGTGCTGCCGGGCATCACAAGCCAGTTCATTTCCACCATCAAGGAAACGTCGCTTGGCTATGTCATCGCGGTGAATGAACTGACCTTCGCGGCCAATCAGGTAAATAACCTTTTGCTGACCCAGCCGCTTCAGGTCTTCACGATCCTTGCCGCTATCTATTTCATCCTGTGCTTCGCTCTGTCGCGCGGGCTGTCCAAGATCGAAACTTCCATCCGCCGAAAGAGAGGTCTGCTGTGACCCAGCCCGTCATCGTCCGTTTCGACAAGGTCAACAAGTGGTATGGGCAGCATCAGGTCCTGCACGATATCTCGTTGGAGGTGAGGAGGGGCGAGGTCGTGGTAGTCTGCGGCCCTTCGGGGTCCGGGAAATCCACCCTGATCCGGACCATCAATGCCTTGGAACCAATCGGTGATGGTCACCTCTCCTTGGATGGGACCAATGTCCACGCCAAGGGCACGGATCTGAACAAGCTGCGCCAAAGCGTGGGATTCGTGTTCCAGCAATTCAATCTGTTTCCCCACATGTCCGTTCTGGACAACGTCACCTTCGCGCCGATCCGCATCCAGAAACGTCCCCGGGCCAAGGCGGAGGCGCTGGCCCGCGACCTTCTGGCGCGCGTGGGCCTTTCGGAAAAAGCCGAGAGCTTTCCCGGCTTCCTGTCGGGCGGTCAGCAGCAGCGCGTTGCCATTGCGCGGGCGCTGGCGTTGCAGCCGCCGGTGATCCTGTTCGACGAGCCGACCAGCGCACTCGACCCGGAAATGGTGGGGGAGGTGCTTCAGGTGATGAAAGGGTTGGCGCGCGACGGAATGACCATGATCTGCGTCACGCACGAAATGGGCTTCGCGCGCGAGGTAGGTGACCGCGTGATTTTCATGGATCAGGGGCGTGTGGTGGTTGATACGACGCCGGAACTGTTCTTTGATGCGCCCGACCACCCGCGCGTGAAGCGTTTCCTATCGGACGTGCGGGGGGAGCACTGATCTCTGCCCGTTGAAAGACCTCGATGTATACCCTTAAGCAGATTGAGGCCTTTCACGTCAGCGCCTTGCTCGGCAGTTTCACCGATGCGGCGCGCAAATTGTCGATGACGCAATCCACCATTGCAAAACGGATCGCCGAACTTGAGGTGGCGGTGGGAACGTCCCTTTTCCTGCGATCAGGCAAGTCGTTGCGCCTTACCCCGGCCGGGGAACGCCTGCTGCCCGCGGCGCGTGAAATGATGCGCCTGAACGAACGGATGGTTCAGACCATGACTGCCGCGTCGCATCTTGAAGGGCATGTGCGAATTGGGGCCACCGATCTTGTTGGCCTCACTTGGTTGCCCGCCCTGATCCAGACCGTCCGCCTGCGGTATCCCAAGATGCGTGTCATGCCCGAGATAGACGGCGGAGTGCGCCTATACGAACGGCTTTCCCGCAACGAATTGGACATCGTCATCATGCCTGGACCATTCGCCAGCCCGGAGGTGGACGCCGTCCCGCTGGGGCGCATCAGAAACGCCTGGATGGCAAGCCCGACCCTTGACTTGCCCCAAGGCACTTTGACGCCGCAGCAGATCTCTGCCTTGCCCATCATCGGCCAGCCTGAGAATTCCGCGCTGACGGTGCTTTATCGCAAGTGGTTTGCCGATCACGGTTTCACGCTGAACAACGTGCTGTCGTGCAATAGTCTGGGGATGGTGGCCAAGTTGACAACATACGGCCTTGGTGTCAGCTATCTTCCGCTTAACCACTTCGCGTCGCAGATTACGGAAGGAGCGCTGCGCGTCCTTGACGTTGAACCGGAATTGCCCTTGGTCACGTATTATTCACTGATGCGGCACGACGCATCGCCCTTGGCCCAAGTGATGCTCCCGATCATGAATGAAGTGCATGATTTCGAAGCTGGCCTTTCCGAAGGCTCTGCAATTATTCCTCATTCATAAGAGAGTTATCTCGGAAGGCCGACACGGAGATTTTCTCACTGGGGCCTAATATATTGGAAAATTGCGCTATTGATCCAAAAGCTAATGTAGCTAGAGCCCATTTTCTAAGAAGTTTGGCGCGAATGGCAGCAATGGGGCTTTCGCGTCATAGGGCCGATATTTTAAGAACGTCGGGATCGATTCCACGGCGAATTATCAGTTTCCGTGCGCAGGTTAGTCGAACTCCGCGGACCCCATTCAGCGCGGCAGGCTCTGCGTCGATGCTATCGTCCAGTAAAAACCACCTGTCCTTCCCTTGAACAGCAGGTGCAAGAACATAGCCGTTACTGATAGTGGCGCACGGTAGAAAATATGCCTCCCGCTTAGCGAGACGCGTGCTCGGCTCAATCACTTTTCGCACGGTTGGCGCTCTTTGAGGGCGCGGCAAGCCAACCCCTGCAATGCGGAGCCTTTCCAGTCCGTCCCACTCGATGGGGATGGGTGGATACGAACGGGGGTCCTCGATTTCGAGCTGGCACATGACCTGCCCCCCGGAATATCCCTCGCTCTGATGTAGAGTCTGCTTCATCACGCAGGAGCAGACGATATGAGGAAAAGCCGCTTCACCGAGGCGCAGATCATCGGAATGATCAAGGAACAGGAAGCCGGGATGGCGACGGCGGAGGTCTGTCGTCGGTATGGGCTCAGCCCGGCCACGTTCTACAAGCTTAAGGCCAAGTATGGCGGCATGGACGTATCCGATGCCCAGCGGCTGAAGACCCTTGAAGACGAGAACGGCAAGCTGAAGCGTCTTCTGGCGGACGCGATGCTGGACAACATCGTGCTCAAGGATCTGCTGGGAAAGCCCTGACGACACCGAAGGTGCGGCGGGAGGCGGTGCTCAGGGCGATGCGGGATCACGATATCTCGCAACGCCGGGCCTGCGTTCTGATCGGTGTCGATCCGAAGACGGTGCGGCGAGAGCGGCCGCCCGACAATCCGGAGATCCGCAAGGCCATGCAGGAGATCGCGGCCGTGCGCCGCCGGTTCGGCTATCGGCGGATCGGCCTGATGCTGGAGCGCAGGGGCATGCTGATGAATCCGAAGAAGCTGTATCGACTTTACCGCGAAGAAGGGCTGTCGGTCCGGCGCAGGCGTGGTCGCAAACGAGCCCGTGGCACGCGCACACCGATGCCCTTGGCCTTGATGCCGAACCAGCGCTGGTCGCTGGACTTCGTCGCCGACACGTTCGGGGCCTCGCGCAAGTTCCGCATTCTGGCGGTGATCGACGATTGCTGCCGCGAGAACCTGTGTCTGGTCGCCGACACCAGCATCTCGGGCGCAAGGGTGGCGCGCGAGCTGGACGCGCTGGTGCGGATCTATGGCAAGCCTGCCTGCATCGTCAGTGATAACGGCACCGAGTTCACCAGTCGCGCCATCCTGAAGTGGGCAGACCAGAACAACGTCGCCTGGCATTACATCGATCCCGGCAAGCCACAGCAGAACGCCTTCATCGAAAGCTTCAACGGCAGCCTGCGCGACGAGCTGTTGAATGAAGAGATGTTCGACACCTTGGGCGACGCGCGCCGCAAAATCGCCCTCTGGCGCTATGATTACAACGCCGTCAGACCACATTCCTCGCTCGGCAACCTGACGCCGCTCGAAGCGCGCCGGACGCTTGCGCTACCTGATGGCTCCGCGCCCGGCGCGCTTGCCAAGAAACTACCCGCCGATTACCAATCTCAAACCGGCAGACTCTCGTTATGAATGAGGGACCCACGGGGGGCAGGTCAACTACAATAAAGCGTGAAGTCGCCCCCATGCTTTCTAGGTAGTCCAAGCGTCCCACCACATTAAAGGAAGATTACTGCCTATCTTCGTAGGAGGGACAGATGGGGGGATAAGAACTAGGCCTGAATAAATTCTTATAACATTCAGATACTTGAATAAGTATATGGCGGAAGCGGTGGGATTCGAACCCACGGTGGAGTTTCCCCCACGCTGGTTTTCAAGACCAGAGCCTTAAACCACTCGGCCACACTTCCATGCCGTCACGCATAGCAAAACGGCGGCCGAGGGCAAGGTCAGATGAACCACGGGCTCAGGTTTTGGCGCACGCGGTCCAGCGGGGAAACGCCCGTGGTGTCGGGCACGAAGGTCTGGCCGGTGATCGTCTCATACGCCTCGACATAGGCGGCGGAGGTCGTGGCGATCATGTCGGCCGGAATCTCGGGGATCGGATCGGCATAGGGGTCGCAGCGCGCGGCCACCCAGGAACGGATCACGTCCTTGTCGAAGCTGGCGGGGCGGGTGCCCTCCTCGAACGCCTGCGCGTAGGAGGCCGCGCGCCAATAGCGCGAGCTGTCGGGCGTGTGGATCTCATCCGCCAGCAGGATCCGGCCCTCGGCATCCAGACCGAATTCGTATTTCGTGTCGACCAAGATCAGGCCGCGATCTTCAGCCACCTGCTGGCCGCGCGCGAACAGGGCCAGTGCGGTGGCCGACACCTCCTCCCACTGGGCGGCGGTCAGCAGGCCGTTCGCCACGATCCCCGCCGCGTCCAGCGGTTCGTCATGCCCGCCGTCGAACGCCTTCGATGTGGGGGTGATGATCGGCGTGGGCAGCGCCTGGTTGGCGCGCAACCCGTCGGGCAACGTATGGCCATACATCTGCCGCACGCCGTTGTTGTACATCGTCAGAACCGACGTGCCCGTGGTGCCGGCGAGATAGCCGCGCACGACAATCTCCACCGGCAGAATCTCCACCCGCCGCCCGATCACGACATTCGGATCGGGATAGGCCACGACATGGTTCGGCGCGATGTCGCCCGTGCGGTCGAACCACCAGCGCGCCATCTGCGTCAGCACCTGCCCCTTCCACGGGATCGACGTCAGGATGCGGTCGAAGGCCGAAATGCGGTCGGATGAGATCAGGATGCGCTGCGCCCCCTCGCCCCGGTCGGGCAGGTCATAGCAGTCGCGCACCTTGCCGAAATAGGGGTTGGGCAATTCGGCGATGCGCGCCTCGGGCAGAACGCGGGTCAGGTCGAGTGCGGGCATGGCGGGCCTCCTGTTTGTCGTCTCATGGGTCGAGGGACGGAATATGTCAACGCCGCCCTGCGAAGAAGGCGCGCAGAAGGGCGGCGGATTCGGCGTCGGCGATGCCGTCATAAACCTCGGGCGCGTGGTGGCATTGCGGATGGCTGAAGACGCGCGGGCCTTGCGCCACCCCGCCAGATTTCGGATCGGCGGCCCCGTAATAAAGCCGGGCGATCCGCGCCGCCGAAATGGCCCCCGCGCAGATCGGGCACGGTTCCAGCGTGACGTAAAGGTCATGCCCCATCAGCCGTTCGGTTCCCAGCGCGCGGCAGGCCTCGCGGATCGCCACCACCTCGGCATGGGCGGTGGGGTCGCACCATTCGCGGGTGCGGTTTCCGGCGCGGGCCACCACGCGGCCCGCGGGGTCCACCACGACCGCACCCACCGGCACCTCGCCCCGGGCGGCGGCGGCGCGGGCTTCTTCCAGCGCAAGGGTCATGTGGCTGCGGAACGGGATCATGCCCCCTCTTGCCTTGGGCCGACGATCCTGACAAGAGCTTGCCCCTTGCCCCGCCCACCCCTACGGTGGGCCGACCCCGCACCGTGAGGATGCCATGACCGACACCACTCCCCCCCCGAACGGCGAACGCATCGCCAAGGTCCTTTCCCGCGCGGGCATCGCCTCGCGCCGCGAGGCCGAACGCATGATCGAGGCGGGCCTTGTGAAGGTCAACGGCAAGGTCATCGACAGCCCGGCGCTGAACGTGCAGGCCAGCGACCGGATCATCGTCGATGGCAAGCCGCTGGACGCCCCCGAACCCGCGCGGCTGTGGCTGTATTACAAGCCCGACGGGCTGGTCACGTCGGAAAGCGATGAAAAGGGCCGCCAGACGGTGTTCGAATCGCTGCCCGAGGATATGCCGCGCGTGATGTCCGTCGGGCGGCTGGACCTCAATTCCGAAGGTCTGTTGCTTCTGACCAACGACGGCGGGCTGAAACGGCGGCTGGAGCTGCCCTCCACCGGGTGGCTGCGCAAATACCGCGTGCGGGTGAAGGGCAACCCGACCGACCCCGATCTGGAGCCGCTGCGCCGCGGCATCACCATCGACGGCGAACGCTTTCAGCCGATGGATGTGAAGCTGGACCGGCATCAGGGCGCGAATGCCTGGCTGACCGTGGGTCTGCGCGAAGGCAAGAACCGCGAGATCCGCCGCGCCATGACCCATATCGGCCTGACGGTGAACCGGCTGATCCGCGTCAGCTATGGCCCCTTCCGCCTGAACGACCTGAAACCCGGCGAGGTGGAGGAGATCCGGCCCCGCGTCCTGAAGGATCAGTTGGGCCTGACCGATCCGGCCGAGGACGCGCCCAAGCCCCGCGGCAAGGGTCCGGTGGTGCGCAAACCCGCCACCGGACCCCGCGGGCGCGGACCGGCGGACATGTCCGATCCGACGAAGCGCGAACGCCCCGTCAAACCTTCGGGGAAACGGCCTTCGGGCTTGAAGGGCGGACCATCTCGAACACCTCGTTGATCGTGGCGTAATCCATGTAGCCCAGGCGCGACAGCGGGCGGAAGCGCGTGATCTCGAACCGCCCGTCGATCAGGCAATCGTCGCGCATGTGAATGCCCGTCACCTCGCCCAGGATCAGCATGTTGCCGTCGCCCAGAAGCGGCACGATCTGCGTCACGCGGCATTCCAGCGCGGCCGGGGCGCCCGCCACGCGGGGACAGTCGATGGTGGTGCATTCCGCCTTCTCGATCCCGGCGGCGGCGAATTCATCCGTGCCGCGGGGAAAGGCGGCGGAGGTTGCGTTCATCGCCTCCATCGCCGCCGTTTCCACGATGTTGACGCAGAACACCCCCGCCTCCTGCACCGCCGCCGCGCTGTCCTTGACGCCGGTGGAGGCGAACATGACCTGCGGCGGGGTATAGGCGACCGCGTTGAAGAACGAATAAGGCGCGAGGTTGTCGCCCATGGGTCCGCGCGTGGAAATCCAGCCGATCGGGCGCGGTGTCACGATGGCGTTGAACGGGTTGTGCGGCAGGCCGTGGCCGTCTTCGGGGCGATAGAACATGGACGCACTCCTTAGCGTTTGCGATGGTTGTGCCTGCATGTTACGCGCGTTTCCAGAGAATATTCATGACGGGGACGCGCGTGTATCGGCTGGAGCAGGAAACGCCTGCCGATTGGTGGGAGGTCGAGAGCCTTTACGATCTGTGCTTCGCCCCGGGGCGCACGGCGCTGTCGTCCTACCGCCTGCGCGACGGGGTGCCGCCCGTCGCCGCCCTGTGCGCCCTGTTGCGCGACGCGGATGGCACGCTGGCCGCCGCCATCCGCTACTGGCCGATCGAGGTGGCGCAGAACGACGTGCTGCTTCTGGGCCCCGTCGCTGTCCACCCCACCCGTCAGGGCGAAGGACTGGGCGCGCTGTTGATGACCGAAACCCTGAAGGAGGCGCGGGTCATCGGCTGGGAGCGGGTGATGCTGGTGGGCGACGCCCCCTATTACCGCCGTTTCGGGTTTCGTAAGCTGGAGGATGTGGTGATGCCGCCCCCCACCAACCCCGAGCGGGTGCTGGGCCTTGCGCTGGTGGCGGGGGCCTGGACCGGCGTGGCCGGACCTGTGACGAAGGCGCGGGGGGCCTGAGGTTTTCGCCTCCGATCCCCCATGACCACTGGCGACGGCGGCGCCCCTGCATTAGGTTCGGGATGTTGTGTTGCGGAATGGGGCCGACATGTCGGGAACGGCGTTCGAGAAAATCGCTTTCCTGCTGCTGATGGGGGTCATGATCTTCGTCGCCTCGGGCGGGGGGGCCTGATGGGCGGGCTGTTCCGGCGTCCCAATGCCTTCGACGGCAAGCGGCGGATGCGGGGTGGAATGCGCGCGCGGCTCTTGGTGCTGCCCGCGATCCTGTTCTTTCTGTCCGGGTTCGGCGGCACGGCCCCCCAGATGCTGATGGGCCTGATCGCCGGCGGGCTGATCCTTGGCGCATCCTGGATGACGCGCGAAGGGTTGAAGGCCGAAATCGCCTACGACCAGCGCGCGCTTGCCCGCCGCCCTGCCCTGCCGCGCAAGACGTTCGGGGCCGCGCTGACGGGTCTGGGCCTTGTGGCGGGCGGGTTGATGAACGGGCAGATCGTGTTCGCCGCGATCTTCGGCCTGATCGGCGCGGGCCTGCACGTCGCGGCCTTCGGCACCGATCCGTGGCGCAGCAAGGGCGAAGATGTGGACCGCGTCAGCCGCGCCGTGACCGAGGCGGAGGGCCATCTGGCCGCCATGCAGGCCGCGATCGCCCCCTTGTCCGACCGCGCGTTGAACAGTCATCTGGCGCGGGTGAGTGCGACCGCCCGCACCCTGCTTGGTCAGGTGGAGGCCTCCCCTCGCCTCCTGCCGCTGATCCGCAAGGACACCGCCGTCTATCTGCGCGCGGCGCGCGACGCCTCGCAGAAATTCGCCGATCTGCAGCGGGGCCACCCCGACAGCGGGGCGCGGCAGGACTATATCGCCATGCTGGTCGATCTGGAAACGACCCTGGCCGCCCGCAGTGCGCAGGCGCGTCTGGGTGACCGGACCGATCTTGACGTGGAAATCGGCGTTCTTCGCGACCGCCTGACCCGCGAATGAACAGGAGAACGACATGAAGACGACCGTGGCCCAGACCGCCGCACAGACTTCGGACGACATTGCGGCCCTGCCGGCGAACGCCGTCCCCGACGACGATCTGCCCGCCTCGCTGGACACGGCCACGCCCGAGGATGCGATGGCCATCCGCGCCCGCATGGACGAATTGGACGTGGACGACGCGCAGTCGATCCTGCGGTTCGGAGCCAAGGCGCAGGGCGATCTGCGCGCCATCAGCGCCGAGATGCTGGAGGATGTGCGCACCAAGTCCCTGGGCCCCGCGGGCGACAGCCTGCGCGACATGATCACCGTCATCCGCGGCTTTTCCGTGTCCGAACTGGACGTCCGCCGCAAACCCACATGGTTCGAGAAGGTGACCGGCCGCGGCGCGCCGTTCACCAAGTTCGTCGCCCGGTATGAACGCATCCAAGCGCAGCTTGACCACGCGACCGAGGTTCTTCTGGATCACGAACACAAGCTGCTGAAAGACATCCGCAGCCTCGATATCCTCTATGACCGCACGCTCGATTTCTATCGCGAGCTGGGTCTTTACATCGCGGCGGGCGAGGCGGTGCTGAACGATCTGGACCGCGACCGCATCCCGCGCGAAGAAGGTGCCTTGTCCGACCGCCCCGACCACGAACGGATGCCCGCGACGCAGGCCCTGCGCGATCTTCGCGCGGCCCGCGACGATCTGGACCGGCGGGTGCATGATCTGAAGCTGACCCGGCAGGTGACGATGCAGTCCCTGCCCGCGATCCGGCTGGTGCAGGAGAACGACAAGGGACTGATCGGCAAGATCAATTCCACCCTCGTGAACACCGTGCCGCTGTGGGAGACGCAACTGGCGCAGGCCGTCACCATCCAGCGTGGCCGCGAGGCGGCGGGCGCGATCCGCGCGGCGAACGACCTGACCAACGACCTGCTGAAGCGCAATGCCGAATCCCTGCAAAGCGCCAACCGCGAGATTCGGACCGAGATCGAGCGCGGCGTCTTCGACGTGGACGCGATCCGGCAGGCCAACACCGTTCTGGTCACCACCCTGAACGAAAGCCTGCAGCTGACCGAGGATGCCAAGGCGCGGCGCGCCAGCGCCGAAGACAGCCTGAGCAAGATGGAAAGCGATCTGCGCGACACGCTGGCGCAGATGGGCACCATCGACATGTCGGCGCGGGGGTGATCATGGCGCGGCGCGGCTGGTTGGGAATGGGGATCTTGTGTATGATGCTGGCCGCCTGCGCCAGTCCCGCCCCCGTGGCCCCCACCCCGGTGGAGCCCACGCGGCCCAAATCGCGCCCCGACCTGCCGCCCGTCGGCCCGCCCTCGGCCATGTCGCTGGCCCTGGTGGATTACTACAAGGGCATCCAGTCCAACCTTCTGTCCCGTGGCCTGCTGCGCACCGATGGCGGGGGGGCGGACACGCCGTTCGACGACCGCATCCTGACCGAAACCTTTCTTCGCATCGCGATGTATGACGAGTATGCGCGTGGCCCGGAGGGGTTCGTCGCGGCGGAAACGCCCACCCCCTTGCGCCGCTGGACGCAACCGGTTCGGGTGGGGCTGCTGTTCGGGCCGTCGGTCACACCGCAGGCCCAGGCGATCGAGCGGGCGCGGATCGGGTCGTATCTGGGCCGTCTGGCGCGGGTGACGGGCCATCCGATCGGGCTGGTGGACGGCCACGCCAATTTCAACATCTTCATCGTGAACGAGGATGAGCGCCGTGCAATGGGATCGGCCATCGCGCAGGCCGCCCCGTCCCTCACCCCGACCGAGGTTGCGGCGGTGCAGGGTTTGCCGAAAGAAACCTACTGCCTCGTCTATGCCGGGTTGAAACCCGACAGCACCTATTCCGGGGCCCTGGCCCTGATCCGTCAGGAGCATCCCACCCTTTTGCGCATGGCCTGCCTGCACGAGGAGATCGCCCAGGGCCTCGGCCTTCAGAACGACCACCCCAAGGCCCGCCCCTCGGTCTTCAATGACGATGAGGAATTCGCCCTTCTGACCCGCATGGACGAGATGATGCTGCGCATCCTCTACGACCCGCGCCTGCGCCCCGGCATGACCGAGGCGGAGGCGCGGCCCATCGTCCAGACGATTGCGGCCGAACTTCTGGCACCCGCGGCAAGCTGACCGTCCGCGATCCGTGGGCATTGCCCCGCGCATTGCGCACAGGCGGTAAAATCCCCCTTAACGGCCGCTATTTTAATTGGCGGGCCGCTTAAAAAAAACGAACCCCTTTGCAATCCGTTACATAGGTAGTTTAATCAGGGCGCGGCCGTCGAATGGCGCCGTTGGTGAATCAATGCGTGTGATTGGGCGAGAGTGGGTGGGAACGCCATGACGGATGAAACCCGTATCATCGAGCTTGAGCAGGAATTGATCGAATTGCGCCGCGCGGCGGTGTCGGTCGTTCTGCGTCTCGTTCCCCTGCGCACCGACACCACGCGTTCCGATCTGGCAACCGAGTTGGACCGCCTGGCCCGGACCGCCGCCCCGGTGGAGGCGCGTCTTCTGCGCCTTGTGGCCGAGGCGTTGCGCCGGGAATGACCCTTTGGGGTTGCGGGATTGGCCGGTTGCTTCTAGATAGGCGCGTCACTATCCGAAAGCCGTTCCCGCATGGAAAACGTCCTGCTTACCGTTCACCTGATTCTCGCGCTCCTGCTGGTGGGCGTGGTGCTTCTTCAACGGTCGGAAGGCGGCGGGCTTGGCATGGGCGGCGGCGGTGGCGGCGCGATGTCGCAGCGGCAGGCGGCCAACGCCATGACCCGCGCCACCTGGATCATTGCCGTGGCCTTCATCTGCACCTCGTTGGCCCTGACGATCGTGGCGGCCTCCAACAGCTCCACCGGCTCTGTTCTGGACCAGATCGGCTCGCAGGGGGAGGCGGACAGCGGCGCGCCGGTCGGCAATGACCTGCTGCCCCCCACCACCGGATCCAACCCGCTGGCCCCGCCGCGGGCCGAGGATCTGACCCCCGGCGCGGCCCCCGAAACGCAAGGGCAGACGCCCGTTCCGCCGGCCCCCGCCAACTGATCCCCACCCCTCGGGCGACCAGAACCGAAGTTACCTGCATCTTGCGGGACGGGTTGTGCATGGCTGTGGTCTGCCTTATACCCCAAGTCCCGTGATGCTGCGATTCATCGAACCCGAATCGCCTATCGCATTGACCAGATCACGGGAGTTTCCACGCATGGCACGATACGTATTCATCACCGGCGGCGTGGTGTCTTCCTTGGGCAAGGGCCTCGCCTCGGCCGCATTGGGGGCGCTTTTGCAGGCGCGGGGATACACGGTGCGGCTGCGCAAGCTCGACCCCTATCTCAACGTCGATCCCGGCACGATGAGCCCGTTCGAACACGGCGAGGTCTTCGTGACCGATGACGGCGCGGAAACCGATCTGGACCTTGGGCATTACGAACGTTTCACCGGCGTGTCGGCGCGGATGACGGATTCGGTGTCTTCGGGCCGGATCTACTCCACCGTGCTCGAGAAGGAACGTCGCGGCGATTACCTGGGCAAGACGATCCAGGTCATTCCGCACGTTACGAACGAGATCAAGGATTTCCTCTCCATCGGCGAGGATGAGGTCGATTTCCAACTGTGCGAAATCGGCGGCACCGTGGGCGACATCGAGGGCCTGCCCTTCTTCGAGGCGATCCGCCAATTCGCGCAGGACAAGCCGCGCGGCCAGTGCATCTTCGTCCATCTGACGCTTCTGCCCTATGTCACCGCCAGCGGAGAGTTGAAGACGAAGCCCACCCAGCATTCGGTCAAAGAGCTGCGCTCCATCGGCATTGCGCCCGATGTGTTGCTGCTGCGCTCCGAACAACCGATCCCGGAGAAGGAGCGTGAGAAGATCGCGCTGTTCTGCAACGTCCGCAAGGATGCCGTGATCGCGGCCCCCGACCTCAAGACGATCTACGAGGCCCCCCTCGCCTATCACCGCGAAGGTCTGGATCAAGCGGTTCTGGATGCCTTCCAGATCCAGCCCGCGCCGAAGCCCAACCTCGACCGCTGGACCGATGTGATGGACCGGCTGGAGAATGCCGAAGGGGTGGTCCGCGTGGCCATCGTCGGCAAATACACCCAGCTTGAAGACGCCTACAAATCCATTGCCGAAGCGCTGACCCATGGCGGCATGGCCAACCGCACCCGCGTAAAGGCCGAATGGATCGATGCCGAGAAGTTCGAGCATCAGGATCCGGCCCAGTTCCTTCAGGGGTTCAACGCCATCCTCGTCCCCGGCGGGTTCGGGGAACGGGGCACCGAAGGCAAGATCAAGGCCGCGCAATACGCCCGCGAAAACAACCTGCCCTATCTTGGCATCTGCCTGGGAATGCAGATGGCGGTGATCGAGGCGGCCCGCAATCTGGCCAAGGTCGAGGATGCGGGATCGGAGGAGTTCGACCACGAGTCCGGCAAGAAACGCTTCACTCCTGTCGTCTATCACCTGAAGGAATGGGTGCAAGGCAACCACGTCGTCGAACGCAAGCTGGGCGACGACAAGGGCGGCACGATGCGTCTGGGCGCCTATACCGCCGCGCTGGCCGAAGGGTCGCTGGTCTCCAAGGTCTATGGCGCGACCGAGATCGAGGAGCGGCACCGCCACCGCTATGAGGTCGACACCACCTATCGCGAGCAGCTTGAGACTTGCGGGATGTGGTTCTCTGGCATGTCGCCCGATGGTCGCTTGCCCGAGATCGTGGAGATCAAGGACCATCCGTGGTTCATCGGCGTGCAGTTCCACCCCGAATTGAAATCGAAGCCCTTCGCCCCCCACCCGCTGTTCGCCGATTTCGTGCGGGCCGCACGGGATGCCAGCCGCCTCGTTTGAGGTCAGCGCCCCTCGGGGCGCTTTTCCTTTTCCCGCCGGTGTGCAAATGTCCGCCCCCAAACAGGAGGCGGCGATGAAACAGGTCATCTGCATCAATTGGGGCACAAAATACGGCCCCCCCTTCATCAATCGCCTTTACGCGATGGTGGCACGCAACATCACGCCCCCCTTCCGCTTCACCTGTTTTTGCGACAATACCGACGGCATCCGGGCGGAGGTCGATTGCCAGCCCCTGCCCGAGATCGACTATGAAATCCCGGTGACGCGAAAAGGCATCTGGCCGAAATCGCGCCTGTGGGGGGCGAAGCTGGGGGATCTGGAGGGGCCGGTCCTGTTCATGGATCTGGACGTGGTCGTGACGGGCAATCTGGACGATTTCTTCACCTATGGCGATCCGGATCGGGTCATCCTGTCGCGCAACCCCGCAAAGCCGTTCGAGCGGCTGGGACAGACCTCGGTCTTCCGTTTCCCCGTGGGCAAACTGACGCCGCTGCAAGACCGGTTCAAGGCCGACCCCTTGGGCGTGGCCGAGGAATACGGTTATGAACAGCGCTTCGTCACCCGCAACGCGCCGGGGGGGATCGACCTGTTCCCGAAGGCGTGGGTGCGGCATTTCCGCTATCAATGTATTCCGCCCTTCCCCCTGAACTTCGCGATGACGCCGCGTTTGCCGAAGGATGCGCGGATCGTCATTTTCCCCGGCGGGGTGTTTCCCGAACAGGCGACCGCCGGCGGGTGGCTGGGGCGCGAGGGGTGGGGCCTTGGCCGCCACCTGAAGAACACCTTCAACGGCCCCCATCCCGACGGATCGAACTGGCGCTATCTTCGCCACTGGATGAAGCCGACCCCGTGGGTGGGCGACGCTTGGCGCGAATGACAAAGGCCGCCCCGAGGGGCGGCCTTTTCGTGTGCCGGGGGTGGGTCGCTCAGACCTCGCCCTTGCGCGATCCCCAGATGCACAGCAGCGTGATGACGGCCGCCGCGCACAGGTAATACCCGACCGCGTGCAGCCCGTAATTCGCCTGCAGATAGGTCGCGGCATAGGGCGCGAGCGAGGCCCCGAAGATGCCCGCGAAGTTGAACGTCAGCGACGAGCCGGTATAGCGCACATGCGTCGGGAAGGGTGCCGCCAGCGCAGCCCCGATCACGCCATAGGTCACACCCATCAGCGCCATGCCGATGATGACGAAGATGATGATCCCCTGCGGCCCCATCGACCACAGCGGTGCCAGCGCGAAGGAGAACAGCGCGATCAGCACCGTCACCAC
Source organism: Falsirhodobacter halotolerans (assembly GCF_022899245.1). Taxonomy (NCBI): domain Bacteria; kingdom Pseudomonadati; phylum Pseudomonadota; class Alphaproteobacteria; order Rhodobacterales; family Paracoccaceae; genus Falsirhodobacter; species Falsirhodobacter halotolerans. Next base: position 2,038,800 of record NZ_JALJAZ010000001.1, read on the forward strand.
CGTCAGAACCGCACGGCGGCCATAGCGGTCGCCCAGTTTGCCGGCCACGGGAATGGCCAGACCGAAGATGATCGCGCCCAGAAGCTGGATCTCGATCGCCTCAAGCAGCGGCATGCCGATGACGCGGGTGTTGTAGGACAGAAGGTAGGCCGAGCCGATATAGAACAGCACGAAGGTCGCCAGCGCCACGAAGGTGCCGAGGAACAGGCTGCGCTTGTGCTTGGTGAACACCTCGGCCAGCGGCACGGCCACGCGGTCATGCCGGTCGATGGCCTTCTGGAAGGCGGGTGTTTCCGTGATCGACAGACGCACCCACAGGCCGATGACGATCAGCAGCGCCGAGGCGAGGAACGGCGCGCGCCAGATGCCGCTTTCGGCGATCCAGACGCGGGGATCGGCCCCTTCGGGTGCGAAGTTCAGGATGATGAAGAACACGCCCGACGCCAGGAACAGCCCGACCGGCGCGCCCAGTTGCGGGAACATGCCATACCAGCTGCGCTTGCCCGGAGGGGCGTTTTCGGTCGCGATCAGCACCGCCCCGCCCCATTCGCCGCCCAGACCGAAGCCCTGCCCGAAGCGGCACAGCGCCAGGAACAGCGGTGCCAGCACGCCGATTGAGGCATAGGTCGGCAAAAGACCGATGATGACGGTGGAAATCCCCATGGTCAGCAGCGCCGCGACCAGCGTGGCCTTGCGCCCGATCCGGTCGCCGAAATGGCCGAACACGATCGCCCCGAAGGGCCGCGCGAAGAAGGCGATGGAGAAGGTGGCGAACGACGCCAGCAGCGCCGTCATCGGATCGGTGCCGGGGAAGAACAGCACCGGGAACACCAGAACGGCCGCCGTGGCATAGATGTAGAAATCGTAGAATTCGATGGTGGTGCCGATGAGACTGGCCGCCAGCACGCGCGACGGCTTGTTCAGCGGCTGCGTGCGGCCCGCCCCGGCATCGGTCGATGTGATATCGGTCATGACAGGTTTCCGGACAAACATAAGATGAGCCGGATTAGCGCAATCTTCCATCATTCGGAAGCACGAATTTATGGAAATGTTACTTACCTTGCGAAAATCAAGGGGGGAATATAAAAGCGGCGGATGTTGTCCTACCAGCACCTCTATCACGCGGGAAACCTTGCCGACGTTCAGAAACACGCGCTTTTGTGCGTGATGCTGGACTATATGACCCGCAAGGAAAAGCCCCTCACCTACATCGAATCCCATGCGGGTCGGGGGCTGTATCGCCTGGATGCCGAGGAATCGCTGCGGACGGGCGAGGCGGAGAAGGGCATCGGCGCACTGGCGGACGCGTTTCCCGCCGATCACCCCTATCGCCACCGGCTGGACGAGGTGCGGTCGCAATGGGGCCAGACCGCCTATCCGGGGTCGCCCCTGCTGGCGGCCCTGTCGTTGCGGGACACCGATCCGCTGCACCTGTGCGAGTTGCATCCGCAGGAACACCGTATCCTGACCGAGGTTCTGTCGCCCTGGGGCGCGCATATCCACAAGAAGGACGGGTTCCAGATGGCCCTTGCCCTCACGCCCCCGACCCCGCGGCGTGGGATGCTGCTGATCGACCCGCCCTATGAGGTGAAAAGCGATTACGAGGTGATCCCCACCCATATGGCCAACATCGCGCGCAAGTGGAACGTGGGCGTGCTGGCCTTGTGGTATCCGCTTCTGGCCAGCGCCGCGCATATCGGAATGCTGGCCGCCCTTTCCGAACGGTTCCCCGACGCCCTGCGGCACGAGGTTCGGTTTCCCGTGGCCAAGGCGGGTCACCGCATGATCGGGTCGGGCATGTTCATCGTGAACGCCCCTTACGGCACGGCGGATGAGGCAAGGCGGATCGACCGCATTTTCCACTCGACTTGACGGCGCGGCGCGTCAAATACTCGACCATGTTCGAACAGCTTTTGCACCGCATCACCTCCACCGCCGACCGGACCTTGCCGGAGCCGGACTCGCGTCTGGCGCTGGCGGCCCTTCTGGTCCGCGTCGCCCGCGCCGACGGCACTTACTCCGACGGCGAGATTGCACGCATCGACCGCGTGCTGGTTCAGCGCCACGGCCTGTCCCCGGCGGAGGCGACCGACCTGCGCCATCAGGCCGAAGCGCTGGAGGCCGAGGCCCCCGACACCGTCCGCTTCACCCGCGCCCTGAAGGACGCCGTTCCGGTCGATGACCGCAACGCCCTGATGCAGGCGCTGTGGTCCGTGGCGCTGACGGACGGGCGGGACGCGTCGGAGGATCAGGTCATCCGTCTTGTCTCCAGCCTTCTGGGGGTGACGGATCAGGATTCGGCACTGGCGCGACAAAAGGTTCAGAAGGACTGACGCATTCGCGATTGCGCGGGCGCGCCCTTGGTTTTATCTTGTGCCGATACATTCAAGCGAGGTCCCGTGACGTCTGCCCCATCCGCGCCGGTGATCGAAGTCCGGAACCTGCACAAGGCCTATGGCCCGCTTGAGGTGCTGAAGGGCGTGGACCTGACGGCCCCGAAGGGGCATGTCGTGTCGTTGATCGGATCGTCGGGGTCGGGCAAATCGACGCTTCTGCGGTGCTGCAACCTTCTGGAAGACAGCCAGGCCGGCGACATCCGGTTCGAGGGGGAGCCCGTGCGCTGGCAGGGTCAGGCGGCCACCCGCCACCCCGCCGATCGCAAGCAGGTGCTGCGCATCCGCACCAATCTGTCGATGGTATTCCAGCAGTTCAACCTGTGGTCCCACATGACCATCCTGCAGAACGTGATGGAGGCGCCGGTGACCGTTCTGGGCCGTCCGCGCGCCGAGGTGGAGGGCAAGGCCCGCGAATATCTGGCCAAGGTGGGCATCGCCGACAAGGCCGACGCCTATCCCGCGCAACTGTCGGGCGGGCAGCAGCAACGCGCCGCCATCGCCCGCGCCCTGTGCATGGAACCCCGCGCCCTTCTGTTCGACGAACCCACCAGCGCGCTGGACCCCGAGCTGGAGCAGGAGGTCGTTCGCGTCATCCGCGCCCTGGCCGACGAAGGGCGCACCATGATCATCGTGACCCATGACATGAAGATGGCCGCCGATTGTTCGGACCATGTCATCTTCCTGCATCAGGGCCGCATCGAGGAAGAGGGCCCCCCAGCGGCCCTGTTCGGCAATCCACAATCCCAACGCTTGCGCGGGTTCCTGACCCCGGGCGGCGCGGGCAATATCCAATGACAGGGAGATATCAATGAAAACCACACTTCTCGCCGCCGCTTTCGCGCTGACCGCGACCTCGGGCCTTGCCCAGACCACCGTGCGGATCGCGACCGAGGGCGCCTACCCTCCCTTCAACTTCATCAACGATGCGGGCAATGTCGACGGGTTCGAGATCGAGTTGATGAACGACGTCTGCGCCCGCGCGGAACTGACCTGCACTTGGGTCACCACCGATTGGGACGGCATCATTCCGAACCTGCAGTCAGGCAACTATGATGCCATTGCCGCCGGCATGTCGATCACGCCCGAGCGTAAGGCCGTCATCGACTTCTCCGACGCCTACTATCCGCCGACCGATTCCGCCTATGCCGCGATGGATGGCGAGGCGGATATCGAAGGCGGCGTCGTGGCCGCGCAGGTCAACACCATCCAGTCCGGCTATGTCGCCGAAACCGGGGCCACGCTGGTCGAATACGCCACCCCCGACGAGGCGGTGGCCGCCGTCCGCAATGGCGAGGCCGACGCGGTCTTTGCCGACAGCGATTACCTCAAGCCGGTGGTCGATGAATCGAACGGCGAATTCGTCTGGGTGGGCGAGCCGGTGGAACTGGGGGAAGGCATCGGTCTGGGCCTGCGTCAAAGCGACACCGACCTGCGCGACACGTTCAGCACCGCCATCCAGACCATGAAGGCCGACGGCACGCTGAACGACCTTCTGGTGAAATGGTTCGGCGACGACACCAACACCTTCTGATCGACCGTTCGGGATGTTCGCCTATTGCGCCGATCCGAAGTCCCTTGAGGGGCTGCAATGGCTGTCGTGCTACCTGACCACGGGCACGCACCTGTCGTTCTATGCCTCGTTCCTGACGGTGCTTGTGCTCCTGGTGCTGACCGCACCGGTGGCGCTGGCCTTCGGGTTCGGCGGGGCGATGGCGGCGCGGTCGGGCGTGGCCCCGCTGCGCTGGTTCGGCAAAAGCTATATGGCGATGGTGCGTGGCATCCCGGATGTCGTCTTCTTCCTGTTCTTCGTCATCGCGCTGGATCAGGGGCTGGAATACGTGACCCACGTTGTCCGCTGTCCCGACTGGACCGATCCGGTGCGGCAGGGGCTGGAGTTTCGCGTCTGCCCCTCGGCCAAGATCCCGCCGAACACCGCGCCGCAACTGATCCACCAGATCTATGGCTTCGGGCTGGCGATCATCACCTTCGCGATCGTGTTCGGCGCCTTTGCCGCCAACGTGCTGTCCGGCGCCATGCGCGCCGTGCCGCGCGCGCAGCTTGAAACCGCCGAGAGTTACGGCATGACCCCGCGCCAGATCGACCGGCGCATTCTGATCCCGCAGATGTGGATCTATGCCCTGCCCGGCCTGTCGAACCTCTGGATGGTGCTGATCAAGGCGACGCCGCTTCTGTTCATCCTTGGCGTGCAGGACATCGTCTATTGGGCGCAGCAGTTGGGCGCGATGAAGACGCAGACCTTCTCCTATCCCCATCCCGACTGGCGGCTGTATTACTTCGTGGCACTTTTGGTGTTCTATCTTCTGTTGACGCGAGTGTCGGAGATTGCGTTCGACCGCCTGACCCGCCGCCTGTCGCACGGCCAGACGCTGGGCCACCCGCCGCAGGTGACGGCATGAGCTGTTGGGACACCGTTCAGGCCTATGCCTTCCGCTCGCTCGGGTTTGGCGAGCGGATGCTGCCGCGCGACACCTATGACCTGTGCCAGCATTTCACGCTGATCGGATCGGGCCTGATCTGGAACATCTATTTCGCGGTGATCGCGCTGTCGGCGGGTTTTTTTCTGGCCACGGCGCTGGCGGTGGGCAAGGCGTCGCGGCGTCGCCTGATCCGCAAACCCGCCGAATGGTTCATCTTCGTCTTTCGCGGCTCGCCGCTGTTCATCCAGTTCTTCGTGGCCTACCAGCTTCTGGTCCTGCTGCCGCGTGAGGGGGTGACGGTCCCGCTGGGCCTGTTCGACCTGACGCTGGCGACCGATTGGGTGACGCGAGCCTGGGCGGGGGCGGCGCTGGTCCTGTTCCTGAATACCGCCGCCTATACGGCCGAGATTTTCTACGGCGCCCTGCGCGCCATCCCCCGCGGCGATCTGGAGGCGGCGGATGCCTATGGCCTGACCGGCTGGACCAAGTTCCGCCGCATCCAATGGCCCACGATGCTGCGCCTCGCCTGGCCCGCCTATACGAACGAGGCGATCTTCCTGTTCCACGCCACGACGCTGGTGTTCTTTTCCGGCTTTCCCGCGTTCCAGCAGCGGGGCGACGCGCTCTACTATGCCAGCTATTTCGCGGGGCGGACGTTCAACCCCTTCGTCGCCTATCCCATCGTCGCCTTCTATTTCATCCTTCTGACGCTGATCCTGACCGTGGCCTTCGCGCAGATCGGCAAACGCCTGAACCGCCACCTGCCCGACAACCTCAAACCCCGCCGCCGCCCCCGCCTTCTTCCCCAGATCGTGCGGTAAGCGGGGCTGGACGGACGCCCCCCGCGCGGCATAGGTTGAGCCCGACATCACAACGGACACACCCATGCGGATCGGCATCCTGCAAACCGGCGACGCACCGCCCGAAATCGTTCCCGATACCGGCGATTACCCCGACATGTTCATGCGGCTTCTGGCGGATCGGGGCTTCACCTTCCGCACATGGCGCGTGCTGGACGGGGATTTCCCGACCGACGTGCATCAGGCAGACGGCTGGCTGATCACCGGATCGAAGTTCGGGGTGTATGAGGATCACGCCTTCCTGCCGCCCCTGCGCACCTTCATCCGCGACGCCTATGCCGCGCGGGTGCCGATGGTGGGCATCTGCTTCGGTCACCAGATCATCGCCCAGGCCCTGGGCGGCGTGGTGGAGAAATTCGCGGGCGGCTGGTCCATCGGCCGCACCGAATACCGCTTTGGGGATGAAACGCTGAGCATGAACGCCTGGCATCAGGATCAGGTCACCACCCGGCCCGAGGGGGCGGAGGTCATCGGCCAGTCCGATTTCTGCGCCAACGCCGCGTTGATCTATGACGACCGCGCCCTGACGGTGCAGGCCCATCCCGAATTCGACGATACGGTGGTCCGCGGCCTTCTGGTCTCGCGCGAGGATGTGGTGCCCACGGAGGACCTCGATCGCGCCCGCCGCAGTCTGGGGCAGCCCAACGACGCCGCCCGCATCGCCACCCAGATCGCCGATTTCTTCCACAAGCCGAGGTAACCCATGTCCGACTGGACCAACCAGCTTCCGCAAGCGGCCCGCGACTATATCGGCGGGCGGCGGCTGGACGAGGTGGAGTGCATCGTCTCGGACATCGCGGGCGTCGCGCGGGGCAAGGCGATGCCCGCGTCGAAATTCGCGCGGCAGACCAGCTTTTTCCTGCCCAACTCCATCTTCCTGCAAACCATCACCGGCGAATGGGCGGACAACCCCACGGGCGCGTTCACCGAACCGGACATGATCCTCTATCCCGACTTCACCACCGCCACCGCCGCACCCTGGACGGCGGACATCACGCTGCAGGTCATCCACGACGCGATGAACCAAAGCGGCGAGCCGGTGGCCACCGCCCCGCGCAACGTGCTGAAACGCATCGTTCAGCTTTACAACGATCGCGGCTGGCAACCGATCGTCGCGCCGGAGATGGAGTTCTTTCTGGTCGCCCGCAACATCGACCCCAACATGCCGGTGATGCCGCCGATGGGACGCTCGGGTCGCCGGGCGGCGGGGCGTCAGGCCTATTCCATGAGCGCGGTCGATGAATATGGCAAGGTGATCGACGACATCTACGACTTTGCCGAATTGCAGGGGTTCGAGATCGACGGCATCCTGCAGGAAGGCGGCGCGGGACAGGTGGAGATCAATCTGGCCCATGGCGACCCCGTGCGGCTGGCGGACGAGATCTTCTTCTTCAAACGCCTGATCCGCGAGGCGGCGTTGCGCCACGACTGCTTCGCCACCTTCATGGCCAAACCCATCGAGGGCGAGCCGGGATCGGCCATGCACATCCACCATTCGGTCACCGACATCGCGACGGGGCGGAACATCTTCTCCGACGCCAAGGGACAGGAGACGGACCAGTTCCTGCATTTCATCGCCGGAATGCAGACCCACCTGCCCGGTGCGGTGGCGCTGCTGGCCCCCTATGTGAACAGCTATCGCCGCTATGTCCCGGATTTCGCGGCGCCGATCAATCTGGAATGGGGGCGCGACAACCGGACCACCGGCCTGCGTGTCCCGATCTCGGGCCCCGAGGCGCGGCGGCTGGAAAACCGCTTGGCGGGCATGGACTGCAACCCCTATCTCGGCATCGCGGCATCGCTGGCTTGCGGATATCTGGGGTTGATCGAAGGGCAGACCCCCCGCCCCGAATGCATCGGCGACGCCTATATGAACGAAACCGACCTGCCCTATAACCTTGCCGACGCGCTGGATCTGCTGGACGAGGACGCGGCCCTGCGCGAGGTGCTGGGGACCGAGTTCTGCCAGCTGTACGATTCGGTCAAGCGCAACGAATACAAGGAGTTCCAGCAGGTCATCTCTCCGTGGGAGCGGGAGCACCTGCTGTTGAACGTATGAACCTGTTGACCGCCAACGACCGGATCGGGGCCTATCCTCCCAGTTTCCATGCGGCCGTCAACACGCCCCTTCCCCCATTCCTGCCGTTAAAGGGGGCCATCCGCGCCGATGTCTGCGTGGTGGGGGCGGGCTATACCGGCCTTTCGGCGGCGCGCCATCTGGCCGAACGCGGCTTCGATGTGGTGGTGCTGGAGGCCAGCCGCGTCGGCTCCGGTGCGTCGGGCCGCAACGGGGGGCAGGTCGGCAGCGGTCAACGGTTGGAACAGGACGCGCTTGAGGCGATGGTGGGCCCGGACGACGCCCGCCGCCTGTGGGATATGGGCGAGGAGGCGAAGGCCCTTGTGCGCGATCTTGCGGGCCGGATGGGGCTGGCCTTCCATCCCGGCATCGCCCATGCCTGCCGGACGGCGGCCGAGGTCGATCACGCCCGCCACATGGCCGACCATCTGGCCCGCCGCTATGCCTATGATCAGGTGCAGCCGATGGATGCGGGCCAGATGGCCGACCTGATCGGCACCGACCGTTACAAGGGGGGCGATCTGGACCACGGCGCGGGTCATATCGATCCGCTGGCCTTCGCCCTCGGTCTGGCCCGCACCTGCCCCGCCCGCATCCACGAACGCAGCCGGGTCACCCGGATCGACGGCACCACCGTCCATACGGAGGAGGGCCATGTGCAGGCGGATCATGTCATCCTCGCCTGCAACGGGTATCTGGGCGATCTGGAGCCGCAGGTCGCGGCGCGGGTCATGCCGATCAACAACTTCATCGTCGCGACCGAGCCGCTGGACCCCGCCCCCCTGTCCCGCCCGGTGGCCGTGGCCGATACGAAGTTCGTGGTGAACTACTGGCGTCTGTCCGACGACAATCGCCTGCTGTTCGGCGGGGGCGAATCCTACGGCTACCGCTTTCCCAAGGACATCGCGGCCACGGTGCGCGCCCCGCTGGCCGAGGTGTATCCCCACCTGCGCGATGTCCGCATTGATTATGCCTGGGGCGGAACGCTGGCGATCACGATGAACCGGATGCCCTGCTTCCGGCAGGTGGCGCCGAATGTGCTGTCGGCGTCGGGCTATTCGGGACATGGGGTGGCAATGGCCACGCTGGCGGGGCGGGTATTGGCCGAGGCGGTGGCCGGTCAGGCCGAACGCTTCGATCTGCTGGCCCGCCTGCCGCAGCCGCGCTTTCCCGGCGGGGTGACCCTGCGCGCGCCGCTGCTGGCGCTGGCGATGACGTGGTATGCGATGCGCGACCGGCTGGGGATCTAGCCCGCCAGAAGGTCGCGCGCAGCCTCGCGCGCCGCCTCGGTGATGGTGTCGCCGGCCAGCATCCGGCCCACCTCCTCCACCCGCTGCCCCTGATCCAAGGGCACCACGGTGGAGGTCGTCATCCCGTCCCGCACCCGCTTTTCCACCCGCCAGTGATGCGCGCCAAGCGCCGCCACCTGCGGCGAGTGAGTGACGACCAGCACCTGCCCCGATCCGGCCAGCGCCTTCAGCCGCCGCCCCACGGCGTTGGCCGTCGCCCCGCCGACGCCTCGGTCGATCTCGTCAAAGATCATCGTCACGCCGGGCGTGTTGCCCGACAGGCAGACCTTCAGCGCCAGCAGGAACCGCGACAGTTCCCCCCCCGAGGCGATCTTGTTCAACGGTCCCGCCGGGGCGCCGGGGTTGGTCGCGACGGTGAAGGCCACCGCATCCGCGCCCTCCGGCCCCGCCTCGGCCGGAGTGACCAACGTTTCGAACACCGCGCGTTCCATCTTCAGCGGGGCCAGTTCCGCCGCCATCGCGCGGTCAAGCCGCCCCGCCGCCTTGCGCCGCACGGCCGTCAGCGCCTCCGCTTCGGCGCGGTAGGCCAGCTCCGCCTCGGTCACCGCCTTGCGCAACGCGGCGATGTCCCGCGCGCTGCCGTCCAGCGCCGCGAGGCGGCCCCGCAGATCGTCGGCAAAGGCCGACAACTCATCCGCCAGCACCCCATGCTTGCGGGCCAGCGCGCGGATCGCGAACAGACGTTCCTCCAGGTTTTCCAGTTCCGACGGGTCGAAATCCAGCGCCGACAGACACTCCTCCACCCCCTGCTGCGCCTCGCCCAATTCGACCATGGCCCGGCCAAGGGATGCCAGCGCACCCTCCAGCCGCCCCTCCGCCCGGTCGGAGGCGGTTTCCAGCCAGCGGACGGCGTCGGTCATCAACCCCTCCGCGCCCTGATCGGAAATGGCCTGCGCTGCGCGGATCACATCGTCGCGGATGCGCTCCGCCCCCTGCATGGCGCGGCGGCGGATGTCGAGACTCGCCTCCTCCCCCGGCTGTGGATCCAGCTTGTCCAGTTCGGCGACCGCGTGGCGCAGAAACTCCTCCTCGGCGCGGATCGCGTCCAGCGCGGCCTCCGCCTCGGTCAGACGGCGGCGCGATTGCCCCAATGCGGTCCAGGCGGCGCGCGTGGGCGCAAGATCGACCCCGGCGAAGGTGTCCAGCATCTGCCGATGCCCGCGCGGGTTCAGCAGGCCGCGATCGTCGTGCTGGCCGTGCAGTTCCACCAGAACATCCGACAGTCCGCGCAACACTTCGCCCGAGACGCGGCGGTCGTTGACCCAAGCCGTTTTGCGGCCATCGGCGTGATTCACCCGACGCAGGATCAGTTCATCCTCGGCCTCGATCCCCGCTTCGATCAGGACGGCGCGCGCAAGATGATCGGCGGGCAGATCGAAGACCGCCGTCACCTCCCCCCGCTCCGCCCCCGCGCGGACCAGTTCGGCCCGCCCGCGCCATCCCAGCACGAAGCCCAGCGAATCGAGCAGGATGGATTTCCCCGCCCCCGTTTCCCCCGTCAGGACGTTCAGCCCCGGTTGGAAGGACAGGGACAGTCGCTCGATGATGAGCATGTCGCGAATGTCGAGCGTGCGCAGCATGGTATTCCCCCCGTGGGGTTACAACCACTCACCCCGGATCGTCTGACGATAGATGCTGGCCAGCCAATTGTCGCCCGTGACCTTCGGGTCAAGGCCGCGACCGGTCAGAAGGCGGAAGCTGTCGTCATAGAAGGGGGAAGACCGATAGTTGTAGCCCAGAATCGCCCCTGCCGTCTGCGCTTCGGCCGTCAGACCCAAGGCGAGATAGGATTCGACCAGACGATGCAGCGCCTCCGGCGTGTGGCTGGTGGTCTGATACTGTTCGACCACGGCGCGGAAACGGTTGATCGCGGCGGTGTAGTTCTGACGCTTCAGGTAATAGCGTCCGATCTCCATCTCCTTGCTGGCAAGGTGATCGAAGGCGATATCGAATTGCAGGCTGGCGGTGCGGGCATATTCGCTGTCGGGATAACGCTCCATCACCGTGCGCAGCGCCTGAAGCGCCTGGAACGTCAGGCCCTGGTCGCGGCCCACCTCGTCGATCTGGTCGTAATAGGACAGAGCCAGCAGATACTGGGCATAGGCCGCATCGGGATCGGCGGGATAGAAGTCGAGGAACCGCTGCGCTGTGGCCCGCGCATCCTCGTATTCCTTGGCCTGATGATAGGCATAGGCCTGCTGGATCAACCCGCGCTTGGCATATTGGGTGTAGGGATAAAGGCGTTCGATTTCCCCGAAATAGCGGATCGCCCGCTCGGGGTTGTCCTCGATCAGGGCCGTGCCTTCGTTGTAGATCTGTTCGGGCGAACGCCCTTCCAGATCCAGCGCGGTGGTGTCCCCGCGCCCCCCGCAGCCGGCCAACAGACCCAACACAAGAATCGCGCCGAGGATCTGCCCGCCTGACTTCCTGCCCGTCATTTTCCGCCAATCCTCGTGCTTGTCACGCGCCCGCGCCTTGAGGCAAAGCGCAGGCTTCGCGTTGTCGTAGCACAGAAAAATCCGGGTGGCAAAACGCCTTTGTCACGCAACGGCGGCCAGATCGGCACGCGCCACGCCCATGCCCGGCAGTTTCAGGCCGGTCGTCGGCCCGCATTCGACCATCTTCCATGCCCCACGCTTGGCAAACAGGGCGTGAAGCAGCTTGTTCGTCAACGCATGGCCCGCGCGGGTGCCGGTGTAGCGGCCGAGGATCGGCCCCCCCGCCAGCGCCAGATCGCCCAAGGCGTCCAGCATCTTGTGACGCACAGGTTCGTCCGCATGGCGCAGGCCGCCGGGGCTGACGACATGGTCGCCGTCGAACACCACGGCATTGTCCACCGTGCCGCCCAGGGCCAGGCCGTTGGCGCGCATCGCGTCCACATCCGCCTGACGGCAGAAGGTGCGGCTGTCACACAGCTCGCGCACGAACGCGCCGTTGGCCATGTTCAGGTGCTTCGCCTGATGCCCGATGGCCTTTTCGGCGAAATCGATGGTGAAGTCGATCTCCAGCATCTCCGACGGCTCCAGCCGCGCGACGGCGTCGCCCTCACGCACTTCGATCGCCTCGAGCACGCGGATGGCGCGAACGGGAATCATCTGCTCGCGCAGGCCAACGGCCAGAAAACGGTCCACGAACACGGCGGAGGAGCCGTCCATGATCGGAATTTCCGGCCCGTCGATCTCGATCAGGGCGTTGTGGATGCCGCACCCGGCCAGCGCCGCCATGATATGTTCAACCGTGGACACCGTCGCGCCCGAGGCGTTGGACAGCAGGGTGCACAGCTTGGACGGCACCACCACATCCCAACGCGCTGGAATCAGCGTGTCCGTCACCTTCAGATCGGTCCGCCGGAACCAGATCCCGTAATCCGCCGAGGCTGGGCGCACCGTCATGCGGGCCGGACGTCCGCTGTGCAGACCCAAGCCGGAAAAGCTGACCGCCGTTTTCAAAGTGCGCTGCATGGCAAACACCTTTCTCAGTTCCTGCGCAGGGACCGGAAAGGCCCTGCGTGTTGGACTCTAGGTAGGGAAAGGCAGGGCAAGGCTCAATTCACTCTTTGTGACGCCATGTGACAGATCGTAATCCTTTGTTAACCCGCGTGAAAACGAAAAAGCCCGGCGCGATGGCCGGGCTTTATCACAACTTGAGGGGGATCAGTTCGCCTGACGGCGCAGGAAAGCCGGAATCTCGATCCGCTCCTGCTCGGGGTTCGGCTCGGGTTCCTGATCGTAGGCGACCTGCTGCTGCGCGCGGGACTGCGGACGTTCGACCGGCTGCGACGGCTCGGCATGGCCGGCCATGCGGTTGATCAGCGACCCGATGCCGAAGCGCGGCTTTTCCGCCTGCGCTTGCGGACGCGGGGCCGGTTGGGCCGGACGCTGGGCCGGGCTTGCGGCGGGCGCGCCACGCGGCGGGGCCTTGCTGACGGCGGCGGCCAGACGGGCCATCGTTTCGGGCGACGGCGTTCCGGGCTGACCGGCCTGCGCCGCGCGCGGACGCGGGGCCACGAAGGACGAGGCATCGTCGTTCACCGACGGGGCCGGACGCTGCTGCATCCGCGGCGGCTGTGCGGGCGCGGGGGCCGGTTCGGCCTGCGGACGATAGGCGGGGGGCGGCGTGTCTTCCGTTTCCTCGATCATCTCGTCGCGCGGCGGCTCGAACATGGTGCGCTGCACCGGGGCGGCCTGCGGTTGGGGGGCGGGACGGGCGGCGACGGGCGCGGGACGCTCTTCGGCGACCGGCGTCTGCGGCAGCGGTTGCGCCAAGGGGCGGCGCGGCGGAGTGGCTTCCTGCTGCGACTTCGCGGCCTCGATCCCCGTGGCCACGACCGACACGCGGATGCGGCCCTCCATCGTCGTGTCCAGCGTGGACCCGACGATGATGTTCGCGTCCTGATCGACCTTGTTGCGGATGGTTTCCGCCGCTTCGTCCAGTTCGAACAGCGTCAGGTCATAGCCGCCGGTGATGTTGATCAGCACGCCTTTCGCGCCGTTCAGGCTGACTTCGTCCAGAAGCGGGTTGGCGATCGCCTTCTCGGCGGCCATCTTGGCGCGCTCGTCGCCCTCGGCCTCGCCCGTGCCCATCATGGCCTTGCCCATCTCGTCCATCACCGCGCGCACGTCGGCAAAGTCGAGGTTGATGAGACCCGGACGCACCATCAGGTCCGTCACGCCCTTCACGCCCTGATACAGAACGTCGTCGGCCATCGCGAACGCCTCGGTGAAGGTCGTGCGGTCGTTGGCCAGACGGAACAGGTTCTGGTTGGGAATGATGATCAGCGTGTCCACGACCTTCTGAAGGGCTTCGATCCCCTCATCGGCCTGACGCATGCGCTTGTTGCCTTCGAACTGGAAGGGCTTGGTCACGACGCCCACGGTCAGCACGCCCAGCTCGCGCGCGGCCTGCGCGATGATCGGGGCCGCGCCGGTGCCGGTGCCGCCGCCCATGCCGGCGGTGATGAAGCACATATGCGCGCCGGCCAGATGATCGACGATCTCCTCGATCGTCTCCTCCGCCGCCGCAGCGCCCACGGAGGGGCGCGCGCCCGCGCCCAGACCTTCGGTGACCTTCAGGCCCATCTGGATCTTGGCCGCCGCGTTCGACTGCTGCAGCGCCTGCGCGTCGGTGTTCGCGACCACGAACTCCACACCCTCAAGCTGCTGTTCGATCATGTTGTTGACGGCATTGCCGCCCGCACCACCGACACCGAACACCGTGATGCGCGGCTTCAGTTCTTCCTGTTGATCGTTCATCAGAGTGAGACGCATGCTGCTCCGCCTGTGTTCATGGGTCGTGGCGCCCTTGCGGCACCTGTCATTTTGATTTGGCTTCAGCTTAGACACAAAGGCCCCCGCGCGTCATCCAAAAAAGCTGTTTTCCACCAAATATGGGGAAAAGGAAAGGCGGTTCGGCGGCATCTCGCCGCCCATACCGGATATGGTGTCACCAGTTGTCCTTGAACCAGCGGAAGGCTTTTTGCAGCGACCGGCCGGGATAGCGTTCGTTCGGAATCTCGAAATCCCACCACTCGTCCTGCGGATGCGCCGCGAACAGGCACAGCCCCACGGCCGAGGCGAAGGCCGATCCGGTGATCGCCTGCGGCAGACCCTGCACCCGCAACGGGCGGCCCAGACGGACGCGCTGGCCCAGGATGCGGCTGGCCAGACCGTCCAGACCCGGCACCTGGCTCGCCCCGCCGGTCAGGACGATCTGCTGGCTGGGAAGATGCTCGAACCCGGCGGCGTCCAGACGGGCGCGGACTTCCTCCAGGATTTCCTCCACCCGGGGGCGCATGATGCCGATCAGCTCGGTCCGGCTGACGGTGCGGCTGTCTTTGTCCCAGTCGCCCGTATCCGCGCCGATGGAAATCATGTCGCGGTCGTCCATGCCGGTCGCGTGGATGCCGCCCTTCAGCGTCTTGATCTTCTCCGCCTGCGCCAGCGGGATCTGCAACCCCTTGGCGATGTCCGAGGTGACGTGATCGCCCCCCATCCGCACCGAGTCGGCATAGATCATGTGCTTCTTGATGAAGATCGAGATGCCGGTGGACCCGCCCCCCATGTCGATACAGGCCGCGCCCAGTTCCTGTTCGTCCTCCACCAGGCTGGAGATGCCGGAGACATAGGCCGACGAGGCGATCCCCGCCAATTCCAGATCGCAGCGCTTGATGCAATACAGCAGATTCTGGATCGTGCTCGCGTCGATGGACAGCATGTGCATGTCGCAGGCCAGACGGTTGCCGATCTGCCCGCGCGGATCGGCCAGGCCGGTGCGGTGGTCCAGCGCGAAGTTCACGGGTTGGGCGTGCATCACCTCACGCCCCATGCCGATGTCGGGCACCTCGCAGGCCGACAGGACGCGCGCCACGTCCTGCTCGCTCACCACCGAATCCTGAAGCTCCCAGTCGCCCGCAAGGCCATAGCTGCGCGGCTCCCCGCCCGAGAAGGTGGCGATGACGTGATCGACCCGCACCTCGGCCATCTTCTGCGCGCTTTGCACCACGGTGCGGATCGCGCGTTCGGTCTCGTTCATCACGCTGATCTCGCCGAAACGAACCCCGCGCGACCGGGTCGTGGCTGCGCCGATCACGCGGAACTGGCTCTGCCCCGCCATCGACCCCACGCCATCCTGTTCGCGCAGCCGGTCCGGCCCGTCGAACCGCAGGATCAGGCAGGCGATCTTGGTGGACCCCACGTCCAGAACCGCGATCACCCCCCGCTGAATCGCGGCGCGGCGCATGTTCCGCATCGCACGCTGGGACTGGTACAGATCGGTCATCGGGGGCGCCTCCGGTTATTATGGATTGGCCCGCGCGCGACGCAGCTCGGCCATGGCATTTGGCGCAAGACGCAGCACGGGGCGTTCTTTGAGTCTGAAATCGATCGCGATCACGTCGCGGGCCAGCAGGTCGTCCGCCTGATCCAGCGCAAGGATGCGCTCGATCGCGGGGATGGGGTCGTCCACCGGCAACAGAATGCGCTGGTTGCGGTCCAGCACGAAATCCCACCGCCGTTCGCCCACCCGCACGATGCCGCGCACGCGGGGCATGATGGGTTCGGCGGCGGCGATCAGGGCCATCACCTCCGGCACGGCCTTGTTTGCCCCGGTTCCGGCGATCAGCGGCAGGTCGGCGCGATCGTTGCGTTCGGCCACCAGCATCACGCGGTTTCCTTCGGCGTCCAGGAGTTCGACATTGGCGGCGGACCGCCAGACGACCACCGGCACCCGTTCGTCCACATCCGCCGTCAACACGCCGCCCGGCGCGATGCGCAGCGCGACATCGGCCACGGGGTCCAGCGTCAGGATCCGCTCGCGCAAGGCGACCAGATCCAGATCGAACGAGCTTTCGGGCAGTTGCAGGTCCAGAAGCCGCCGGATCGTCTCCGCCAGTTGCGGCGAGGCGTTTTCAACGCGGAACAGGTGAACCTGGAATTCGGGGCGGCCCTGAAACGCCTCTTTCAGCGCGACATAGGATTGGGCAACCCCGGCGCGACGGCTTTCACTGGCGAAATAGATGCCGACGACCAGCGTCACCAGAAGAATCGGAAGCCCCACACGAAACAGACGCCGATAGATCGGCGTCAGCATCATCCGCTGCAGGCGGTAGTTGAACCGGCTGGGCGCGGGATCGCGCCGTCCGTGGCCGCGATGGGGGGGGCGGTTCATCGGTTGCATGACGCATCCTTCACCAGCCAGTCGCACAGCTCGGGAAAGGACACGCCGCACTGCGCCGCCTGTTCGGGCGCGAGCGAGGTCGGCGTCATGCCCGGCTGGGTGTTGGTCTCCAGAAGGATCAGGCCGTCGAGCCCACGCTCCTCGTCCCAGCGGAAATCGGTCCGGCTGAGGCCGCGGCATCCAAGCGCCTGATGCGCCCGCAGGGCATACTCCATGCAGGCGGCCGCGATCTCGGCCGGGATCACGGCGGGGATCACATGGCGGGACCCCCCAACCGTGTATTTGGCGTCATAATCATACCAGCCCTGCGTCACGATGTCGGTCACGCACAGCGCGCGGTCGCCCATCACGGCCACCGTCAATTCGCGCCCAGGGGCATAGGTTTCGACCATCACCACATCCGGCATCGCCTCCGACAGGCGCGGCGGCGCATTGGCCCCCGCCTGCACGATATAGACGCCGACGGAGGATCCTTCGTTGTTGGGCTTGACCACGTAAGGGGGCGGCAGGACATGCCCCGCCTCCACCGTCGCGCGGTCCGCGATCACGCTTTGCACCACGGGCAGACCGGCGGCGGCAAAGGCCATCTTCGCCCGCGTCTTGTCCATCGCCAACGACGACGCCAGCACCCCGGAATGGGTATAGGGCAGGCCCATCCACTCCAGAACGCCTTGGACGCAGCCATCCTCGCCCCAGCGGCCATGCAGGGCGTTGAACACAACGTCAGGGTGAATATCGTTCAGGCGTGTGAAAAGGTCGGGGCCGGCATCCAGTGCGACCACCTCATATCCCGCTTCCCGCAGGGCTGCCGCGCATTCGCGCCCGGAGCTGAGCGAGACCTCGCGCTCGGCCGAGGGTCCGCC
Organism: Falsirhodobacter halotolerans; assembly: GCF_022899245.1. Classification (NCBI taxonomy): domain Bacteria; kingdom Pseudomonadati; phylum Pseudomonadota; class Alphaproteobacteria; order Rhodobacterales; family Paracoccaceae; genus Falsirhodobacter; species Falsirhodobacter halotolerans. The sequence goes on from NZ_JALJAZ010000001.1 coordinate 2,056,418, forward strand.
CATCAGAACTGCAACCTTGCGGGCTGTCCTGCCAGACATTCCCGCCATTTCACTGCCTCGACACGACCGTTAACCGGTTCGTAACACTTTATTATTTGTCAGCGGGTTCTCCGACCCGCATGATTTCCCACTCTAACGTCAAACCGAAGGTTTCGGAAACCCTCTTTCTGACCATCTCGCCAAGATTCTCAAGATCGGCGGCGGTGGCTTGCCCAGTGTTGATCATGAAGTTGGAGTGCTTCTCGCTCATCTGCGCACCACCCAGGGTTGCGCCGCGCAGTCCGGCGTCGTCGATGACCTTCCACGCCTTCATTTCATGCGTGTCATCGTCGCGGCCCGTGGAGGAATAACCGACCGGGTTGCGGAAGGTCGATCCGGCGGTGCGATCCTTGGTGGGCTGGGTCGCGTCGCGCTTGGCCAGCTGGTCGGCCATGCGGGCGGCCAGGGTTTCGGGATCGCCCTCCCCCGCCGCGAAGACCGCTTCCACCAGCACACAGCCCTCCGGCAGGTCGGACTGGCGATAGCGCAGGTTCAGCTCGGCGGCGGGGATCGTGACCTCCGCCCCCACCCGCGTGATCGCCCGCACCTCCACCAGATGATCCGCGACATAGGTGCCATAGCAGCCCGCGTTCATCCGCACCGCCCCGCCGATGCAACCGGGAATGGTGCGCAGGAAGGTCAGGTCGCGCCCGCCCTCCGCCGCGCGGCGGGCCACATGGGCATCAAGCGCCGCAGCCCCCGCGATGACCCGATCGCCCTCGATCCGAATCCCGTTGAAGCCGCGCCCCAAGCGGATCACCACCGCCCGAATCCCCCCATCGCGCACGATCAGGTTCGATCCCACGCCCATCGGAAAGACCGCGACATCCTGCGGCAGCGCGGCCAGAAACTGCGCCAGATCCGCCTCATCCGCAGGTTGGAAAAACCAGTCCGCCGGCCCACCGACCCGCAGCCATGTCAGATCGGCCAGGGGGCGATCGGGCGTCAGCGTGCCGCGCACGTCGGGCATCGTCATTCGACCGCCCTCCCCGCCCGCCGCCGGACGGCCCGCAGCGGGGTGCGCAGCAAGAACAGCGCCACCATCAGGGCGATCAGCCCGATCAACGGCCCGAACTGCCACGTCACCAATCCCAGAACCGGAATCCCGCTGAAGGTCAGCGCCCAGCCGGTCGGCGCATGAACCCGCCCCGACAGCGCCAGCGCCGCCACGAACCAGACCGCCGCGAGGCCGGAGACGGCAATCATGCCATCCGTCCGGGCAGCGCGTTGGCCCAGGCCGAAATCGTGCCCGCCCCGAGACAGACCACCATGTCCCCCGGGCCCGCCTGCTCGCGCACCAGCCGCTCCAGATCATCCTCGGACAGGATGGCCCGGGCGTGGCGGTGGCCGTGGGCGATCAGCCCCGCCACCAGATCGTCGCGGCCCGCGCCGGGAATCGGATCCTCACCGGCGGCATAGATGTCGGAAATCGCCACCACGTCCGCCTCGTTGAAGCAGGTGCAGAAATCCTCGAACAGGCTGGCCAGACGGCTGTAGCGGTGGGGCTGGTGCACCGCGATCACGCGGCCCTTCGTCGCCTGCCGCGCGGCGCGCAGAACGGCTGCGATCTCCACCGGGTGGTGGCCGTAATCGTCGATGATGGTGACGCCGCCCAGAACCTCGCCCACCTTGGTGAACCGCCGGTTCACCCCGCCAAAGGCCGCCAGCGCCTCACGAATTTCCGCCCGCTTCATGCCCAGATGGCGGGCCACGGCCACGGCGGACAGGGCGTTCGAGACGTTGTGATCGCCGGGCATCGGCAGGGTGCAGCCCTCGATCACCGTGCCTTCAGCCTGCAGGGCCACGTCGAAATGCGCCACCCCGTTTTCATAGGTCAGGTTGATCGCCCGCACGTCGGCCTGCGCATTGAAGCCGAAGGTCACGATCCGCCGGTCGGTCACACGCCCCACCAGCGCCTGCACCTCGGCATGATCGGTGCAACAGACGGCCAGACCATAGAACGGGATGTTCGAGACGAAATCGTGGAAGCCCTTGCGCAGTGCGTCGAAACTTCCCCAATGTTCCATATGTTCGGGGTCGATATTGGTCACGATGGCGATGGTCGCGGGCAGGCGGTTGAACGACCCGTCGCTTTCATCCGCCTCCACCACCATCCATTCGCCCGCCCCGGCCCGCGCGTTGGAGCCATAGGCGTGGATCACCCCGCCATTGATAACCGTGGGATCGAACCCGCCCTTGTCCAGCAGCGTCGCGACCATCGTCGTGGTCGTCGTCTTGCCATGCGTTCCGGCGACCGCGATGTTGGACCGCATCCGCATCAGTTCGGCCAGCATCTCGGCCCGCCGCACCACGGGAAGCTGACGGCGTCGCGCCTCCTCCAGCTCCGGGTTGCCGGGCTTGATGGCCGAAGAGATGACGACCACCGCCGCCTCGCCCACATTCTCCGCCCGCTGCCCTTCGAAGAAGGTCGCCCCCAGTTCAACCAGACGGCCCGTGATCTTGGAGGCCTTCGCGTCCGATCCCTGCACGGTATAGCCCAGCGTCATCAGCACTTCGGCAATGCCCGACATGCCGATCCCGCCGATGCCGACAAAATGGATCGGACCCAGTTCCCCGGGGAGTTTCGTGGCGGCGTTCATGCGGTCCTCAATTCTTCGACGATGGCCACCAGACGCTGCGTGGCGTCCGGGCGGCCAAGGGCCAGCGCGCTTGCGGCCATGTGGGCGGCGGCGGTGGGCTGATTCAACACGGCAAGGATGTGCTCGCAAAGGGCGGGCGCGTCAAGCCGACCCTCCGGCAGGATGGAAGCCGCGCCGCCCTGCACCAGCCCCCGCGCGTTGGCGGTTTGGTGATCCCCCGCCGCCGCCGCGAACGGGATCAGCACCGAGGGGCGCCCGATCACCGTGATGTCCGCAAGCGAACTGGCCCCCGAGCGTGAGACGACCAGCTGCGCCCCCGCGATGCGGGCCGGAACGTCAGTGAAGAACCCCTCCACCTCCGCCGCGATCCCGGCATCGCGATAGGTGCGGATGACGGTCTCGGCGTCCTCGGCCCGGGCCTGATGGCTGATCTTCAGGCGCGACCGCAGGGCCTTCGGCAGACGGCTGAACGCGTCCGGCACCACCTTCGACAGCACCCGCGCCCCCTGGCTTCCGCCGATGACCAGAACCGAGATGTCGCCCGCGCCCGGCGGCACATAGGGCGCGCCGGCGCGGTCCAGAACCGCCTGACGGACGGGGTTGCCCGTATGCTTGCCCGTGATGCCCTTGGGCAGATCGGTGGGCCAGGTGCCGCAGGCGATGCGATCGACCCGCGGCGCGAAGATGCGGTTCACCCGCCCCAGCACGCCGTTCTGTTCATGGATCATCCGCGGCAGGCGCAGCAGCCACGCCGCCGTCAGCGCCGGGATGGAGGGATAGCCGCCAAAGCCCACGACCACCGCCGGTCGGTCGCGCCGCATCGCCCGCATCGCCGCCAGCACCCCCCGCGCAATGCGGAACGGCACCATCACCTTGGCCCCACGGGCGAATGTGGCCGAAGCCACCTCCTCCACCTGCACGGTATGGGGAAACCCGCCGGTATAGCGGGCGCCGCGCGAATCGGTGGACAGCTTGACCCGCCACCCCTTGCGCACCATCGCTTCGGCCAGGGCCTGCGCGGGGAACATATGCCCGCCGGTCCCCCCCGCCGCGATCAGCAGGAGGGGTTGGTCCGCCACATCGGCCATGTCAGCGGCCCCGCTTGAACAGGATGTCGCCGATCTCGCCCTGCGGGCGGGTGCGGGTCAGGGCCAGAAGCATCCCCACCGTGATCCCCGCCGCGATGACGGACGACCCGCCATAGCTGACGAAGGGCAGCGTCATCCCCTTGGCGGGCAGAAGCCGCACGGCCACGCCCATGTTGATCATGGCCTGCACGCCGAAGATGCAGGCCAGCCCCGTCCCCGCCAGCCGGATAAAGGGGTCGCGTTCGCGCATCAGGCGGAACAGGCTGCGCACCACGATCGTGGCATAAAGCGCGATGATGCACAGCACCAGGATCAGGCCGTATTCCTCGGCCGCCACGGCGATGATGAAGTCGGTATGCGCATCGGGCAGCGACCATTTCACCTGCCCCTCCCCCACGCCGACACCGAAGAACCCGCCTTCGATGATGGCGTTGGTGGCATAGCCAAGCTGCGTGCGGGGGTCGAGATCGGGGTTCAGGAACCCGTCGATCCGACGCGCGAAGTGTTCCGAGCTTTCGTAGAACAGCGTCCCCGAAAACACGACCGCACCGATGAATCCCAAAATCAGGAACATGGGGGCGCCCGCCACGAAATAGATCACGCTCCACCCAAACAGGATCAGCGCGGTCTGGCCGAAGTCGGGCTGCATCGAGAGGAACCCCGCGATGACCATCAAGAGGATGAACGAGATGCGCTTGCCCGGCGGGCCGTTCAGCTCCTGCGCCGAGGACATCAGCCACGCGGTCACGATGATGAAGCCGGGCTTGAGGAATTCGGACGGCTGGAACGAGGCGAATCCAAGGCTGAACCAGCGCACGGCCCCCTTGCCGAAATCCGTGCCGAAGATGGGCAGCAGCGCCAGCGCTGCGAACGAGGCGGCAAAACCCAAGACCCCCAGACGGCGCACCATGTCGGGCGACATCATGGAGATGGCGACCATCGCCACCATCGCCATCCCGCCGAAGAACATCTGACGTTCCACGTAATAGAACGGGGCCAGTCCGTTGCGGGTCGCCAGCGGAACCGAGGCCGCGAGCGCCAGCAGAAGCCCGATCCCGAACAGGATGAAGATCGAGGTCAACGACCATTTGTCGATGGTTCGCCACCACCGGGGAAGAACGGGTTCCGACGCCCGCGCGGATACCGCGCCGTGGACCATCTCAGTCATGGGTGCTGCCTGTCACTGTCACTGCTCTGTCCGGTTGTCCGGATCTGGCGGCAAGGGTAGCGCACTCCCCCCCACCTGACCAGCGGAAAGACGAGAGGGTCAGGCCCCGTCGGCGACCAGACGTTCCGAAACCAGCCGGGTGAAATGCTCGCCCCGTTTTTCGAAGTTCGGATACTGGTCGAAACTGGCGGCGGCGGGGGCCAGAAGGACCACCTCCCCCGCCTCGGCCTCCTCCGCCGCGCGGGCCACGGCCACGTCCAGCGTCTCGCAGATCTCATGCGGGGTTGCGCCCAGTTGCAGGGCGAAATCCCGCGCCGAATGCCCGATCAGATAGGCCTTGGTCACCGCGCCCAGATGGGGCGACAGCGCGGCGATGCCGCCGTCCTTGCCCATCCCCCCCGCGATCCAGCGGATGCGGGGAAAGGCCTGCAACGCCTTGGCCGCGCTGTCCACGTTGGTGGCCTTGGAATCGTTCACGAACCGCACGCCGTTCCGTTCGCCCACCACCTGGCTGCGATGCGGCAGACCGGCGAAGGAATGCAGCGCCGCCTCGATGTCGCGGGGGGAAAGGCCCAGCGTGCGGGCGGCCGCATAGGCGGCGCAGGCGTTCTGATGGTTGTGCCCACCGGGCAGGCCCGCAATCCCGCGCAGGTCGATGGAGGCCACCTGCCGCCCCTTGCGCCATTCGCTCAGAAACCCCTTGCGGGCATAGACGGACCAGCCGAACCCCTCCAGCTTGGTGCCGGAGGAGATGCGGATCACCCGGTCATCCGCCGCGCCCGTGCCCATCTGGTTGGCCAGAAACCGCCCCTCAACCTCATCCACGCCGATGACGCAGCGATCGGGGCCACCTTGGGTGAACAGACGCCGCTTGGCCGCGAAATAGCCGCCCATCCCGCCATGCCGGTCCAGATGGTCGGGCGACAGGTTGGTGAAGACCGCCACATCCGGCGTCAGCGCACGCGCCAGTTCGGTCTGATAGCTGGACAGCTCCAGCACCACGACCGCGCCATCCTCGGCCGGGTCGAGGTCCAGAACCCCCCGCCCGATATTGCCCGCCATATGCGCCGGACGCCCCACCTCAGTCACGATGTGATGGATCAGCGCGGTGGTGGTGGATTTGCCGTTCGATCCGGTGACGCAGATCACCTTCGGCATCTGGTCGAACCCGTCCCAGTCCTGCGTGGCGAAGGAGCGGAAGAACAACCCGATGTCGTTGTCCACCGGCACGCCCAGATCCAGCGCGCGGGCAATGATCGCATTCGGCTCGGGGTAGAGATGCGGGATGCCGGGGCTGACGATCAGGGCGGCCACGCCGTCAAAGGCGCTGTGCCGCGTCAGGTCCACGGGGGTCAGCCCCTCCCCTTCCGCCTTGGCGCGCGATTCGGGGCTGTCGTCCCAGGCCAGCACCTCTGCCCCGCCAGCCAGCAGCGCGCGGGCGGTGGCCAAGCCCGAACGGCCAAGGCCCAGAACCGCGATCCGTTGCCCCTGAACCCCCTGAACCGGAATCATCAGCGCACCTTCAGCGTGGCCAGACCGATCAGCGCCAGGATCAGCGAGATGATCCAGAACCGGATGACGATCTGCGGCTCGGCCCAGCCCTTCTTCTCGAAATGATGGTGGATCGGGGCCATCAGGAACACGCGCCGTCCGGTCTTCTTGAAATACAGCACCTGAATGATGACGCTCAACGCCTCCACCACGAACAGGCCGCCGACGATGGCCAGCACGATCTCATGCTTGATGCAGACGGCCATAGCGCCCAAGGCGCCGCCCAGCGCAAGGCTGCCCGTATCGCCCATGAACACCGCCGCCGGGGGTGCGTTGTACCACAGGAACCCAAGGCCCCCGCCGACCAGCGCCGAGACGAAGATCAGCAGCTCTCCCGTTCCCGGCACGTAATGGATGCCCAGATAATCGGTGAAGTCCACCCGCCCCACGGCATAGGCGATGGCCCCCAAGGTGGCCGAGGCGATCATCACCGGCATGATCGCCAGCCCGTCCAGCCCGTCCGTCAGGTTCACGGCATTCGCCGCCCCCACGATCACGATCATCCCGAACGGCACGAAGAAAATCCCCAGATCGATCAGCGTGCTGACGAAGGGCAGCGCCAGATTGTTCGTCAGCCCCGGCGGATGGAAGCTGGCCGCCGCAAAGGACGCGATGAAGGCGATCAGGATCCCGAGGCCCATCCGCACCTTGCCCGACACGCCCGCGACCGTGTGCTTGGTCACCTTGGCGTAATCGTCCGCAAAGCCGATCAGGCCGAAGCCCAGCGTCACCAGCAGCACGATCCAGACATAGGGGTTGGACAGTTGCGCCCACAGCAGCGTGGAGATCACAAGCGAGGTCAGGATCAAAAGCCCCCCCATCGTCGGCGTTCCGGCCTTTGAGAAGTGGGTCGTCGGCCCGTCCGAGCGGATAGGCTGGCCCCGCTTCTGCTTCACCCGCAGGAAATTGATCAGCGGACGTCCGAAGACGAAGCCGAAGATCAGCGCGGTGAAGAACGCGCCCCCCGCCCGGAAGGTGATATACCGGAACAGGTTGAAGACGTCGCCACCGTCCGAAAGTTGCGAGAGAAGGTAGAGCATCCGAATTCCCTATTCCGAAGCGGCAGGGCCTTGCCCCAGTTTGCGCAGGGCGTCAACCACAAGGCTGACCTTGATCCCCTTCGACCCCTTGACCAGCACGATATCGCCCGCATCGACCAGCGATCGGGCCTCCCGCGCCAGATCGGCGGCATTTTCCACCCATTCGCCCTTCTGGCGGCGGGGCAGCGCGTCGTACAGGGCGCGCATACGTGGACCCACGCAATGGACCAGCGCAAAGGCGGCAAGGTTCGCATCCTTGGCGATGTCGGCATGGAATGCGGTTTCCAGCGCCCCAAGCTCCAGCATGTCGCCCAGAATGGCGATGCGGCGGCCGTTGCCGATGCGCCCGATCCCGTGTTCGGGCTGCATCTGCGCCACAAGGTCCAGGCTTGCGGCCATCGAGGCGGGGTTGGCGTTGAACGCGTCGTCCACCAGATCGAACCGCGCCCCGTCGATGGGGTCGAGCACGATTGCCTCGCGCGTGCCACGGCCCGAGGGCGGGGCCCAATGGCCCAGATCGGCCAGCACCAGTGCCATGTCCAGACCTTCGGCCCGCGCCAAGGCCACCACCGCCAGCGCGTTCCGCGCAAAATGCCGCCCGGGCGAGGCAATCTTGTAGACGAACGTCTCCGCCCCGTGTTCGGCCTTCACCACGGTCGCGATTTCGGACTGGCGGATCTCGGTGGCGCGCAGGTCGCCCGCCGTCTCGCCAAAGGTCAGGACATGAGCCCCCGCCGCCGCGCGCAGGATCGGCGTGACCGCCAGATCGGCGGGGAAGATGGCGATGCCGCCCTCCACCAGCCCCTCGAAGATCGCGGCCTTTTCCTGCGCGATGGCCTCCACCCCGTCGAAGGCCGCAAGATGGGCGGGCGCGACGGTGGTGACGATCGCCGCATGGGGGGCGGCCAATCGAGCCAGCGGCGCGATCTCTCCGGGGTGGTTCATGCCGATCTCGATGATGGCGAAATCGGTGTCCGCCGGCATCCGCGCCAGCGTCAGCGGCACGCCCCAATGGTTGTTGTAACTCGCCTCCGCCGCGTGGATGCGCCCCTGCGAGGCCAGCGCCGCGCGCAGCATCTCCTTGGTGGAGGTCTTGCCGACCGATCCGGTCACCGCGATCACCCGCGCGCCCGTCCGCGCCCGCGCCGCAGCCCCCAGCCGTTCCAGCGCAGCCAGCACATCCGGCACGACCAGCAACGGCGCATCGGCGGCCACGCCCTCGGGCCGGTGGGTGACCAGCGCCGCCGCCGCCCCCTTGTCCAGCGCCTGGGCAACGAAATCATGCCCGTCCCGTTCGGCCTTCAGCGCGACGAACAGATCGCCGGGGCGCAGCGTGCGCGTGTCGATGGACACGCCCGTCGCCACCCAGGTTCCCGTCACGCCGCCCGTGGCCGCCGCCGCATCCGCCGAAGTCCACAAGCTCATATCACGCCATCCAGTGCCGCCACGGCCACCGAGGCCTGTTCCACATCGTCGAACGGGAACACATCGCCCCCGACGACCTGCCCCGTCTCGTGCCCCTTGCCCGCGATCAGCAGCGCGTCGCCCGGCCCCAGGGCGTCCACACCGCGCAGGATCGCCTCGGCCCGGTCGCCCACGTTCATGGCATCGGGACATCCCGCCATCACCTGCGCGCGGATCGCCGCAGGGTCTTCGCTGCGCGGGTTGTCGTCGGTCACGAAAACCACATCCGCATTCTGGGCCGCCGCAGCCCCCATCAGCGGGCGCTTCGTCCGGTCGCGGTCGCCGCCCGCGCCCATCACGATGACGATCCGGCCCAGCACATGCGGGCGCAGCGCGCGCAGCGCGGTCGCGATGGCGTCGGGCGTATGGGCGTAATCCACAAAGACCGCCGCCCCGTTCGCGCGGGTCGCGGCCTTTTCCATCCGGCCCCGCACCCCGGTCAGGGCGGGCAGCACGGCAAACACCTCCCGCGCGGGGGCGCCGGCCCCGATCGCAAGGCCCGCCGCCAGCATCACATTCGCCGCCTGAAAGCCGCCGATCAGGTTCAGCCGCACCTGATGCGCCACGTCCTTCCACATCAGCCGCAGGTCCTGCCCCGTCGCATCGAACCGCTGCGCCATGATCCGCAGGTCGGCCTTGTCCGACACGCCCACCCCCATCGTGGCGATCCCGCGTTCGGCGGACAGACGTGCCAGCTCCGCCCCGCGCGGATCGTCCAGATTGATGACCGCCACGCCATCGGGCGGCAAAAGGCGGGTGAACAGCCCCGCCTTGGCGGCGAAATAGTCCTCAAGCCCCGCGTGGTAATCCAGATGATCCTGCGTCAGGTTCGTGAACCCCGCCGCCTTCAGATGCACCCCGTCCAACCGCCGCTGGTCCAACCCGTGGGAGGACGCCTCCATCGCCGCATGGGTCACGCCCGCCGTCGCGGCTTCGGCCAGCATCCGGTGCAGGGTCACGGGTTCGGGCGTGGTGTGGGGCGACGGCGCGGTCCACGCCCCCTCCACCCCCGTGGTGCCGATGTTGATCGCGGCGAGATCCAGCGCCTGCCAGATCTGTCGGGTGAAACTCGCGACGGACGTCTTGCCGTTCGTTCCCGTCACCGCCACCACATGCGCCGGCTGACGACCGAACCACAGCGCCGCCGCACCGGCCAGCGACTGGCGCGGATCCTCGGCCACGATCACCGCCGCATCCACCGCCCCCAGTCGCGCCGCGCCCTCGGCGTCGGTCAGGATCGCGGCGGCCCCCAGCGTCAGGGCCGCCTCCGCGAATTCGATGCCGTGAATGATGCTGCCCGGAAGGGCCGCGAACAGGAAGCCGTCGCGCGCCTGCCGGCTGTCGACTGTGATGCCGGTGATCCGCGCCTCGCGCCCACCCCGTGCGGTCAGGCCAAGATCGGCCAGCGATGTATTGCGTCGCGCCATGAAACCTCCGTCATTCGCCGACCGAGGCCATCTGGTCGCCCCGCGTGTCGTCTTGATCGCGCCGTTCGCCTTCGGGCGCAACCGGGCGCAGGCCCATCAGGGGGGCCACACGGCGGATAACCTCCGCCGCGACGGGCACGGCCGTCCACCCGGCGGACCGGCGCGGCTGGGACAGGGTATTGTCGGACGGTTCGTCCAGCGTGACGATCAACACGTATTGCGGCGCGTCCGTGGGGAAAATGGACGCGAAGGTGTTCACCACACGATCGTTGTAATAGCCGCCGCGCGGGTTCGGCTTGTCCGCCGTTCCGGTCTTGCCGCCCACCGCATAGCCCGGAATGCGGGCATAGCTGGCGGTGCCCAGCGTCACCACTTCGCGCAGCATCTGCAGCGAATCGCGGGCGGTGCTCTCGCTCATCACCCGTTCGCCCACGGCGGGGCCGTCACGGCGCAAAAGCGTGGGCGTCACGCGGATGCCGCCGTTGGCAATGGCGGCATAGGCGGTGGCCAGGTTCATCGGGCTGGCCGCGATCCCGTGGCCATAGCTGGTGGTGATCGTCACGATCTCGGGCCAGCGGACGGGCACGATGGGCCGCGCGCCCGGCGCCTCCACCAATTCGATGGGCGACGGGTCGAACAGGCCCAGACGTCGCATGAAGGTCTTCTGCCGCTCGGCCCCCACCTCCAGCGCGATGCGCGCCGTGCCGACGTTGGAGGAATGCTGGATCACCTCGGACACGGTCTGGATGCCGTAGTTCTTGTTCTGGAATTCGCGGATGCGGTGCTTGCCCCAGATCAGCGGTGCGTTGCCGTCGATGATCGTGTCCTTGCTGACCAGACCCAGTTCGATGGCGTTCGCGGCGGTGAATATCTTGAAGGTGGAGCCCAGCTCGTACACGCCCTGCACCGCGCGATTGAACAGCGGGCTGTCGCCCGGATCGCCGGTCAGCACCGGGGCAGGCCGGTCGTTCGGATCGAAATCGGGCAAGGAGACCAGCGACACGATCTCGCCCGTGTGGACGTTCATCAGGATGCCGGCCGCCCCCTTGGCGTTCATCATCCGCATCCCGGCGTCCAGCACGCTGGTCATCGCCTGCTGCACCGTCACGTCGATCGACAGTTGCAAGGGTTCGGTATGGGCCGGATCGCGCAGGCGGTCGTCCAGCGCGCGTTCGATCCCCGCCGTGCCGATCACCTCGGCCGAGGAGACGCCTTCGGCCCCGAAGGTCGATCCGCCCAGGATGTGCGAGGCCAGATGCCCGTTGGGATAAAGCCGCATCTGGCGCGCACCGAACAGCAGGCCCGGATCGCCGATGTCATGCACCGCCTGCATCTGTTCGGGCGACAGCTTGCGCCGGATCCACATGAACTTCCGCCCGTCGGTGAAACGGGCGCGCAGGTCGGCCTCGTTCATGTCGGGAAAGAGTTCGGCCAACTGGCGCGCCACGCGGGCCGGGTCGATCATGTCCTGCGGGTGGGCATAGAGGGCATAGGTCGACAGGTTCGTCGCCAGCACCCGCCCCTCGCGGTCGGTGATGTCGGCGCGATTGGCCGAAATCTCGGACCCCGGAAGGGCCAGGCGCGGCTCGGTCGGTTCGGTGGAGGCAAGGCTGCCCATCCGCACCCCGATCACGGTGAACACCATAAAGAACGCAAGGCCCATGAACAAAAGCCGCCCTTCGGCGCGCGTGCGGGCCTTGTCGCGCTGCGATTCGTGCCGCAGGCGCAGGTTCTCCCGTTCGATCGTGTCGGGGTTTTCGCCGCGCTGGCGGGCCTGAAGAATACGGGCCAAGGGGCGGAGGGGCACTCGGATCATGGGATCAACTCGTCCTGGGCGGCGTTGGGGTCGATGGTGAGCCCGAACAACGGTTCGGGCGGATAGGTGACTTGCTGCGGGGTGCCGAACTGTTCGGCCTGAAACGGCAGAAGCTGCAGCCGGTCGAAGTTCGCGTTCACCAACTGCTGCAACCGTTCGGGGCGGTTCTGATACGCCCATTCCGCCTTCTGGATGTCCAGCGTGGCGCGCAGGTTCGCGATCTGGCGGTTCAGGCCCGACACGTTCTTCAGAAGTTCCTGCGTGGCGTAATTCTCGCGATACGCCCAGAAAGCGGCGACCAGAACGGCCAGAAACGAGGCGATGTAGATCAGCGGCCGCATCAGCGCCCGCCCTTGGTGGGCAGGCGCGGCACGGCCAGCGCATCGGGATCGACCGTGCCCGCGGGCGCGTCGGTGCGCCGCGCCACGCGCAGCTTGGCCGACCGTGACCGGGGGTTCAGCGCCAGTTCCTCGTCATCGGGGCCGACCGCGCGCTTGGTCACCAGCGTGAAGCGCGGGGCGTCCACCACCTGCGCGGGGGCATAGCGGCTGCCGCCGCCTTCGGTCTTCGCGCGGGACTGCATGAACCGCTTGACGATCCGATCCTCCAGCGAATGGAAGGTGACGACGGCCAGCTGCCCATCCGGGGCCAGCGCGCGTTCCGCCGCCTCCAACCCTTGCACAAGCTGAGAGAACTCGGCGTTCACGGCGATGCGGAGGGCCTGAAAGCTGCGGGTGGCGGGATGGCTCTGCCCCGGCTTCGGACGCGGCAGGCAGGCGGCGACAATCTCGGCCAGGGCCAGCGTGGTGCGGATCGGCGCGGTCTTGCGGGCGCGCACGATCGCCCCCGCGATGCGGCGCGAGGCACGCTCTTCGCCGTAATGATACAGGATGTCGGCCAGCGCCGCATCGTCCAGCGTGTTCACCAGATCGGCGGCGGAGGGGCCGTCCGCCCCCATCCGCATGTCCAAGGGCCCGTCGCGCAGGAAGGAAAACCCGCGTTCGGCCATGTCCAGCTGCATCGAGGATACGCCCAGATCCAGCACGACACCGTCCAGAGGCCGCCCCGCATGACGGTCGAGCTCGGAGAAGGTCCCCTGCACCAGCGTCAGACGGTCGCCCCAATCCTGCCGGGCGGCCATCTCCACCGCCAAGGGATCGCGATCGACGCCGATGACGTGATCGGCGCCCGCATCCAGCAGACCGCGCGCGTATCCGCCCGCGCCGAACGTGCCGTCCAACCAGACGCCGCGCACCGGGGCCACCGCCTCAAGCAGCGGTTTCAGCAGGACGGGAATATGGGGGGTGGCCTCCATCGGATCACTCCTTCGGGGGCAGCAGGGTCAGCATGTCGCGGCCATCGGCCAGCAGGGCCATGTCCTCGGCCTCCTGGGCCGCCAGATTGGCCTCGAACGCGTCGCGTTTCCAGATCTGGAACGTGTCGAGTGCGCCGGCGAACACCGCCTCCACCGAACCCTTGATCTCATCCGCCGCCATGCCAAGCTTTTCCCGCACCCGGGTGGGCAGGACGATGCGGCCATCGTCGTCGATCTCGACCGTGACGGACAGGGTGATGAAGTTCCGCTCCAGCACGCGGCGTTCGACGCTGCCGCGCGGCAGGCTGGCGATGGCCTCTTCCAGGCGGGCCATTTCGGCCATGGTGTAGCATTCGACGAATTTGCGACGTTCGTCGCCATAGACCATGATGAAACGGGTGCGTTGGCCTTCGGCGGGATCGCCCGCGTCCAGAACACGGCGAAAGGCCACGGGGATCAGCGCCCGCGCCTTTGCGTCAACCTTCTGGTTGAACTCGCCTCTGAACGCCTCTGCCACGGTCCTGCCGCTTCCTGCTTACGGTCCGGGGGGGATCCCCGAACGTAAAAGGCGGATCGAGCGGCTGCCACTGCCCGATCCGCCGGTCTGTCCCATCGTATTGGGTGTCCAGCTGCGCGCGCCCACCTGGGGGATGTCTGCTCGGCCGCGCGCCGGATCTGTTATGTGGACGAGGGTGTGCCTGTATGAAACCTGAAAGGTCTGCGCCTGTCGGGGTCTTAGCGCCCCTGATCACGTGTTCCCTCGTCGTCGTGGGATATGGATGACATGGGATAAGGTGGGACGTAAAGGAAAAAGATGGGAGCGCGGCCCGGGCATCGGCGCATCTTCGCGCGCCTTGATCTTGCGCCCCTGCGGAATACGCCGTGGCCGCCGCACATATATCGAAATGCGGGCAATCAACCCCACCATATGTAGTATCCCACCGCATCCCGATGCGTTTGATTCAAACCCGACAGAACCCTGAGGATATCCCTACTCCGCCGATCCTTGCGGCACATCTGCAACAGATCGGCCGGGTCTCAGGCGAATCGCGGGACCGTGAAGCGGGCGTGATCCGGGCGGTTTCCCAGATCATCCCGTCTTTCCCACCTTGTCCCGTCAGGCAAGGTCGCGGGCGACCAGAGCGGCGGCCAGATCGGCATAGGCGCGGGCGATCTCGCCCTCCCCCGCCGCCACGGGAACGCCCGAATCCCCGGCCAGCCGCACCGACAGGTCCAGCGGCAGCGCGCCCAGAAACGGCAAATCCAGCCGCGCGGCCTCTGCCTGCACGCCCCCTTGCCCGAAGATATGCGATTCGTGGCCGCAGCACGGGCAGACGAACGAGGACATATTCTCCACCAATCCCAGAACCGGCGTTCCCAGACGCTTGAACATGTCCAGCGCCTTGCGCGCATCCAGAAGCGCCACGTCCTGCGGGGTGGACACGACGATCGCGCCGGTCAGCTCGGTCTTCTGGCACAGGGTCAGCTGCACATCGCCCGTCCCCGGCGGCAGGTCGATCAGCAGGATATCCAGCTCCCCCCACTCCACCTGATGCAGAAGCTGCTGCATCGCGCCCATCAGCATCGGCCCGCGCCAGACGATCGCCTCCGCCTCCGGCACCATCAGGCCCAGCGACATCATCGTGACGCCATGCGCCCGCGGCGGGATGATCGTCTTGCCGTCGGGGGATCCGGGGCGCTTGGACACGCCCATCATGCGCGGCTGCGAGGGCCCGTAGATGTCGGCGTCCAGCAGGCCGACGCGCCGTCCCTGCCGCGCCAGCGCCACGGCCAGGTTCGAGGACACGGTGGACTTGCCCACCCCGCCCTTGCCCGACCCCACGACCACGATCCGCGCCACGCCCGGCACCGGCTGCGGGCCCGCCTGCGGCGTCGGGTGACGCCCGATCTTCAGGCTTGGCGCCGCCTGCGGGGCCACCAGCGCCACCGAGACGGCGGTGACGCCCGGCATCGCCTCCACCGCCGCCTGCGCGGCGGTGCGCAGCGGCTCCATCACCTGCGCGGCTTCGGCGGACGGGGCCTCGATCACGAATCGCACGGACCCCCCATCGACCCCAAGCGCGCGGATCATGTCGCGCGACCGCAACGTGCCCCCCGGCACGGCGATCCCATCCAGAACGGCCAGAACGGCCTCGCGGGTAACGGTCATGACAGCCTCCTTGCTTGCCCCACAGGTCGGGCAGATCGCCGCAAAGCACAAGTGCCCACCCCGGATCGTTCGCACGCCGCCCTGAAATCGGGCAAGTCGCCCCGGAATAGGCATGCAGTCCTGACCTAGCCATGCGGCAAGCGCATGGCGGTATTGCCAAGAACCCGGATTGTGCCGGACGGCGGTTCGCACCAAATTGTCCTCAACAGCGCGAACCAAGGAATGGGCCAAGGCCAGCGCGGTTGATAACATGATGTGAGGTCGAGATGGCACAAGCAGTTTATGGCGTTGAAAATGCTGGCGTTCGCGTTGAAGGCGGGTTCCTGTCCATGATCAAGACCGCGCTGCACCGTCGCGCCGTCTATCGTCAGACGGTGGCCGAGCTGAACGCCCTCTCCACGCGCGATCTTGCCGATCTGGGAATGTCCCGGTCGAGCATCCGTGAAGTGGCATTTCAGGCCGCTTATAGTAAGTAAGGTCTGACGCCGGACATACCGGCACAGGTTTCGGGGCCACGGCCCCAACGATGTACGGACGGCCCCTCCTCCTCCCTGGGCCGATCGGACCCGCGGCGACCCTCTCCTCCTCCCTGGGGTCGCCGCACCAGTTTCGTCCCGGCGGCCCCTCCTCCCTGGCCGCTGCGGGCAAAAGGCGATGTCTCTCCCTCCTCCCTGGGGCATCGTCACCCTCTTCGGTCACCCCTCCTCCTCCCTGGGTGGCCGCAAGACTGGAACGTTGCCGCTCCTCCTCCCAAGGCGGCGTTCCACAGGCTCCGCGGCTCCCCCTCCTCCCTTGGGGTCGCGTGACGCGAAAAAGACGGCGACGCCCCTCCTCCTCCCTGGGCGTCGCCGTTTTTTTATGTCCGAATGTCAGGTTTTCGAGCGGCCGAAGGCGCAGCCCGGATCAGAAGGGCACGTCGTCCGCCTGATCCGCCGCCACGACATAGCTGGCGACGACCTTTTTCAGCCCCGCCTTTTCAAAGGCCACGTCCAGCTTGTCGCCCTCCACCCCCTGCACCAGGCCGTAGCCGAACTTGGTGTTGAACACGCGATCCCCGACCGCGAACTTCGCCACGGCCGTCATGTCGATCACCACGCCCCGCGCCTCGCGCGGCTGGTTCACGGGGCGTGAGGTCGCCCGGTCCTGCATCCGCTTCCAGCCGGGGGAGTTGTAGACATCGGCGCTGGCCACCCGCTGATCCATCGCGGTGGCCGCAGCCCCAAACCCGCCGCCATACAGGCCAGGCGGGGTCAGCACGTCCACATGCTCCTCGGGCAATTCGTCGATGAACCGCGACGGCAGGGCGGATTGCCACTGACCATAGACGCGGCGGTTGGCGGCAAAGGATATGGTGCACAGCGTCTCGGCCCGCGTGATGCCGACATAGGCCAACCGCCGCTCCTCCTCCAAGCCCTTCAGCCCCGATTCGTCCATCGCGCGCTGCGAGGGGAACAGGCCATCCTCCCACCCCGGCAGAAAGACCGCCGGAAATTCCAGCCCCTTGGCCGCGTGCAGGGTCATGATCGACACCTTCTGCTCCGCCTCTCCCTGTTCGTTGTCCATGATCAGCGCGACGTGTTCGAGGAAGCCCTGAAGGTTCTCGAACCCCTCCAGCGCCTTCACCAGTTCCTTGAGGTTTTCCAGCCGCCCCGGCGCTTCGGGCGTCTTGTCGTTCTGCCACATGGCGGTATAGCCGGATTCGTCCAGAATCACCTCGGCCAGTTCGATATGGTTGCGCCCTCGCTGAATGTCGGCATGCCAACGGTCGATCCCGTCGATGAATTGCCGCAGCTGCGCCGCGCCCTTCCCGCCGATCCCCTTGGCCGCAAGCAGCGCCCGCGCGCCCTCCAGCAGCGGCACATCGGCTTCGCGCGCGGTGCGCTGGATGGTCTGCTGCGCCTTGTCGCCCAAGCCGCGCTTGGGGGTATTCACCACCCGCTCGAAGGCCAGATCATCCTCGGGCGAGATGACCAGCCGGAAATAGGCCATCGCGTCCCGGATCTCCAACCGCTCATAGAATCGGGGGCCGCCGATCACGCGATAGGGCAGACCGATGGTCAGGAACCGATCCTCGAACGCGCGCATCTGATGGGACGCGCGGACCAGAATCGCCATGTCGTCCAAGCCTGTGCCCTTACGGGACAGGCGCTCGATCTCCTCACCGATCCAGCGGGCCTCCTCCTCGCCATCCCAGTGGCCGATCAGGCGCACCTTTTCGCCGCCCGTCGCATCGGTCCACAGCGTCTTGCCCAGACGCCCCGCATTGGTGGCGATCACGCCGGAGGCCGCACCCAGGATATGTTCGGTGGAGCGGTAGTTCTGCTCCAGCCGGATGACCTTCGCGCCGGGGAAATCCTTTTCGAAACGAAGGATGTTGCCGACCTCGGCCCCGCGCCAGCCATAGATCGACTGGTCGTCATCCCCCACGCAGCAGATGTTCTTGTGCTGCTGCGCCAGAAGCCGCAGCCACAGATACTGCGCCGCGTTGGTGTCCTGATATTCGTCCACCAGAATATAGGGCAGCCAGCGCTGATATTGCGCCAGCACGTCGGGATGGTCCTGAAAGATCGTCAGCACATGCAGCAGCAGATCGCCGAAATCCACGGCATTCAGATTTTTCAGCCGGTCCTGATACTGCTCATAGATTTCCGTCCCACGGTGGTTGAAGGCCCCCGCCTCGACCGCGGGGACGCGGCGCGGCGTCCAGGCGCGGTTCTTCCAGCCGTCGATGATTCCCGCCATCATCCGCGCGGGCCAGCGCTTTTCGTCGATGTTCGCGGCAACGATCAACTGCTTCAGCAGGCGGATCTGGTCGTCGGTGTCCAGAATGGTGAAATTCGATTTCAGGCCCACCAGCTCGGCATGGCGGCGCAAGATCTTGACGCTGATTGAATGGAAGGTGCCCATCCAGGGCATCCCCTCGATCCCGCCGAGCATCCGGCTGACGCGGTCCTTCATCTCGCGCGCGGCCTTGTTGGTGAAGGTCACGGCCAGAATCTCGTTCGGGCGCGCTCGTCCCGTGGTCAGCAGGTGAACGATTCGCGAGGTGAGGGCCTTGGTCTTGCCCGTCCCCGCCCCCGCCAGCATCAGGACGGGGCCGTCCAACGCCTCCACCGCCGCGCGCTGCGCGGGATTCAGGTCGTCCAGATAGGGGGCAGGCCGCGCGGCCATCGCGCGACGGCTGAGCGGCACGGCGGCCTCGAACGCGTCATCATCGTCAATCATGCCATGAGGTTAGCGCCCTTGCGCGGCAAAGGAAAGCGTTCCCAATCTGTTCCTGACAGTTTTTCTTTTGCAAACCCGACCATTTTCCTTGCCGCAAATCCCCAAGTGAAACAGTCAACCATATGTTTTTATTGGATTATTTTCTTGACCCTGCCGGGCGGCCGATCTAGAACTATTCCAAGGAAGGCCGAACGCCTCCGCCACATTATGGAAGGACCTCGGATATGAGCCATCACAACCATTGCGCCGATTGCGCGTTCTTCGAAGATCACGCTGCCAATGCCCAGGCCGTTGCGAACGATGCCGGCCTGTGCCGCTTCAATCCGCCGGTGACCCAGCCTTCGGCCGATGCCAAGGGGTTCTGGCCGGTCGTGGGCGCCAACGACTGGTGCGGCCACTTCTCCACCCAAGCGGCGGAATAAGCGCGCCAGCCCGCCATGGGGCCCCGGCCCCTAGCCAGCCCGCAAGCCCAAAGGGCGGTGCCACGCGCACCGCCCTTTTCTTTTGGTTCGCCCTGATTTTTTCCCTTGCGTCCGCCGAAGCAACGGCCTAAATCCCGCCCATCCAGACGGTGCGGGCGTAGCTCAGGGGTAGAGCATAACCTTGCCAAGGTTAGGGTCGGGCGTTCGAATCGCCTCGCCCGCTCCAACTGGATAAATGGAGTGCGGGCGTAGCTCAGGGGTAGAGCATAACCTTGCCAAGGTTAGGGTCGGGCGTTCGAATCGCCTCGCCCGCTCCAGACATCATCGACATTGCGAAAACCGGATCACCGCCCTATAAGGCGCGGAGATCATGGGACATTGCAATGCGCCACGCCGACATCACCCGCAAAACCGCTGAAACCGACATCACCCTGTCCGTCAATCTGGACGGCACGGGCGTCTATGACGTGAAAACCGGCGTCGGGTTCTTCGACCATATGCTGGACCAGTTGTCGCGCCATTCGCTGATCGACATCACCCTGCGGGCCACGGGCGATACGCATATCGACGATCACCACACGGTGGAGGATTGCGGCATCGCCCTGGGTCAGGCGCTGGCACACGCCTTGGGCGACAAGCGTGGCATCCGGCGGTATGGCAGCTTTCACCTCGCGATGGACGACGCGCTGGTGCGGTGCGCGCTGGATCTGTCCGCGCGCCCCTATCTGATCTGGAACGTGCCCTTCCCGACCGAGAAGATCGGCACCTTCGACACCGAACTGGTGCGCGAATTCTTTCAGGCGCTGTCCACCCATGGCGGCATCACGCTGCATGTGGACATGATCCACGGGATCAACAGCCATCACATCGCCGAGGCGGCGTTCAAGGCCGTCGCCCGCGCCCTGCGCGAGGCGGTGGAGCCGGACCCCCGCGCGACCGGAATCCCCTCCACCAAGGGGGCGCTGTGATGCTGACGGTTCTGGTCGATTACGACAGCGGAAACCTGCATTCAGCGGAAAAGGCGTTCCAGCGGATGGCGGCGGATGTGGGCGGGACGGTGATCGTCACCGACCGGCCCGAGGATGTCGCCCGCGCTGACCGTATCGTCCTGCCGGGCGACGGGGCGTTTCCGGCCTGCCGCCGCGCGCTTGGCGAACGCGGCGGCCTGTTCGAAGCGATCGAGGAGGCGGTGACCGCCCGCGCCCGCCCCTTTCTGGGCATCTGCGTGGGGATGCAGATGATGGCGACCTGGGGCCGCGAATACGACGACACCCGCGGCTTCGGCTGGATTGGGGGCGAGGTTGCGCGCATTACGCCCGACGACGCCGCGCTGAAGGTGCCGCATATGGGCTGGAACGATCTGGTGATCGATCATCCGCATCCGGTGCTGGAAGGGATCTCCTCCGGCGATCACGCCTATTTCGTTCATTCCTACCACTTCCGCGTCGCCGATCAGGCCGAACGGCTGGCGCATGTGGATTATGGCACGCCCGTGACGGCGATCATCGGGCGGGACAACATGGTGGGGACGCAGTTCCACCCGGAGAAATCGCAAGCCACCGGCCTGCGCCTGATCGCGAACTTCCTGCGCTGGCGCCCTTAATCCAGCCGCAGCCACGTTCCGGCGGATCGGCAGATGGCAAGGATGCAGCCCCCCACATCCAGCCGGTCCCCATCAAGGATCAGCCGCGCGGCATAGCTGTCGCCTGTTTCGGGGTTCACGATCCGCCCCTTGGAATAGCGCGCGCCTTCCGGCACCACGTCCCGAAACACCTGCGTCCCGCTGTGCGGCCCCTGCACCGCCGTGCCGCAGAACCCCGCCCCGCAGGCCGCGATCCGCACCTGCCCCGTCACCCCGTTGCGGTCGGGCTGGGTCTGCCACACCCCTTCGATCGGGTCGGCCATGGCCGGAGAGGCCAGCAGCAGAAGCGCCAAAAGTCGGATCATCGGATCTCCTTCCATTTGCGCCCCGCGCCCCGCCGCGCTAGGACGGCAGGGACAATCACCGGAGCGCCGCCATGATCCTCTATCCCGCCATCGACCTCAAGGACGGTCAATGCGTCCGCCTGCTGCGCGGAGAGATGGAGGAAGCGACCGTCTTCGGCGACGATCCGGCGGCGCAGGCGCTGGCCTTTCAGGAGGCGGGATGCGAATGGATCCACCTTGTCGATCTGAACGGCGCCTTTGCCGGCCATCCGGTGAACGCGGACGCGGTGGAGGCGATCCTGTCCCGCGTGACCGTTCCCTGCCAGCTGGGCGGCGGCATCCGTGACATGGACACCATCGCCATGTGGATCGAAAAGGGCCTGTCGCGCGTGATCCTCGGGACCGTCGCGGTGGAAAACCCCGCGCTGGTGCGCGAGGCCGCGCTGGTGTTTCCCGACCGCATCGCCGTGGGAATCGATGCCCGTCAGGGCCGCGTGGCCACGAAAGGCTGGGCGACCGAAACCGACGTCATGGCAACCGACCTTGCCAAATCCTTCGAGGACGCGGGCGTCTGCGCCATCATCTATACCGACATCGACCGCGACGGCGCGATGGCCGGCCCGAACATCGAGGCGACCGAAGCCTTGGCCCGCGCGGTGTCGATCCCCGTCATCGCCTCGGGCGGGGTGTCGCGGATGGGCGATCTGACGGCCCTGCGCGACACCGGCGTCATCGCGGGCGCAATTTCGGGCCGGGCGCTCTATGACGGCGCGATCGACCTTGCGGCAGCCTTGGCGGCCCTGAAATGCTGAAGACCCGCATCATTCCCTGTCTGGACGTGGCCGATGGCCGCGTGGTCAAGGGCGTCAACTTCGTTGATCTGATCGACGCGGGCGATCCGGTCGAAGCCGCCCGCGCCTATGACGCCGCAGGCGCGGATGAGCTGTGTTTTCTCGACATTCACGCCACGCATGAAAACCGCGGCACGATGTTCGATCTGGTGACACGCACAGCCGAGCAGTGCTTCATGCCGCTGACCGTGGGCGGCGGCGTCCGCACGCCCGAGGATGTGCGCGCCCTGCTGCTGGCGGGGGCGGACAAGGTGTCCTTCAACTCGGCCGCCGTGGCCGATCCCGACGTGGTCGCCCGCGCGGCCGATCGGTTCGGCAGCCAGTGCATCGTGGTCGCCATCGACGCCAAGACCGTGGCCGATGGACGGTGGGAGATTTTCACCCATGGCGGGCGCAAACCGACCGGCATCGACGCCGTGGACTTTGCGCGCACCGTCGCCGCCAAGGGGGCGGGAGAGATCCTCCTCACCTCCATGGACCGCGACGGCACGCGCGCCGGGTTCAACCTGCCGCTGACCCGCGCGATTTCTGATGCGGTGAGCGTTCCCGTCATCGCCTCGGGCGGGGTGGGCACGCTGGACCATCTGGTGGAAGGTGTGACGGAGGGCGGCGCATCCGCCGTGCTGGCCGCGTCGATCTTCCATTTCGGCACCCACACCATCGGCGAGGCCAAGGCCCATATGGCCGCCGCCGGCATTCCCATGAGGATGTCATGACCGCGCTGACCCGCCTTGATGCCACGATCCAGGGCCGCAAGGGGGCCGATCCCGACACGTCCTGGACCGCGAAGCTGCTGGCCAAAGGCCCCGAAAAATGCGCCGAGAAGTTCGGCGAGGAGGCGGTGGAAGCGATCATCGAAGCGGTGAAGGGCGACCGCGACCGGCTGACCTCCGAGGCCGCCGATGTTCTCTATCACCTGCTGGTGATGCTGGCCGCGCGGGACGTGACGCTGGACGACGTGCTGGCGGAACTGGAACGGCGCGAAGGCACCTCCGGCATCACCGAGAAAGCGCGCCGATAAGGCGCGGGATCTCGATCGCGGGGCAGCGGTTTTCGATCACCCCAAGCCCGTGGCGTTCGGCCAGCGCGCGCGCCTCCGCATTCTCGATCCCCAGCTGCATCCAGATGGTTCGGATTCCCGGCACCTGCACGGCCTGCTCCACGATGGGCAGAACGTCGTCCGACCGGCGGAAGATGTCGACCATGTCCACAGGTTCCTCCAACGCGGTCAGATCGGGGATCACGCGTTCGCCCAAGGCCATCTGCCCCGCCTGCCCCGGATTGACGGGGATCACGCGATACCCCTGATTTTTCAGATAGGCCGCCACCCGGTGGCTTGCCCGATCCGGGTTGGCGGACCAGCCGACCACCGCCACGCTGCGCGTGGACAAAAGAACGGATCGGATCAGGTCTTCGTCCATGAGGCACCTTTACATACAGCAGACAAAAAAACGCCCGGTCACAGGGGACCGGGCGCGAGTTACGGAACGAGGGACAGTGAAGTCAGGAAACGGGGGTTCCGGCCCCGTCCTCCTCAACAACATAGCAAATCGAATTTTGTTTCATAGTCACTTCGCGATTCTGTGATTTTTTCGCAGATTTATTTCGCCATGAGTCAATCACGTGTGTCACCGGCATCGAAAAATGTGCTTTTTCGGCCACTCAGCCCCGCGCAGCCGTGGCATAAAGCGCAATGGCCGCCGCATTTGAAACATTCAACGATCCCACGCTGTCGCGGAACGGGATGCGCACAAGGCGATCGCACGTCTCGCGCGTCTTGTCGCGCAGGCCCGGACCTTCCGCCCCCATGACAAGGGCGACGGGGCGATCCCCCACCTCGGCCAGCGCCTCGCCGATGGTCGCCTCCGCTTCGCCGTCCAGCCCCAGAAGGGTGAAGCCCATGCCGCGCAGGTCTTCCATCGCGTCCGCCAGGTTCTGCACCCGAAGATAGGGCTGCCGTTCCAGCGCGCCCGAAGCCGTCTTGGCCAGTGCCCCGGTTTCCGGCGCCGAATGACGGTGCGGAGCCACGACGGCCCGCGCCCCGAACACCTCGGCCGAGCGCAGGACCGCGCCCACATTGTGCGGGTCGGTCACACGGTCCAGCAGCACGACCAGCGGCGCCCCCTCGCCCCCGGCGCAAACCTCGGCCAGCGACCCCCAGTGCAGGGGCTTCACTTCCAGCGCAGCCCCCTGATGCACGGATTCGGGGTCGATCGGCACGTCGAACTTGCGCGGATCGACGATTTCCGGCTCCAGCCCGGCGGCGGTCACGGCCTCCTCCAGGCGGTCGAACGCGTTCTTGGTCAGGACCAGCCGCAACTTCTGCCGCGCCGGGTTCATCAGCGCGTCGCGCACCGCGTGAATGCCGAACAGCCACACCGTTTCCGCGGCTGAGGCCCGGCGCGCGCGTTCCTTGTCGATCACCCAGGAGGGTTTCTTGCTCATTCTCGCACCTCGATTGCAGGGGGGGACAATCGCCCCGACGCCCTCCGCGCGCAAGTGGAACTTTCCCGCTTGACGCCCCCCAAGGGGATATATATGTCCCGCCCTCAGTGGGCGACGTGCTGCAAGGTGCGGCAGCGGACTGTAACTCCGCCGAGGCGACTCATGCCTGGTTCGATTCCAGGGTCGCCCACCATCTTCCTGAAAACCCATGGTTTCCGAAGGGCCTGCCGCAGCAGGCCCCCCGTGTCATGCCCGCGGATCGTCCTCAGTCTGCCGCGCCATGTAGTTGGCGAACAGCGCCCCCGAAATATTGTGCCACACGCTGAAGATGGCGCTCGGCACCGCCGCCAGGGGCGAGAAGAAGGCCGTGGCCAGCGCCGCCCCCAGCCCCGAATTCTGCATCCCCACCTCGATCGCGATGGCCTTGCGTTTGGCCAGGCTGAGGCCGAAGGCCCGCGCGGCAAAAAAGCCGACCATGTATCCCAGCCCGTTATGCAGCACGACCACGGCAAAGATCGTCAGGCCCGACTGGACGATCGCCCCCTTGGACGCCCCCACCACCGCCGCGACGATCAGCACGATGCCCGTCACGCTGACCAAAGGCAGCGCCGGAATCGCCGCCCGCACGAAGGAGGGCAGCAGCTTCTGCGCCAGAAAGCCCAAGGCCAGCGGCAGCAGGACGACCTTGACGATCGACAGGAACATCGCGCCCGCGTTCACGGGAAGATACTCGCTGGCCAGCATCAGGACGAGGAACGGCGTCACAAGGGGCGCCAGCAGCGTCGTGACGCTGGTGCAGGCCACCGACAGCGCGACGTCCCCTTTGGACAAATAGGTCATGACGTTGCTGGACGTGCCGCCGGGGCAACACCCGACCAGGATGACCCCCGCCGCCACTTCGGGCGGCATCGGGATCAGCCTGGTCAGCAGCACCGCCAGCAGCGGCATGATCAGGAACTGCGACAGCACGCCCACACCCACATCGAACGGACGCCGCGCCACCTCGCGGAAATCATCGGCCGAGATGGTCAGCCCCATCCCGAACATGATGATCCCCAAAAGCGTGACGATCCATGGCGTCAGCTGGCGGAACGTGTCGGGCAGAAGAAAGCCCAGAACCGCGAACAGAACCACCCAGAACGCAAATGTCTTACCCACGAACGCCGATATCTTGGCAATTGACGACATATCTCCCCCCATATGCGCAACACTATTACGCGGCCATAGCGGGGCGGGGGAATGAGATCAAGGCGTGATCACGGACAAGGGCACGTCACCCGCCCGCCACAGCACCCCGCCCCGGGGCATCTGCGCTGTTTGTGCGGCCCCCGCAACACCCTATAAGGGATACAGAATCACCCGACCCGGAGGCGTGACATGGCGCGTCAGAAGTTCAACATCCTCGCCATCGGTCAGGCCGGACGGCTGGAGCATGAGGCGATCATCCTCGCCACCTCGCTCCGTCTGGCCGACCCGAGCTTTCCCGGAACGCTGTTCATCGCCGAACCCCAGCCCGGCCCCCTGTGGCCCGAAGACCCGCGGATGAGCCGCCAGACCCGCGCATGTCTTGAGGATCTGGGGGCCGAGATCCTGCCCTTCGACAATCAGGTCTTCGGCGCCGCCTATCCCAACGGCAACAAGATCGAGGCCCTGTCCGCTCTGCCCGACAAGCCTTTCCTGTTTCTGGACACCGACACGATCGTCACCGGCAGCTTTTCCAAGGTGAAATTCGACTTCAAACGCCCCTCCGCCTCGATGAAGCGGGAAAACACCTGGCCGGTGGAGGAACTGTATGGCCCGACCGTGGGCCAGACGTGGCAGGCGCTTTACGACCATTTCGGCATCCCCTTCCCCCCCACCGAAGATCCCGACGAGCCGCCCGATTACTGGCAACGCTATCTCTATTTCAACGCGGGCTGGTTCTTTCACAAAAGCCCCAAGGCGTTCGGCGCGAAGTTTCTGGAAATCGCCACGACCCTGTGGCGCGACCGCCCGGACCCCGTGGCCTTGCAGACGTTGGAACCGTGGCTGGATCAGGTGGCCCTGCCGCTGGTGATCGCGTCCTTGGGCGGGGGACGTCCGGGGCCGGAACTGGCGGGACTGGACGGCGATGTCACCTGCCACTGGCGCGTCCTGCCGCTGATGTTCGCGCGCGAAAGCGACGCGGCGGTGGACATGATGAAACGCGTCGCCGCCCAGAAGGACATTCGCCCGCGCCTGCAGAAATACGGCGCGGCGCGCAAGATGCTGTACGAAGGGGCGGGCGACAAGGTGCGCGCCATGTTCGACCGCGACGACCTGCCCCGCAAGGAGCAGGCCATCCGCAACCGCATCAAGCGCGAAGGGTTGTGGGCGCGGTAACCGCCGCGATCAGTTGCCGGGGCCGCCTTCCCGCTTCATCTCGTCGATCTCGAACACGATGGTCACCTGCGCATCGCGGGTGATCTCGCCCGCCGAAACGGGGGTCGAGGCCGCCTCCGCCGCCATGCGATACATCGGCATCGGCACCGACACGTTGCCCCCTTCGCTGATCCGCTCGATATTGCCCAGACGGACGCCGGCCGCCTCGGTCATCAGCTGCGCCCGCTCCACCGCGTCGGCCACGGCGCGCTTGCGGGCTTCGTCCATCGCGGGTTTCGGGTCGGCCAGATCGAAGGCGATCCCGTTCAGCGTGTTGGCCCCGTCGGCCACGGCGGCATCCAGCACACCGCCCAGACCGTCCAGCTGGCGCACCTTGACGGTGACCATGTTCTCGGCGGTGTAGCCGTCGATCCGGCGGGCCTGGTTTTCACCCTCGGCCCAGTTGGGGTTGAGTTGCAGGCCGGTGGTCTGCACATCCGCCTCGGCAATTCCGGCACCGGTCAGACGCTCCATCACGCGGGTCAGTTCGGCGGCATTCGCCTCCATCGCCGCCTGGGCGGTGTCGCCTTGGGAGGTGACGCCCAGGGTGACCGTCGCCATGTCGGGCGCGATGGACACCTGTCCCTGCCCCGTCACCTCGATCTTGCCATCGGCCAGGGCGGCCATCGGCAATGTCAGGGCCGTTCCCAATACGCAGGCTTTCAACAGTTTCATGGATCCTCCTTGGCATTCCAGACGCAGACTCGCGATATATAGCGTAAATTTGCCAGCGGTCGGGGTTCTCCTTCCTTTCGGCGGAAAGCTGCTTTAGAGTTTTGGCAAAACGGGGGCTAACCCCGATCCCCAGAGCAGTGTGTCCCCTCCGATGATCCCAGGTTTCGCCCTTCTGTTCCATGACGATGCCGTCGCCCTCCTGCAGCGGACCGAGGCGGGGTGGTCCCCGCTGGGCCAGGCCGCGCCCGATGACGCCGATGCGCTCGCCTCCTTGCGCGAACAGGCCGAGGCGCTTGCGCCGGACGGGGTCACGACGGTCATCGTTCTGCCCAATTCGCAGGTCCTCTACACCTCCGCCCCCCTGCATGAGGGGGAGGAAGACGCCCAGATCCTCGCCGCGCTGGATGGGCTGACCCCCTACGATGTGGGCGATCTGGCCCATGACTGGGTGCGCGACGGTGCCCGCGCGGCGCTGGCCGTCGTCGCCCGCGAAACCCTGGACGAGGCGGAGGGCTTTGCCACCGACCACGGCTTCAACCCCATCGGCTTTGCCGCCCGCGCCCCCGAAGGTCGCCAGCCGGAACAGCCGTGGTTCGGCGCGACCATGGTCGCCACCCGGTTTCTGGGGGACGAGGCCGCGAACCCCGCCTTCCCGATCCTGCCCAGCCCCGCCCCCACGGCCGAGGTGGCCCCCGCCTTCGTCGAAGACGGCTATGCCGAGCCGGAGATCGAGACCCCCACCGCGCCTTGGGATGACACCCCGGCGTGGGATGAGAACCCGCAGACCATCCATGATGAGGCGGCGGCCACCAACGCCCTGCCCGAACAGGACACGCCCGAGGAGCACGCCGATCCGGCCCCCGTGACCGAGCCGGACCCGGTCTGGGCCCCCGAGCCTGAACGCGAGCCTGAGCCTGAGCCTGAGCCTGAGCCTGAGCCTGAGCCTGAGCCTGAGCCTGAGCCTGAGCCTGAGCCTGAGCCTGAGCCTGAGCCTGAGCCGATCGTGGCCGCACCCGTGGTGCAAGCACCAAATCCCGTGCCCGCGCAGAAATCTGCCGCCGATGCGGCCACGCCGTTGGTCGGCGCGCCGGTCTTCGATCACCCGTCGTTCCAGCCCGCCCCGGCGGTCCCGACCCTGCGGGCCGAGCGTCCGGCTGCCGCGCCCAAACCGATCAAACAGGACCCCGGCATTGGGCGGCAGGAGCCGTCGCTGAGCCGTCCCGCCACCGTGGGGGCCTCCACACCCGAGGATCTGACGCCACCACCGCTGCGGGTCATGCAGAATCGTCCGACGCCCAGGAAAACGGCGACGGAGGCACCTCCGCCCCCGAAATCGCGCCGTCCCCGCTATCTCGGTCTGATCCTCACTGCGCTTCTTCTGCTGGTTCTGGGGATCGTGGCGGCGGTGTCGGCCTATTCCGACCGGCAGCCGCCTGCGGTGTCGGCGCTGGCTCCCCCCGCCTCCTATGCCGCGGTCCAATCCCTGCTGACCCCGCAGGCACCCCGTGACGGCGCCTATCGGGCGACGCTTGCCCTGCTGACGCCCGCGGCGCCGGCGACGACCGTCGCCGAAGCGGCCCCGGAGAAGGTTGTGCCCCCGGTGATCGCCAGCGTCGAGCCGCCTGTCGCGGAGACCGTCGCTGCGGTCCCGACCCCCGCCCCTGTTCCGACCCCCGAAGCCGTCGCGGCGGATGATGCGGTTGCGTCGTCGCCCCCCGGAGAAGCTGTGGCAACCGCCGCTCCTGCCCCAGAAACCTCCGCCCCCGAAGCCCCCGCGCCCGCAACCGTCGTCGCGGATGCGCCCGAAGCGGTCCCCGCCCCCCCCGCCATCCCCGCGCGCCGCCCCGAATCTCGCCCCGAGACGGCGGCTGCGGTGATCGCCGAGGTGGCGCTGCCCGATACGCGGCCGCAGGCCCGCCCCGCCGCGCCCGAAGCTCCGGCCGCACCGGCCGAGCCGACGGTGGAGGAACTGACCGAAGCCGAGGATGCCGAGGGCGCGTTGACCGCCAGCCTGCGCCCCGCCCTGCGCACCCCTGCCCCCGCACCAGCGGAGGACGCGTCGGCCGCCTCCATCGTGCCCGACGCCAGCGATGTCGGCACGCCGCTGGCCGTCATCGCGTCGCAACGGCCGGAGATGCGACCCTCGGGCATTTCGCGCGATGCGGTGCAGGCGGCGCTGACGGCGGCGATGGCCCCCGCACCGGTGCAGACGCCCGTCGCGGCGCCCCCGGCGCAACAGGCGGCGATCCGTGCGCCACAACCGCAGACGCAGCCCGCCCAGGTCGCCCGGGCCGAACCCGAAGCGGATGATGAACCCGAGCCGACCCCTCGCGCGCCCAGCATCCCCACCCGCGCCTCCGTCGCGCAGCAGGCGACGCAGACCGCCGCCATGGCGCTGAACCAGACCAACGTCATCAGCATTTCGGGCAGCGATTCGAACCGCACGGCGCTGGTGCGGCAGTCCAACGGGCGCATCGCCCGTCTGCGCGTGGGCGACCGGATGGATGGCGGCGTGGTGGCGGCCATCACCGAGAATGCGGTGCATTACCAAAAGGGCAGCCGCCTGTTCGCCCTGGAAATGCCGCGGGGATAAGAAAAGGCCGCCTCCTTTCGGAGACGGCCTTTTACGTCACACCGATCTTGATCAGGCCGCGCGGTTCGTCAGAACCTCGCCCACCTGCCGCTGCGCGCCCGCTTCGTCCGTGCCGGACACCGCCGCGACCTCACGGGTCAACCGCTCCAGCGCCGATTCATACAGCTGACGTTCGGAATAGGACTGCTCGCGCTGATCGTCCGAACGGTGCAGGTCGCGCACCACCTCGGCGATCGACATCAGATCGCCCGAGTTGATCTTCTGTTCGTATTCCTGCGCGCGGCGCGACCACATGGCGCGCTTGACCCGCGCCTTGCCCTTCAGCGTATCCAGCGCCTTGGCCACCACATCGGGGGCCGAGAGCGACCGCATCCCGATCTCGGTGGCCTTGTGGGTGGGCACGCGCAGGGTCATCTTGTCCTTCTCGAACGACACGACGAAGAGTTCGAGCTTCAGCCCCGCGATCTCCTGCTCCTCGATCGAGATGATCTTGCCCACGCCATGCGCGGGATAGACGACGAAATCATCGGGACGGAATTCGGGCTTCTTGGCTTTGGTCATGCGTTTCCTCGACACTCGCCCGCCAACGACATCCCCTCCCGACAGCAAGGCTTCGGGGGGAGAGATGGAATGTCGATGGAAAACGGGCCTTTTTCACCATGAGGCGTCTGAAAGGCGCCCCGGACATCAGATCTTGCCCAAGGTATACCACAGAATTCGGGCGATTCCAACATCCCCGCCGCGGAGGGTCAGTTGCCCTCGCCCGGTGCGGGATCGAAGTATTTCTCCAGCTTGCCCGCCTCGCCGTCCCGCGCCTCGTGATCGGGCAGCGCGTCGCGCTTTTGGGTGATGACGGGCCACTGCTCGGCATACTTGCGGTTGAACTCCACCCATTTCTCCATGTCCGGCTCGGTGTCGGGGCGGATCGCATCGGCGGGGCATTCGGGTTCGCACACGCCGCAATCGATGCATTCGTCGGGATGGATGACCAGCGTGTTCACACCCTCATAGAAGCAGTCGACCGGACACACCTCGACACAATCGGTGTATTTGCAGGCGATGCAGTTGTCGGTGACGACATAGGTCATGGCAAGGCTCCGGCGGGATGATCGCCGCGACATTTATGCCGGTCGGGGCCAAAGGGCAAGGCGGGCCGGGCGGGAAAGACGACCTTACAGGCCAGAGCCCCGGGGGCGGAACATCAATCCGACAACGCGTCGGGCGGTGGAACGGCGTTCAGGTCCAGATACAGGCCCTGGGCCTCGGATGCCGGGCCGCGCCGTTCGGCCAGACCCATCACCCGCACCACCCGAATCCGGTTGCCCTGAGGGAAGGTCAGCGTGTCCCCCTGCCCCACATGGGCCGAGGGTTTGGACGCCTTTTGCCCGTTGATGCGGACATGCCGCGCCGTGATCACGGCAAGGGCCAGGCTGCGCGTCTTGAAGAACCGCGCCTGGACCAGCCATTTGTCCAGGCGCGTGGTCGGACGGTCGCCGATCAACCCTTTTTCAGCGCGGCCAGAACCGCGAAGGGGTTGTCGGGATCGATCTTGGCGGGCCGCTCGGGGCGCGCTTCGAACTGACGGGGCTTGTCCTTGCGGTCCCCCCGGTCCGGTCGGTTGCCCTTGGGCTTGCCGCCGTCCTTGCGCGGGGCGCGGTCGCCGTCCTTCTTCGGCGGGCGATTGCCCTGCGGGCGTTCGGGCCGCGGGGCGGGATCGCGACGGCGGGGCGCCCATGTGAAGATATAGAACGCCTCCATCTCGGGGGCGGCCTCCTCCTCGGGGGCGGCACCGGCGGTCTCCTCCTCCGGGATCGGGTTTGCGGGGGCCTCGGGATCGGTCGCGACCGGCGGGGTCGTGCGGGTCTTGGCACGTTCGCCCTTTTCGGCCTTGTAGCCGAGACCGCCCATCAGGTCGGCGAACTGGTCCAGCGTCATGCCGGTGATCGACAGCATGTCCGGCGTCGCCTCGAACCCGGCGCGGCTGTCATGGTTGCGCAGAAGATCGGCCAGACGTTCCAGCATGTCGATGCGGATCGCCCGCGCCCCGGCGGGGTGATAGCCGGCCAGCATGTAATGCTCGCGCGGGACGCCCTCGACATTGGGGATCGTGACCAGACCGGGGGGCGGGCTTTCGGGAAACTCGTTCAGACCCTTGGACAGCGACCACAGCACCAGACGCAGGCGCGTCGGCGCGGGTTTCAGCATCAGGGGCAGGAACACCGTGAACTGCCCGAACCGCACGCCATGCTTGCGCAGGGCAGAGCGCGCCTCCTGGTCCAGCGCCTTCACCTCGGCGGCGATGCCGTCGCGGGGCAGGACGCCCAAACCTTCGACCAGGCGGAAGGCGAACCCGCGGGCAAGGCCCGTCAGCGTCTCGTCCCGGCCCATGTTCGTCAGCGGTTCGAACAGGGCCGCCACGCGGCGGTCGATGAAGTGCTGCAGGCGACGCTTGACCTTCTCGGTCACGTCATGGCCCGCTTCCTCGTCCACGAAGGCCTCCACCTGCGGCTTCAAGGGGTCGCTGCCCGCGACCAGCTTGCCCACCGCCTGATCGCCCCACATCAGGCCACCCTGTTCGGTGAAGTCCATCTCGGTATCCGGCGCGTTATAGAAACGATCCGCCCGCAGGTGGAACTCCGGCCGCAGCGCCTGATAGGCGGCCTGCGCCAGCGTCTTCGCCTCGTCCGGGGAGCTGGACGCATCCTGACGGAAACGGAACCCCTCAAGTCGGCCGACGAATTCGCCTTCGACCGTCACTTCGCCTTTGTCGTTCACCTCGGCCACGAGGGTCTCCTTCTGTTTCAACCGGCGCATCAGCACGGATGTGCGCCGATCGACAAATCGTTGGGTCAACTGCGCATGCAGCGCATCCGACAGCCGATCTTCTACCGCGCGAGTCTCCTCCCGCCAATGGGATTCGTTCTCCACCCAGCCCTTGCGCTGCGCGACATAGGTCCAGGTGCGAATATAAGCCAACCTGCGCGAGAGGGTGTCAATATCCCCCTGCACCCGATCGATGCGACCGATTACCCCGGCCAGCCAGTCCTGCGGCACACGCCCCCCCTGCAGAAAGCCGAAGATCTTCGACAGCAGGCTGGTATGTTCGCCGCCCGATTTGCCCCGGAAATCGGGCACGCAGCACACATCCCACAACAGGCGCACCGCCTGCGGGCTGCGGACGCGGTCGGCGATCTCCGGCATGGCGACCAGCGCCTTCAGCGCGTGCAGATCGTCCGCCTCGCGCGTGCGGGTCAGCCACGGGTTCTGGGTGGAGGCCTCAAGGCTGGCGATCAGCCGGTCCACGGTGCCGAACTCCAGCGCCTCGTTGCGCCATTGCAGCTTGCGGATGGGGGCGAAGCGGCTGTCCTCGATGGCGGCCACCACCTCCGGCTCCAGCGGTCCCGCCTCGCCCGTGACGCCGAAGGTGCCGGGTTCGGTGTGCCGCCCCGCGCGCCCCGCGATCTGCGCAAGTTCGTGCGGGAACAGGGGGCGCATCCGGCGGCCGTCGAACTTTTCCGTGGCCGAAAACGCCACATGCTTCACGTCGAGGTTGAGCCCCATGCCGATGGCGTCCGTCGCCACCAGATAATCCACGTCCCCGTTCTGATAAAGATCGACCTGCGCGTTGCGCGTGCGGGGCGACAGTGCGCCCATCACCACCGCGCACCCGCCCTTGGTGCGGCGGATCAGTTCGGCGATGGCATAGACGTTGTCCACCGAAAACCCGACGATGGCGCTGCGCGGCGGCATCCGGCTGATCTTCTTCGACCCGGTATAGGTCAGGGTGGAAAACCGGTCCCGCCGCAGAAACTCCACCCCCGGCACCAGACCGGCGATCGCCCCGCGCATCACCTCCGACCCCAGGAACAGCGTCTCGTGCAGGCCGCGGGCGCGCAGCAGGCGGTCGGTGAAGACATGGCCGCGTTCGGGATCGCCGCACACCTGAATTTCGTCGATGGCGACGAAATCGGCGCCGATGTCCATCGGCATCGCCTCCACCGTGCAGACCCAATACTGGGTCCGTTCGGGAACGATGCGCTCCTCCCCCGTCACCAGCGCCACGACCGAGGGGCCACGTTGCGCGACGATGCGGTCATAGACCTCGCGCGCCAGAAGGCGCAGCGGCAGGCCGATGACACCGGTGCGGTGGCCCAGCATCCGCTGGATGGCGTAATGGGTCTTGCCGGTGTTGGTCGGCCCAAGGACCGCCGTGACCCGCCCGTTCTGACGCATCTGTCTTAAATCTCCGGACCGTCGGTGGTGGCGCGCAGCCGGTCGATACCGGCCTGCGCCTCGGTCGCATTGGGGTGGATGGTCAGGATCAACTCATAGGCGTCGATGGCCTGTTCGGGGCGGTTCATGTCTTCCATCATCACGGCCAGTCCCAGAATGGCCCCGAAATGGCGGGGGTCGAGGATCAGCGCCCGCCGCAGGTCGGCCAGCGCGGGGCCGGTCTGGCCCAGTTGCGCCAGCGCAAGGGCCTTCATGCTCCACCCTTCGGCAAAGTCGGGCGCGTGATCGGTCAGCGCGGTCAGGTGCGGCAACGCCCCGCCCGGATCGCCCAGATCCAGCGCCGCGCGCCCGCGTTCCAACAGCAGATCCATCGCGGCCGAGCCGGAGCGGGACCATTCAGCCTCCACCTCGGCCTGAAGGCGCGGGGCGTCTTCGGGGGGGGCCGTGCGCAGCGCGTCGTAAAGATCGTCCAGCGGCGCGGCCCCCACGGGGGCGGCGGCCAGACATACCGCCAGCGAAAGGTGGAAAATCGGATTGCGCGCGTTCATATTCCCAAGGTAACGCCGAATGTGGAAATTACCAGACGGGGGAATGCGCGCATGGCACGGGTGATCGACAAGGCGGTGGACCGTCTGGGCGCACGGCTGGCCTCGTTCGACGGCACGGCGAAATTCGTGGTGCTGGGCGAAGGGACGATCCTGGCCGACGCCACCGGCGTGCGGGAGGGCGAGGGCCCGGCGGAGGTCACCCTGACCGCCAGCGCCGACGATTTCCGCGCGCTTCTGGAAGGGCGGCTGAAGCCCGCCACCGCCTTCATGACCGGACGGCTGAAGGTGGACGGCCCGATGCCCGCCGCCATGCGTCTGGGGCAGGCGCTGAGTTGATCGCGCTGCGCACCGAGGACGGGGTCAACATCCGCGCCCAAAGGTGGGAGGGCGGGCCGGACACCGTCCTCATCCTGCAGGGCCGCAGCGAATATATCGAAAAATACCACTCCGTCATCGACCATCTTCAGGCGCGCGGGTTTTCCGTGGTCACCTTCGACTGGCGGGGGCAAGGTGGGTCGGACCGGGCGCTGGCCGATCCGATGATCGGGCATGTGCAGGATTTCGACCAGTATCAGCGCGACCTGCGCGCCGCATTGACCCTGGTGACCGGGCGCGTGTTCGTCATCGCGCATTCCATGGGCGGGTGCATCGCGCTGCGCTGGCTGGTCAATGGCGCGCGCCCCGCCGCCGTGGCCTTCAGCGCACCGATGTGGGGGCTGCCGATGGCAGGCTTCGTCCGCCCCTTTGCGCCCTTGATGGCGGGCAGCGGGCGGTTGGTCGTGCGGGGGCATGTGCCGATCCCCGGCTTGGGGGCGCATCCCTATGTGCTGGATGCGCCTTTTGCGGGCAACATCCTCACCTCCGACGCGACGGTGTTCGAGCGTCTGCGCGAGGAGGCGCGGACCATGCCCGACCGGATGGTGGGCGGCCCCAGTCTGGGCTGGCTGAGCGCGGCCCTGCGCGAGATGCGGGCGCTGGCGCGGATGAAATCCCCCGCCATCCCCGCGCTGGCGATGGTGGGCAGCCACGAACGGGTGGTCCACGTAACGTCGATCCGCGCGCGCATGGCCCGCTGGCCCGGCGCGGGCTTCACCCTGCTGGACGGGGCGGAGCATGAGGTGATGATGGAACGCGAACCCCTGCGGTCGGCCTTCCTGACCGCCGCCGAGGATTTGTTCAGACGGTGATCCGCACGAACGCGTCGCGCAGCGCGATGGACCACGCCTCCGACATCTCGCGGAAGACGGGGTCGCCCGCCTCGATCCGCTTGTGTTCGGCCACGCGGCACTCGTCCTTCTTGATCAGCGCCATATCCAGCGGCATCCCCACCGACAGGTTCGACCGCAACGTCGAATCCATCGACAAAAGGACCGCCTTCCTCGCATCGGCCAGCGAGGTCTGGCGCCGCACCACACGGTCAAGGATCGGCTTGCCGTATTTGTGCTCGCCGATCTGGAGATAGGGGGTATCCTCGGTCGCCTCGATGAAATTCCCCTCGGGATAGATGAGGAACATCCGCATGTCCCCGCCCGCACGTTGCCCCGCGACGATCATGCTGGCCGACGCGCTCTGGTCCATCGCCGCGAACTTCTCGTCCACATCGGCCCGCACTTCGGCCAGCATGTTGCCGATGATCTCGGCCACTTTCAGCATGGTCGGCGCCTGCATGATGGAGGTGGTGGCATCCGCGTCGGGATCGCTGATCTGTTCGCGCAGACGGGCCAGCGTCGTCTGCGTGATCGAAAGCGATCCTGCGGTCATCACCGCAATCACCCGTTCGCCCGGTTCCTCGAACACGAACATCTTGCGGTAGATGGCAATGTTGTCCAACCCCGCATTGGTTCGGGTGTCGGACAAAAGCACCATGCCCTCATTCAGAAGAAGGCCCACGCAATAGGTCATCACAGCTCCGCAGTCGTCAGGTCCGCGACATTATTGCTGTGCCTGCCGGACCGCAACCGTCACATCCAGCGTTTCCTGACCACCTCCGCGTGATGAGCCGCGGATCGGGGCCGCGTCCTGCGCGTCAAGCCCCGAGGCCAGGCGGATGTAATTCGCGTTCGGGCAACAGGCGTTGGCCGCATCGAACCCGACCCAGCCCAGACCGCCCACATACAGCTCGGCCCAGGCATGGGCGGCATCCTGCACATTCTCGGCCAGAAGATAGCCCGAGACATAGCGGGCGGGAATGCCCACATGGCGCGCGACGGCGATCACCGCATGGGCGTGGTCCTGACAGACCCCCTTCCCCCGCGCCAGCGCCTGCGCCGCCGTGGTGCCCGCATCCGTCGCCCCCGGCGTCCAGACGATCGCCCGGGCCACCCGCTCGGCCAGCGCATGGGCCGCCTGCAGTTCCGGCATCCCCTCCACCGCGTCGCCCATGGCACGCAATTCGCGGTCGGGGCGGGTGAAGGGCGTTTCGCGCAGATAACATTCGGGCCGCACCGTCTCGCGCAGCCCGCGCAGGACGCCGGCGCGATCCTCGGTCCGCACCCGGCCGGACACGCGGATCTCCACCTCCGACACCGGGCCGCTGACCGACCAGCTTTCGTTCAGATCGCCCGCCCCGTCGCGGAAACTGCCGCCGCGCAGCCCATCGGTGACCGTCACGTCCCAGTCCAGCACCGTCTGCCCGTCATGGTCCGACGGGCGCAGGCGGTGGCTTTGCACCAGCCCCCGCATCGGCATGTCATAGACATAGCGGGTGACATGTTCGACCGTCAGGATCATCGGGCATCCCCCGTCAGATAGGTGGCCGCGACCGACGCGCTGAGCCGGCCGGCGTCGTTGATGAAGCGGGTGACGAATTCGTGCATCCCTTCGTCGAAGATCGCGTCGGGGTCGGTGGCGGACAGGTCGGCCAGCATCCGGCGCGCGCAATCCTGCGCCTCCGTCTCGCGGCCATAGGCCTTGGCGATGCGGTCCAGCGCCATGTTCACCGCCTCCATGCTGGTGGTCAGCGCGCGGGGGTTCTGCGGGTTCAGGATCAGGAAATCCGCGATCTTCCGGGCCGTCAGATCGCCCGCATAACTCCAGTTGAACGCCCGGTGCAGCGACAGCGCGCGCAACAGCGTCATCCACTGGTAATTGTCGAGGCCGGAGCCCACGAACTCCACCCGCGGCAGCAGGACGTAATACTTCACGTCGATCAGCCGCGCCGTCGCATCCGCCCGCTCCAGCGCATAGCCGAGGTTCAGGAAATCCCACCCGTCGTTGCGCAAAAGCGTCGCCATGATCGCGCCGCGCACGGTGGCGGTCTTCTGCGTGACCCATTCCGTCATCTCGGTCAGGTCAAGTTCCGACCGGGGCCGCCGTTCGATCTGCTTGAGTTCCTGAAACGCGGTGTTCAGCGCGTCCCAGACCTGCGTCGTCAGGGCGGTGCGGACGATCCGCGCATTCTCCCGCGCCTGTTTCAGGCAGGAGGCGACCGAGGACGGGTTCCCCGGATCGAAGAACAGATAGCTTTCGATGTTCCGCGCCACGGGATCGTCGTATTTCTGGGCAAACCCGTCCGCGCTGCCCGAGGCGCGCAGAAGGCTGTCCCATTCGTTGCGATACCCATGAACGGAGGGGATGAGCGAGATGCGATCCCCCACCTCCAGCAGGCGGGCGGTGTTTTCGGCCCGTTCCATATAGCGGGCGATCCAGAAGAGGTTGTCGGCGGTCCGGCTCAGCATGTCATCACTCCGCCAGAACCCAAGTGTCCTTGACCCCGCCGCCCTGCGACGAGTTCACGACAAGCGACCCTTCGGTCAGTGCCACGCGCGTCAACCCGCCGGGGACCAGTTCCACCCGCTCCCCCACAAGGCAATAGGGGCGCAGGTCCACATGGCGCGGCGCCACCCCTTCGTTGACGAAGGTAGGCGTGGTGGACAGCGCCAGCGTCGGCTGGGCGATGTAATTCTCGGGGTTGTCCGCCACCCGCGCGCGAAAGGCTGCGATCTGGTCGCCGGTCGATTTCGGCCCCACCAGCATGCCATAGCCGCCCGAGCCATGCACCTCCTTCACGACCAGATCGGCCATGTTGTCGAGGACATAGAGAAGCTCGTCCCGCTTGGCGCATTGCCATGTGGGCACGTTCTTCAGGATCGGCTCCTCCCCCAGATAGAACCGCACCATCTCCGGCACATAGGTATAGACGGCCTTGTCATCCGCCACGCCCGCGCCGGGGCAGGAACAGATGTTCACCCCGCCCGAGCGATAGACGTCCATCAGCCCCGGGATCCCCAACATGCTGTCGGGGCGGAAGCACAGCGGGTCGATAAAGGCGTCGTCGATCCGGCGATAGATCACGTCCACGCGCTTGGGCCCTTCGGTCGTGCGCATGAAGACGTATTCACCCTCAACGAACAGATCCTGCCCTTCCACCAGTTCCACGCCCATCATGTCGGCCAGAAAGCTGTGCTCGTAATAAGCGGAGTTGAAATGGCCGGGGGTCAGGATGACGATCGTCGGCTCCCCCTCGCATTTCTGCGGCGCGACCGAGGCGAGGGTGCGACGCAGAAGCGCCGGATAATTGTCCACCGGCTCGATCCGGTTTTCGCGGAACAGGTCTGGGAACATCCGCATCATGATCTCGCGGTTTTCCAGCATGTAGCTGACACCCGACGGCGTGCGGCAGTTGTCTTCCAAGACAAAGAATTCGTCCGGGCCGGTGCGGACCAGATCGATGCCGACGATGTGGGAATAGACGCCCTTGGGCGGCAGAAACCCCACCACCGCCTTTTCGAACGCGGCGTTGCGATATACCAGATGCGCGGGAATGCGGCCCGCGCGCACGATTTCGCCGCGCCCATAGACATCGACCAGAAAGGCGTTCAGCGCGCGGGCGCGCTGCTTGATCCCGCGTTCCAGCCGCGCCCATTCGGCGGCGGCAAAGACGCGGGGGAACATGTCGAAGGGGATCAGCCGATCGGGATCGCCGCCTTCGCCATAGACCGCAAAGGTGATGCCGATGCGGCGGAACAGCGCCTCGGCCTCGGCCTGTTTCATGTGCCGCAATTCGGACGGCATGGCGCGGGTCCAGCCATCCAGACCGACATAAGGCGCGCGCACCTGACCCCGGTCGAACATCTCGTTGAAATAGGCCGTCACTGTCCGCGAACCCCTGCTGGTATCACCAATATCTGGCTTGGTGTTCCCCGAAGTCTAACAGTGGATTGCGCCTTGGCACGGATTATTTCACCACGCATGGCGCAAGAACCGGTCCTGACCTTCACCGACCGCGGCATCTATTGTCCCGCGGGTGATTTTTTCATCGATCCGTGGCGTCCGGTGGACCGCGCGCTTATCACGCACGGCCATTCGGACCATGCGCGGGGCGGGCACAACCGCTATCTCGCGACGGATGTGGCGATGCCGGTGATGCGCCACCGTCTGGGCGCGATCCGGGGGGACACGGTGACCTTCGGCGAGGTGCGCCGCATCGGCGATGCCGAGGTCTCGTTCCATCCGGCGGGGCACCTTCCCGGCTCGGCACAGATCCGGGTTGAGGTGGGGGGCGAGGTCTGGGTCGTGTCGGGCGATTACAAAACCGAACCCGACGGGCTGTGCGAGACGTTCACCCCCGTGCGCTGCCACGCCTTCATCAGCGAATGCACCTTTGGCCTTCCGGTGTTCAACTGGCGGCCGCAGGCGGAGATCATGGCCGACGTGAACCGCTGGTGGGCGGCGAACGCGGCCCAAGGGCGGACCTCGATCATCGGGGCCTATTCGCTGGGCAAGGCGCAGCGCATCCTTGCGAATGTGGATGCGAATATCGGCCCGATCCTGACCCATGGCGCGGTGGAGGCGACCAACCGCGTGCTGCGGGATCAGGGGCTGGCCTTGCCTGACACCGTCTGGGCGGGGCCGGAGGTGACGGGGGCCACCCATCCCGGCGCGCTGGTCGTGGCGCCCCCATCCGCGCTGAACACCCCTTGGGCGGGGCGGTTCAAGGGCGCGGCGCAGGCCTTCGCCTCGGGCTGGATGGCGCTGCGCGGGGTGCGGCGGCGGCGGGGCCTCAGCCAGGGGTTCGTGCTGTCCGACCATGCCGACTGGACCGGCCTGAACGAGGCGATCCGCGCCACGGGGGCCGAACGCGTCTTCGTCACCCACGGCTATGTCCAGCCAATGCGCCGCTGGCTGGAGGAACAAGGCTACGACGCAGGCATTGTCGAGACGCAATACGAGGGGGACGAGACCGAGACCGAGGACGATGTGGAGCTTCTGGAATGATCCGCTTCTTCGCCCTGTTCGACGCGCTGGACCGCACGACCAAGACCACCGCCAAGGTCGCGGCCCTGGCCGATTATTTCCGCGAGGCGCCCGAGGCCGACCGCGTCTGGACCATCGCCCTTCTGTCCGGTCGCCGTCCAAAACGCGCGGTCAATTCCACCGAACTTCGCCAATGGGCCGCCGATGCGGCGGGCATTCCCCTGTGGCTGTTCGAGGAAGCCTATCCCATCGTCGGCGATCTGTCGGAGACGATCAGCCTTGTCCTGCCCCCCGCCACGCGGCGGTCGGATCGCCCGCTGGCCGACTGGATCGAGGACCTGATCGCCATCACCGGCGCACCGGCCGATCAGCGCCGCGCCGCGATCCTCGATGCGTGGGACCGGCTGGAGACGGGGGAGCGGTTCCTGTTCAACAAGCTGATCACCGGCGGGTTTCGCATGGGGGTCAGCCAGGGGCTGATGACCCGCGCGCTGGCGCAGGCGACGGGACTTGCCGAGACCGAGCTTGCCCACCGGCTGATGGGCGACTGGACTCCCGCCACGACCGACTGGGCGCGCCTGATCGAATGCGCCGATCCGACGGCCGAAGGGGCGCGCCCCTATCCCTTTGCCCTTGCCACCGCGCTGGACGATCCGGAGACGCTGGGCGATCCGGCGGACTGGCAGGCGGAATGGAAATGGGACGGCATCCGCGGCCAGATGATCCGGCGCGGCGACACCTTCGCCCTGTGGTCGCGGGGGGAGGATCTGATCACCGACCGCTTCCCCGATTTCGCCCCCCTGGCCGATTTCCTGCCCGACGGCACCGTGATCGACGGCGAGGTTCTGGCCTGGGACAAGACCCGCCCCTTCCCCTTCGCCCGCCTGCAACGCCGCATCGGGCGGCTGAACGTGTCGAAAAAGCTGATGGAGGAGGCCCCGGCCCATCTTCTGGCCTATGACCTCTTGGAACAGGGCGGGGTGGATCTGCGTCCCCTGCCTTTGTCCGACCGCCGCGCGCGGCTGGAGGCGCTGCTGGCCGCCCTGCCGAAGGGTCTGCCCATCGGCCCCTCGCCCACCGTGCCCTTCGACGACTGGGCGCATCTGGCGGGCATCCGCGCCACCGCGCGGGACAAGGTGTCGGAGGGGCTGATGGTGAAACGCCTGTCCTCCCCCTATCATGTGGGCCGCAAGCGCGGGGATTGGTGGAAGTGGAAGCTCGACCCGTTCACCGTCGATTGCGTCATGCTCTATGCCCAGTCGGGCAGCGGACGGCGGGCGAACCTGTTCACCGACTTCACCTTCGCCGTGCGCGACGGAGAGGCGCTGGTGCCCTTCACCAAAGCCTATTCCGGCCTGACGGATGCCGAGTTCAACGAGATCACCCGCTGGGTCCGCCGCAACACGCTGGAAAAATTCGGCCCCGTCCGCCGCGTTCCGCCCGAACAAGTGTTCGAGATCGCGTTCGAAGGGATCCAGGCCTCCCCCCGCCACAAATCGGGCATCGCCCTGCGGTTCCCGCGCATGTTGCGCTGGCGGCAGGACAAGCCGGTGGCCGAGATCGACACGCTGGACAGCCTGAAGGACCTGCTGGCCCAGCATTCCTGACACCCCTGCCCGGCTGCCCCTTGTGGCCTCGCCCCCCGTCGCCCTACATGATGGGCAAAAGCAAAGGATACGACATGACATTGCCCCTGCCCCGCCCCGTTTTCGATGCCAACACACGCGGCGGGGGCATGGGGCAGTTGCCGGAATGGAACCTGACCGACCTCTATCCCGCCCCCGACGCGGCAGAGGTGCGCGAGGATCTGGACCGGCTTCAGGCCGAATGCGTGGCCTTTGCCGACCGCTATCGCGGCAAGCTGGCGGATCTGGACGCGGCGGGCCTTCTGACCTGCGTCCGGGCCTATGAGGAGATCGACATCACCGCCGGTCGTCTCATGTCCTATGCCGGTCTGCGCTATTACCAGAACACCATGGACAGCGAACGCGCGAAGTTCATGGCCGACATTCAGGACCGGATCACCAACGACACCAGCGCGCTCGTGTTCTTCAGTCTGGAATTCAACCGTCTGGACGACGCGCATCTGGACGGGCTGCTGGCGGCGAATGCCGACCTTGCCCGCTATCGTCCGGTGTTCGAACGGATGCGCGCCATGCGCCCGCATCAGCTGTCGGACGAGATGGAGACGTTCCTGCACGACCAGTCCACCGTGGGCGCCGCCGCGTGGAACCGTCTGTTTGATGAAACCACCGCCGGCATGATGTTCACCGTCGATGGGGAGGAGCTGAACCTCGAATCCACCCTCAACCTTCTGACCGACACCGATCGCGCCAAGCGCGAGGCCGCCGCGCGGGCGCTGGCTTCGGTGTTCGACAAGAACGTCAAGCTGTTCGCCCGCATCCACAACACGCTGGCGAAGGAAAAGGAAATCGAGGACCGCTGGCGCAAGATGCCGACGCCCCAGACCGGCCGCCACCTGTCCAACCATGTGGAGCCGGAGGTGGTGGAGGCGCTGCGCGATGCTGTCGTCGCCGCCTATCCGCGCCTGTCGCACCGCTATTACCGGCTGAAGGCGAAATGGCTGGGGTTGGAGACGCTTCAGGTCTGGGACCGCAACGCGCCGCTGCCGACCGAGACCCCGCGCACGATCCCGTGGGACGAGGCGCGAGCGACCGTGAGCGAGGCCTATGCCGCCTTCGATCCGCGCATGGCCGAACTGGCGCGGCCCTTCTTCACCGATGGCTGGATCGATGCGGGCGTGAAGGCCGGAAAGGCCCCCGGTGCCTTTGCCCATCCCACCGTCTCCACGGTGCACCCCTATGTGATGCTCAACTACCTTGGCAAACCCCGCGACGTGATGACGCTGGCGCATGAATTGGGCCACGGCGTTCACCAGCGTCTGGCGGCGGATCAGGGGGAACTTCTGTCCTCCACCCCGCTGACGTTGGCGGAAACCGCAAGCGTGTTCGGCGAGATGCTGACCTTCCGCAAGCTGCTGGATGCCGCCAAGACCAAGGCCGAGCGCAAGACCCTGCTGGCGGGCAAGGTGGAGGACATGATCAACACGGTCGTCCGCCAGATCGCCTTCTATGATTTCGAATGCAAGCTGCACGCCGCGCGGGCGGAAGGCGAATTGACGCCCGACGACATCAACGCCCTGTGGATGTCCGTGCAGGCGGAATCCCTGGGCGACGCGTTCGAGTTCATGGAGGGGTATGAGACCTTCTGGTCCTATGTCCCCCATTTCGTGCATTCGCCCTTCTACGTCTATGCCTATGCCTTCGGCGACGGGTTGGTGAACGCGCTCTATGCCGTCTATGCCGAGGGCGAGCCGGGCT
Source organism: Falsirhodobacter halotolerans (assembly GCF_022899245.1). Lineage (NCBI taxonomy): Bacteria > Pseudomonadati > Pseudomonadota > Alphaproteobacteria > Rhodobacterales > Paracoccaceae > Falsirhodobacter > Falsirhodobacter halotolerans. The sequence continues at coordinate 2,100,950 of NZ_JALJAZ010000001.1, forward strand.
TTCAGGACAAATATTTCGAGATGCTGAAGGCGGGTGGGTCGAAGCACCACAAGGAGTTGCTGGCCCCCTTCGGCCTCGATCTGTCCGACCCCGCCTTCTGGGACAAGGGTCTGTCGATGATCACCGGAATGATCGACGAACTGGAAGCGATGGAAGAATGACAAAAGGGGCCGCAAGGCCCCTTTTTCACGCCGATCGGCGGTGTCAGGCGGGGATCGCCATCCCCTTGCCGCGCGCCAGATCGCGCATCTTGTTCTGCAGCTTTTCGAACGCCCGCACCTCGATCTGGCGGATACGCTCACGGCTGACGCCATAGACGTCGGACAGGTCTTCCAGCGTCACCGGATCGTCCGACAGACGGCGCTGGACCAGAATGTCCTTTTCACGGTCGTTCAGCACGTCCATCGCTTCCGTCAGCAGTTCGCGGCGGGTTTCCAGCTCGTCCCGCTCGGCATAATCGGCGGCCTGATCGCTGTCCTCGTCCTCCAGCCAGTCCTGCCACTGCGCGCCACCGTCTTCCGACCCCACCGTCGCGTTCAGCGAGGCGTCCGACCCGGCCAGACGGCGGTTCATGCTGATGACCTCGGCCTCGGTCACGTTCAGGTCGGTGGCGATGCGGGCGACGTTCTCGGGGCGCAGGTCGCCCTCCTCCAGCGCGCCGACCTTGGCCTTGGCCTTGCGCAGATTGAAGAACAGCTTCTTCTGGGCGCTGGTGGTGCCCAGTTTCACAAGACTCCACGACCGCAGGATGTATTCCTGGATCGAGGCGCGGATCCACCACATGGCATAGGTCGCCAGACGGAAACCCTTTTCGGGATCGAAGCGTTTGACCGCCTGCATCAGGCCCACATTCGCCTCCGAGATCACCTCCGCCTGCGGCAGACCGTAGCCGCGATAGCCCATGGCGATCTTGGCGGCCAACCGCAGGTGGCTGGTGACCAGCCGGTGCGCCGCGCCCGAATCCTCGTGGTCGACCCACCGCTTGGCCAGCATGTATTCCTCTTCCGGCTCCAGCAGGGGAAACTTGCGGATTTCCTGCATATAGCGGTTCAGGCCCTGTTCGGGGCTCGGGGCCGGAAGGTTGGTATAGCTTGCCATGGTCGGACCTCCATCACGCCGCCGGATGCGGCTGTTCTCTTATAACGCTCGATGCAGCCAAAACCGTCGAAAATGCGGTTTTGTTGCGCGCCCTCACGCGAACGTGGCCGATATGGGGTGGATATTTCAGATTTGTAAGGTGACGGCCGGGATTGTTTCGGCCCGTCAGCCCTGTTCCGCCCCCGCACGCAACGTCTCCAGCAGCGCCGCCATGTCCGCAGGCGGGGCGGATTCGAAGGCCAGGTCCTCTCCCGTCACCGGGTGCACGAAGCCCAGCGTCGCCGCGTGCAGCGCCTGACGGGGGAAGGTGGCCGCCGCCTCGGCGGCCGCGGCACCCAGCGCCTTGGCGGCCACCTTGCGCTTGCCGCCATAGGTCTGGTCGCCCAGCAACCCGTGCCCGGCATAGGCCATGTGCACGCGGATCTGGTGCGTGCGTCCCGTCTCCAACCAGCATTCCACCAACGCGGCCACGCCGAAATCCTCGATCACGCGGGCGCGGGTCACGGCGTGGCGCCCGCCGTGGAAGGTCACCGCCTGACGCTGGCGGTCGGTCCGGTGGCGGTCCAGATGGGTGGCGATGCGGACGATGCGCCCCGGCTCGAAGCTGATGCCCTGCAGCCCGCGCAGGCGCGGATCGGCCGCGTCCGGCACCCCGTGGATCAGCGCAAGATACCGGCGTGTGACGGTATGCGCCTCGAACTGGGCGGCCAGGCCATGATGCGCGCGGTCGGATTTCGCGACGACCAGCAGGCCCGACGTGTCCTTGTCGATGCGGTGCACGATGCCCGGACGGCGTTCGCCACCGATGCCCGACAGCGTGGCGCCGCAATGGGCCAGCAGCGCGTTCACCAACGTGCCCGAAGGCGATCCGGGGGCCGGATGCACGACCATGCCCACGGGCTTGTCCACCACGATCAGATCGTCATCCTCGTGCACCACCGTCAGCGGGATCGCCTCGGCCACCGTGTCCACGGCCTCGGGCGGGGCAAGGGTCAGGACATAGACCTCCCCCTCGGCCACGGGGGCCTTGGCGCTGGTCACGGGGATGCCGTCGCGCATCACGTCGCCTGCGGCGATCATCCGCGCCAGACGCGACCGCGACAGGGCCGCTTCCTCTGGCACCTCGCGCTGAAGGGCCTTATCAAGACGGTCGGGCGGATCCTCACCGATCGTGACCCGAAGTTGACCCGCAGGAAGGATGCCCATGACTGATGCTCCGCAAGGACTGCCGCCCGGTCTGGGCTTTTTGAAGGCGTTGGTGACCATCCTGACGATGGTGCTGATCGGTGGGCTGATAACCGTGATCTGGCTGCTTGTCACGCAGGTGCCGAAGATGGCCGCCGCCCCCGCCCTGCCCGCCGCCATCCGCCTGCCCGACGGCGTGGTGCCGCAGGCCGTGACGCTGGGGCGCGGTTGGACGGCGGTGGTGACCGAGGACAACCGCATCCTCATCTTCGGAACCGATGGCGCGCTGCGGCAAGAGGTCGAGGTGCAATGATCCTTTACCGTGCGCTGATGCTGCTGGCCTGGCCGGTGCTGGCATGGCGCGCGGCGCGGCGCGGGCATCTCGCCGCCCGCATGGGGCGCGAGGTCTGGCCCCGAGGCGCGGTCTGGGTGCACGGGGCGTCGAACGGAGAGGTGACCTCGGCCCGCGCGCTGATTGCCGCGCTGACGGGGCCGGTGGTCGTGACCTGCAACAACCCCACCGCGCGGGCGATGGTCGCGGGCTGGGCCTTGCCGCATGTGACGGCGACGCTGGCCCCGTTCGATCTGCCTTGGGTGGTGGCGCGGGTGATGCGTCAGGCCCCCAGCGCGCTGGTGGTGGTGGAAAATGAACTGTGGCCCGAACGCATCCTGACGGCCGCGCGCACGGTGCCGGTTCTGGTCGTGGGCGCGCGCATGTCGGCCCGGTCGGCCCGCCGTTGGGCCAGGGTGCCGTTGATCCGGCGGATGCTGGCCGCGCTGACCTTTGTCAGCGCGCAGGATCAGGCCAGTGCGGACCGTCTGGTGGATCTGGGCCTGCCGCCCGCGCGGCTGGGGCCGGTGGCGGTGCTGAAGGCCGCCGTCCCGCCCGACCCGCGCCCCCTGCCCGACGCGCCCGCGCCGCGCGACCGGACCCTGCTCGCCGCCTCCACCCATGAGGGGGAGGAGGCGCTGATCCTCGACGCCTTCGCGGCGCAGTCGCAGTTCGGGTGGCTGATCCTTGCCCCCCGTCATCCGGCGCGTGGGGCGGAGGTGGCGGCCCTGGCCGCCGCGCGCGGGCTGGTCGTGACCCGCCGGTCGGTCGGCGATCCGCCCGGTGGGCAGGTCCATGTCGCCGATACGCTGGGAGAGATGGGGCTGTGGTATCGCATGGCCGCCGCCACCCTGATCGGCGGCACCTTCGCCCCCGTGGGCGGGCACACGCCCTATGAACCCGCCGCCTTCGGGTCGGCCATCCTGCACGGGCCGGAGGTTGCGAATTTCGCACAGGTCTTCGCCGATCTGGACGCGGGCGGCGGCGCGGTGGCGGTGACCCCCGACACGCTGGCCCCCCTTCTGGATCTTCTGGACCCCGCCGCCACGGCGGAAACGGCCCGCGCCCTTCTGCCCGACACCGGCGCGGCTGACCGGGTCATTCGGATCGTGGCGGGGACGGTCTAGGGGCGCGGCCCGCCCGCCACATTGCCGCCCGCCCCAGAAGATGCGCCCCGATCGGCGCGGTCATCAAGAGGAACAGGATCGCAAAGCCCGCACGGCTGGCCGCGCTGACGCCGCCGATATCGACCGCCGCCGCCAGAAGCGCCAGCGCGCTGGCAAAGCTGCCCACCTTGGAACTGGCATGCATCCGGGTCAGCGCGTCGGGAAACCGCAGCACGCCCAACCCCGCCGCCAGCGCAAAGCCGCCCGCCAGAAGAGCGAGGAGTCCGGTCAGAACCTCAGTCATCGCAATCCCCCCGACGCACCTGCCGTTCGGCGTAACGGGCCAGCGCCACAACCGATAGAAAGCTGACAAGCGCCAACGCCACCGCGATGTCCAGAAACGCCTCGGCCCCCGTGCGGATGGCATAAAGACCGCAGACGGTGATGACGGCGGCGGTCACCATGTCCAGCGCCACCACGCGGTCCACCATGCGCGGCCCCCGGGCCAGCCGCAGGCAGGCCAGACAGATCGTCACGCCCACGCAGACAAGGCCGATGGTCACGCAAATTGCCTGAAAGGTTTCTGGGGTCATGCGCGGAATACCTTTCCGATACGATGTTCCATTCCCGACTTCAGCTCGTGGATCAGTGCCGCCTCGTCCGTGGCATAGATCGAATGGATGAGAAGGAAGCTGCGATCCTCGGCCACGTCCAGCGTCAGGGTGCCGGGGGTCAGGGTGATCAGGTTGGCCAGCAGGAAGATCTCGGCATCCGAATGGGCGTCGAGCGGCATTCGGACGATGGCCGGATGCAGGTTGGGCCGCAGGGCGAAACAGTCGCGGGCCACCATCACGCAGGATTTCACCAGTTCCTTTATGAAAAACCCCGCCAGCAGCAGGGATTGGGGAACGGCGCGGAAATAGTTCCCCTCCCCCACCCCGCGCAGCAGGTCGCGGGCGCACCACAGCCCCACGAAGCCCACGGCATACCCCATCAGCAGGTTCGGCAGCGAAAACCCGTTCCACAGCGCGGCCCAGCCGATGGCCATCAACAGGTTCAGCGTGAAAAGCTTCATGGTGCCACCTCGTTCATGCCGGCCTCCGGCAGCACGGTTCTGACGTAATCCGTCGGGTCCAGAAGTTGCGCGGCCCCGGTGGTCGCGAAGTCGAGGAAGGGCGCGGGGAACACCCCGATCACCACCGTCATGGCGGCCAGCGCCGCGATGGGGCCGATCATCTGCACCCGCGCGCCGCTCGGCAGATCGCTCAGCCGGGGTTGCCGCCCGTCGGGATGGGGTTTCCAGAACGCCTCGGCCCAGATCTTGGTCATGGAAAAGATGGTGAACAGCCCGACCAGCAGCGCCACCCCCGCCACCAGCCACGCCCCGATGTCGAGCGAGGCGCGCACGATCACGAATTTCGCCCAGAAGCCCGACAGGGGCGGAAACCCGGCCAGCGAGAATGCGGGGATCAGGAACAGAACCCCCAGAAGCGGCGCCGTGCGATAAAGGCCGCCGATGGCATAGAGATCGGACGATCCCGTCAGACGGCGCGACACGCCCGCGATCAGGAACAGGTTGGTTTTCACGATGATGTGGTGCAGCAGATAGAACACCGCCCCCATCAGCGCCAGCGGCGTCATCAGCGCCAGACCCAGCACCATGTATCCGATCTGACTGACGATGTGGAACGACAGGATCTTGCGGAAGTCGCTTTGCGCCGCCGCCCCCAGAACCCCGGTCAGCATGGTCAGAAGCGCCACCCACAAAAGGATCTGGTGGGTGTAGCCCACATCGTCGGTGAAGATCAGCGTGAACATGCGGATCAGGGCATAGACGCCCACCTTGGTCAGCAGGCCCGCGAACACCGCCGACACCGCGTAATGCGGCGTGTGATAGGCGGCGGGCAGCCAGAAGAACAAAGGAAACACCGCCGCCTTCAGGCCGAAGGCCACCATCAGCATCATCGCGATCATCGTCATCAACCCGCGATCGGGGGCCGCCGCCACCGCCCCCCGCAGGTCGGCAAGGTTCAACGTGCCGGTCGCGCCGTAAAGCAGCCCGGCCCCGCCCAGAAACAGCACGGTGGAGACGAGGTTCAGCGTGACGTATTTCACCGCCCCGTCGATCGCCGTCCGTTTGCCGCCGATGACCAGAAGCCCGAAGGAGGAGATGAGCAGAACCTCGAACCAGACGTAGAGGTTGAAGAGATCGCCCGTCAGGAAGGCCCCCGTCACGCCGCCCAGAAGGCATTGGAACAAGGTGTGATACCCGTGGCGCGCGGAGGTGGGGCCGATTTCCGCCAGCGCCCAGACCGCGACGGCCAACCCGACGATGGCGGTGATCAGCACCATCGCCACCGCCAGATGGTCGGCCACCAATGTGATGCCGAAGGGCGCGTCCCAACCGCCGATCTGGCCCGCCACGACCCCCGCCTCGATCACCCGGACCGTCAGCACCCCTGCGGCCAGCAACGCCGCCACCGACCCCGCGACGGAAACCCAGGCGCCAAGCCGCGACGCGCGCGTCAAGAAGGCGATCGCCGCCGCGGCGAACGGGATCAGGATGGGGAAAACAAGAACCCAGCTCATGTCATGTCCCCGCCGCGCGGGCTTGGCGGTTCGGCCAGACGCATGCGATCCACCTCCAGATGGCCGAAGGTGCGATAGGCGCGCAGCGTCAGCGCCAGCGCAAAGGCAAAAAGGCCGAACCCGATGACGATCGCCGTCAGCAGGAGCGCCTGCGGCAGCGCATTCGCCATCTGGTCGGGCGGAAGCGCCCCGGACCCGCCCAGAAGCGGCGGCGCGCCGGGCGTCAGCCGCCCCCCCGCCAGAATGGCCACATTGATCCCGTTGGACAGCAGCAAGAGCCCGAACAGGAACCGCAACAGGTTGCCCGACAGCATCAGCCAGATTGCGACGGCCACGAGAAATCCGGCCAGAACGGCCACAAGCGCTTCCATCAGCCCGCCTCCTCCAGCGCGAAGACAAGGGTCAGGATCGCCCCGAACACCGCCATATACACACCAATGTCGAAAAACAGCACGTTCGACAGGGCGACATCGCCCAAGGTGAACCACAGCCCGGTGAACGGCCCCGCGCCCGCAAAGGCCGATACCAGCCCCGACACCAGCGCAAGGATCATCCCCCACATGCCAAGCGTGCGCGGATCGACCCGCAGCGCCGCCCGCGCGGCCGACACCCCGGCGGAAAAGCCATACAGCACCAGCCCCGCCGCCCCAATGAGGCCGCCGATGAACCCGCCCCCCGGGCTGTTGTGCCCACGCAGCAGGACATACACGGAAAACAACAGAAACAGCGCCGTCAGGAACCGCGTGCCGACCGTCAGGATAAGTGAGTTCACGTCTTGCTCCGCCGTATGCGTTTCAGAACGGTAAAGGCGCCGAAGGACGCCAGAAGCACCACGATCACCTCACCGAAGGTGTCCAGGGCGCGGAAGTCCACGAGGATCACGTTCACCACGTTCAGGCCGTGGGCCAGAACATAGGAATTCTCCTCGAAATAGGTGGTGATGCTGCGGTCCATGGGCGTCGCCGAAATGGCGATGACGGTGATCGTGACCGACGCGCCGATGGCCCCCGCGACGATCGCGTGCACCACCTGACGCCCCCGCCCGCGCCGTTCCACGATGGCGGGCAGGCGCAAGGCGGCGATGGCGAACATGACGGCGGCCAGCGTCTCCACCATCAGCTGGGTCGTGGCGACATCGGGCGCGCCGAAATATATGAAGATCACCGCGACCCCGATGCCCATCGTGCCCAGACCGGCAATGGCCGCGATGCGCGACGCCGTGGTCAGCGACAGCGCCGCCCCCGCCGCCGTCACCCCGACCGTCAGCCACAAAAAGGCCGACGGGGCCGAGGACACGGCCAGCATGGGCGGCATCCGAACCAGCGTCGCGACGAACACCGCCGCGATGACGACGAACGTCACCAGCATATAGCGGGTCAGCCGCCCCGTCTGGATCACGCCCGTCTGCCACGCGGCAAAGGCGCGGAACCCGTCCAGCCCCCGGTCCCATGCGGCATCGGCCACTGGCAGGCGGGCGAACACCGCATCCAGTCCCGCGATGACCCGCGCCCGCAGGATATAGATCGCGACACCCAGCGCGAACGTCGCCAGACTGAGCGCGAGGGGCAGGTTCACCCCCGCCCACAGATGAAGGCCCGCCGCGCGATCCTGCGCCAGACTGCCGGTGACGGCGGTGCCGACCAGCGGGGCCAGAAGCGGTTCGGCCCACAGGCCCACCAGCGGGCCGAGGCAGGCCAGAACCACCGGCCCGGCCAGCATCTGCCACGGCGCCTCATGCGCCGGATGGGGCGTGGGGCGTGGCGCGCCGAAAAACGGGCGCAGGGCGATGATGCCCGCAACCGCGAACATCAGCGCATTGGCCGTCAGCGCGGCCACGATCACCAGCGGGGCCACGGTCATGGTGGTGGCCCCGGCATAGATCAACTCCTTGCCGATCCATCCGACCATGGGCGGCAGACCCGCCATGGAGGCGCAGGCCAGAACGGCCGCCACCACCGTGACCGGCATGGCATGGCGCAGGCCGCCCAGACGCGCCACCTCGCGCGTGCCGGTGCCGTGGTCGATCGCGCCCACCACCATGAACAGCGTCGCCTTGTAAAGCGAATGGACGATCAGGAACATCATCGCCGCCGTCAGGGCATAGGGCCCGCTGTCGGCCAGGCACATCGTGATCGTGCCCAGCGCCATCAACGTGGTATAGGCCAGCGCCTGCTTCATGTCCGTCTGGCGCAGCGCCAGAACCGAGGCGAGAACCGCCGTCGTGGCCCCCGCCACGGTCAGCGTCATCGTCCACGGCACCGTGCCGCCCAGGACGGGGTGCAGACGCGCCAGAAGATAGACGCCCGCCTTCACCATGGTGGCCGAATGCAGATAGGCCGACACCGGCGTCGGCGCGGCCATGGCATTGGGCAGCCAGACGTGGAACGGCACCTGCGCCGATTTGGTGAACGCCCCCAGCAGGATCAGCACCAGGATCCCGCCGTAAAGGCCGTGATCCTGCAATCCGGGCCCGGACAGGATCACCGCCAGATCGTATCCGCCCGCCGCCGTGCCGATCAGGATGAACCCCGCCAGCAGCGCCAGCCCGCCCCCCGCCGTGATCAGCATCGCCTGCAGCGCATTGCGCCGGGCGCGCGGAGTGTCGTGATCGAATCCGATCAGCAGATAGGATGTGACGCTGGTCAGTTCCCAAAACAGGAACAGGGTGATCAGATCGCGCGCCGTCACCAGACCCAGCATCGCCACCATGAAGGCGAAAAGATACAGTACGAACCGCCCGAAGCGCGGGTGATCGCCCATGTATCCCGTGGCGTAAAGGAAGATGAACGCCCCGATCCCACTGATCAGGAGGGCAAAGATCAGCGCCAACCCGTCGATCATGAACGCCAGCGAGATGCCCATCGACGGTGCCCAGCCGATCTCGGCCATGATGGTATCGCCCGCCAGCACGGTGGGCAGCATCGACGCGAACAGCATCGCCGCACCGGCCGCCACCAGGGCCGCAAGGTATCCGAAAATCCGATGGGCGCCGGGCGCGGCGGTGTGGGTCATCAAGCGGTCCGTCGGTGAAAAAGCGTTCGAGGGTGTTAAATGATATGGTGGGCATGGTAGGCAAATTGATATTCGAACGGATATCCATAGCCTGCGCCTATAAGGACGTGTCCCATGCCCACGCTGCAACAGTTGCGCTATCTTTCCGCCGTCGCCTCCACGCTGAATTTCAGCCGGGCGGCGGAACTGTGCAACGTGACCCAACCCACGCTGAGCCTTCAGATCCGCGAGTTGGAGGACCGTCTGGGCACCTGTCTGGTCGAACGGTCGCGCGCACGGGTCATGCTGACGCCGGTGGGGGCCGAGATCGCCCGCCGCGCCCGCCGCATCGCGGATGAGATCGACGACATCCGCACCATCGCCCGCGCCGACGATCCCCATGCGATGCAGGGCGTGCTGCGCATGGGGGTCGTGCACACGGTGGGCGCCTATGTCCTGTCCATCGCCATGCCCGCCCTGCGCCGCGCCTATGCCGAGACGCGCATCCAGGTGCGCGAGGATCGGCCCGCCGCCCTGCGCGACCATCTGGCCATGGGGGAATACGACATGCTGCTTCTGCCCGAGATTCCTCCCGATGCGGGGTTCGAGACAGCGCTGCTGATGCAGGAGGCGCTGCATGTCGTCATTCCGCGCGACCACCGGCTGGCGGGGCGGCCCACGCTCGACATCGCCGATCTGGCGGGCGAGACGGTTCTGACCATGGATTGCGGCAAGACCCTGACGGACGAGATCGCGCAGGTCTGCCGCCGGGCGGGCGCGGTGCAGGCCACCGAATATGCGGGCACGACGCTGGACACCCTGCGTCAGATGGTGGCGGCGGGCATGGGCATCTCGCTTCTGCCCGCGCTCTATGTCCGGTCGGAGGTGATGCGTGAGGAGCTGGTCGTCGCCGTCCCGCTGGCCAGGACGCCCCTGTCGCGGTCGATCTGCATGGCCTGGCGCACATCCTCGCCCCGGGCGGAGACATATCGCAACGTCGCGGGCCTGATCCGCGACTGCCTGGGGCCGTGGGCCCACGCCTGACGGGCGGCGAATCCTATGGGATTCCTATTTCACGGGCCCCTGCCCCGTCTCGAATTCCTATGCGGTTCGGCCCCATCTTACCGGCATGACGCGCGCCACGATCCCGTGGCCGCAGGGAAAAGGGAACGGGTATGACGTTGGACTATGTCTTGGGCGGCGCGGTCGCGGTTCTGGTGGCGGGCTATCTGGTCGCGGCCCTTCTTTACCCCGAGCGGTTCTGACCCCCCTTTTTCGATACCGGAGCTTCTGATGAGCCAGTCGAAACCTGCGGGCGTGCTGGACGCCCGCATCCTTGGGCCCGCCTGTCGCGGCGCCTTTGTCAAACTCGATCCCCGCATCCTGTCGAAGAACCCCGTCATGTTCGTCGTGGCGGTGGTGTCGGCGCTGTGCACGGTCCTGTTCCTGCGCGATCTGGTGACGGGGGCGCCCGGCCTGGGCTTCTCGCTCCAGATCGTGCTGTGGCTGTGGTTCACGCTTCTGTTCGCCAATTTCGCGGAATCGGTGGCCGAAGGGCGGGGCAAGGCGCAAGCCGCCAGCCTGCGCCAGACGCGGTCGGACACCAGCGCCAAACGGCTCGATGCCGCCGACAGCCGCCAGTGGCACGAAGTGGCGGGCGAGAGCCTGAAGGTCGGCGACATCGTCCTGGTCGAGGCGGGCGACATCATCCCTTCGGACGGGGAGGTGATCGAAGGCGTGGCCTCGGTGAACGAGGCGGCGATCACAGGCGAATCCGCCCCCGTCATCCGGGAAAGCGGGGGGGACCGGTCGGCGGTGACGGGGGGCACGCAGGTGCTGTCGGACTGGATCAAGGTCCGCATCTCGGCCGCCGCCGGATCGACCTTCATCGACCGCATGATCTCGCTTGTCGAAGGGGCGGAACGGCAGAAGACCCCGAACGAGATCGCGCTGAACGTGCTTCTGGCGGGTCTGACGCTGATCTTCGTTCTGGCCACGGTGACGATTCCGGCCTTCGCCGCCTATGCCGGCGGGGCGGTGCCGGTGATCGTTCTGGTCGCCCTGTTCGTCACGCTGATCCCCACCACCATCGGGGCGCTGGTATCGGCCATCGGCATCGCGGGGATGGACCGGCTGGTGCGGTTCAACGTGCTGGCCATGTCGGGCCGCGCGGTGGAGGCGGCGGGCGATGTCGACACCCTGCTCTTGGACAAGACCGGCACGATCACCCTGGGCAACCGGCAGGCGACCGAGTTTCGTCCGGTGCCGGGGGTGACCGATCGCGATCTGGCGGATGCGGCGCAACTGGCCTCGCTGGCCGACGAGACGCCGGAGGGCCGTTCCATCGTCGTGCTGGCGAAGGAGAATTACGGCATCCGCGCGCGCGACATGCAGGGGCTGGGCGCGACCTTCGTCCCCTTCACCGCGCAAAGCCGGATGTCGGGTGTGGATTTCGACGGCACCTCCATCCGCAAGGGATCGGTCGATGCGGTGCTGCGCCATGTCCAGGCCGCTGACAGCGCGGATGGGAACGTGGCGACCAAGGCGCGGGAGATCCGCGCCATCGCCGACGAGGTCGCCAAGGCCGGCGGCACGCCGCTGGTCGTGGTGCGCAACGGCCAGCTTCTGGGGGTCATCTATCTCAAGGACATCGTCAAGGGCGGGATCCGCGAACGGTTCGCGGAATTGCGCCAGATGGGCATCCGCACGGTGATGATCACCGGCGACAACCCGATGACCGCCGCCGCCATCGCCGCCGAAGCGGGGGTGGACGATTTCCTGGCCGAGGCCACGCCCGAACACAAGCTGGACCTGATCCGCGCCGAACAGGCCAAGGGCAAGCTGGTCGCCATGTGCGGCGACGGCACCAACGACGCCCCCGCGCTGGCGCAGGCCGATGTGGGCGTGGCGATGAACACCGGCACCGTCGCCGCGCGCGAGGCGGGCAACATGGTCGATCTGGACAGCGATCCGACCAAGCTGATCGAGATCGTGGGCATCGGCAAACAGCTTCTGATGACGCGCGGCGCGCTGACCACCTTCTCCATCTCCAACGACGTGGCCAAGTATTTCGCCATCGTCCCGGCCATGTTCACCGGCCTTTATCCGTCGTTGCAGGCGCTGAACGTCATGGGGCTTGCCACGCCGCAAAGCGCGATCCTGTCGGCCATCATCTTCAACGCGCTGATCATCGTCGTCCTGATCCCGTTGGCGCTGAAGGGCGTCGCCTACAAGGCGATCGGGGCGAACGCGCTGCTGCGTCGCAATCTTCTCATCTATGGCCTGGGCGGTCTGGTGGTTCCCTTCGTCGGCATCAAGCTGATCGATGTGACCGTCACCGCGCTGGGTCTGGCATAACAAGGGTCCGCATATGAGCTTCATCTATGTCATCCTCGGTCTGGCGGTGTTCGGCGCGCTTGTGGCGCTGACGCATGGCCTTGACCGGTCGTGATGCGGGGGGATCCGATGGATATCCAGACACTTCTTTTCGCATTCGTCCTGCTGGGGGCCACGGCGGCCCTGTCCTGGCCCCTGGGCCGGATGATGGCCGGGGCGATGGACCCCGCCGCCTCCGGCCGCATGACGCGGCTGTTCCAGGGGATCGGCGGGCGCATGGCCCGGTCCGATCAGGACTGGAAACGCTATGTTCTGGCGATGCTGGCGTTCAACGTCGTGATGTTCGGGACCGTCTTCGCGGTGCAGGCGCTGCAACCATGGTTGCCCCTGAACCCCGACGGGATGGGCCCGGTGCGCCCCGACCTGATGTTCCACACCGCCGCCTCGTTCACGACGAACACCAACCTTCAGCATTATTCGGGGGAAAGCACCTACAGCCATCTCACCCAGATCGTCGGGTTGATGTGGCTGCAATTCGTGTCGGCGGCCACGGGGATCGCGGCGCTGGCGGCGCTGGCGCGGGGGCTTGCGGGGCGCGCGATGGGCAACTTCTTTGTCGATGTGCAACGGGCGACGTTCCTTGTGCTGCTGCCGCTGGCGCTGGTCACCGCCGTTCTTCTGGTGCTGACGGGTGTGCCGATGACGTTTCAGGGCGCGGCCGTGGTCACCACGCTGGAAGGGGTGCAGCAGACCATCGCGCGCGGCCCCGTCGCGGCCTTCGTCGCGATCAAGCAGCTGGGGACCAATGGCGGCGGGTTCTTCGGCCCCAATTCCACCCACCCGTTCGAGAACCCGACCTTCTGGTCGAACCTGATCCAGATGGCCGCGATCCTGCTGATCCCCATGGCCTGCGTGTGGATGTTCGCGCGGCTGATCGGACGGATGCGGCACGGGGCCGTCATCTTCGCGGTGATGGCCGCCTTCCTGCTCGTGAAGGCCGCGGGCGCGCTGTATTTCGAAAGCGCGCCGACGGCGGCCTTCGCCGATCTGGCGATCGCGCAGGATGTCGGCAACCTTGAGGGGAAGGAGCTTCGTCTCGGGGCGGCCACCGGACCGCTTTGGGCGGTGATCACCACGGCCACGTCGAACGGATCGGTGGGGGCGATGCATGACAGCCTGAATCCCCTGACGGGCCTGATGCCGATGATCGGCATGTGGCTGGGCGAGACGTTCGGCGGCGTTGGCGTCGGCATGATCAACATGTTCCTCTATATCATCCTTGGGGTGTTCGTGGCGGGCATGATGATCGGACGGACGCCGGAATATCTGGGCTGGCGGGTGGAGGCGAAGGAGGTGAAGCTGGCGCTCTTCGCGCTTCTGGCCCATGGCGCCTTCATCCTGGGCGGCACGGCGATCTTCGCCGCCACACCCTGGGGGATGGACGCGCTGAACAACGCGGGCCCCCACGGGTTCAGCGAGATCCTCTACGAATTCTCCTCCGCCGCTGCCAATAACGGGTCAGGGTTCGAGGGTCTGGGCGACAACACCGTGCCGTGGAACGTGGCGACCGGCCTGGTGATGCTTCTGGGGCGGTTCATCCCGATCATCCTGCCTTTGGCCATCGTGGGATCGCTGGCCGCCAAACGCCGCGCGCAGGAATCCCCCGGCACGCTGAGCGTGGAGGGCGGCGTGTTCGCCGCGATGCTGGGCGTGACGGTCATCGTCGTCGGCGCGCTCACCTTCTTTCCGGCGGCGACCCTTGGCCCGATCGCCGACCATCTGACCGCCATCGACACGTATCGGTAAGGAGCGTTCCATGTTGCTCAATCTTCTTTCCTCGTTGCGGATCGCGACCCTGACGCTGGCGATCTGCGCGGGCGGCTACACCACGCTGGTCTGGGCCTTTGCCCAAGGGGCCCGGCCCTTCACCGCCAACGGCTCGATCCTGCGCGATGCGGCGGGGGCGGCCGTGGGGTCGCGCCAGATCGCGCAAGGGTTCACGCAGGCGGGGTATTTCTGGCCCCGCCCCTCGGCCGCGGATTACGACGGCATGGCGGCGGCGGGGTCGAACCTGTCCCCCGCCGGGGCGGACGTCCGGGCGCGGGCCGAGGAGACGGTCGCGCGTTACGGCGCGACATCCCAAGCCCCCCTGCCCGCCGATCTGGCCACCGCCTCGGGCGGCGGGCTGGATCCGCACATCTCCGAAGCGGCGGCGCTGTATCAGGTGCCCCGCGTGGCGGGGGCGCGGGGGCGGGATGCGGCGGCCGTGCAGGCGCTTGTGCGCAGCCTGGCCCAGGCACCGGGCGGGCCGCTGACCGCGGGACGGATCGTCAATGTGCTGGACCTGAACCGCGCCATCGACAACATGTAGGATCGAAGGCGGGCCGCCCGTCGGCCCGCCCGCGCCGAAAGGAACCCTTGCACATGCCGGAGCCCGGCCTTGACACGGACCACCGCCCGTCCCCCGACGCCCTGCTGGAACGCGCGCGGCAGGAAACGCGCGGGCGGTTCAAGATTTTCCTTGGCGCCGCCCCCGGCGTCGGCAAGACCTATGAGATGCTGCAATCGGGCCGCAACCGGCGGCGCGAGGGGGTGGATGTCGTCGTCGGCGTCGTCGAAACGCATGGGCGGGCTGACACCGCCGCCATGGCGCACGGGTTCGAAACGGTGGACCGGCGGATCATCGACTATCGCGGGCAGCGGCTGGACGAAATGGATCTGGACGCGATCCTGACCCGCCGCCCCGCGCTGGTGCTGGTGGATGAACTGGCCCACACCAACGCCCCCGGATCGCGCCACCCCAAACGCTATCTGGACGTGCTGGAACTGTTGGAAAACGGGATCGACGTCTATTCCACGCTGAACATCCAGCATGTCGAAAGCCTGAACGACGTGGTGGCCAAGATCACCCGCATCCGCGTGCGCGAAACCGTGCCCGACAGCGTGATCGACCGCGCCGACGATATCGAGATCATCGACCTGACCCCGGACGATCTGATCAAGCGCCTGCATGAAGGCAAGGTCTATCTGCCGAAAACCGCCAGCCGCGCGATCCGCAACTACTTCGCGCCGGGCAACCTGACGGCCTTGCGCGAACTGGCGCTGCGGCGCACGGCACAGCGGGTGGATCAGCAGCTGCTTCACCACATGCAGGCCAACGCCATTCGCGGAAGCTGGCCGTCGGGGGACCGGTTCCTGGTCTGCGTCAACGAAAGCGCCCGTGCGCCGGAACTCGTCCGCTATGCCAAACGGCAGGCCGACCGGATGCGCGGCCCGTGGACCGTGGTGAACGTGGACCTGCCGCAGGCGGCCCGGTTCGGGGATTCGCAAAAGGACCGATTGGCCGCCACCATGCGCCTGGCCGAACAGTTGGGCGCACAGACCCTGACCCTGCCGGGGCAGGACGTGGTGCATGAAATCCTGACCTATGCCCAGTCGCACAACATCAATCACATCATCATCGGACGGGTGGAAAAGCCGCGCTGGCGCGAATGGATGGAGCCTCCGGTCTCATCCGAGCTTCTGCGCAAGGCGGGCGACATCAGCGTCCACGTCATCTCGGGGCGCGGGACGGCGGCGGGGCCACGCATCCCCCGCGCGGCGGCGGATCGCGCCCCGTTCAGCCTGCGCCCCTATGCCTTGGCCACCTTCTATGTCGCCGCGGCGCTGGGGTTGGGATATCTTCTGTCGCAGACGCTGGACGTGCAGAACATCGCCATCGTCTTTCTGATGGCGGTCCTGACCTCGGCCGTCACGGCGGGGCGGTGGCCCGCGCTCTATGCCTCCGGTCTGGCGGCGCTGGTGTTCAATTTCTTCTACCTCGACCCCCGGCACACGTTCACGATCCGGGATCCCGAAAGCGTCGTCGCGCTGTTCTTCTTTTTCGGGGCGGCGCTGCTGACGTCGAACCTGACGGCGCGGGTGCACAGTCAGGCCGCCGCCGCACGGGCACGGGCGCGCATGACCGAGAACCTGTTCCTGTTTTCCAAACGCCTGACCGTGGCGGGCACCCTTGATGACGTGCTGTGGGTGTCGGTGAATCAGATCGCCTCCATGCTGCATCTGAACACGGTGATCCTGTTGCCCGAAGGCAGCACGGTGACCGTGCGGGCGGGATTTCCGCCCGATGACACGCTGGTCGATGCCGACATCGCCGCCGCCCAATGGGCGTGGGAGCACAACCGTCCGGCCGGACGCGGGGCAGAGACGCTGCCGGGGGCCAAGCGCCTCTATCTTCCGCTGCGCACGGGGCGGATGACCGTGGGTGTGATGGGTCTGGACAGCGACCGGCCCGGCCCCCTCCTGACGCCGGAACAGCAGCGCCTCTACAACGCGCTGGCCGATCTGGCGGCCTTAGCAATTGAACGCATCCAGCTGGTGGACGATCTGGACCGCGCCCGTCTGGCGGCCGAGGCGGACCGTCTGCGTTCGGCCCTGCTGACATCGGTCTCGCACGATCTGCGCACCCCCTTGGCGGGCATCAAGGGGGCCGCTGGCACGCTGCGCGACTATCGCCATGCCATGAGCGAGGACGACCGTCACGACCTTCTGCAAACGATCGAGCAGGAGACCGACCGCCTCAGCCGCTTCATCGGCAACCTTCTGGACATGACCCGCATCGAAACCGGCCTGACCGAACCCAACAGCACGCTCATCGATCTGGACGAGGTCATCGGCGCCACCATGACCCGCGCCGCCGCGATCCTGTCCGGCCACCGGGTGCAGGTGTCCGTTCCCGCCGACCTGCCGCCCCTGCGGATCGACCCCATGCTGACGGAACAGGTGATGTTCAACCTTCTGGACAACGCCGCCAAATACGCCCCGCCCGCGACGTTGATCCATGTGGGCGCGTGGCGCGACGGCGGGTCGGTGGTCGTTCAGGTCCGCGATGAAGGGCCGGGCATCCCACCGCAGGACACCGAGCGGATTTTCGACATGTTCACCCGCGTCGGCAAACAGGATTACGTTCAGGCGGGAACGGGGCTGGGGCTGGCCATCTGCCGCGGGTTCGTGGAGGCGATGGGCGGCACCATCACCGCCGCCAACCGCCGGGATCGCACGGGTGCGACCTTCACCCTGCGGCTCCCTGTCCCCCCGGCACCCCATATACCGCCACCGGAGGCACCATGACCGCGCACGGCGCACGCGTCCTGATCGTGGACGATGAACAGCCCATCCGCAAATTGCTGCGGGTGGGCCTGACGGCGGAAGGGTTCCGCATCCTCGAGGCGCGCAACGCGCGCGAGGCGGAGGATCAGATGGGCGCGGAAATGCCCGATCTGGTTCTTTTGGATCTGGGCCTGCCCGACCGGGCGGGCTTTGACGTGTTGCAGGGGTGGCGCGCGGCCGGGATCGCGGTGCCCGTCGTCATCCTGTCCAGCCGCACGGATGAAGGCGGGATCGTCCGCGCGCTGGAGGCGGGGGCGGATGATTACGTGGGCAAACCCTTCGGCATGAAGGAACTG
Source organism: Falsirhodobacter halotolerans (assembly GCF_022899245.1). Lineage (NCBI taxonomy): Bacteria > Pseudomonadati > Pseudomonadota > Alphaproteobacteria > Rhodobacterales > Paracoccaceae > Falsirhodobacter > Falsirhodobacter halotolerans. The sequence goes on from NZ_JALJAZ010000001.1 coordinate 2,119,051, forward strand.
GCCGCGCGCGTCCGCGTCGCCCTGCGCCACAAGCTGATGCGGCATGGCGAGACGCCGGTCTTCCGCGCGGGCGGGCTGACCGTCGATCTCGTGCGCCGCCTTGTGCAGGTGGATGGCGAGGATGTGCGCCTGTCGCCCAAGGAATACGACATCCTGCGCATCCTGGTCCAGCACGCGGGCAAGGTCATCACCCACCAACATCTTCTGCGCGAAGTCTGGGGCGAGACGACGGATCCGCAATACCTGCGCGTCTATGTCCGCCAATTGCGTCAGCGGCTGCACGACAGCCCCAACATGCCCCGCTTCATCCTGACGGAAAACGGCGTCGGGTATCGCCTGCGCAGCCCGGACTGACGATCAGAGGCGGCATGGCCCCCCATCCTCGGGCGGATGCGGCATGGGGCGAGGCGCACGTAACCGCTGGCCTTGATGCGGTATGCACGAAAAAACTAAGGGAATGGGTGGCGGAGACGAAGGGATTCGAACCCTCGAGACCCTTCCGGGCCTGCACCCTTAGCAGGGGTGTGCCTTCGACCACTCGGCCACGTCTCCGCCGATCCGTATAGGGAGAGCGTCGTGCAGAGACAAGCCCAATCTGTTCCGTCGCCCCCGGATTTCGGTGTCTGGTGGAGCCGAGGGGGATCGAACCCCTGACCTCGTCATTGCGAACGACGCGCTCTCCCGACTGAGCTACGACCCCATGCCGATATCTGTGCCGCAGCGACCATGATCTGTCAAATGAAACGGGGGGCCGAGATGGCCCCCCGACACGTCATTCCGCCGCGTCCTGATAGCTTTCCATCGGCGGACAGATGCAAATCAGATTCCGGTCGCCATAGGCGTTGTCCACCCGGCCCACGGGCGGCCAATACTTGTCCTGCCGGAAGCTGCCCGCCGGGAAGCATCCCTGTTCGCGCGGATAGGGGCGGGTCCAGTCGGCGACCAGATCCTCCACCGTGTGCGGCGCGAAATGCAACGGCGACTGGTCGGCCGCGATCTCGCCCTGCTCCACCGCGCGGATTTCTTCGCGGATGGACAAAAGCGCCGCCACGAAGCGGTCGATCTCGGCCTTCGTCTCGGACTCGGTCGGTTCCACCATCAGCGTGCCCGGCACGGGAAAGCTCATGGTCGGCGGGTGGAAGCCGTTGTCGATCAACCGCTTGGCGATGTCGTCCACCGTCACGCCCGCCTCGGCAAAGGGGCGGGTGTCGAGGATGCATTCATGCGCCACGCGGCCCCGGTTGCCCATGAACAGCACCTTATACGCCCCGCGCAAGGACGCCGCGATATAGTTGGCGTTCAGGATCGCCACGCGCGTCGCCTGCGCCAGCCCCTCGCCCCCCATCATCAGGCAATAGGCCCAGGAGATCAGCAGGATAGACGCCGAACCATAGGGCGCGGCCGAGACCGGCCCCTCCTCGCCGCCCGTTTCAGGGTGGCCCGGCAGGAAGGGCGCCAGATGCGCCTTCACCCCGATCGGCCCCATGCCCGGACCGCCGCCGCCATGCGGAATGGCGAAGGTCTTGTGCAGGTTCAGGTGGCTGACATCGCCGCCGATGGCACCGGGCTGCACCAGCCCCACCATCGCGTTCATGTTGGCCCCGTCGATATAGACCTGACCGCCATACTGGTGCGTGATCTCGCACACCTCGCGCACCCCCTCCTCGAACACGCCGTGGGTGGAGGGATAGGTGATCATGCAGGCGGCCAACTTGTCGCCTGCAGATTGGGCCTTCGCGCGGAAATCCTCGATGTCGATGTCGCCATTGGGCGCGGTCTTCACCACCACGACCTTCATGCCGACCATCTGCGCGGTGGCGGGGTTGGTGCCATGCGCCGACATCGGGATCAGGCAGATGTCGCGATTGTCCCCGCGCGAGCGGTGATAGGCCTGAATGGTCAACAGCCCCGCATATTCCCCCTGCGCACCCGAGTTCGGCTGCATGGAAAACGCGTCATAGCCGGTGATCTCGCACAGCTTCTCCGCCAGATCGCCGATCGCCTCGGCATAGCCTTCGGCCTGATTGGCGGGCGCGAAGGGGTGGAGCGAGCCGAATTCGGGCCAGGTGATCGGCATCATCTCGGCCGCGGCGTTCAGCTTCATCGTGCAGGACCCCAGCGGGATCATCGCGCGGTCCAGCGCCAGATCGCGGTCGGCCAGACGGCGCATGTAGCGCATCATCTCCGATTCGGCGCGGTTCATGTGGAACACCGGATGGGTCATGTAATCCGACTGGCGGATCATCGCGTCCGGCACGCCCAGCGCGATGGTCTTTTCCGCCGCGTCCGTGATGCCGAAGGCGTCCAGCACGCGGGCGATCACGCCGTCATCCGTCGTCTCATCCAAGGAGATGCCGACGCGGTCGCGCCCCACCTTGCGCAGGTTGATGCCGCGGTGCCGCGCGGCGGCCATGATACCTTGCTGGCCCACGCCCACCCGCACGGTGATCGTGTCGAAGAACGCGTCGGGCTGAACATCCGCGCCCGCCGCTTTCAGGGCGTTTGCCAGACGGACGGTGTTGAAATGCACCCGTTCGGCAATCGCGCGCAGGCCCTTCGGCCCGTGGAACACGCCATAGAAGCTGGCCATGACCGCCAGAAGCGCCTGCGCGGTGCAGACGTTCGACGTGGCCTTTTCGCGACGGATGTGCTGTTCGCGGGTTTGCAGCGCAAGGCGATAGGCCTTGTTGCCGCGCGCGTCGATCGACACGCCGACGATCCGCCCCGGCATGGTGCGCTTCAACTCGTCCCGGCAGGACATGAAGGCCGCGTGCGGCCCGCCATAGCCCATGGGCACCCCGAAGCGCTGGCTGGACCCGACCGCGATGTCGGCCCCCATCGCCCCCGGTTCCTTCAGGATGCACAGCGCCAGAAGATCGGTCGCCACCACGGCGATGGCCTTCGCCCCATGCAGCGCCTCGATCTCGGCCGTAAAATCGCGCACCTCGCCCAGCGTGCCGGGATACTGGAAAATCGCGCCGAACACCGCGCCCGCGTCCAGATCGCTGGCCGCGCCCACGATCACCTCGACCCCCAGCGGCTTCGCGCGGGTCTGGATGACGGCGATGGTCTGGGGGTGGCAGTTCTCATCCACGAAGAACCCGCGCGCCTTGGATTTCGACGCACGTTCGGCCATGGCCATCGCTTCCGCTGCCGCCGTCGCCTCGTCCAGCAATGACGCGTTGGCCACCGGCAAACCCGTCAGGTCCGACACCATGGTCTGGTAGTTCAGAAGCGCCTCAAGCCGCCCTTGGGCGATTTCGGGCTGATAGGGGGTATAGGCCGTGTACCATGCCGGGTTTTCCAGAATGTTGCGCTGGATCGCGGGCGGCGTCACCGTGCCGTAATACCCCTGCCCGATCAGCTGCGTCATGACGCGGTTCTTCGCGCCCACCTGACGCATCCGCTCCAGCAGCTCATGCTCGGCCAACGGGGCCCAGTCCAGCGGGCGTTTCTGGCGGATGGAGGCGGGGATCGTCTCCTCGATCAGCTGCTCCAGCGACGGCGTGCCCAGCACGGCCAGCATCTCCTCCATCTCGGACGGCGAGGGCCCGATATGGCGGCGGTTGGCGAAATCATAGGGGTCATAAGCGACGGGGGTATAGGCCATGAAGGCTCCTGCCGTGAAAAGATGGGGGCGCAGCGGCCCCCGGGGTCAGCCGATCAGATCGGCGTATTCGTCTTCGTCCATGAACTGGTCCAGAACCGACAGATCCTCGACCCGCAGCTTGAAGAACCAGGCGCGGCCCGTCGGATCCTCGTTCACCAGACCAGGGTTGGAGGCCAGCTCGTCATTCACCTCGACGATCTCGCCATCCACGGGGGCGAGGATGTCGGACGCCGCCTTGACGCTTTCGATCACCACGACCTCGTCGCCCGAGGCAACCTGCGTTTCCAGTTCGGGCAGTTCGACGAACACCACGTCGCCCAGTTGGGTGGCCGCGTGTTCGGTGATGCCGACGACGACATAATCACCCTCGACGCGCAGCCATTCGTGCTCTTCGGTGTATTTCATGGGGAAGCTCCTCAGCGTTTATAGGAAGCGGGGACGAAAGGCATGGCGGCGACGCTCACGGGCAGGCGTTTGCCCCGCACCTCGCCGAACAATCTGGTGCCGATGGCGGTATGGCCGGCCGCGACATAGCCCATGGCCACGGGCGCGCCCACGGTCGGCCCGAAGCCGCCGGAGGTGACGGTGCCCACCGGCGTTCCGTCTTCGGCGAACAGGGCCACGCCCTCGCGCATCGGGGCGCGGCCTTCGGGCAGCAGGCCCACGCGGACACGCGCCGGCCCGTCGGCCAGTTCGGCAAGGATGCGGGTGTCGCCGGCAAATCCGCCGGTGCGGCGCGACTTCTGGATGGCCCAGGTCAACCCCGCCTCCACCGGCGAGGTCGTCTCGTCGATGTCATGGCCGTAAAGGCAAAGCCCCGCCTCCAGCCGCAGGCTGTCGCGCGCGCCCAGACCGATGGGCGCGACCTCCTCCATCGCCAGAAGCGCGCGGGCCAGCCCGTTCGCCCCGCCGAAGGGCACGGAAATCTCGAACCCGTCCTCGCCGGTATAACCCGAACGGGAAATCCACAGCGGGCCATAGATCGTATCGGCGGTGATCACGTCCATGAACCGCATCGCCATGACCGCGGGCACCAGCCGCGCCAGCGCATCCTCGGCCAGCGGCCCCTGCAGCGCCAGAAGGGCGCGGTCGGTCACGGGATGCACCTGATCGCCCAGATGCGCGGTCAGATGGGCGATGTCGGCCTCCTTGCAGCCCGCATTCACGACGACATGGAGATGATCGCCCCGGTTGGCGAACATCAGATCGTCGCGGATTCCGCCCTGTTCATTGGTCAGAAGGCCGTAACGCTGCCGCCCCTCGGCCAGCGCCGCAACAGAGACCGGCATCAGCGCTTCGAACTCGGCGGCCAGGGCCGCCATGTCGGTGCGGGGACGCAGCAGAACCTGTCCCATATGGCTGACATCGAACAGGCCCGCCGCCTTGCGGGTGTGCAGATGTTCGGCCATCACGCCTTCATACTGGACGGGCATCTCCCATCCGGCGAAGGGCACCATGCGGCCCCCAAGTTCAACATGAAGATCGTGCAGCGGCAGGCGTTGCAGGTCCATGGGCTTCCCCGTCTTGCGGCCGGAATCCCGGCACCGTCAGGCAGGCCAATCCCCGCCCCGCGATGCCCCCTCTGTCCTTGGTGCCTGAGATCGTTATCCCGTCGGCGGACCGCATCCGCGGCCTCTCTCCAGAGTTTACATCAGGCCGGTCCTTCTGCCTGAGAGTTTACCGGGGCGGTTGCTCCTTCGGCCCCGCGCGGACGCGGTGTCTCCCAAACCTGATGATGATGCCTTAGCGCGCCCGGCCCCCGTCTGGCAAGCCCCCCTCAGGCAGCGTCGGCAACTTCCGCCACGCCCAGGCGGCGGCACACGTCCCGGCTCAGCGTCGGGCGGTTCAGGGTATAGAAATGCAGATCCTCCACCCCCTCGGCCACCAGCGTCCGGCACAGATCGGTGCACAACTCGACCGACAGCGCCTCGTGATCCGCCGCGTCGGTCGCGGCAAAGCGCGCATCCAGCCAGTCGGGCACGGCCTGCCCGCAGCGGGCGGCGAATTTCTTCACGCCGTTCCAATTCTCGATCGGCAGGATGCCGGGGATGATCGGGGCGGCGATTCCCGCCGCCGCACAGGCGTCGCGAAAGCGCAGGAACGTCTCCGGCTCGAAGAAGAACTGGCTGATGGCGCTGGTGGCCCCGGCCTGCACCTTGCGCGCCAGAAAGGCCACGTCGGCGGCGGTGTCGGCGCTTTCGGGATGGGGTTCGGGGTAACAGCCGACGCGGATCGTGAACCTCCCCTCGGCGGCCAGCGCCTCCACCAGCTCCACCGAACTGGCGAAGCCCTCCGCATGGGGCGTGAACCGATCCGCCCCTTTCGGCGCGTCGCCCCGCAAGGCCACGATCTGCGTCACCCCCGCATCGGCATAGGCATGGGCGATCTCCAGCGTTTCGGCCTTCGTCGCGTCCACGCAGGTCAGGTGCGCGGCCACGGTCAGGCCGAACTGCTTGCCGATGGTCGTCACCGCCTCATGCGTCAGCTTGCGCGTCGTGCCGCCCGCGCCATAGGTGACCGAACAGAATTCCGGCCGCAACGGCGCCAGCAACCGCACCGTGTCCCACAGCCGGAACGAGGCGTCGAGCGATTGCGGCGGAAAGAACTCGAACGAGATGCGGGGGGCCATGCGATGTCTCCTCTGACACCCTCCTTGTCGCATCTTCGCTTGCCCAAAACAAATTCATCCTGTTCAAGACGAACATGAGGCCGACCGCAAGATAAGGCGCGACATGCATCTGGAACTTCGCCACCTGCGCACGATCCGTGCCATCCACCGCGCCGGTGGCCTGGCCCGCGCGGCCGAGATGCTGAACATCACCCAATCGGCGCTGTCCCATCAGGTCAAGGGACTGGAAGAGCAGGCGGGGATCGACCTGTTCGTGCGGCCCGCCCGCCCCCTGCGCCTGTCCGCCGCCGGTCTGCGCCTGTTGCGGCTGGCCGAACGCGTCCTGCCCGAGGTGGAGGCGCTGGACGACGAATTCCGCGCCCTGCGGTCGGGCAAGACCGGGCGGCTGCACATCGCCATGGAATGCCACGCCTGTTTCGAATGGCTGCTGCCCGCGCTTGAGGATTTTCGCCACGCCTGGCCCGATGTGGATGTGGACATCCGCGCAGGGCTGGCCTTCGACGCGCTGCCCGCCTTGCTGCGGGAAGAGATCGACGTGGTCATCACCTCCGATCCCGTGCCCATGGAGGGGGTGACCTTTCACCCGCTGTTCGACTATCGCCCCACCTTCATCGCCTCAGCGCTGAACCCGCTTGCGGCCAAGGACCTGATCGAGGCGGAGGATTTCCGCGACCAGACCCTCATCACCTATCCCGTCACGCGGGAAAAGCTGGACATCTTCACCGAGATGCTGACCCCCGCCCGGGTGGAGCCGCGCGCCGTGCGGCCCATCGAACTGACCGCGGTGATCCTGATGCTGGTCGCCGCCGACCGTGGGGTTGCGGTCATTCCCGACTGGGTGCTGCGGCAAGTCTGGCACCACCCCGACTATGCCCTGCGTCCGCTGGCGCCGGGCACGATCACCCGCACCAGCTATGCCGCGCTGCGCGAGGCGGACGGGGACAAACCCTATCTGCGCGCGTTCCGCGATCTGTCGGTGCAGCATTCCATCGGCCTGCGCGACTGGCCGGGTGCGCTGATTGGTCGCAATTCCTCTGGCCTTGCGGAAACGGCGGCGATATCACCCAAGGGTTGAGGGGGACACCGCATGGCCATGACCGACACCGCGAAACCGGCGACACAGGCGCTGCGCACGACCTATCCGATCATTCTGGCGGTCAGCCTGTGCCATTTCATCAACGATGTGATGCAGTCGGTTCTGGCCGCGATCTATCCGATCCTGAAATCCGATTTCCAGCTGGATTACTGGCAGATCGGAATGCTGACGCTGGTGTTCCAGTGCACGGCCTCCCTTCTGCAACCCGTGGTGGGCATCATGACCGACCGCCGCCCCGCGCCGATGTCGCTGCCGGTGGGCATGATCTCCAGCTTCATCGGCGTGGCGGTGGTGGCGACGGCGCCCAGCTTTGCGACCCTGCTGCTGGGGGCCGCGCTGATCGGCATCGGCAGTTCGATCTTCCACCCCGAGGCCAGCCGCGTCGCCCGCATGGCCGCAGGCGGGCGGTTCGGGGCGGCGCAGTCGATCTTTCAGGTGGGCGGCAATGCCGGACAGGCCACCGGGCCGCTTCTGGCGGCCTTCATCGTCGTGCCCTTCGGGCGGCCGGCGGTCGCGTGGTTCTGCGTTCTGGCGGCGCTGGGCGTGCTCGTCCTGTTCCGCGTGGGCCAGTGGTATCAGAACCACGTCCGCAGCAAGGCGGGGGCCGTCGTGGCCAAGACCTTCCCCCTTGGCCGCAACCGCACCATCGTCGTGCTGGCCGCGCTGATCATCCTGACCTTTTCCAAGAACGCCTATATGGCGGGGCTGACCAGCTACCACACCTTCTATCAGATCGAGACGTTCGGCGTGTCCACCCAGACCTCGCAGATCATGCTGTTCGTATTCCTGGCGGCCACGGCGCTGGGCACCCTGTTCGGCGGCCCGATCGGGGACCGGTTCGGCACGAACGCGGTCATCTGGTTCTCGGTGCTGGGGGTGCTGCCCTTCACGCTGGCCCTGCCCTATGCGGGGTTCTGGGGGTGCGCCGTGCTGACGGTGTGCATCGGGCTGATCCTCGCCTCCTCCTTTCCCGCGATTCTGGTGACGGCGCAAGAGATCATGCCGGGCCGTGTGGGGGCCGTGGCGGGCATCTTCTTCGGCCTTGCCTTCGGGATGGGCGGGATCGCGGCGGCGGGGATCGGCCTTGCGGCGGACACCTATGGCATCCGCGCGGTCTATCTGGTGCTGTCTTGGTTGCCCGCGCTCGGCGTGCTTGCGATCTTCCTGCCGCGTCGGGCCGAACTCTCCGCCTGATCGGTCTTTCCTTCGCGCCGCCTTGCGCGTATACCCCCGCCCTTGAAAAGCAGGAGTCCCGGGATGCAAGGCAGCGCGAACCTCAACGTCATGATCAAGGCCGCCCGCAAGGCGGGCCGTTCGCTGGTCAAGGACTTCCGCGAGGTCGAAAATCTTCAGGTGTCTTCCAAGGGGCCGGGCGACTTCGTGTCCAAGGCCGACCGCGAGGCCGAGCGCATCATCAAGGAAGAGCTGATGACCGCCCGCCCCACCTATGGCTGGCTGGGCGAGGAGACGGGCGAGACCGCCGGTCAGGACCCCACCCGCCGCTGGATCGTCGATCCGCTGGACGGGACGACGAACTTCCTGCACGGCCTGCCGCACTGGGCCGTGTCCATCGCACTGGAGCATAAGGGCGAGATCGTCGCGGGCGTCGTGTTCGACGCCGCCAAGGACGAGATGTTCTGGGCCGAAAAGGGTGCGGGCGCCTGGATGAACGACCAGCGCCTGCGGGTTTCGGGCCGCCGCCAGATGATCGAGGCGATCTTCGCCACCGGCGTGCCCTTCGGCGGCACGGGCACCCTGCCCGCCACGCTGCAGGATCTGGCCCGCCTGATGCCCGTCTGCGCCGGGGTGCGTCGCTGGGGGGCCGCCGCCCTTGATCTGGCTTACGTCGCCGCCGGTCGCTATGACGGATACTGGGAACGCGGGATCAACGCCTGGGATCTGGCCGCGGGCCTCATTCTGGTGCGCGAGGCCGGTGGCCTCGTGTCGGGCATCCGCGAAGGGCAGGACCCGGTGGAAACGGGGTCGGTCATCGTCGGCAACGAGGCGCTGTTCGAGCCCTTCCGCAAGATCATCCGCGGCGCCTGATCACGCCATTACCATTTGCGCCGTGCCTTCGGGCGCGGTAGCCCTCGGGGCATGAAACGCCCCGCTTGCTGCCTCTCGCTTCTTCTGTCGCTGACCGCCGGCCCCGCGCTGGCGCATCCGCATGTGTTCATCGACGCCACGCCCGGCTTCACGGTCCAGGACGGTCAGGTCACGGGCCTGAGGATCGTCTGGCTCTATGACGCGTTCTCCACCCTGGTGATGTATGACCAGTTGTGGCTGGACGAGGATGGCGACGGCAAGCTGGACGCCACGGACATGGAAAAGATCGCCGTGGGCGAGACGACGTGGGAGCCGGGATATGAGGGCGACACCTATCTGTGGCACGATGGCCAGAAGGTGCCGATGGGCCAGCCGCAGAATGGCACCGCGCGGATGGAGGGGGATCGGGCCGAGGTGACGTTCGACCTGCCGCTGGCCACCCCCCTTCCGGCCACGGGCACGTTCAGCCTGAAGCTCTATGATCCGCTCTATTACTACAGCTATGCCATCACGGCGGTTCTGCCCGATCCTGAAACCTGCACATCGGCCCTGATCCCGTTCGAGCCGACGGCGGCGGACCGCGAGGTGCAAGCCGCCCTGTCGGCCTTGTCGATCGAACAGATGCCCGATGATCCCAACATCGGCGCACGCTTTGCCGACGAGGTCGTTCTGACATGCGACTGACGGCCACGCTCGCCCTGATCCTGCTGGCGGTTCTGGCCGTGTGGTGGCTGCCCGCGCACTGGCCCGCCATCCTGGGCTGGGCCAACGCGCTTCAGTTCGACGTGCAGACGGCGATGGCCGGGGTGATCCGCGAGATCCGCGGCGGCAGTGCCGCGGCCTTCTGGACGCTGGTCGCGCTGTCGGGGGCCTATGGCTTCATCCACGCGTTGGGGCCGGGGCATGGCAAGGTGCTTCTGGGCGGGGCTGCGATGGGCACGCGGGTGCAGGCGCGGCGCATCTTCGCCATCGGCGTGGCGGCCAGCATGGCGCAGGCGCTGGCGGCGATCCTGCTGGTGGGGGTGGTGATCGGGGCCTTCGCCCTCACGTCACGCGATGCGTCGGCCTTTGCCGAAGGGCCCTTGGCCACCGCCAGCCGGATCGTCATCGGCCTGATCGGGGCCCTGCTGATCTGGCGCGGGGTGCGGGCATGGCGCGCGCGTCCGCACATCCACACCCATGCCTGCGGCTGCGGCCACGCCCACGGCCCCACCAAGGCCGAGGTGGACGCCCTCACCTCCCCCCGCGACATCGCCGTGCTGATCGCCAGCGTGGCGGCGCGGCCCTGCACGGGGGCGATCTTTCTTCTGGCGATCGCATGGCGGTTCGGCATTCCCTGGGCGGGGGTCGCGGGCGTGCTGGCGATGGGCGTCGGCACGGCGCTGTTCAACGCCATCGCCATTGGCGGCGGGTTGACTGCGCGCCGCTTGGCGGCGGCCAGCGGGGACGGGCATCCCCATCTTTGGGCCGGGGTGCAGATCGCCACGGGGGCGATGATCCTTGCCCTGACCGCCCTGACCCGCCTTTAGATCGCGAAAAAGTTAGCCGTCGGCGGGAACCCGCCCTATCTGATGCCCCAGAAAACGAAAAAGGGGCATTCGAATGATCCTGTTCACCACCCTTCTGCTGGGTGCGGTGGGACTGGCGCTCACCATACTCGGCGCTTGGCTGACGATCCTGGGGGGCAGTGTCGCCTACCTCGTGCTGGGTCTGGCCATCCTTCTGGTCGCGGGACTGGTGTTCCGCCGCCGCGCGACGGCGCTTCACCTTTACGCGGTCGTGCTGCTGGGCTGGCTGGTCTGGTCCGTCAGTCAGGCGGGGTTCGACTGGTGGCGTCTGGCCCCTTATGGCGGGGTGCCGGTCCTTCTGGGCATCTGGCTCTGGCTGCCCTTCGTGCGCAACCGCCTGCTGACGCCCGAGGCGCGGGTGGGGCGGCCCACGAACCCCCCCGGCCTGCCCATCGCGCTGGCGGTGCTGGCGGCCGTGGCCGTCGCCGTCTGGTCGATGTTCCAAGATCCCACGGACCGGTCGGGCGCCCTGCCCGACGCGCGCGTGGCCGATGCCGCCACCGGCAACGACATGCCCGCCAGCGATTGGCACCAGTATGGCCGCACGAATTACGGCCAGCGCTGGTCGCCGCAGGATCAGATCACCCCCGAAAACGTGTCCGACCTGACCGAGGCGTGGCGCTATCAGACGGGCGATGTGAAACGCCCCGACGACGTGACCGAAACGACCTATCAGGTGACCCCGCTGAAGGTGGGCGACAATCTTTATGTCTGCACGCCCCACAACCTTGCCATCGCGCTGAACGCGCAGACGGGCGAGGAGGTCTGGCGGTTCGACGCCAATTCCGGCATGAACCCCGACCGCCAGCACCAGACCTGCCGCGGCGTCACCTATTGGAACACCGGCGCGCCTGCGCCGGATGCGCCCGGCGGCGACACCCCCGCCTGCATCGCCCGCGTCTATCTGCCGACGGCCGATGCGCGGCTGATCGCGCTAGACGCCGACACGGGGCAGGTCTGCACCTCCTTCGCCGACAATGGCACCCTGCATCTGGAAGCGGGGATGCCCTACAATCCGGCCGGTTACTACTACTCCACCTCGCCCCCCGTGGCGGTGGACGGCAAGCTGATCATCGGCGGCGCGGTCAACGACAACTTCTCCATCTTCTCGCAATCGGGGGTGATCCGCGCCTTCGACATCGACACGGGAGAGCTGTTGTGGAACTGGGATGCGGGCAATCCCGACGACACGACACCGATCGACATCGCCCAAGGCCAGACCTACACCCCCAATTCGCCCAACAGCTGGTCCATCTTCTCGGTCGATGAGCAGCGGGGGCTGGTCTACATCCCCCTTGGCAACCAAGTGCCCGACCAGTTGGGCATGGGCCGGTCCGAGGCGGTGGAGGAGCACTCCTCCTCCATCGTCGCGCTGGATATCGACACGGGGCAGAAGGCGTGGGTGTTCCAGACCGTCCATCACGACCTGTGGGACATGGACGTGCCCGCACAGCCGGTTCTGGTGGATCTGACCATCGACGGGGCGTCCGTGCCCGCGCTGGTGGGCCCCACGAAACAGGGTGACATCTATGTCCTGAACCGCGAGACGGGCGCGCCGATCCTGCCCGTGACCGAGGAACCGGCCCCCGGCGGCGCGATCCCCGAGGACTTCACCGCCCCCACGCAACCGACCTCCGCCCTGACCTTCAAGCCTGCAGCGCTGCGCGAGGCCGATATGTGGGGCATGTCCATCTTCGACCAGCTGATGTGCCGGATCGACTTCAATCGCCTGAACTACGAAGGGCGTTATACCCCGCCGTCGCTGAACGGGTCGCTGATCTATCCCGGCAATTTCGGGGTGTTCAACTGGGGCTCCATCGCGGTGGATCCGGAACGTCAGGTGATGTTCGGGATGCCGACCTATCTGGCCTTCACCTCCAAGCTGATCCCCCGCGCCGACATTCCGCCGCGCGGCGCGGATGAGACGGCCAGCGAACAGGGCATCAACCGCAACGAAGGCGCGCCCTATGGGGTGGAGATGGGGCCGTTCCTCGGACCCTTGGGCATTCCGTGCCAGGCGCCGCCATGGGGCTATGTCGCGGGGGCCGATCTGACCACGGGCGATATCGCCTGGCGGCACAAGAACGGCACGGTGCGCGACATGACCCCCCTGCCCCTGCCGTTCGAACTGGGCGTGCCGGGCATCGGCGGGCCGATCATCACCCGCGGCGGCGTGGCGTTCCTTGCTGCGGCGGTGGACGATTACCTGCGCGGCTATGACCTGACCACGGGCGATCTGCTGTGGAAGGCGCGCCTACCGGCGGGCGGGCAATCGACGCCCATGACCTATGACGTGAACGGCCGGCAATATGTGGTGATCGTCGCGGGGGGCCACGGTTCCATCGGGACGAAGCCTGGCGATTACATCATCGCCTATACCCTGCCATGAAAAAACGGCGCCCCCGCATCCGCGGGGGCGCCGTTCATTCCGATCCGCAGGGTCAGCCGAGCCAAGCCAGAACGACCCCCGCAAGCACCGCAACCACCGCCGTCAGGAAGATGTAGGGAATGCTCATCCGGTCGGGCGAATTCTGATCGGCCTTCCGATCGCTCATCTGCGACATCATCGGGCGATCTCCCCCCCGGTTGCCGGTCCCGTTATTCCCGTTCATGGCGAACATGGCCTTCCCTCCCCTTACAATGCGTCCACGCCAAGGTCTTCGATGACCATCTGGCGCGCACGGTTCACACGGCTTTTGACGGTGCCGACCGCGCAGTCACAGATGCTGGCCGCCACCTCGTAGCTTTCGCCCAGCATCACGACGAGGATCAGCATTTCCCGGTAATGGGCCGGAAGCCGGTCCACCGCCGCCATCAGTTCCTGCCCGCGCACATACCATTCCTGCGTCGCGTCGATCGTCGGCGTGGCCGAGATGCAATCCTCGCCCGCGGTGGTTTCGCGCGTGCGGATCTTGACCGAGGTGTAGAAGCTGTTGCGCATGATCGTGAACAGCCACGCGCGCAGGCGGCTTCCCGCTTCGAACTTGTCGATGTTGCCAAGCGCTTTCACCAGTGTATCCTGCACCAGATCGTCGGCATCGGCGGCATTCTTGCACAGGGCGCGGGCATAGGCCCGCAATGCGGGAACCAGGTCCAGCACATCGGGGATGACATTCCCGTCCGCCTGCTGATTCATGCCCATGCCCCTGTGATCGGATTTACGACGCCTCAACGTGGGGTGGGGTGTTTTGTTCCGCCCTTGGGGGGAACGCAGGAAAGGGACGACGGACCGGCATGACACGCGAGGAACAGGCGACCGCCCGCCTGGACGACGATCTGGCCGACATGGCCGCCGACCTGATCCGCGCCTTGCGGGACGAATCCGTGCCGCCCGCGATCCTGGACCTTGCGGGCCAGCTGCAACGCGCGCTGGCGGCCCGTGCGTTGGAAGACGCAGGCGACCGCTGATCCCGTATTGACTTTGTCCACAGCGTTTATCCCCAAGAGATTCGCACGAAGGGGCGTTTTAAGGATTCACAGATTCGCCCTCCATATCTAGTATGATTCGGAACGGCCCACCCCCGCAGGGTGCGGCCCGCACGAAAGGCTGATGCGATGTGGTATTCCGAAAGCGACCTTCACCCGATCGACGCGGTGGAGAGTTTCGCCAAGGGGCAGGCGTGGGACTTCGACCGCCTGACCGACGACCGCATCGCGCTGTCCGTCGCGGGACAGTGGCAGACCTATGCCCTGACGCTGATCTGGTCGGCGGGGGACGAGGTGCTGCGCCTGGTCTGCACCTTCAACATGGACCCGCCGGCGGGGCGGCTGCCCGCCGTGCATGACCTTCTGAACCGGGTGAACGACCGGGTATGGTGCGGGGCCTTCACCTATTGGACGGATCGCAAGCTGATGGCATGGCGGCACGGGTTGCTGTTGTCCGGCGGGCAGACGGTGGGCGCGGAACAGGTCGAACGCCTGATGCGCGACGCGGTGCGCAGCGCCGAACGCTTCTATCCCGCGTTCCAGCTTGTGGCCTGGGGCGACACCGCCCCCGACCGCGCCATCCACATCGCCATGGCCGAGGCGTTCGGCCGCGCGTGAAAGGACACGACATGACCTTCGACGATCTGGGAAAACGCGGCCTCGTGCTTTTGGGCTGCGGCAAGATGGGGTCGGCGCTTCTGGCGGGCTGGCTGGAGGGCGGCATGTCGCCGGGGGGCGTGCATGTGATCGACCCGCGCCCCTCCGACTGGGTGCGGGCGCAGGGCGTGCAGATCAACGCCCCGCTGCCGCCCGATCCCGCGCTGGTCCTGATCGCGGTCAAGCCGCAGATGATGGCCGAGGCGCTGCCCCAGCTTGCGCCCCTGGGTGGGGGGGCGACGCTGTTTCTGACCGTGGCGGCGGGCACGTCCATCGCCGCCTATGCCCGTCTTTTGGGGGAGGAGACGCCCATCGTCCGCGCCATGCCCAACACCCCCGCCGCCGTGGGGCGCGGGATCACGGCCCTGACCGGCAACCGCCATGTGACCGAGGCCGACATGCAACTGGCCGAAACGCTGCTGGCCGCGGTGGGCGACACCGTCCGGCTGGAGGTGGAGCATCAGATGGACGCGGTCACCGCCGTCTCCGGTTCCGGCCCCGCCTATGTCTTTCACATGATCGAGGCGCTGGCGGCGGCGGGCGTGGCCGAGGGCCTGCCCGAGGATCTGTCCATGCGGTTGGCGCGCGCGACCGTGTGCGGCGCGGGCGAACTGGCCCATCGCAGTGATGAGAGCGCCGAGGTGTTGCGCGTCAACGTGACCTCTCCCGGCGGGACCACGGCCGCCGCACTGGCCGAACTGATGGACGGCACAACCGGCCTTGCGCCCCTGATGCGCCGCGCGGTGCACGCGGCGGCGGAACGCGGAAAGGAGCTGGGCGCATGATCACCTATGACGATTTCGCAAAGCTGGACATTCGCGTGGGCACCGTCACCCGCGCCGAACCCTTCCCCGAGGCGAGAAAGCCCGCATTCAAGCTCTGGGTCGATTTCGGCGATCTGGGCGAAAAACGCTCCTCGGCGCAGATCACCCGCCACTACACGCCCGAAGACCTGATCGGGCGGCAGGTGCTGGCCGTCGTCAATTTCCCCCCGCGCCAGATCGGCAAGGTCCTGTCCGAAGTTCTGGTGCTGGGCCTGCCCGACGCGGAGGGCGAGGTGGTGCTGATCGCGCCCGACCAGCCCGTGCCAAGGGGCGGTAAACTTTTCTGACATCCGGCTGAAACACGCCCAAAATCGCGCCGGTCGGCAAAAGGCCGCGCCCGATCCTGTCACCGCGCTGACACACGCTTGTTCGACGCTGTCCCCTGCCCCACCCTTGATCGAGGGAGGCCATTTCGCAGGAAAGGACGGCCAGTTGACCATCCAATCACCACGGGCGTATCGCGTGGCCCGGCTTGCCGCCGCGCAGCACCGCACCCAGGCGACGAACCGTATGCTCGGCATCGTGCTGGCCGCGATCGCGGGCAGCCTGAACGCGGGCGGGCTGCTGCTTTTGTCGCAATACACGTCCCACATGACCGGGCACCTGTCGAATTTGGCGGGCGGTCTTGTCGCCGAAAACCTGATCCTGTTGATCGACAGCATCGCCGCCGTTCTGGGGTTCATTCTGGGGGCGGCCCTGTCCTCGGCCATGATCGCCTGGGGGCAGATTCACCGCAACCGGCTGTGCTATGCCCTTCCCCTGGGCTTGCAGGGGGTGCTGCTGATGGCGCTGGCGCTGATCGCGGCGCTGCCCAGTCCGATGGAGGCGCGCGTGGGCCTGATCACGGTGTGCTTCGTGATGGGCCTGCAGAACGCCACGATCACCCGCATTTCCGGCGCCCGCATCCGCACCAGCCACGCCACGGGCCTGATCACCGACATGGGGATCGAAATCGGGCGCGCGCTCTATCGTCGCGTCGCGCCCGCGTCGGGGGTGGTGTCGGATCAGGGCCGCCTGTGGCTTTACGTCCAGCTTGTCGCGGCCTTCGTGATCGGCGGCGTCGCGGGGGCGGTGGGGCATGGGATGGTCGGCTGGAACTTCGCCATTCCGCCGGGCATCGCCCTTTTGGGCATGGCGCTCTGGTCGGCCCGCCATGCCGAGGGACGGTCGCGCGCGCCGCTGGCCGATCCTGCGGCCTGACACCGCTTGCGCCCGTCTGCGGGGGATCGTAATTTCGCCCGCATGACCCTACAAGACCGCGCCCGCACCTTCGTCGCCGCCATTCCCCACTGCGCCGCCCTTGGCATTTCGGTGGAGGAGGTGAGCGCGGCCCGCGCCGTGCTGACCCTGCCCTATGACCCGCGCCTGGTGGGCGACCCTGCGACGGGGGTGATCGCCGGCGGGGCGGTGTCGGTGCTGATGGACACCGCCTGCGGGGCCGCCGTCATGGCGCATCCCGAAGCGCAGGGCGCGACCGCCACGATCGACCTGCGCATCGACTACTTCCGGGCGGCGACACCGGGCCAGCGGCTGATCGCTGAAGCCGAATGCCACCATGTCACGGCCCATGTCGCCTTCGTGCGCGCGACCACGTTCGACGCGGACATGACCCGCCCCGTCGCCACCGCGACCGGAACCTTCACGGTGGTGCGCGATGGCGCCTGACCCGATGCAGACCCGCCGCGATGCGGCTTTGGCCGATCTGATCGAAGGGGTCCCCTATGCCCGCTTCCTCGGCATCCGCTTTGATCGGCGGGGGGACGAGCTGACGGCCATCCTGCCCTTTCGCGACATGCTGATCGGCGTGCCGACGCCGCCCGCCCTGCATGGCGGGGCCACGGCGGCCTTTCTGGAAACCGCGGCCCTGATCGAACTGGCTTGGCGCAGCACCTGGGACCGGATGGAGACGGGCACCCCCCTGCCTCCGCTGCCGCGCCCCATCAACATGACCGTCGATTACCTGCGCCCCGGCCTGCCGCGCGACGCCTTCGCCCGCGCCCGCGTCAACCGGTTCGGCCGCCGCTATGCCTCGGTCCATGTGGAGGCGTGGCAGGACAACCGCGAGCGTCTG
The DNA here is from genome assembly GCF_022899245.1 of Falsirhodobacter halotolerans. Classification (NCBI taxonomy): domain Bacteria; kingdom Pseudomonadati; phylum Pseudomonadota; class Alphaproteobacteria; order Rhodobacterales; family Paracoccaceae; genus Falsirhodobacter; species Falsirhodobacter halotolerans. Next base: position 2,136,978 of record NZ_JALJAZ010000001.1, read on the forward strand.
TTCGCCCAGGCCACCGGGCATTTCCTGATGCCGCAGGGCACCTGACCCCTTCCCTTCGGCCCCGATCCGCCGTATAGGCCCGTCTTCGACCCCGCTCACCCTTGGAGGACGGGGCGATCTAACATTGGAGAATTGACCTATGGCAAAAGAGATCCCGGATCTTCAGGCCGAGGTGCGCGCGGGGACAGGCAAGGGGGCCGCCCGTCAGGCACGTCGTGAGGGCAAGGTGCCCGGTATCGTGTATGGGGACGGCAAAGAGCCCGTGTCCATCAACATGAACTACCACTACCTTCTGAAACTGCTGAAGCAGGGCCGCTTCCTGTCCACGCTGTTCAACCTGAAGGTTGAAGGCCAGGACGACGTGCGCGTCATCTGCCGCAGCGTTCAGCGTGACGTGGTGAAGGACCTGCCGACGCATGTCGACTTCATGCGCCTGCGCCGCACCAGCCGCATCAACCTGTTCATCCACGTCGATTTCGTGAACCACGACGCGGCCCCCGGGCTGAAGCGTGGCGGCACCCTGGTCGCCGTGCGCAACGAGGTCGAACTGGAAGTGACCGCGTCCGACATCCCGGACCACATCACGGTGGACCTGACCGGCAAGCAGATCGGCGATGTGATCCACATCAACGACGTGGTTCTGCCCAAAGGCGTGAAGCCGACGATCGACCGCAACTTCGTGATCGCGAACATCTCGGCGCCGTCGGGGCTGCGTTCGGAAGACAACGCCGAAGAGGAAGCCACCGCCGAGGAGTGATCCTTGCGAGCTTGGGCCTTGATCGGGCGCGTGGGAGAGATCCTGCGCGCCCTTTTTCATTGCACGCGGGCCCTGTGCGTCCGATAGATGGGGGAACGGAGGTCTCCATGAAACTCTTTGTCGGCCTGGGGAATCCCGGCGCGAAATATGCGGGCAACCGCCACAATATCGGCTTCATGGCGCTGGACCGGATTGCCGAGGATCACGGCTTCGGCCCATGGCGGCGCGGCTATCAGGGGCAGGTGTCCGAAGGGCGGTTGGGCTCCGAGAAGATCGCCCTCTTGAAACCCGAGACGTTCATGAACCTGTCCGGCCAATCGGTGGGCGAGGCGATGCGCTTCTGGAAGCTGGCCCCCGCCGATGTGGTGGTCTGGCATGACGAACTGGACCTTGCCCCCGGTCGCGTGAGGCTGAAGACAGGGGGCGGCCATGCGGGGCATAACGGCCTGCGGTCGATCCATGCCCATATCGGCGAGGCGTATGACCGCGTGCGCCTTGGCATCGGCCATCCGGGGCACAAGGACCGCGTGGCGGGCTATGTCCTGTCCGATTTCGCCAAGGCGGAGGGGGAGATGCTGGACGATCTGCTGCGCGGCCTGTCGGACGGCGCGCCCGCGCTGGCGTCTGGCGAGGGGCCACGATTCCTGAACGCGGTGGCGCAACGGACGGCCCCGCCACGCCCCTCCACCGGGACCAAGGCCCCCAAGGCACCTCCCGCCGCGCCGGAGCCGCAGGACAGCCGCTCCCCCCTTCAGAAGCTGATGGAGCGGTTCCGATGATCGAACCGTCCGTGAATGTCCTTGGGGCCGCGCTGTAGCCGTGTTCGACCGACCCTCTGACCGGCTTTTTCCGCAACGGCTGCTGCGACACCGGCCCGACCGATCAGGGCCGCCACACCGTCTGCGCCGTGATGACGGCGGAGTTTCTGGCCTTCTCCAAATACCTTGGCAACGACCTGTCCACCCCGCGCCCGGAATTCGGGTTCGGCGGGCTGAAGCCGGGGGATCGCTGGTGCCTGTGCGCCGCGCGTTTCCTTCAGGCGCATGAGGAAGGCGTCGCCCCGCAGGTCAACCTGGCCGCCACGCATCAGACCACCCTGTCGCTGGTGCCGATCGAGGTTCTGCGCCAATACGCGGAACCGCCATGCTGATCCGCGCGCTGGCCCTGGCGGCGCTGACCGCCCTGCCCGCCTCCGCCCAGATGTGGCAGGAGGATGAGGTGCGCCTCTGGTCGCTCGACACCGCCTTGGGCGAGGCGATGCGCGAGGTGCTGACCGCCGGCCCGTCCGCCGATCTGGACCGTCTGGCGCAGGCCATGGCGGGCGAAGCGTGGCCAGCCGAGGATATGGACCTGACCGGCGCGTGGTCCTGCACGGTGATGAAGCTGGGCGGCCTGTTGCCGCTGACCGTCTATGCCCCCTTCGCCTGCCGGATGGACGCCGACGGCACGTTCCGCAAGACAGGCGGCTCGCAATTGACCACCGGGCACATGGAGGTGATCGACGGTCAGATGGTCTACCTTGGCGTCGGGTATGCCGCGGGGGAGACGCCCCCCGCCTATGCCGACCTGCCTGAGATGGTGGACCCGGCGGACCTGCCGCAATTTCTGCCGCAGGTCGCGGTGGTGGAACAGACCGGCCCCGCCACGGCCCGGATGCTGTTCCCCTATCCGTTGGTCGAAAGCACCTTCGACGTGATCGCGCTGACGCGTTAGATCTTCATGTCGAAGCCGAGGTGCTTCGCCACGGTGAAGATGTCCTTGTCGCCACGCCCGCACATGTTCATGACGATGATGTGGTCCTTCGGCAGATCGGGGGCGATCTTCATCACATGGGCCAAGGCGTGGCTCGGCTCCAGCGCGGGGATGATGCCTTCCAGCGCGCAGCAAAGCTGGAACGCCTCCAGCGCCTCCTTGTCGGTGATGGCGACATATTCCGCGCGGCCCGTATCGTGCAGCCAGGCATGTTCCGGCCCGATGCCCGGATAATCCAGACCGGCAGAGATCGAGAAGCCCTCAAGGATCTGGCCGTCATCATCCTGCAGCAGATAGGTGCGGTTGCCGTGCAGCACGCCCGGACGCCCGCCGGTCAGGCTGGCGCAATGCTCCATCCGGTCGTCCACGCCCTTGCCGCCGGCCTCCACCCCGATGATCCGCACGGAAGGGTCGTCCAGGAAGGGATAGAACAGCCCCATCGCGTTCGACCCGCCGCCGATGGCCGCAACCAGCGTGTCGGGCAGACGGCCCTCGCCCTCCTGGTCGGCCAGTTGGGTGCGGACCTCCTTGCCGATGATCGACTGGAAATCGCGCACCATCGCCGGATAGGGGTGCGGCCCCGCCACCGTGCCGATGCAATAGAAGGTGTCGGCCACATTGGTCACCCAATCGCGCAGCGCGTCGTTCATCGCGTCCTTCAGCGTGCCGCGACCGGAGGTGACCGGCACCACCTCCGCCCCCAGAAGGCGCATGCGGAACACGTTGGGTGCCTGCCGTTCCACATCATGCGCGCCCATGTAGATCACGCATTTCAACCCGAATTTCGCACAGACCGTGGCCGTCGCCACGCCATGCTGCCCCGCGCCGGTTTCCGCGATGATCCGCGTCTTGCCCATGCGGCGGGCCAGAATGATCTGGCCCAGCACGTTGTTGATCTTGTGCGCGCCCGTATGGTTCAGCTCATCACGCTTGAGGTAGATCTTCGCGCCGCCCAGATGCTCGGTCAGCCGCGCCGCGTGATAGAGCGGGGACGGACGGCCCACGTAATGGGTCCAGAGATCGTTCATCTCGTCCCAGAACTCGGGGTCCGTCTTGGCGTGGTCATAGCGCGCCTGAAGATCGAGGATCAGCGGCATCAGCGTTTCCGACACGAACCGCCCGCCGAAAATGCCGAAGCGGCCCTGATCGTCGGGGGCGTTCATGAAGCTGTTGATGCCGTCCTCGGCCATGGCGCGTCTCCTGCTGGGTTGGCCATGATGTATAGGGTCGGACCCCTGCCGTAAAGGTCAGCGCAGGATCGGAACGGCCGGACCCGTGGCCGCGCGGACGAAAGCGGCGATCCGGCCCGCGTCCTTGACCCCGCGCGACACCTCCACCCCGGAGGAGACGTCCACCTGCCGCGCATTGGTCAGACGGACGGCCTCGGCCACGTTGTCCGGCGTCAGCCCCCCGGCCAGCATCCACGGCTTCAACCACCGCCGCTGCGCCACCAGCCGCCAGTCGAAGGCCAGACCGTTGCCGCCCGGCAGATCGCCGGTCGATTTTGCATCGATCAGAAGCTGGTCGGCGGCCAGGCTCATCTCCAGCACAGCGGCCAGATCGCCCTCATCCGCCACGCTGATGGCCTTCATCACCGGCAGGCCATAGCGGGCGCGGACCTCGGCCACCCGCTCGACCGTCTCCTCGCCATGCAGTTGCAGCATGTCGAGGGGGACTGCCTCGGTGATCGCGTCCAGCGTCGCGTCATCGGCATCGACCACCAGCGCAACCTTCGCCAGCCCCACGGGCGCGGCCAAGGCCACATCGCGCGCCTGTTCCAGCGTCACATGGCGCGGCGATTTCGGAAAAAACACAAGGCCCGCGTAATGCGCCCCGGCCTTCGCCACCGCATCCATGTCGGCGGGCGTTTTCAGCCCGCAGATCTTGACACGAATGTCGGGCATCAGGCGCCCTTGCGTTCCAAAAGGGCGATCACGTCGTCCTTGGGCGGATCGCGACGCAGGGCGGCCAGTTCGGCCCGCAGGCGCTGCGCCTCACGCTGGCTTTCGATCGCGGCGGCGCGGATGCGGTGTTCGCGCAGGAATTCCCATACAAACCCGATCAGCAGACCGATGGCCGCCGCCAGAAGGATCACCAGGAACAGCGGCATGTGCAGCGTCCAGTCGATCCCGAAAAACGACGAGAACCCCTGCGGCAGCAGGCTGAGCGTCACCATCCCCCGGTTCGCCACCGCCACACCCAGCAGGATCGCCGCCAGAAGAACCAGAACGGCGATTTTCACGCCCCGCATAACCTTACCGCCCATTCAACCGGTCCCGTAGCAATTTGCCCGTCTTGAAGAAGGGCACGTGTTTGTCGTCCACATCCACCGCCTCGCCCGTGCGGGGGTTGCGGCCGGTGCGTGCGTCGCGGGCCTTGGTGGAAAACGCGCCAAAGCCGCGCAGTTCCACCCGATCGCCCCTGGCAAGCGCCGCAATGATCTCATCGAAGACGGTATGAACGATCCGCTCCACATGACGCTGCGTCAAATGCGGGTTCTCGTCGGCGATTTTCTGGATCAGCTCTGATCGGATCATCTCTCCCCCGGATGACTGGCAGGCCACGTTATCCATCGGGATATAGGGCAGAATTGGCGGGAAAACAAATATCAATGAAAAAGGCCCCGCGACATGCGCGGGGCCTTTCTTATCCGTGTCCGGACGATCAGTTGCGGTCTTTGAGAGCCGCACCGAGGATGTCGCCCAGGCTTGCGCCCGAGTCGGACGAGCCATACTGCTCGACGGCCTCTTTCTCTTCGGCGATTTCGCGCGCCTTGATCGACAGACCCAGACGACGGGTCTTGCTGTCGACGTTGGTCACGCGGGCGTCGACCTTGTCACCGACCTGGAAACGCTCGGGGCGCTGGTCGGCACGGTCGCGGGCCAGGTCCGAACGACGGATGAAGGCTTTCATCTCGTTGTAGACGACCTCGATCCCGCCATCTTCGATCGCGGTCACTTCGCAGGTCACGACTGAACCGCGCTTCACGCCATCAACCGCATCGGTGAAGGTGTCTTCGCCCAGTGCCTTGATGGAGAGCGAGATGCGCTCCTTCTCGACGTCCACTTCGGTGACGGCGGCCTGAACCGTGTCGCCCTTGCGGTAGTTCTGGATCGCGTCTTCGCCACGCTGGTCCCACGACAGGTCGGACAGGTGGACCATGCCGTCGATGTCGTTGTCGAGGCCGACGAACAGACCGAATTCGGTGATGTTCTTGACTTCGCCTTCGATGTTCGTGCCGACGGGGTGCGTTTCGGCGAACACTTCCCACGGGTTGCGCTGCGTCTGCTTCAGACCCAACGACACGCGGCGTTTGGCGCTGTCGATTTCCAGAACCATGACGTCAACCTCTTGCGAGGTGGAGACGATCTTGCCGGGGTGCACGTTCTTCTTGGTCCAGGACATCTCCGAGACGTGGACCAGACCTTCGACACCGGCTTCCAGTTCCACGAACGCGCCGTAATCGGTGATGTTCGTGACGCGGCCCTTGTGGACCGAACCCAGCGGATACTGGATCTCGACCGAATCCCACGGGTCCGACTGCAGCTGCTTCATGCCAAGGCTGATGCGGTGCGTGTCCTTGTTGATCTTGATGACCTGGACCTTCACGGTCTCGCCGATCGTCAGGATCTCGGACGGGTGGTTGACGCGGCGCCAGGCCATGTCGGTGACGTGCAGCAGGCCGTCAACGCCGCCCAGATCGACGAACGCACCGTATTCGGTGATGTTCTTGACCACGCCGTCGACCGTCTGGCCTTCGTGCAGGGCCGAAATGACCTCGGCGCGCTGTTCGGCGCGGCTTTCTTCCAGGATCGCACGACGCGACACGACGATGTTGCCGCGGCGACGGTCCATCTTCAGGATCTGGAACGGCTGCTTCAGACCCATCAGCGGGCCGGCATCGCGCACGGGGCGCACATCCACCTGCGATCCGGGAAGGAACGCGACAGCGCCGCCCAGATCGACCGTGAAGCCACCCTTGACGCGGCCGAAGATCGCGCCGTCGACGCGGGCCTCGGAGGCATAGGCTTTTTCCAGACGGTCCCACGCTTCTTCGCGACGGGCTTTCTCACGGCTGATGACAGCCTCGCCGCGGGCGTTCTCGACGCGGTCCAGATAGACCTCGACTTCGTCGCCGACGTTGATCTCAGCGGTTTCGCCGGGATTCGAGAATTCTTTCAGATCGACGCGGCCTTCCATCTTGTAGCCGACGTCGATGATGGCCTGGCCCGCCTCGATGGCGATGACCTTGCCTTTGACAACCGAACCTTCGTCCGGGGTGTCGATCTCGAAGCTCTCCTGCAGAAGGGCTTCAAATTCTTCCATGGTTGCTTTGGCGCACATGCGTAACAGTTTCCTTTACAAAGCTATACGGGCCTGGCGGTTGGCTCCGCCGGTCTTTCATGACGAAAGGGTCGTGGCTTACGCCCGACCCTCGATCGTTGATCGGATCGCACTCGCGGCCCTCTCGACTGCGGCGGATATAGACATTTCCGTCGTATCAAGCAAGACGGCATCGGGCGCTGCCACCATCGGGGCCGTCGCGCGGTCCGCGTCGCGGGCGTCGCGGGCGATCACCTGCGCCAGAACGTCGGCCTCATCGCCCCCCACCTCCCGCCAACGCCGGTGCGCGCGCACTTGCGGGCTGGCGGTGACGAACAGCTTCACCTCCGCCTCGGGGCAGATGACGGTGCCGATGTCGCGCCCGTCCAGAACCGCGCCGCCGTCCATGCGGGCGAATCGCCGTTGAAACTCCACCAGCGCGGCCCGCACCTCGGGGATGACGGCCACGCGGCTTGCGGCCTCGCCCGCGGCCAGGCTGCGCAGGTCGTCGCGGACCAGATCGTCGGGCACCAGCGCCTGCGCCGCCGCCACCGGATCGCCGCCCTTGGCCCCGACCGCACGGTAAAGAAGCCCCGTGTCCAGATGCCGGAACCCGAACCGTTCGGCCACCGCGCGCGAGATCGTTCCCTTCCCCGCCGCCGCAGGCCCGTCGATGGCCACCGTGAAGATCATGCGATGTCCGCGCCCATTCCGTTCATCAGATCGCGGAAGATCGGGAAGGAGGTTGCGATCGCCTCTCCGTCATCCACCGTCACCGGACGCTCGGAGGCCGAGCCGAGGACGAGAAAGCTCATCGCGATGCGGTGGTCCAGATGCACGGCGACCGTCGCCCCGCCCGGAACCTTGCCGTTCAGGCCGTGAACGATGAGCGTATCCTCATCCTCCTCGATGCGCACGCCGCACGCCTCAAGGCCCCGCGCCATCGCGTCGATCCGGTCGGATTCCTTGACCCGCAGCTCCTTCACGCCGCGCATGACGGTGACACCATCGGCGAAGGCGGCGACGGCGGCCAGCACCGGAAACTCGTCGATCATCGAAGCCGCGCGGTCGGGCGGAACCTCCACCCCCTTCAGGGATGAGGCGCGCACCCGCAGGTCGGCCACCGGCTCCCCCCCCTCCTCGCGCGGGTTCTCGAAGGCGATGTCGGCCCCCATCTCCACCAGCGTGGGATAAAGACCGTTGCGCGTCGGGTTCTGGCTGACACCCGGCACCAGAATGTCGGAGCCTTCGATGATCAGCGCCGCGCAGACCGGAAAGGCCGCCGAGGACGGATCGCGCGGCACGGCCACGACCTGCGGGCGCAGCTCCGGCTGGCCCACCAGCGTGATGACGTTGCCCTCGCCCGTCCGCTCCACCTGCACCTGCGCGCCGAAGCCCGCCAGCATCCGTTCGGAGTGGTCGCGCGTGGCCTCGCGCTCGATCACCACCGTCTCTCCGGGGGCGTTCAGGCCGGCCAGCAGCACCGCCGATTTCACCTGCGCCGAGGGCACGGGGGTGGTGTAGCGCACCGGCACGGGGTCCGCCGCGCCGATCAGGGTCAGCGGCAGCCGCCCGCCCTTGCGGCCGAAGGACTGCGTCCCGAACAGCGCGAGGGGATCGGTCACCCGCCCCATGGGTCGCTTGCGCAAGGACGCATCGCCCGTGAACGTCACCGCGATGGGGGACGTGGCCATCGCCCCCATGATCAGCCGCACGCCCGTGCCGGAATTGCCGCAATCGATGACCGCGTCCGGCTCTTGAAAGCCCCCGACGCCCACGCCATGCACCGACCACGCGCCCGGCCCGTGCTGGACCACCTCGGCCCCGAAGGCGCGCATGGCGGTGGCGGTGTCCAGAACGTCCTGCCCTTCCAGAAGGCCGGTGATCTTCGTCTCGCCCACCGCCATCGCCCCAAGGATCAGCGCGCGGTGGCTGATCGACTTGTCGCCCGGCACCGCGGCCACCCCGGTCAGAGGGCCGGACTTGCGGGCAGTGATGGGGGTGGGGGTGCCGTGGGCCATGGACGTCTCCTCTGTTGGAAACGCCCTTAGCATGGGTGGATCAACGACGGAAGGTCACGTAATGCGGGGTGCGGCCTTCGCGCAGGGCCTTTTGTTCATACCGGGTGGAGTGCCAGTCATCCCAGGCCACGCCGCCCTCGTTCACCAGCGTGAAGCCCGCGGGCGGACCCTCCTCCAGCGTCTGGCGGATATAATCGGGGATGTCGGAGGCGACCCGAAACTCCGCCCCCGGAGCAAGAACGCGATGAAGCGGGATCAGGTGGTCGGGCGTGACGAAGCGACGGCGATGGTGCCGCGCCTTGGGCCACGGATCGGGATAGTTCAGGAACGCCTTGGCGATGCTGGCATCGGGCAGCACATCCATCAGATCGCGCGCGTCCCCCGGATGCAGCGCCACGTTCGTCACCCCCGCCGCCCGGATCTTGCCCAGCAGCATGGCGATGCCGTTGACGTAGGGTTCGCACCCGATGATCGCCACCTGCGGATAGCGTTCGGCCATCGCCACCAGATGCTCGCCCCCGCCGAAACCCACCTCCAGCCAGACGGGCCGATCGCCGAACCGCGCGGCCAGATCCAGCTTCGTGCGGTCGGGGTTGTCGTCCCACGTCACGTTCGGCAGGCTGAGCGGCCCCAGATCCTCGTCCAGATACACCTTCTGGCTTTGCCGCAGCGTCTTGCCGTGCACGCGGCCATAGAAGTTGCGGCGTTCGGGATGTTCACTCATCACGGTCTTCCGTTTCGATGGGCGGGTCGGCCACGATGCGCCCCGCCGCCAGATCGACCGTGGGGACCACGGCCAATGTGAAGGGCAGAAGCAGGCTTTCGCCCGCCCCCTGCACCTCAAGAATATCGTCCGCGCCGTGGTTGTGCACCGCCGACACGTGCCCCAGAAGCTGGCCGCCGGTGTCGCGCACCTCCAACCCGATCAGGTCGGAATGATAATATTCCTCATCCCCGAGCGAGGGCAGCCGGTCGCGCCCGACATAAAGGCGCGTGCCCTTCAGCGCGTCCGCCTCCTCCTTGGTGGACAGGCCCGACAGGCGCGCACCAAGACCGCCCGAGATCGGGCGCAGCAGCGTCACCTTGAAACTGCGGCCATCCTCGGTCGCAAGCGGGCCGTAATCGGCAATCGCCTCCGGCACGGCGCAAAAGCTTTTCAGCCGCACCTCGCCGCGCACCCCGAAGGCCCCGGCGATCGCGCCCACGCAAATCTTGTCGGACATGACATCACCACAAAAGGAAGGGGGCCAAAGCCCCCTTGCCGATCACTCTTCCGCGGCGTCCGCCGGGGCGGCGGAGCGGGCGGCTTTCTTGGCCGCCATTTCGGACATCTTCTTGCCCGGCACGGCCGACTTGGGGTTGTTGCGGACGGCCTTCTCACGCACACCGGCGGCTTCGAGGAAGCGGGCCACGCGGTCGGTCGGCTGCGCCCCCTTGGAGATCCAGTGCTGCACGCGCTCCAGGTCCATCACGACGCGACGTTCGTCATCCTTGGCCAGCAGCGGGTTGTAGGTGCCCAGCTTCTCCAGGAAGCGGCCATCGCGCGGCATACGCGAATCGGTCGCCACGATGGCGTAGTGCGGGCGTTTTTTCGAACCACCACGGGCGAGGCGGATTTTCATGGCCATGAGAGTATCTCCTGTTATGGCGTTGACCGGAACCCGGTCATTTCTGGTGTTGCTCGTGATGCCGGATGACCTCGGCGATCACGAAGTTGAGGAATTTGCGGGCGAAGGCGGGATCGAGATCGGCCTCCATCGCCAGCCGCTCCAACCGTTCGATCTGACGCCCCTCGCGGGCGGGATCGGCGGGGGGAAGATCATGTTCGGCCTTCAGCCGCCCCACGGCCTGCGTCTCCTTGAACCGTTCGGCCAGGGTATAGACGAGGATCGCGTCCAGACGGTCGATGCTGGCGCGGTGGTCCTTCAGAAGCTGTTCGGCCAGCACTTGTTCGGGGGATGAGGAATGGGTCATTTCTTCAGCATCCCCGACAGGCCCGCAGGCAGGGTCATGCCGCGCATCCCGCCCATGCCGGACGGCATCTGGCCTTTCATCGCCTTGGCGGCGGCTTCCAGCGCGGCGGGGTCCATCTGCGACGGGTCGGGGGTCTTGCCGCCCATCATGCCCTTCAGCGCCTGTTTCATCGCGCCGCCCTTGCCCATCTTCTTCATCATGTCCGCCATCTGGCGATGCTGCTTCAGAAGCTTGTTCAGGTCCGCCACGTCCAGCCCGGCCCCGGCGGCGATGCGCTTCTTGCGGCTGGCCTGCAGAAGATCAGGGTTGGCCCGTTCCTTCTTGGTCATCGAATTGATCAGCGCGATCTGGCGGCGCAGCATCCGGTCGTCCATGCCGACGGCCTCGGCGGCCTTCTGCATCTTGCCCATGCCGGGCATCATGCCCATCAGGCCCTGCATCCCGCCCATCTTCAGCATCTGGTCCAGCTGGTTCTTCAGGTCGTTCATGTTGAACAGACCCTTGGAGAACCGCCGCGCCATGCGTTCGGCCTGCTCGGCCTCGAACGTCTCGCGCGCCTTTTCGACCAGCGCCACGATGTCGCCCATGCCAAGGATGCGGCCCGCGACGCGTTCGGGGTCGAACTCCTCCAGCGCGTCGATCTTTTCGCCAAGGCCCACGAAGCGGATCGGCTTGCCGGTGATGTGGCGCATCGACAGCGCCGCACCGCCCCGCCCGTCGCCGTCCATCCGCGTCAGGACCACGCCGGAAATGCCGACCTGCCCGTCGAACTGGGTGGCGACGTTCACCGCATCCTGCCCCGTCAGACCGTCGACGACCAGCAGCGTCTCACGCGGTTGGGCGATGTCGCGCACCGCCTGCACCTCGGTCATCAGCACTTCGTCGATGTGCAAACGACCCGCCGTGTCCAGCATGACCACGTCATAGCCGCCCATCGACGCTTGCGTCTTGGCGCGTTTCGCGATCTCCACCGCCGACTGGCCGGGCACGATCGGCAGGGCATCGACGCCCACCTGACCGGCCAGGATCGCCAGCTGCTCCATCGCCGCCGGGCGGTTGGTGTCCAGCGAGGCGAGCAGCACGCGCTTGCCTTCGCGATCCTTCAGCCGTTTGGCGATCTTGGCGGTGGTCGTGGTTTTCCCCGACCCCTGCAAGCCCACCATCAGGATCGCGGCGGGCGGGTTGTCGATCTTCAGGCCCCCCGTCGGACCGTCGCCCGCCAGCACGGCGACCAGCTCGTCATGGACGATCTTCACGACCTGCTGGCCTGGCGTCACCGATTTGGTGACATGCTGGCCCGCGGCCTTCGTCTGCACGCGCTTCACGAACTCCCGCGCGACGGGCAGCGACACGTCCGCCTCCAGCAGTGCGGTGCGCACCTCGCGCAGGGCGGTGGCGACGTCATCCTCGGTCAGCGCGCCCTGACGGGTCAGCCGGTCGAAGACGCCACCAAGCCGTTCAGACAGATTCTCGAACATCGGCATCCCTTTCCTTGCCAGACCCCGATATGGGGCGAACGCGCCAAACACCAACGGCACCCACGGGCGCAACGCGCTGGTGGATGGCGATCCCCACCGAATGCGGGGACCGGAGCGCACACGACTCCGGGTAAAAACAGGGCCGCCTATATCCCGCGGCCCCTGCCCCGTCAAGCCTTGCGGCCGATTGAACCCCGCCACCGGCCTGTTATGCTGGCCCCGACCAAAGGAAGGGCGATCCGCATGGGGCTGGACAACTGGGACGAGGTGCGGACGGCCTTTCAGGTGGCACGATTGGGCACCGTATCGGGCGCGGCGGAGGCATTGGGCGTGCACCACGCCACCGTCATCCGCCACATCGACGCGCTGGAACGGCGGCTGGGGGCCAAGCTGTTCCAGCGTCACGCCCGCGGCTACACCCCGACCGAGGCGGGGCGCGACCTGTTGACCGTCGCCCAGACCACCGAGGAGCAGTTCGGCCAACTGGCCAGCCGCATCCGCGGCCAGGGGGAGGCGGTGGCGGGCGAACTGGTCGTGACTTCCATCGCGGGGATCGCCGATCTGATGGTGCCGGTGCTGACCGATTTCCAGACCGAACATCCCGACCTGACCGTCCGCTATCTGTCGGACATGCGCGTGTTCCGGCTGGATTACGGCGAGGCGCATGTCGCCATCCGTGCGGGCGGCCCGCCGGAGGAGCCGGACAACGTCGCAAGGCCCCTGGCCCGCATACGCTACGGTCTCTATGCCGCGCGGGATTATGTCGACCGGCACGGGATGCCCGACGGGGTGCGCGACGCGGAAAACCACCGCTTCGTCACAGTCGAGGGACCGGCCTCGCGCGCGCCGTTCCATCGCTGGCTGCACGCGAACGTGCCGGCCGGCCGCCTGCGGTTCGTGGCCTCCGAAAGCCGGGCCTTGCACGAAGCTATCATCTATGGCGCGGGGATCGGTTTCATGCCCGTCTATCGCGCCAGCCGCCGGGACGATCTGGTGGAAATCCTGCCTCCCGTACCGGAATGGGAGGCGCCGCTGTGGATCGTGACGCATGTCGACCTGCACCGCACCCTGAAGGTGCAGACGTTTCTGCGCCACCTGAAGGACGCGACGATCTGGTCGCAGGTGTGACCACGTGGGGCATTGCGCGAGGCGCGATGCACCCCCACACTCAGATGCGTTCCCACACAGGAAAACCGATGCAGCCCGAACTTGAAGATCCGCCCCGCCGCCGTCTGTCGCAGGTGCTGGAGGACATCGCCCACGACCCCGACCGCACGCGCGTGTCGGTGGCCGATCTTGTGACGGCGATGCAGGGCCGGGCCTTCGGGGCGCTGATCCTGATCTTCGCGTTGCCCAACGTGATCCCGACGCCACCCGGGACCTCGGCCATCCTTGGGCTGCCGCTGATCTTCCTGTCGGCGCAACTGATGCTGGGGCGGCTGCCGTGGTTGCCGGGGTTCATCGCCAATCGGTCGCTGGAACGCGGGGCCTTTGCGGCGCTGGTGACCAAGATGACCCCGGTTCTGGCGCGGGCGGAACGGCTGTTGTCCCCGCGACTGACCTTCATGATCACCCCCGCGATGCAGCAATTGATCGGCGTGGGGCTTCTGGTGCTGTCGGTGGTGCTGGCATTGCCGATCCCCTTGGGCAACATGCTGCCCGCCATGGCGATCACCATCATCTGCCTGGGCATACTGGAGCGGGACGGGCTGTGGGTGATCCTGGGCGTTCTGCTGGGGATCGTATCGCTGATCGTGGTCTGGGGGGTGATCTGGGCCCTGGTCGCGGCGGTGGTGTTCCTGATCCAGAACGCCTTCGGCTGAACGCGGTCAGACCGACCGGCGGGCGCGCAGGGCGGCGCCGATGGTGCCGTCGTCCAGATGGTCCAGCTCGCCCCCCACAGGAACCCCTTGGGCCAGCGAGGTGACACGCACCCGCCCCTCCAGCAGATCGGCGATGTAATGGGCGGTGGTCTGGCCATCCACGGTGGCGTTCAGCGCAAGGATCACCTCCCGCACCTCCTCCTCGGCCAGCCGCTCCACCAGCTTGGGCAGGCGCAGATCCTCCGGCCCCACGGCATCGAGCGCCGACAGCGTGCCGCCCAGAACGTGATAGCGCCCGCCAAAGGCGCGCCCCCGTTCCATCGCCCACAGGTCGGCCACATCCTCCACCACGCAGATCTCGCCATTGGCCCGCCGGTCATCGCGGCAGATCGGGCACAGATCGCTGTCCGAGATATTGCCGCAGCGCAGGCAGTCGCGCGCGTTCAGCGCCACTTCGGCCATCGCCTGCGCCAGCGGGGCCATCACCTGCCCCCGCTTTTTCAGCATCATCAGCACCGCGCGGCGCGCCGAACGCGGCCCCAGACCCGGCAGGCGGGCCATGAGGTCGATCAGCGTCTGGATGCCGCCCGGCGCGTCCGTCATCTCAGAACGGCAGTTTCATGTTGGCGGGCAGGCCAAGGCTCTCGGTCAGTTTCGCCATCTCGGACTGGTGCCGCTCGGTCGCGTTTTTCTGCGCATCCTTGATCGCGGCCAGGATCAGATCCTCGGCCACTTCCTTTTCCGACGGCACGAAGATCGACGGGTCGATGTCCAGCCCCGTCAGTTCGCCCTTGGCGGTGCAGCGCGCCTTCACCAGACCCGCGCCGGATTCACCCGTCACGATGGTGTTCGCAAGCTCTTCCTGAAGCTCGGCCATCTTCGTCTGAAGATCCTGCGCCTGCTTCATCATCTTGGACATGTCACCCAGACCGTTCAAACCAAACATCGTCTCATTCCTCCTCGAAGGGGTCCCATTCATCTTCGACCTCGGGCAGCGCCTCGGCCGCGGCATCGGCCACGGGGGCGCGGATATCGGCAATCGACGCGCCGGGAAAGGCCGCGATGATCGCCTGCACGATGGGCAGGGCCATGGCTTCGGCCTTGGCGCTGCCCTCGGCCTCGGCCTGAACCTCGGCGATGGTCGCCGCCCCGCCGGTGCCCACCACCGACACGACCCACCGCTGGCCGGTCCATCCCTGCAACCGCTGCGACAGCCGCGCCGCCAGGTTTTGCGGGGCGGACGGCCCCGGTTCGAACTCGATCCGGCCGGGTTGATAGCTGACAAGGCGGAGGCCCGTCTCCACCTCGGCCAGCAGAACCATGTCGCGCTTTTCGCGGATCAGGCCGACGACACTTTCGAATGTGGCGGGCAGCGCCTGCGACACCGTGCCGCCCCCGACCGCCATCCGGCTGTCCGCGCGGGCCATCTGGCCGCCACCGCCCCCCGAAGGGGCCGCAGGTGCCGGCGCATGGGTCGGTTGCGGCAAGG
Source organism: Falsirhodobacter halotolerans (assembly GCF_022899245.1). Classification (NCBI taxonomy): domain Bacteria; kingdom Pseudomonadati; phylum Pseudomonadota; class Alphaproteobacteria; order Rhodobacterales; family Paracoccaceae; genus Falsirhodobacter; species Falsirhodobacter halotolerans. The sequence goes on from NZ_JALJAZ010000001.1 coordinate 2,152,595, forward strand.
ACTGGATGCGGCGGATCAGCTGCTCCGGGTCGGGCAGGTCGGCCACATGGGTCAGCCGGATGATCGCCATTTCCGCCGCCATCATGGTGTTGGGGGCCAGAGACACCTCCTCAAGCGCCTTCAGAAGCATCTGCCACGCGCGCGACAGGACGCGCATCGGCAAGCGGCCCGACATCTCCAGCCCGCGGGTCCGTTCGTCGGGCGGGGTGGTGGGATCGTCCGCCGCCTCGGGCGTGATCTTGATGACCGACATCCAATGCGTGATCTCGGCCAGATCGCGCAGGATCGCCACGGGATCGGCCCCGTCGGCATATTGCGCCGCCAGTTCCGACAACGCCGCCGCCGAATCGCCCGCCATCACCCGGTCGAACAGGTCCAGCACACGGCCCCGGTCGGCCAGGCCCAGCATCGCGCGGACCTGATCGGCCCCGGTTTCCCCCGCGCCGTGGCTGATCGCCTGATCCAGCAGACTGGTCGCGTCGCGGGCCGACCCTTCGGCGGCGCGGGTGATCAGGGCCAGCGCCTCATCCGTGATCTGCGCGCCTTCCGCCCCGGCGATGCGTTGCAGAAGGGCGATCATCACCTCCGGCTCGATCCGGCGCAGGTCGAACCGCTGGCAGCGCGACAGGACGGTGACGGGCACCTTGCGGATCTCGGTCGTGGCGAAGATGAACTTCACATGGGCGGGCGGCTCCTCCAGCGTCTTCAGCAGCGCGTTGAACGCGCTGGTGGACAGCATGTGAACCTCGTCGATGATATAGATCTTGTAGCGGGCGCTGGCCGCGCGATAGTGGACCGATTCCGTGATCTCGCGGATGTCGTTCACGCCGGTGCGCGACGCGGCATCCATCTCCATCACATCGACATGGCGGCCTTCGGCAATGGCGCGGCAGGCGTCGCAGACGCCGCAGGGATCGGTGGTCGGCCCCCCCGTCCCGTCCGGCCCCGTGCAGTTCAGCCCCTTGGCGATGATGCGCGCGGTCGTGGTTTTGCCGGTGCCGCGAATCCCCGTCATGATGAAGGCGTGCGCGATCCGGTCGGCGGCGAAGGCGTTCTTCAGCGTGCGGACCATCGCCTCCTGCCCGACCAGATCGGCAAAGGTTTCGGGACGGTATTTGCGCGCAAGAACCTGATAGGTTTCGGTCATGGAAGATCCCGGATTCGGCTGGCCCCAACCTAGGGAAGCCCGCAGGGCACGTCCAGAGAGGGGAGGGGGAATAAGGTGAGAGGCCGGACTGCGACCCAGACGGAAATCGTTGTGGCTGCTTCCTTCCGGACCTGACCAATTTGGCGACGTGCCTGCCCGCGCCAACCTCTCGCCGCCCCATATAGCGGGGGCGGGCCCGACGCGCAAGGTCGCCGCGTCAGATCGACGATGGGGTCACAGCGACAGGCGCATCGCAAGGAACCCGTCCGCGTCCAGGCCAAGGGATGTCAGCGCCAGACCCGGCACCTCGTGCCGGTGCGCATCCGCCTTGGGCGAGGTGGGAAAGACCACCGACGCGCCCGGCATCGGCAAGAACCGCCAATCGGCCTCGGCGGGGGGCACGCCGTGGCGCGCGATATGGTCCGCCACGACATCGCGCATCATCGCCCCGTCGGTCCAGAAGGGCGGGCGGGGCGCGAATCCACCCGCCCCACCCGCGCGATAGCTGTTGGTGGCCAGCACGAACGGGGCGTCGGGGGCGACGGGGCGGCCATCATGTCGCAGATCCACGATCCGGTCGCCGCCGCCGGGGGCGCGCGACAGGTCCACCCCGAAGGTCACGCCGTGCACGATGTCGAAATTGTAAAGCGGGCAGTCGGGGTTCAGCAGCGGCTGGTCCGCCCCCCCGGCCCGCACCTGGGCAAAGACCGACACCGCCCGTTCCAGCCAGCCCTTCAGCTCCGACCCCGTCACCCGCAGGGCCGCGATCGCGTTGGGAAAGCTGTAAAGGTCGGCGATATGGCGCATCAGCACCGGCCCCGCCGGAATGTCGGTGAAAAAGCCCGGCCCGCCCCGACCGCCCGCGCGGAAGATCTGGCCCACGCCCAGAACCGGCACCTCGCCCCCGATCCGCCGGGCGACATGCGCGGCCGAGGCGCGGGCGATCAGCGCGTTGATGGGCGATGGGGCGATGACCGAAAAGAAGCTGTTCAGCGGATGGGCGCTGTGGCCGATCACGCGGTCCATCGCCGCGCGGGTGGCGCGGTGATCCGCGTCGATCACGGCCGTCAGGGCGGGGCAAGGCACGTGTCCGCGCACCTCGACCGCCGTGGATTGGTGGGCCACCACGCGCAGGTCCGCCGACAGGCGCAGGTCGATCACCCCCAGATGCGACCCGCAGGACCCCGGCATCACCGAAGGGACGCCCTGCAACGTCCCTTGGGCGACATCGACCCCCGCCATGCCCGCAAAGGCCGGCGATGGAAAGACCAGATGGCTGTGCCCCGCCACCACCGCATCCACCCCCTCCACCGCGGCCAGCGCGGTGGCCGCATCTTCGGACATGCCGCAGGCGTCGGGCGCGCCGATGCCCGCATGGGCCAGCACCACCACCAGATCGCACGCCGCGCGCAGGGCGGGCATGTGCCGGCGCAGGGTCGCGACCAGATCGTCCGCCCGCATCCGCCCGTCCAGAAGCGCGCGATCCCAGATCATGACCTGCGTGGGCAGAAGGCCGATCACCCCGATCCGAAGCTGACGCGCCCGACCGGCCCCATCGGTCACCTGCCGCGCCAGAACGGTCCAGTGGGGCACGATCGCCTCCCCCTCGGGGGTGGCGATGTTGGCCGACACCACCGGAAAGTCGGCCCCGGCGATGGCCGCCCGCATCGCGTCCAGACCGAAGTTGAACTCGTGATTGCCCAGCGTGACCGCATCATAGCGCAGATGGTTCATCGCCCGCACCGCCGGATGCCCGCCCCGCCCCGGCACCGGATCGGTCAGCGGGGTGCCCTGCAGAAAATCGCCGTTGTCGAACAGAACCACGTTGGGATGCGCGGACCGCGCCTGCCCGATCAGCGTGGCGATGCGGGCAAGCCCCCCCGCCCCGGTTGGCTGGGCGGCGTGATAATCCCAAGGCCCGATCCAGCCGTGAATGTCGCTGGTGGCCAGAATGCGAAGATCGACATATGCGGGGTCGGGCGCGAAGGGCGCTGGCAGCAAGGACGTGTCTGGCCCGCAAACCCCGGTCATCCGGGGGTATGTCCTGTCGTTGATCGCGCAGTCATGACGACAGGCATGACAAATATGGGGTTGGAGATAAAGGGATATCTTCACCGGCCGCCAAGTTCCCCTCCGCCCCCTTGCCGCCGCCTTGCGCGGATGGAATGACTGGGACGTCAGGGCGCGGCCCTTTTTCCGAACGAGGCGGACAGATGCAGGACGACATGGCCTTTGCAGCAGGCGGGCTGGCGCGCATGGCGCACAGGCGGGCCACGGCCCCGGCGGACTGGGCGGTGGCGCTGCACGGGGGGCAGATCGCGGTGGTGGGCAACCGCCTCCTGGTCCTGCCCGTGGCCGATATGCCGGAAACCGCCGCCCGCCTTTATCTGGGCGAGATCGACGGGCGAAGCCTGCACGCGGTGGATCTGCCCGCGCCCCCCGCCCTGCCCGCCGGGGCCGCGTTCACCGAACTGCGCGCCGCCATGCGGCATCTGCCCCCTGCCGAGGCCGAGGCGGCGGCCACGGCCAAGGCGCTGGCCCATTGGCACCGGATGCACGGCTTCTGTTCGGCCTGCGGGGTGCCTTCGGTCATGGCGGCGGGCGGATGGCACCGCGATTGCCCCGCCTGCGGAACGCGCCATTTTCCCCGCACCGATCCCGTGGTCATCATGCTGGTCCGGCGGGGGGACCGCGCGCTTTTGGGCCGGTCGCCCGGTTGGCGGCCCGGCATGTATTCCTGCCTTGCGGGCTTCGTCGAACCTGGCGAGACGCTGGAGGCCGCCGTCCGGCGCGAGGTGGCCGAGGAAACCGGCGTTGCCGTCGGGGCCGTGCGCTTCGTGCACAGCCAGCCCTGGCCGTTCCCATCCTCGCTGATGCTGGGCTGCGTGGCGGACGCGCTCAGCGATGCGATCACCGTCGACCCGGAGGAGCTGGAGGACGCGTTCTGGGCCGACCGGACCGCCGCCGCCCGCATGATGGCGGGGGCGGACGACACGGTCACCATGCCGGGCGAAGGCACCATCGCGCGCGACCTGATCCTGCGCTGGCTTGCGGATCGGCTGGATTGACCGCACAGTCGTCCCCAACACAGATCAAGGGACATGCATGAAATTCACCAGCCATGCCGACATCGCGGCCCCGCCCGGCTTCGTCTTCGCCGACATGACGGATTTCGAGGGCTGGGAAACCGCCGTTCGCAAACGCAACACCACCCTGTCGCGCAGCGCCGGTCCCATCCGGCCCGGCACGACCTGGGATGCGCGGTTCCGTCTGCGCGGCAAGGACCGGGCGATGACGATCACGCTGGTGTCGGTGGAGCCGGATCGGCGCATTCACCTCACGCTCGTCGATCCCTCGTTGCACGTCGATATCGTGCTGGATCTGATCGAGGTGGCCGCCAACGCCTCCCGTCTGGCCGCCACGGTGGACCTGCGCCCCCAGAATCTGACGGCGCGGCTTCTGGTGCAATCGTTGCGGCTGGCGCGGGGCAATATCCAGGGGCAACTGGACCAGCGCATCCGCACCTATGCCAACCGCGTCGCGCAGGATTTCCGCGCCCGGACACCCCGCGCGACCGGCTGACGAAAAACGCGAAAAAGGCGCTTGACCTCCGCCGCCCCTCCGCTTAGTTGTCCGCCCCGATGGCGGAGTAGCTCAGCTGGTTAGAGCGGAGGAATCATAATCCTTAGGTCGGGGGTTCAAATCCCTCCTCCGCTACCATCAGACCCCCCAACTCGGGGGCTGCGTGGTAGGACAGCCATCCATTTCCCAAAACGCCGATGTCGGACCCTGCCGGGACCGCGCGGCGTTTTTGGTTTTCCGGCCTATCACATACATGACCGAATGACGGCAATTGCGCCCATAAACGCGCCTTAAAATCAGGCAGAGGCCGGTTTAAAATGGCCGTCATTCATCTGTCATTAAACTTTGGGTTGCGTCGAATCAGCGGAACGCATCTTTTTGCTGCAAGGCCGGGTGCCGCTTGGCACCCATCCGCAGCAGAGAGGCCCGAACGATGCCCGTCGTCACGACACTTCCTGCCGCCATGTTCCGCATGGGTCCGAACGGGCGGTTGGCCACCGCCGCGACCGCCCGCCTGGGGCAGGCCTTCGGGGCCGAGATCGAGGTCGCCTCCTATAACGCGGATCCCGGCCATGACCGCGGCATGACGCCGGGGGATGCGATCGGATTTGCGGACGGCAATGGCGACCCGGTGGGCCCGGCCGGAACCTTTCGCGGAACGGCGACCTTTGCGCCCGCCGATATTCCCACCTTGCGCATCCCGCTGCCCCAGGCCCCGCCGGTGTTCGAACTGCGCCTGACCATTCCGCCCGTGCAGGGTCAGGTGGTCGAGGGATTCGACGGCCAGATGTATCTGGCCGGGCGGCAGCGGATTTCCGGCGGGCGGATGGGCATCACCGCCCATCTGCGCGCGGAAGGCAGGACGTTGGCGGATGTCGGCACGACCCTGCGCGATCTTGCCACCGACATCGGGGCCGTCATTCCCCTGAACGACACCCTGAACGACGCCATGCAGCGCTTTGCCCAAACGGTGCGGGACACGGCGACGGTGTCGGTCATGCATGACACGGCGGGCACCTTCACCCCGCCCAAGGGCTCGCTTTTGTGCTTTGTGGCCGGGACACCGGTCCAGACCGCGACGGGCCCGGCCGCCGCCGAAACCCTGACGGCGGGCGACCGCATCGCCACGATGGATCACGGTCTTCAGCCGATCCGCTGGGCGGGGACAATCCAGGTGACGGCGCCGATGTTGCAGGCCATGCCGAACCTGCGCCCGGTCCGCATCCGTGCGGGGGCGCTGGGGCGCGGGATGCCCACGGCGGACCTCCTTGTCTCGCCCCAGTACCGGGTCACGGTCGCCCCGGACATCGCCCGGCGCATGTTCGCGGCCAGCGACGTCCGCATCGCGGCGAAACACCTGATCGGGCTGGCGGGAATTGGTCTGGCGACGGAGGTGACCGAGGTGACCTATTGCCACCTGCTGTGTGACGAATGCGACATCGTCCCCGCACACGCGGCCGAAAGCGGGGCGCATCCCCCGGGCACGACACGCCATTCGGCCAGCGCGGCGGCGCGGCAGGAAATCCTGAGCCTGTTCCCGCATCTGGCCCCCGATCCCCCCCGCGCCCATCGCCGATACGCCTGAGGGTCGGGGCCGTCAGGCCGTCCCCTCGGGCATCGGGATTTCGAACGTCCAGCCGCGTTCGGCGAACAGGGCGGTCGCCTTGCGCGGGCTCGCCTTCAGAAACAGCATCGCCGCCTCCTGCTTGGCCGCCCGATCGCCCAGATCATGCGCCACGGTCAGCGTGCGGGTCAGAAGCGGCGCGCGTCCCGGTGCCAGCACCAGCGCGCGACGCAGATGCCGCAGCACCTCGGTCCGGTCCCCGCGATGGGCCGCCACATTGGCGCGCCAGACATGGGTGTCGGCCTCATGCGCGATCATGGGACCGGTCGCCTCCAGCATCTGCGCCAGGCGGTCCATGTCCCCCTCGTCATTCGCGGCGCGCGCCGCCCCAAGCGCCGCGCGCGCCGGATCCGGGTCCAGCGCCGCGCGGATATACGCGGCAAGCATCTCCGCCTGCGCGGGCGACAGGTTCACCCCCCGATGGCCATCCTCGCTGATGACGGGCACGACATGGGGATCGGGAAAATCATGATCGGCAAAGACGTGGCGATACCGGACCCCCGCCACCTGCGCCAAGGGGTTGAAATCGCCAAACCGTTTCAGAAGGGTCTGAAGGTTCGACACCTCTACCACCAGACACCCTTCGGGCGCGAACAGCATGTTGGTCATGCCCGCGCCATGGATGCTGACCAACGCCTCGGCCTCGGCCACCATGCGGGCCTGCTGTTCGGTGCCGTGATCCTCGAAGGCCACCACCTCGAACCCTGCGGGGCGCAGCAGGTCGATCAGACCCTCCTCGCCGATCAGGGGGCGGTTGCGGCCCGAGGTGCGGCGGACATAAAGGCGTCGATGCGGGGCGCGCGGGGCCAGCTGCGCCAGCGCCCTGTGGCGCAGGTCGGCCAAGGGGGCCTCGTGGCTGTTGACGGCCAGATCGCTCATCGCGGCAAGGGTGGCGCGGCGCGGAATCGGGGCGGGCGCAATGTCGGGAAGCGACGGCATGACCGTGTCGCGGCACTGGTAGTAGAAATGGCTGGTGTTGAACCCGATCAGCGCGGTCCCGAAATCCTGTGCCCCCCCGACGAACCGGATGCGATCGGCCAGATGCGGGAACCAGGCCGCGATCTCCCGGTGCACGAAATCCCCGACATTCCGGGAGGAGCCGCAGATCAGAATACGCCCCGTCACGCCATACCGATCTGCAAGCGTTAAAAACGGCAGCGTCTCCTTGGTAAAATGATAGAAATTGTGGAAATTCCGCGTCTCGATCACCAGGTTGAGGGCGCGCGCATCGCCCGGCCAATAGGGCAAGGGGCGGTGATTGCCGAACGAACGTGCCGCCAGATCCTCCACCAGCGCCGCATCGCGCGCCCGTCCCCCCTCCCCCTTCATATAGGCGTTGCGCAGACGCCAGCCGCCTTCCGAATTCAACAGATACTTGCCGCCCACGGTCATGCGGCGGCCGTCGGTCTTCAACCCTTCGACCACCGCCAGAACGGTGGGAAACACCACGCCCGCCGACCATTGCCGCTGGGTGCGATAGGCCGCCATCACCTCGGCCGTGCGGATGCGCTGTTCCGCGTCATGGCCCAAGATCAGGGCCGACACATCGACGGGCCGCGTCAGATGCGGGCCGAGATCCTCCGGCTCGGTCAGCCACAGGCCGGGATCGAGGCCGGGCACGAAGAAATCCTGCGGCTGGGCATCGTGCAGTCGGATCACCGGCAACTCCATCAACGGATCGCGCCAAGTCTTGCCGCGGATCACCGTCTTGTAAACCGGCAATGCCCACCCCTTCCCCCCTTTTGCACTGTTTGGTAGAATGGCGGCCATGACATATGATCGCCCCACCCTCACCCCCCCGGACGGAGAGACGAAGGTCCTCCTTCATTCCTGCTGCGCGCCCTGTTCGGGCGAGGTGATGGAGGCGATGACGGCGTCGGGGATCGATTACACGATCTTCTTCTATAACCCGAACATCCATCCCAAGAAGGAATACGTGCTGCGCAAGGATGAGAACATCCGCTTTGCCGAAAAGCACAACATCCCCTTCATCGACGCCGATTACGACGCCGACAACTGGTTCGCCCGCGCCAAGGGCATGGAGTGGGAGCCGGAACGCGGCATCCGCTGCACCATGTGCTTCGACATGCGGTTCGAACGCACGGCGCTCTATGCCTATGAGAACGGCTTTCCCGTCATCACCTCCAGCCTCGGCATCTCGCGCTGGAAGAACATGACGCAGATCAACGACTGCGGCGTGCGGGCGGCGGCCCCTTACGACGGCGTGAAATACTGGGAGTTCAACTGGCGCAAGGGCGGCGGCGCCTCCCGCATGATCGAAATCTCCAAGCGGGAGGAGTTCTACATGCAGGAATATTGCGGCTGCATCTACTCGCTCCGCGACACCAACGATTTCCGTGTCAGCCGCGGGCGCGAGAAGATCCGCATCGGCGAGATGTATTACTCCAACACCCCCGACGACCCCGACACCTGACGCATCCGGCGGATGAAGGCGGCGAGGAAGATCGCCGTCAGGATCAGGACCACGGTCGGCGCGGGCGCGCTGTCGAGAAACACGCTCAGATACGTGCCGCCCAACATCGCGGTCAGGCAGATCGCGACCGACACCGCCATCATCGCCCCGAACCGCCGCGTCAGCAGAAAGGCCGTGGCCCCCGGCGTGATCAGAAGCGCGATGGCCAGGATCATCCCGACCGAGGACAGGGTGGCCACGACGGTCAGCGACAGGATCGCCAGAAGGCCGTAATGCAGCCACCCGGTTCGCAGCCCGCTCGCCTGCGCCTGCACGGGATCGAAGGCGTGCAGAAGAAAGTCCCGCCATTTCACCAAAAGGACCAGCGTGACCATCACGGCGATCCCGCCGGTCAGCCACAGATCCTCCGGCCCCACGCCCAGCATGTTGCCGAACAGGATATGCGACAGGTGCTGATCGGACGGAAAGGTGGTGTAGAGGATCACCCCGATGGCGAACATCGTGGCATAGATCACCCCCATCACCGTGTCGCGCTTCACCCGGCTGTTGTCGGCGATGAACCCCGTGGCCACCGCGCAGACCATGCCCGCGCCAAAGGCCCCGATGACCAGCGGGATCCCCGCCAGCCACGAGATCACCACCCCCGGCAGCACCGCATGGCTGACGGCATCGCCCATCAGCGCCCAGCCCTTCAGGACCAGAAAGCACGACAGGATCGCCGTCGGCACCGCGACCAGCGCGCCGATCAGGAAGGCGTTCTGCAGGAACGGGAAGGTGAACGGGTCAAGCCAGCTCATGCCCGTCCCTCCCGCGCGCGCATCCGCGCGGCCAGCATCCCGTGCTTGGGCGCGAAGGCGAAGGCCAGCGCGAACAGGATCGCCTGCAGCACGACGATGATCGCCCCCGTCGCCCCGTCGAGGAAGTAACTGGCATAGGCCCCAACGAACCCCGTGACCGTGCCGATCACCATGGCCAGCACGATCAGGCGCGGAAACCGGTCGCACAGCAGATAGGCGGTGGCCCCCGGCGTCACGACCATGGCGATGACCAGAAACGCCCCGACGGTCTGCATCGCGGCCACGATCGCGGCGGCCAGCAGCACGAAGAACAACGCCTTCAGCCGCGACGGGTTCAACCCGATGGACCGCGCATGGTTTTCATCGAAGAACACGACCATCAGATCCTTCCACTTGACGGCCAGAACGCCCAGACAGACGGTGCCGATGATCGCCAGTTGCAGCGTGTCGCCCGGCGTCACCATCAGGATGTTGCCCATGGTGATGGCGGTCACGTCCACGGCCACCGGACTGACCGACACCATGAACAGCCCCAGCCCGAAGAACGAGGTGAAGATGATCCCGATGATCACATCCACCTTCAGTCCCGAACGTTCGGACAGGAACAGCATCGCCCCCGCCGCCAGCCCCCCCGCCAGAAAGGCCCCCAGCGCGAAGGGCAGGCCCAGCATATACGCCCCCGCCACCCCCGGCACGACCGAATGGCCCAGCGCGTCCCCGATCAGCGACCACCCCTTCAGCATCAGATAGGCCGACAGGGCGGCGCAGACCGCGCCCACCATGGCCGACACCCACATGGCATTGGTCATGTATTGATAGGTGAACGGCTCCCACAGAACGCTCATGATTTCGGCCCGTAATGCACGAAGGGGCGTTCGTCATCGGTGATGACGGTCAGTTCGCGCGGATCGTCATCGTCGTGCAGCGCCTCGCCCTGAAGGGTGAAATGCCGCAGCACGCCGCCGAAGGCCGCCTCAAGGTTGTCGCGGGTGAAGGTCGTTTCGGTCGGGCCATGCGCCAGCACGGTCCCCTTGACCAGCACCACGCGGTCGCAAAAATCCGGCACAGAGCCAAGATTGTGGGTGGAGACGAGCATCACCCGCCCCTCGGCCCGCAATTCGCCCAGAAGGGTGACGATCTGCTCTTCGGTCTTCACGTCTACGCCGGTGAAGGGTTCGTCCAGCAGGATCACCTGCCCATCCTGCGCCAGCGCACGGGCCAGGAACACGCGTTTCTTCTGCCCGCCCGACAGCTCTCCGATCTGACGATGGCGCAGGTCGGTCAGCCCCACGCGGGCCAGCGCGGCGTCCACCGCCGCATGATCGGCGGCCGAGGCGCGGCGCAAAAACCCCATATGGCCATAGCGGCCCATCATCACCACATCTTCCACCAGCACGGGGAAGGCCCAATCAACCTCCTCCGATTGGGGGACATAGGCGACGATGTTGCGGCGCAGGGCCTCTCTCACCGGCATTCCCAGAAGGCGGATGTCACCCTGCGCTGCGGGCACGAAGCCCATGATCGCCTTGAACAGCGTGGATTTCCCCGCCCCGTTCACCCCCACCAGCGCCGTGACCGTGCCGCGCGGGATGGCGAAACTGGCGTCGCGCAGCGCGGTATGGCCGTTGCGATAGGTGACGGTGACGCCCCGCGCCACGATCCCGTCGCCGATAAGGGTCGGGTCACTCATGACGCGTCAGCCCCTGCACGATGGTTTCCGATGTGACCCGCAGCAGATCGAGATAGGTCGGCACCGGCCCGTCCGGCCCCGACAGCGAATCCACATAGAGCATCCCGCCATATTCGGCGTCGGTGTTGCGGGCCACCTGTTCGGCGGGGGCCTGACTGACCGTGCTTTCGCAGAACACCGCCGGAATGTGATGTTCGCGCACCGTGTCGATCACCTGCCGCACCTGACGCGGCGTGCCGGTCTGTTCGGCGTTGATCGGCCACAGATACACCTCGTTCAGACCGAAATCGCGGGCAAGATAGCTGAACGCCCCCTCGCAGGTGACAAGCCAGCGGCGATCCTCGGGGACGGCGCGCAGAACGTCGCGCAGCGCCCCGATCTCCCGCGCCAGCTCCGCCTTGTAGTGGCCCGCATTCTCGGCATAGACGCCGGCGTTTTCGGGGTCCTGCGCGCTCAGCGCCGCGCGGATGTTGTCGACATAGATCATCGCGTTATCCAGACTCATCCAGGCATGGGGGTTCGGACGCCCCTCGTAATCGCCCGACGCGATCGGGATCGGGGTGATCCCGTCGCTGAGCGTCGCGGACGGCACATCCCCCGCATTGCGCAGGAACTGTTCGAACCAAAGCTCCAGATTCAGGCCGTTCCACAGGATCAGGTCGGCGTCCTGCGCCGCCAGAATGTCCTGCGGGGTCGGGTCATATCCGTGGATCTCCGCCCCCGGCCGGGTAATCGAGACGACCTGGGCCGCGTCGCCCGCCACGTTGCGGGCCATGTCGGCAATGACGGTGAAGGTGGTCGCCACCTTGATCTCCGCCTGCGCCGCGCCGCCGGCCATCAAGGTCATCATTCCGGCAAGACACGTCGCTTTCATCCGTCCAATCCCCTCTGCTTGTCGTTCATAATGCGAACGATTCGCAAAACGTCAAGCCAGGTGAGAACGATTCTCAAGAATGGTCAGTCGCTTTCCAGCCTAGCGAAGGCCGACATCACCTTGCGTTCGGACATCGTCAGATAGGCCTCCAGCATCCGCGCGGCCTCGGGCTGATCCTCGGCCACCAGCCGCGCCAGAATCTCGCGGTTCAGATCGACATAGGGGGCGTGCAGATCCTCGGGGCTGCCCAGAAGGCCGAAGGCCAGCCGCATTTCCGCCGCGATGCGGGTGAAAAAACCCGTCAGGCGCGGACTGTCGGCCAAGGCCACGATGGCCGCGTGGAACTCCATGTTGGCGCTGCCCACCCGCCGCCAGTCCCGATCCTGCGCCGCGGCATGGGCCCGCTCCACCGCCACGCCCATCCGGGCCACGGCGGCATGGCGGGGCCAGGCCTGCGCCAGCGACGGCACCTCGATCAGGCGGCGCACGCGATAGATGTCGAGGATGGCCGCCATCGACGGCACCGCCACCGCCACGCCGCGATTGGGTTCGTGCCGCAGCAGCCCTTCCTGCGTCAGCAGCCGGAACACCTCGCGCAGCGTGTTGCGGGAAATGTCCAGCTCCCCCGCCAGTTTCGCCTCGGACAGGCGCTGCCCGGGGGCCAGCGCGCCCCCCGCGATGGCTTCGCGCAGGGACACGGCGGTGTGTTCGACAAGTCCGGCGGTGACGGGGCGTGCGGGCATGGGGGTCCTGACATTGGCTTGACTGCCTATATCACGGGGGGCGCGGATGGCCACGGCTTTGGCGATTGCGGCGGGGTTTGCGGCGGTGATATGGCACCCCCGCACAATCCCGGAGCTTTCACGATGGACAATATGCGCGGCATCGCCCTGATGGTCGCCGCCATGGCGCTGTTCGCGGTGGAGGACATGTTCCTGAAACTGTCGGCCGAAACGATGCCCATCGGCCAGATTCTGGCGGCCGGGGGCCTGTTCGGGGCGATCTGCTTCGGCGCGGTCGCAAGGATGCGGGGCGAGCCGTTGTTCGCGCGCGGCGTCTGGACCGGGGCCGTCGGCTGGCGCAATCTGGGCGAGATGGTGGCCTCCGGCTTCTATGTCACCGCGCTGGCGCTTTTGCCCCTGTCCACCGTGTCGGCCATCCTTCAGGCGCAGCCCTTGGCCATCACCTGCTGCGCCGCGCTGTTTCTGGGCGAACAGGTGGGCTGGCGGCGCTGGACCGCGATCGGCGTGGGGTTCGTCGGCATCCTGTTCGTCGTGCAGCCGGGGCGGGAGTTCGAGGTGCACTCCCTGCTGGCCGTGGCCGCCGTGGCCGGGCTGACCCTGCGCGATCTGGCGACGCGCGGCGTGCCGCGCCGCATCGGCAGCAGCGCCATCGGGTTTTCCGCCATGACGATGATGCTGCTTCTGGGGGCGGCGATGATGGCGGTGCAGGGCACAGCTCCGCTTGATCGTCCCTCGGCGCTGGTGCTGCTGGGGGCGTTGGTGGCGGGAACCGCCGGATATGCCCTGATCGTGGCCGCGACCCGGGTGGGCGAGGTGTCGGTGGTGACGCCCTTCCGCTATGCCCGGCTGGTGTTCGTTCTGGTGCTGGCGCTGATCGTCTTTGGCGAGGTTCCGGCCCCGGCCGTCATCTTCGGCGCCACGCTGGTCATCGCGTCGGGGCTTTACACCCTGGCACGGGAACGCCGCCGGCGGGGCAGGGCTGACCCTTCACGGATCGCACATTTTTCGCGCATTCCGACAAATGACTAGACGTTGATGCATTAATTGTTCAACAATCGACCCCAGGGATGCGGAGGCAGGATTGCGTCCGGCGGCACAGCCGCCTGTCTTGGCGCAAAACCACGGCCTTTCTTGGGGAGAGAGCGCATGACGACCGAAACCACACCACCTTCCGCCGCCAAGGCGACCCTGCGCGGGTCGTTTCTGGCGGCGATCTTTCTGATGGCGACCTCCGCCATCGGGCCGGGGTTCATCACCCAGACCGCCACCTTCACCGCCCAATTGGGGGCGGCCTTCGCCTTTGCGATCCTGGCGTCCATCGTCATTGACTTCGTGGTGCAGCTGAACATCTGGCGCATCACCGCCCTGACCGGGCGGCCCGCATCCGAGACCGCCAACGCGGCCATTCCGGGCGCGGGATATCTGCTGGCGATCCTTGTGATCATCGGCGGGCTGGCATTCAACGTGGGCAACATCGCAGGCGCGGGTCTGGGCCTGAACGCGATGATCGGGCTGGACCCCAAGATCGGCGGCGCAGCCTCGGCCGTGGTGGCGATCGGGATTTTCCTGTCGAAACGCGCCGAGGTGCTGCTGGACCGGATCATCATCGTTCTGGGCCTTGTCATGATTGCGATGACGCTGTTCGTGGCGCTGGTCTCCAACCCGCCGGTGGGCGAGGCGCTGCGCCAGACCATCCTGCCCGACACGATCAACTTCGCCGCGATCACCACCATCGTCGGCGGCACGGTCGGCGGCTACATCACCTATTCCGGGGCGCACCGCCTGCTGGACAAGGGGCTGACGGGGCCGCACAACCTCGCCTCGGTCACGCGCGCGGCGCTGACGGGCATCGCGATCACGGGCGTCATGCGCTTCATCCTGTTTCTGGCCATTCTGGGCGTGGTCACCAGCGGCGTCACGCTGGACCTGTCGGGCCGGGCCGCGAACCCCGCCGCGCAGGCCTTCTTCGAGGCGGCGGGCAGCGTCGGCCTGCGCGTCTTCGGCATCGTCTTCTGGGCGGCGGCGCTGACCTCGACCATCGGCGCGGCCTATACCTCGGTCAGCTTCATGCCGGTCTTCGCGCCCATGACCCAACGGTCGCGCGACATCGCCACGGTGCTGTTCATCGCGATCTCGCTGGCGATCTATGTCGCGATGACGACGCCCCCGGCGGCCATTCTGGTCTTTGTCGGCGGGTTCAACGGGTTGATCCTGCCCATCGGCCTCACGATCTTCACCTATGTGGGGTTCGCGCGGTCGGACCTTCTGGGGGGGCACCGCTACAACCGCCCGCTGCTGGTGGCCAGCGCCGTCATCTGCGCGCTGACCTGGTATATGGGCTACAAATCCGTGGGCGCGATCTTCGCCTTCATCGGTCTGTAAGAAGGAACACCGCATGACACCGCATATCGACCTGAACAGCGATCTGGGCGAAGGCTTCGGCGCCTGGACCATGGGGGACGACGCGACGATGCTGGGCATCGTCAGTTCCGCCAACGTCGCCTGCGGCTTTCATGCGGGCGATCCGGCGGGCATCCTGACCACGCTGAAACAGGCGGCCGAACGCGGTGTGGCGGTGGGGGCGCATGTCTCCTATCCCGACCGGGTGGGGTTCGGACGGCGCAACATGGATGTGACCTCGGCAGACCTGACCGCCGACGTCATCTATCAGATCGGCGCACTGCGCGGGCTGGCGGCGGCGGCGGGCACGCGCGTCACCTATGTCAAACCGCATGGCGCGCTTTACAACACCATCGCAGGCGACGCGCGGCAGGCGGATGCGGTGATCGCAGGGATGCTGGCGGTGGACCCGACGCTGGTGATGATGGGGCTGGCGGGCGCGCCGATCCTGGACCGCGCGCGGGCGGCGGGCCTGCCCGTGGTGGCCGAGGCGTTCGCCGACCGCGCCTATACGCCCGAAGGCACGCTTGTGTCGCGCAAGCAGGCGGGCGCGGTGCTGCACGATCCCGACACCGTGGCCGCGCGGATGCTGCGCCTGGCGACGGACGGGGTGATCGAGGCCATCGACGGCTCAACCCTTACCCTCCAGGCCGACAGCATCTGCATCCATGGCGACAGCCCCGGCGCGGTCGCCATGGCCGCCCGCGTGCGCGCGGCGCTGGTGGCGGGCGGGGTCAAAATTCGGAGCTTTGCATGACCCCGCAGGACGCACGCCGGATGTGCCGCGACGGTCACGTGGCCCCCACCGCAGGGCTGGCGCCGGGCTTCACCCAGTGCAACATGATCTCCCTTCCTGCGGACTGGGCGTGGGATTTCCTGCTGTTCGCCCAGCGCAACCCCAAGCCCTGCCCCGTTCTGGACGTGACCGAGGCCGGGCGCTTTGACACCGCGCTGGCGGAGGGGGCGGATCTGCGCCGCGACCTGCCGCTCTATCGCATCTGGCGCGACGGCGCGCTGACGGCCGAGGTGCCGGACGCGACCGAGGCTTGGCGCGAACACCCCGATCTGGTCACCTTCCTGATCGGTTGTTCCTTTACGTTCGAGGCGCCGCTGATGGCGGCGGGGATCGAGATGCGCCACATCGCCCATTGCTCCAACGTGCCGATGTATCGCACGACGCGGCCCTGTCGGTCCGCAGGCCGGATGCAGGGGCCGATGGTCGTCTCCATGCGGCCCATCGCCGCCGACCGGGTGGCCGATGCAGCCACGATCACCGCCCGCTATCCCGCCGTGCATGGCGCGCCGGTGCATGTGGGCGACCCGGCGGCCCTTGGCATCGCCGACCTGTCGCGCCCCGATTTCGGCGACGCGGTCCCGGTGCGCGAGGGGGAGATCCCCGTCTTCTGGGCCTGTGGCGTGACCCCGCAGGCCGCCGTCATGGCCTCGGGCGTGCCGTTTGCGATCACCCACGCGCCCGGGCACATGTTCATCACCGATATTCCCGACACGGTCTGGCACGTATGACCCTTCGTTTTCTTCCCGTCGGCCCGCGCACGCTGCTGGTCGAATTGCCCGATCTGGACCGGACGCTGGCCCTGTTCGACGCCCTGAACGCCGACCCGATCGAGGGCGTGCTGGAGATCGTGCCGGCGGCGCAGACGTTGATGGTGCGCACCCGCGTGGGCGTGGCGGCGGACGGCGCGCTGGCCGCCGCCATCCTGTCCCGCGCGCCGCCCCCCGGCACCGCCCCCACCCTGAACACGGCCGAGGTCGTCGACCTGCCCGTCACCTATGACGGCGAGGATCTGGCCGAAGTCGCAACTCTGATGGGCCTGTCGGTGCCCGAAGTCATCGCCGCGCATCAGGCGGCGACATGGCAGGTGGCGTTCTGCGGGTTCGCCCCCGGTTTCGCCTATATGACCTGCGACGATCCGCGGTTCGACATCGCGCGCCGATCCTCGCCGCGCACGCGGATCCCGGCAGGGTCGGTGGCGCTGGCCGGGCGCTTCTCGGGCGTCTATCCGCTGGAATCACCCGGCGGGTGGCAGTTGATCGGGCGCACGCCGGTGCCGATGTTCGACCTGACCCGTTCGCCACCCGCGCTTCTGGCCCCCGGCCAGCGGGTGCGCTTCGTGGAAAAGGCGGCGCAACCGCCCGCCCCCGCGCCGCACCCCGCCCCCGCCACGCGCGGGCTGAGGGTCGTCTCCACCGCCTTTCCGATCACCGTGCAGGACGAAGGCCGCCCCGGTCAGGGCGGTCAGGGCGTGTCGGGCGCGGGCGCGCTGGACATCGGCGCGCTGCGCCGCGCCAATCGCCGGGTGGGCAACCCCTCCGGCGCTGCGGCGCTGGAGATCACGTTCGGTCCCACCCGTCTGTCGGTCGATGAGCCGGTGACCTTGGCGCTGGACGGTGCGGCCACGGCGGCAGAGATCGAGGCGGACGGCACCCGCATCGCCGTGGACCCCACCCGCCCGTTCGCGCTGGACGCGGGCGAGGTTCTGATCCTGCCCCCGCCCACACGTGGGATGCGCAGCTATCTCGCGGTGCGCGGTGGATTTGACGCGCCCCTGGCCCTGCGCAGCGCGTCCCGCGACACGTTGGCG
Organism: Falsirhodobacter halotolerans; assembly: GCF_022899245.1. Taxonomy (NCBI): domain Bacteria; kingdom Pseudomonadati; phylum Pseudomonadota; class Alphaproteobacteria; order Rhodobacterales; family Paracoccaceae; genus Falsirhodobacter; species Falsirhodobacter halotolerans. The sequence continues at coordinate 2,170,489 of NZ_JALJAZ010000001.1, forward strand.
GGCATCGGGCCGGAGCCTTTGGGCAACGGGTCCGTTCTGCCCCTGGCCCATGCGCCCGCCGCCGCGACCGATCCGACGCCCGCCCCAGGCGCGCCCCTGCCCGCCGTGGGCGAGGTGGTGGAAATCCCCGTCACGCTCGGCCCCCGCACCGACTGGTTCCCCCCCGATCAGGTGGAGGCGTTCCTGTCGCAGGAGTGGACCGTCTCACCCCTCTCCTCCCGCGTGGGGATGCGGCTGGAGGGGCAGGCGCTGACCCGCGACGCCCGCGAACTGCCGTCCGAAGGGACGGAGACGGGCGCGATCCAGATCCCCCATTCCGGCCAGCCCGTATTCTTTCTGGCCGATCACCCCCTGACCGGCGGCTATCCGGTCATCGCCACGGTTCTGCCGCAGGCGCTGGATCTGGCCGCGCAAATCCCGCCGGGGGCGCGCATCCGCTTCATCGCGGCCGCCCCCTTCGCCCCCCTCAAGCCGGATACTCCATGACCCTGTTCCAAACCGGCGCGGACCCGCGCCCCCTTCGCCGCATCCTTATTGCCAACCGGGGTGAGATTGCCTTGCGCGTGATCCGCGCCTGCCGTGACGAAGGCATCGAATCCATCGCCGTCTATGCCGATGCCGACCGCGATGCGCCCTTCGTGCGGGCCGCCGATCAGGCCTTTGCCTTGGAGGGGGAAAAGCCCGCCGACACCTATCTGAACGCGGACAAGATATTGGCCATCGCGGCCCGGGCGGGGGCGGATGCGATCCATCCCGGCTATGGCTTTCTGTCCGAACGGGCCGATTTCGCGCAAGGCGTGATGGCGGCGGGTCTGGTGTGGATCGGCCCCGACCCGCAGGTGATCGAGGCCTTGGGCGACAAGATCGAGGCCCGCCGCATCGCGGAGCAGGTCGGCGCGCCGCTGGTCGCAGGGTCCCCCGGGCCGGTCACGGGGGCCGAGGCGCTGGCCTTTGCCCAGCAGCACGGCCTGCCCATCGCGATCAAGGCCGCGCATGGCGGCGGCGGGCGCGGCATGAAGGTCGCGTGGCGGCTGGAGGAGGTGGAAGAGCTTTTCGACAGCGCCACGCGCGAGGCGGTCTCGGCCTTCGGCCGGGGCGAATGTTTTGTCGAGCAGTTCCTGAACCGCCCGCGCCATATCGAGGCGCAGGTTCTGGCCGACCGCCACGGCACGGTGAAGGTGCTGGGCACCCGCGACTGCTCGCTTCAACGCCGCAACCAGAAACTGGTGGAGGAGGCGCCCGCCCCCTTCCTCGATCCCGCGATGACGGACCGCATCCTGTCCTCGGCCCGCGACATCTGCGCCAGGGCGGGGTATTCCGGCGCGGGCACGGTGGAGTTCCTGCTGTCGGAAAACGGGACGCTGTCCTTTCTGGAGGTGAACACCCGCCTTCAGGTCGAACATCCGGTGACCGAGGAAACCACCGGCATCGATCTGGTCCGCGCGATGATCCGCGTGGCGGCGGGTGCGCGCCTGACGGATGACACGACGCCCGCCCCGCGCGGCCATTCGATCGAATTCCGCATCAACGCCGAAGATCCCGCCCGCGGCTTCCTGCCCACCCCCGGCCCGATCACACTGTGGGAGGCGCCATCCGGCCCCGGCGTGCGAATGGACAGCGGCGTCACCACCGGCGGCGCGGTCGCGGCCAATTTCGATTCGATGATGGCCAAGCTGATCGTGACCGGAGCCACACGGGCCGAGGCGCTGGCCCGCGCCGCCCGCGCGCTGGACGAGTTTCGGGTGGAGGGCGTGGCCTCGGTCATCCCGTTCCACAAGGCGGTGCTGAAACAGGCCGACTTCACGATCGATTTCCGCGTCCACACCCGCTGGATCGAGACGGACTTTGCCGACGCGCTGGCGGCCGAGATGGCGGCCCATCCGCGCGTCACCGCCCCGAACGCCGCGCCGATGCTGCGCGTGGCGATCGAGATCGACGGCAAGCGGCATGAACTGGGGCTGCCGCAGGGGCTGCTGTCGGCCCTGCCGCAGGGCGATGCGCCCGTGGTTCCGGCAACGCCCGCGGATCAGGACACCGTCCCCGCCCCCGTCGCGGGCACCCTGACGCTGTGGCAGGTGGCGGACGGCACCGATGTGGCCGAAGGCGAGGTCATCGCGGTGATGGAGGCGATGAAGATGGAAACCCGCGTGGAGGCCCCGAAGGCCGGCCGGCTGGAGCAAATCGCCAAGGCGGGCGACACGTTGGGCTTCGATGCGCCCCTGGCCCGCATCGTCTGAAAAACGAACGCCCCCCGATCCGGGGGGCGGTCCATGTCAGGCCTTCGCCAGATGCCGCTGGCGCGCCTGCTCAATGGCGGCGGCGATATGCCCCTGTGCATAGGGCTTGGGCAGCAGCGTCACATGATCGGCCTTCACCGAGGTGTCGCCGGTGGCCAGAACGATCGCCATGCCGGGGCGGTCCTTCATCACCCGGTCCGCCAGATCCAGACCCGTCATCCGCGGCAGGTTCATGTCGGTGATCAGGATCTCCACCGGATGGCCCTGCATCAGGACCAGCGCCTCTTCCGCACTGGCGGCGACCACGACGGTGTGCCCCATGTCCTCCAGCATGTCCGCCGTGCTCATGCGGATCAGGGCGTCGTCTTCCACCAGCATGGTGACGGCCCCGGTCACGGGTTCGACATGCTCGGGCGGGTCGGGCGGCAGGGTTGCCAGATCGCGCTGCGCCTGATTGCCCAGAACGTGACGGATCTTCCGCGCCAGCGCCTCGCGGGTATAGGGTTTGGAGATCAGATCGACCCCCGCATCCAGCCGCCCGCCATGCACGATGGAATTTTCGGTATAGCCGGAGGTGAACAGCACCGCGAGGTTCGGCAGACGTTCCTTCGCCATGCGCGCCAGTTCCGGGCTTTTCAACGTGCCGGGCATCACGACATCGGTGAACAGAAGGTCGATCTTCACGCCGCTTTCGATGACGTTCAGCCCCGATTGCGCATCCACGGCCTTCAGCACCGAATAGCCCAGATCGCGCAGGATATCGACCACGGTGGCGCGAACCTCCTCGTCATCCTCGACCACCAGCACGGTTTCGGTGCCGCCGGTCACGGGCTCGTTGACGGTGACGACCTCCACATCCTCGGCCTGCATCGCGCGCGGCAGATAGAGGCGGATGGTCGTGCCATGCCCCACCTCGGAATAGATCTTGATATGCCCGCCCGACTGCTTGACGAAGCCGTAGACCATCGACAGGCCCAGACCGGACCCCTTCCCCTCCCCCTTGGTGGAGAAGAACGGCTCGAACACTTTTTCCAGAACCTCGGGGGTCATCCCGCTGCCGGTATCGGTCACGGCCAGCATGACGTATTGGCCGGGCGCCACCTCGTCATGGTTGCGGGCATAGGTGTCGTCCAGACAGGTGTTGCCCAGTTCGATCGTCAGCTTGCCCTGCCCGTCCATCGCATCGCGTGCGTTGATCGCAAGGTTCAGCAGCGCGTTCTCGATCTGCGTCGGGTCGATGAAGGTGTTCCATAGCCCGCCGCTGGCCACCGTCTCGATCTCGATCCCCTCGCCGATGGCGCGGCGCAGCATGTCGTCCATCCCCCGCACGAAACGGGTGACGTTGACGACGCGCGGTTCCAGCGCCTGCCGCCGCCCGAACGCCAGAAGCTGCGAGGCGAGCTTGGCCCCCCGCGCCACGCCTGCCAAGGCATTGGCCACACGGCGTTCGGCGCGGTCATTGCCCGTAACGTCGTTCGACAAAAGCTGCAGGTTGCCCGACACGACCTGAAGCAGGTTGTTGAAATCATGCGCCACGCCGCCGGTCAGCTTGCCGATGGTCTCCATCTTCTGGGATTGCGCCAGCGCGGTCTGGGCCTGACGACGTTCCTCCACCGCCTGAATGACGCGGGTTTCCAACGTCTCGTTCAGGCTGCGCAACTGCTCCTCGGCGCGTTCGCGGTGGCGGACCTGGCGGGCCAGATCGTCGGCATGGTTCATCAGCGCCAGTTCGGCCACGCGCTGCGCCGTGATGTCGGTGTGGATGCCGACCCATTCGCGGATCGTCCCGTCCTCTTCCGTCACCGGTACGCCACGAATCGCGAAATACCGCCATTCGCCATCGGCGCGGCGCACGCGATGTTCGTGCACGAACACGCCACGCGCGGCCACTGCCTCGCGCCAAGCCACGACCGAGGCGTCGCGGTCATCGGGATGGACCGCCTCGGCCCATCCGAAGCCCTGATACTCTTCGAACCGCTGACCGGTCAAACGCGACCAGCCGGTTTGTTCGCCCGTCATCCGCCCTTCGGGCGAATTGGTCCAAAGAACGCCATGCACCGCGTCCACCGCGGCGGCGAAGCGTTCGTTGCTGTGCCGCTCCACCATCTGGGCGCGCAGGATGGGCGTCATGTCCAGCGCGGTGCACAGCACCCCGCCCATCTGGCCGTCCTGTTCGCGCACCGGTGTGCAGAAGACATAGAAGGAGAAATCCTCGGTCACGCCGTCGTGCGTCAGGGTCACGGTGCGGTTGGGAAAGACCTGCGCCTCGCCCGCCATGCCCTTTTCCAACATGGCGCGGTTGAAATCCCAGCTGCGGGGGAACGCGGTCTCGATCGAACCGCCCATGGCGTCCGGGTGCAGGTCACCGATGATCGCGCAATAGGCGTCGTTGTAGATCAGCCGATGATCCGGCCCCCAGATCAGAACCTTCGGGATGGGCGAATTGACCAGCGTGTCCACGGTCGAGCACAGATGCGCCGACCATCCCTTGATCGGGCCCAGCGATGTGGTGGACCAGTCGAATGCCGCGATCAGGGTGGCGGTGGCGCTGTCACCGGACAGCCAAAGCGGACGCAGGGTGGCACTGTTCACGGGCGTGTAACCTGGAAATGGGGGCCCGTGCGATGCTGGGGGCCGGCGCTTGTTCATCGTGTCATATAAGGGGCGCCCACCCCCCGAACAGGTGGAGGGCGCGGCATTTTTCAATCGCGCGCGGGAACCGCGAGGGGGCTGGTCGCCTCAGTCCTTGGCGCGTTCCACATAGGTCTTGTCATCGGTGTTGATGACGATCCGCGTGCCCGCGCCGATATGCGGCGGCACCATGACGCGCAGCCCGTTCGTGCACATCGCGGGCTTGTAGGAGGACGAGGCCGTCTGCCCCTTCACCACGGGCTCCGTCTCGCCGATCTCGACCGTCGCGCGCTGCGGCAGGTTGATGGCGATGGCCACGCCTTCGAACGTCTGCAGATAGGCCTTGGCGCCTTCGGTCAGGAACCAGGCGTCGTCGCCGATCACGTCGGGGGACACGGCCAGCTGTTCATAGGTCGCAGGCTCCATGAAGTGGTAGCCTTCGCCGTCCTCATACAGAAAGTCGTATTCGCGTTCGTCCACGGTGGCCTTTTCCACCATCTCGGTGGTGCGCCACCGCTCCGCCACCTTCACACCGTCCGAAATGCGGCGCATATCGACCGAGGTCGTGGGCGTGCCCTTGCCGGGGTGGAAGTTTTCGGATTTCAGGACGACGTAAAGACGGCCCTCCATCTCGACGACGTTGCCCTTGCGGAGCGAGGATGCGATGACTTTCACAGGAATATCCTTGTAAGGCGGGCCCCGTTTCCGGGGAAATCCCGCGTGAGATAGCGCATGTCGCCGCAAATCGGAAGCCCGAACGCATGACCGACACCCCTTGGTGGCATCCCGACCGCCACGCCGACCGCCGCCCGGCCCTGCTGGCCCGCAACCGCATCCGCCGGGCCTTGGGCGCATGGCTGGACGATCAGGGCTTCACCGAGGTCGATCCCGCGCAGCTTCAGACCAGCCCGGGGAACGAGACGCATCTGCACGCCTTTGCCACCGACCTTGTGGCCCCCGACCTGTCGCGGCGTGGCCTTTATCTGCACACCTCGCCCGAATTCGCGATGAAGAAGTTGCTGGCGGCGGGGGAGACACGGATCGCGGCCTTTTCCCACGTGTTCCGCAACCGCGAGGGGGGGCCGCGCCATGCGGTCGAATTCACGATGCTGGAATGGTATCGCGTGGGCGAGGATTACAGCACCCTGATGGACGACTGCGCGGCGATGCTGGCGGTGGCCGCGCGGGCGGCGGGGGGGGACAGCCTGCGCCACGGAGAGGTCATCTGCGACCCCTTCGCCCTGCCCGAACGCCTGACCGTGGCCGAGGCCTTCGACCGCCACGCCGGCATCGACCTTCTGGCCACCATACCGCATGAGGGAGAGCCGGACCGCGATGCGCTGGCCGCGCAGATGGGCGATGTGCGTTTCGCGCCCGACGATACATGGTCCGACCTCATGTCGCGCGTCCTGTCCGAGAAGGTGGAGCCGCATCTGGGCCATGGGCGGGCGACCATCCTCGACCGCTATCCCGCGCCGGAGGCCGCCTTGGCCCGCCGCGCCACCGACCCGCGTGAGGCGGAGCGGTTCGAGCTTTACGCCTGCGGCGTCGAACTGGCGAACGGGTTCGGCGAACTGACCGACCCGGACGAACAGCGCCGCCGCTTCGTGGCCGAGATGGAGGAGAAGGCCCGCCGTTACGGCGAACGCTATCCCATCGACGAAGGGTTGCTGGCGGCCTTGGCGCATATGCCCCCCGCCAGCGGCATCGCCCTCGGCTTCGACCGGTTGGTCATGCTTGCGACGGCGGCGCCGCATGTGGGGATGGTGCAGTGGACCCCGCCGGGGGGGTAGCCGGGTTCTCCGCATCCTCGCACACGATCAGGAAATCGTGCAGGTCGTGCGGGCCGAAGCTGTGCAGCATCGCCACATCCGCGGCATCGCGCCCCACGGCGATGTTGATGCGCCCGATGCGCGGCGTGTTGTGACGCGCATCGAACGCATACCATTGCCCATCCAGATACGCCTCGAACCAAGCCGAGAAATCCATCGGCCCGCCATAAGGCACGCCGATATCGCCCAGATACCCGTTCACATAACGCGCGGGGATCGACATGGCGCGGCAGAGCGCGACCGCCGTATGCGCGAAATCGCGGCACACGCCATAGCCGTCGGTGATCGCCCCCTGTGCCGTGCGCGTGGCGGACGCTTTCTGATAATCGAACTTGATCTGCCCGTTAGCGAAATCGCAGATCGCCTGCACCCGCGCCCACCCTTGGGGAAGGTGGCCGAACCGGTCCCACGCGAAGGGGGCGAGGCTGTCGCTTTCGCAATACCGGCTGGGCAGAAGATATTGCAGGACGTCTGCCGGAAGCTGTTCGATCGGCGTCTCGCCCGCATGGGGAACGACCGGCTCGGCCTCGCCGTGATCGTGGATCAGGCCGGTGCAGCGGATGCGCGTTTCCCCGGCGGGCGCGGTGAAGCGCAGGCAGATGTTGCCGAACGAATCCTCGAACGTCTCAAACGGCACATCCGGGGTCAGGCGGATGTCCTCCGCATCGACGAAGTCGGCGCGCCGTTCGGGACGCACGGCCATCCGGGTCAGGAAATGGGTGGGCTGCGCACAGCCGACGGAAATGTCGTAACCGAACCGAATAAGCATGAAAATGTCTCCGAAAGATCGGACGCATAACGGTCGGTGCGGTCAAAGGTTCCTTATCCGCGCCGCAGCCGGATCACCACATCCACCCGGCTGATCGTGGCGCCCTGCGGCGCGTCGGGCAGGCGGGTGATCTCAAGCTGGTCGGCGGGGGCGTCGGTCAGATCCGACGAATCCTCCCAGAAAAAATGCGGGTGATCGTCGGTGCGGGTGTCGAAATAGCTTCTCGCCCCGTCCACGATCACCTCCTGCATCAGGCCCGCATCGCAAAAGGCCCGCAGGGTGTTGTAGACGGTGGCCAGGCTGACGCGATCCCCCGCCTCCGAACAGGCGGCGAACAGGCTTTCGGCGGTGACGTGGCGGTTCTGCCCGTCGCCCACCAACCGCTGGGCCAGCGCAAGCCGCTGCCGCGTGGGGCGCAGGTTGCCCTTGGCCAGCCAAGTCGTTCCGCGTTCGATTGCCGTCTGGGTCATGAAGCGCCGCCTTTCCCGCCCCCTATACCGCCAATCGCCCCCCGGATTCAAGGCGGGCCGCCCCCCCGCACTTGCCACCCATCGGCCTGCGGTGATAGAGGAAGTCCGACATTTCAAGGGGAGCCTGATGGCCGACTATCCGACGAGTTTCGACAAGGAAGCACTTCTGGCCTGCGCACGGGGCGAATTGTTCGGCCCCGGCAATGCCCAGCTTCCCGAACCGCCGATGCTGATGATGGACCGCATCACCGAGATTTCGGGCGATGGCGGTGCGCATGGCAAAGGTCATGTCGTGGCGGAGTTCGACATCCATCCCGACCTTTGGTTCTTTGCCTGCCACTTCCCCGGCAATCCGATCATGCCCGGCTGCCTGGGTCTGGACGGGCTGTGGCAGCTGACCGGCTTCAACCTGGGCTGGCGCGGCTGGCAGGGGCGCGGCTATGCCCTCGGCGTGGGCGAGGTCAAGCTGACCGGCATGGTCCGCCCTGACCGCAAGCTGCTGACATATCACGTCGATTTCACCAAAGCCGTTCAAACCCGCCGCCTGACCATGGGCGTGGCCGATGGCCGCGTCGAGGCGGATGGCGAGGTCATCTATCAGGTCAAGGACATGAAGGTCGCTCTCTCCGAGAGCTGACCCGATACGCGAAAGGAACACGTTCATGCGTCGCGTCGTCATCACCGGCATCGGCATCGTCTCGCCCATCGGCAACACCGCGTCCGAGGTGGAAGCCTCGTTGCGGGCGGGCCGGTCGGGCATCGTCTTTTCCCCCGAATATGCCGAACACGGCTTTCGCAGCCAGGTCCACGGCATGCCGCAGATCGTGCTGGAAGATCACATCGACAAGCGCGATCTGCGCTTCATGGGACCGGGGGCCGCCTACAACTTCATCGCGATGGAGCAGGCGATCGCGGATTCGGGGCTGGAAAAATCCGACGTCTCGAACCCCCGCACCGGCCTGATCATGGGATCGGGCGGGCCGTCCACCTCGAACTTCTTTCAAGCGCATAACATCGTCATCGAGAAGAAGGCCCCCAAACGCATGGGGCCCTTCATGGTGACGCGCTGCATGTCCTCCACGAACTCGGCCTGCCTTGCCACGCCGTTCGGGATCAAGGGCGTGAACTATTCCATTACCTCCGCCTGCTCCACCTCGGCCCATTGCATCGGCAACGGCGTCGAACAGATCCAGTTGGGCAAGCAGGACGTGGTGTTCGCCGGCGGCGGCGAGGAACTGGACTGGACGCTGTCGTGCCTGTTCGACGCGATGGGGGCGATGTCGTCGAAATACAACGACACGCCGGAAACCGCCTCCCGCCCCTATGACGCGACGCGCGACGGCTTCGTGATCGCGGGCGGCGGCGGTGTGGTGGTTCTGGAGGAGCTGGACCACGCGCTGGCGCGCGGCGCCAAGATCTATGCCGAGGTGACGGGCTATGGCGCGACCTCGGACGGCTATGACATGGTCGCCCCCTCGGGCGAGGGCGGCGAACGGTCGATGCGGCTGGCGCTGTCCACCCTGCCCGAGGGGCGCAAGATCGACTATATCAACAGCCACGGCACCTCGACCGGTGTGGGCGACATCACCGAGGTGAAGGCCATCCGCCGCGTGTTTGGCGACGGATCCACCCCGCTCATCGCTTCCACCAAATCGCTGACCGGGCACAGCCTGGGCGCGACCGGCGTGCATGAGGCGATCTATTCGCTGCTGATGATGAACGGCGATTTCATCGCCGCCTCGGCCAATGTCACGACGCCCGATCCGGAACTTCACGAGGGCGAGATCGTGACAAAGCTGCGTGAAAACGTCACACTCGATTCAGTCCTGTCCAACAGCTTCGGCTTCGGCGGAACCAACGCCACGCTTGTCATGAGCAAATATCGCTAAGGAATCGCCAATGGCCGAGCTTTTGAAGGGGAAACGCGGTGTCGTGATGGGGGTCGCGAACGACCGGTCCATCGCCTGGGGCATCGCCCGCGCCATGGCGGCGGAAGGCGCGGAAATTGCCTTCACCTATCAGGGCGAGGCGTTCGGCAAACGCCTGGCCCCCTTGGCCGAAACGGTCGGATCGTCCATCCTGCTGGATGTGGACGTGATGAACGACGACAGCATGGATGCGGCCTTCGCCACCCTGAAGGACACATGGGGCAGCATCGATTTTCTGGTCCATGCCATCGCCTATTCCGACAAGAACGAGCTGGCTGGGCGGTTCATCGACACCAGCCGCGCAAATTTCCGCAATTCGCTGACCATCTCCTGCTACAGCTTCATCGACGTGGCCAAACGCGCGGCCGATCTGATGCCCGACGGGGGGTCGCTGATGACGCTGACCTATCAGGGGTCGTCCCGCGTCACCCCCTATTACAACGTGATGGGCGTGGCGAAGGCGGCGCTGGAATCGTCGGTCCTGTATCTGGCGAACGATCTGGGTCCGCAGAAGATTCGGGTGAACGCCATTTCCCCCGGCCCGATGAAGACATTGGCCGGGGCGGCCATCGCGGGCGCGCGCGCCACGTTCCGGCACACGGAAACCAACGCGCCGCTGCGGGCGAACGCCACGCTGGACACGATCGGCGGGACGGCGGTCTATCTCGCCTCGGATTACGGCGCGATGACCTCGGGTGAGACGATCCGCGTCGATGGCGGGTATCACGTCCTGGGAATGCCGCAGCCCGATCATCTGAACGGGCACTGAGGCGCAAGGGTCGGCACTGCCGGCCCTTTTTCGTATCTGGGGGGAGTTTTATGGAGCGGGCGGCGGGAATCGAACCCGCGTCATTAGCTTGGAAGGCTAAGGTCTTACCATTACACAACGCCCGCGCTCAGGGGGGATATACGCCCTCCCACCGGAGGGCGCAACCGTCATTTCACCGTGATGCGCCCATCGGTATAGGGCGTGTAGTCGGGATGCGCGGTCAGATATTCCGCCACCACCTGCGCCAGATCGGGACCGTAGTCATAGGCGTTCCGCGCGTCCTCGAACACGGTATAGCCGTCGCCGCCATTGCGGACATAGTTGTTGGACACAGCCAGATAGGTCGCTTCGGGGTCGAGCGCGGCGTCCCCCACCATGACGTCGCTGATGCGCGCACCCACCGCGGCTGCCGGATCGACGGCATAGGTCATGCCCGCCACCTGCGGGAACCGTCCACCCACCTCTTCCATCTGGCTCACGCCGTTTTCCAGCCCTTCCAGCAGTTCGGCGCCGGTGATCTCGAAGGTCGACAGGGTGTTGAGGAAGGGCAGCACGGTCAGCACCTCGCCCATCGTCACCTCCCCCTGATCAATGGAGGCGCGCAGGCCTCCGCTGTTGACGAGCGAGATCTGCACTCCCTGATCGGCCACCCGCGCCAGCTGCGCATCGGCCACCAGATTGCCCATCGAACATTCCATCACGCGGCACACCGTCCGGTCCCCTTCCACGGGGGCGGTGGTCGATCCCACGACCTTGCGGCGAATCTCTTCCAAGGGGATCGCCAGTTCCTGCACGCGGGCCAGGGCCTCGGGATCTTCGGCCACGCTGGCGTCCAGCAGACGCGGCGCGCCTTCGGTGCGAATCACCTGCCCCGCATCGTCGAAGGTGACGGTGAATTCGCCCAGATACTTGGTATAGGCCTCGGCCGTGACGATCTGCACCCCGTTCGTCACGGTGGGATAGGGGCCTGCCGCCGCCTCATCGGTGTTCGACAGCAGCGTGTGGCTGTGCCCGCCGACGATCACGTCGACGCCGGTCGTATTCTCCGCGATGTGCTGGTCGATGGCATAGCCGGAATGGGACAGCAGGATGATCTTGTCGATGCCTTGCGCGGTCAGATCGTCCACCTGCGCCTGCACCACCGGGACCGGATCGGCGAAGGTGACGTCGGGGCCGGGGCTGGCCAGATCGGGGTTGTCCTGCGGGGTCAGGCCGATGACGCCGATCTTCTGCCCGCCCACCTCCAGGATGGTATGGGCGGCAACCCGGCCGTCCAGGTCCGCATCCCCCGTCGCATCCATGTTCGCGGCCAGAAGCGGCATGTCGACCGCCTCCACCAGCGCGGCCAGTTCCTGCGGCCCGTCATCGAATTCGTGGTTGCCCACGGCCACCGCGTCATAGCCGAGCGTGTTCATGAACTCCGCCGCCGCCGCGTGCTTGTAACGGGTGTAGAACAGCGTCCCCTGGAACCAGTCGCCCGCATCCAGCAGCACCACGTTGTCGCCATAGGTTTTGCGCGCTTCGGCCACGGCGGTCACCAGACGGGGCACGCCACCAAAACATTCCCCCGCCGCGTTGTCTTCGGCCGCGCAGGTGGAGGAGGACGAGGTGATCGGCTCGAACCGGTCATGCACGTCGTTGGTGTGCAGGATGGTCAGCGTGAAATCGGCATGTGCCGCACCCGCACACAGGGCAAAAACCGCCGCGGTGGCGAAAAGGTTGGTCCGCATCAGGGGCTCCGTCATTTGGCAATGCGCGCACAGTGGGACGTCAAGCCCCATCTGTCAAAGGCTTAGGCCCATGGGCGGGGATTGACCAAGCCCGCGAAAGGGCGCAAGAGACATCATGCTGATCTACAAGATCTTCCGTCGCCCCGAATGGGATGCGTTCCGCACCGCCGGGGAAACCGCCGGTGCCCCCGTCGATCTGGCGGATGGCTACATCCACATCTCCACCTCGGCGCAGGTGGCCGAAACGGCGGCGAAACATTTCGCGGGGGAACGCGATCTGGTGCTTCTGGCGCTGGACGACCAAGCCCTCGGCCCCGCCCTGAAATGGGAGCCGTCGCGCGGTGGGGCGCTGTTTCCCCACCTCTATCGCCCGTTGCGCCTGACGGATGTGGTCTGGGACAAGTCCCTGCCCCTGGGCGCGGTCGGGCATATCTTTCCCGAAGGTGTCATATGAGCCTTGAGCGTATCGGCCTTGCCGCCCTGCACCGTCTGGACCCCGAACGCGCCCATGGCCTGTCGCTGCAGGCGCTGCGCACGGGCCTTGTTCCCCTGCCCGGCCCGGTGACCGGCGCGCGTCTGGCGACCGAGGTGGCAGGGCTGCGGCTGATCAATCCGGTGGGTCTGGCGGCGGGCTTCGACAAGAACGCGACCGCGCTGTCCCCCCTGATGCGATCCGGCTTCGGATTTCTGGAAGTCGGGGCCGCCACACCGCAGCCGCAGGCGGGCAATGACAAGCCGCGCCTGTTCCGGTTGAAGGCCGACCGCGCGGTGATCAACCGCTTCGGCTTCAACAACGAAGGCGCCAGCACCATCTGCGCGCGTCTGGCCATGCGCCCGCGCGGCGCGGTGCCGGTGGGTCTGAACCTTGGCGCCAACAAGACGAGCGAGGATCGCGCCGCCGATTTCGCCGCCGTTCTGGCCTGCTGCGGCCCGCATGTCGATTTCGCGACGGTCAACGTGTCGTCCCCCAATACCGAACGCCTGCGCGACCTGCAGGGCCGCGCCGCGCTGACCGCCCTTCTGGCGGGCGTGATGGAGGTGCGGGACCGGATGGAGCGTCCGATCCCCGTGTTTCTCAAGATCGCGCCGGATCTGTCCGAGGCGGAGCTGGAGGAGATCGCCGATGTGGCCCTCGCCTCCGGCCTGGCGGGCATCGTGGCCACGAACACCACCCTGTCGCGCGACGGGCTGACGGATGGGCAGAAGGGCCAGATGGGCGGCCTGTCGGGCGCCCCGCTGTTCCAGCGGTCGACCCGCGTCCTGGCGCGGCTGTCCTCGGTGACAAAGGGGGCGATTCCGCTGATCGGGGTGGGCGGGATCGGCACGGCCGAAGACGCCTATGCCAAGATCCGGGCGGGCGCCTCGGCGGTGCAGCTTTATACCGCGCTGGTGTATCAGGGCCTGTCGCTGGTGCCGCGCATCGCCGAAGGGCTGGACCGGCTGCTGGAACGCGACGGATTCGCCACCGTGGCCGAGGCGGTGGGCACCGATCGGGACCGCTGGCTTTAAAACGCCTTGAACGTCATCGTCGTCAGCGTGCGCTGGATGTCCGGAATGTCGAACAGACGCTCGGACAGGTAATGGCCCACATCCTCGCCCTCGGGGACATAGACCTTGGCGATCAGGTCGAACTCGCCCGATGTCGAATAAAGCTCCGACACCACCTCGCGGTCATAGATGGCGTCGGCCACCTTATAGGTCTTGCCGGGGGTGCAGCGGAACTGGACGAAGACGCAGATCATGATGTTTCCTCAGCTTGCAGTTTCAGGCGGGGGGCGGGCTTGGGCAGATCGTCGATGCCCAAGGGCGCGGTCGGACGGGCCAGACGATTGCGGACGACCCACAGAAGCTGGCGTTCGGCCCGCGTGATCGCAACATAGGCAAGCCGCTTCCACAGCGGCAACCCCGCCTCCATCCGCCCCGCCTGGGCCGCCGCGTAAAGGTCGGGCGCGAACACCTGCACCCGTTCCCATTGCGACCCTTGGGCCTTGTGGATCGTGACCGCCGCCCCGTGCAGGAAGGCGGCCCCCATCCGCGCGGCGGCGGGGATGAACGGCTCCTCCTCATCCGGCTTTTCGATCTTGATGATCGAGGCGGCGGACAAAAGCGGATCTTCCGCCCCGATCACGTGCAGGCGGGCAAAGCCGTCCCGATTTCCGGGGCCGAGATAGATGACCTGCTGGCCCTTGATCAGGCCCCGCGCCTCCAGATCGATGCGCTTCTTGCGATGCTTCAGCGGCAATTCGATCCCGTCGCAGATCAGCGGCTCACCCGGCAGCAGCGCATCCTCGGGCGCGCCATTGGCCGCGCGGAAGGCCTGAATCAGCCGGATGCGCGTCGCGTTGCGCCACACCAGCACGGGCGAACGGGCCATCAGGTCGGCATCCACCCGCTGGGCCAGCACCACGCGATCGTCCTTCGCCGCCGCCTCCTCCACCAGACGCTCGAACCGGAAGAAATCGACCTCCGGGTCAGCCAGCGCATGGGCCAGATCCAGGATCGGGTTGTCTTGGGACTGGCGGTGGATGCGGTTCAGGATCAGCTTGCGCGGATCGCCCAACCGTTCGAACACCATCTGGCCGGACTGGCCCACGGGGGCCAACTGCGCCGGATCGCCGAACAGGACCAGCGTGGGGAAAATCTCGCGCAGGTCGTCGAACTGGCGTTCGTCCAGCATCGAGGATTCATCGACGAACCCGATGTCCAGCGGTTCCTCCCGCCGTTTCCAGCCGCGGATGAAGTCCGATCCGCGCAATCCCGCCGCCGCCAGCGCGCCGGGGATCGACGGCACCGTGTCGTAGAACGCCTTCGCCCGATCCAGCGCGGCCTCGGTCATCCCCTCCACATCCACGGGACGCTTGCCGGTCCCGGCCAGCCATTCGGCCAGCGTTTCGTAATGCGGGTCATAGACGGGGGTATAGAGGATGCGGTGGATCGTCGTCGCCGGAACCCCGCGCATCCGCAGGACGGATGCCGCCTTGTTCGTGGGCGCAAGAATGGCCAGCGTGCGGCGTTCCTTGCGCTTCTTCCCCTCCCAATCGCCCGAGACGATGTCCACCCCCGCCTCGCGCATGGCCTTGTAAAGCTCGGCCAGAAGCAAGGTCTTGCCCGACCCCGCCTTGCCGATCACGGCCAGAACGGTGGACTTGCCCTCCACCGCGGGGCGGTGGTGGCCGTCGGCCAGATCGACCCCCATGCCGGACAGCTGTTCGGCCAGACGGTCCCAGGCTTCGGCCTGATCTTCGGAAAACGTGATGGTGGGCAGGGTCATGCGCGGGACCATACCCGCCCCTGCGCGGCGGCGCCAGTCGGGCGTGTCAGAACTTGGCCGGGGGGCGCGTGGCGGCAATCTCCGCCTTGGCCCGGGGGATCAGGTTGGCCACCCCGTCGGCCAGATCGGGCAGCCGGTTGGCCTGCGCATAGGTCAGAAGGTCGCCCAGCACATCCAGAACCCAGTCATGCGATGGTGTGGTCTCCATCCCCGTCCCCTTCCAACTGCTGCAAAACACCCGCAGCGTAATAGGCCAACAAACGCTCTTTTCCCTCCGCCGGGGCATAGCGCCCCTGACGTTCGATCACGATGCCCCGCTGCATCAGCGCGCGCAGCCCCTGACGGGCCGCCGCGTGGGCGTCGTCTTCGGGCACCATGACCGTTGCGCCGCGATTGCGCAACTCGGTCAAAAGCTGCTCTGCGGCGGAAAGAAGCCCATGCGGGGTCACCACGCGGCGGGAAATCGCCGCAGCCACAAGGGGCACGGGCAGAACCGGCACGGTGCGCGCCACCTGCCCCATCAGGTGCCGGGCCAGATCCTCGGGCGCGATCTGCGGGTGCGTCGCCTGCCACGCGCGCAGCGAGACCGGCGCGCCGAAGGCCACGCCCGCGCTGCCGAACCCCGGAAACCGCCCGCGCACCAGCCGCCACAGGGTGCGCGACACGAAGGCCCCGATCCGCAGCGGGCGGGCCCCAAACCGCCGCGCTCCGGCCGAGACGTCGGTCAAGCTCCGATCCTCCAACACGCGGTCATAGGCGATGCCGACCGGCACGAAGACCAGATCCCGCCCCTTCGTCGCCATGAAATAGCTGAGAAGCCCGACCTTCGGCGCGCCGATCCGCCCGTCCACGCTCAGCCCCCCTTCGGGGAAGAACGCCTGCGTCACCCCCGCCCCCGCCGACAGCTGCACATACCGCGCCAGCACCCGACGATACAGCGGGCTGAGCGACCGGCGGCGGATGAAATAGGCCCCCATCGCCCGCACCAGCGACGACAGCGGCCAGATCCGCGCCCATTCCCCCACGGCATAGGATAGGGCCGACCGGTCCGCCACCAGCCACGTCACCAGAACGTAATCCATGTTGGACCGGTGGTTCATCACGAACACCACCGTCGCATCCTTGTCGACGACGTCCCGCCCCGTTTCAGGCGTCGCGATCTGCACGTGATAGAAGGCGCGGGTGAAGCGGCGGGCCAGACGCGTCGCCAGCCCGAAATAGAGGATGGCGGAAAAGGCCGGAACGATCTCCTTGGCATAGCCCCGCACCCGTTCCAGCACCACATCCTCGGGCGTGGCCGAAAGGCGGGCATGTTCGGAAATCGCCGCCGCCACCTGCGCATCATGGGTCAGCCGCATGACCATGTCATGACGGCGCATCAGCTTGAACGGGGCGATGGGACGGTCCAGCCGCTGGTTCAGATGCGCGACCATCCGTTCCATCCGGCGGCGCAGATACCAGCGGGCCGAGGGGACCAGAACCCGGTCCAGCGCGGCAATGGCGGCGAAGGCCAGCACCAGCAGCAGGATCCAGAGGGGCAGTTCGACGGTCGCGGTCATGGCGCGACACTACGCGCCAAACCCCCACCCCGCAATTGCGCGGGGTGAGGCAGGGGGACGCAGGTCAGACGTGGATCGCGCCGTCGCCGCAGGCCAGCGCCGCCTCGCGCACCGCCTCGGAATAGGTGGGGTGCGCGTGGCAGGTCAGCGCCAGATCCTGCGCCGACGCGCCGAATTCCATCGCGACGCAGACTTCGTGGATCAGATCGCCCGCGCCCGGCCCGATGATGTGGCAGCCCAGGATGCGATCGGTTTCCTTGTCGGCCAGGATCTTGACGAACCCTTCCGCCTGGAACACCGCCTTGGCGCGGGCATTGCCCATGAAAGGGAACTTGCCGACCTTGTAGGCGCGGCCCGCTTCCTTCAGCATCTCCTCGGTCTGGCCCACGGCGGCCACTTCCGGCGTGGTGTAGATCACGCCCGGAATGACGCCGTAATTCACATGGCCATGCTTGCCGGCGAGGATTTCGGCCACGGCCATCCCCTCATCCTCGGCCTTGTGGGCCAGCATCGCGCCGGGAATGCAGTCGCCGATGGCATAGATGCCCTTGACCGAGGACTGGAAGTGGTTGTCGGTCTTGATCTGACCGCGCGGCAGCATCTCCACGCCCAGCTCTTCCAGGCCCACGCCCTTGGTATAGGGCACGCGGCCGGTGGCCAGAAGGACGGTGTCGGCGGTGATCTCGCCGTCCTTGCCGTCCTTGTTCAGCGTGTATTTGACCGTGGCCTTGCCGTCCTTGATCTCGGTCCCCTGCACCGCGGCGCCAAGGATGAACTCGAACCCCTGCTTGGACAGGATCTTGTGGAAGGTCTTGACCGTATCGCCGTCAGTGCCCGGCAGGATCTTGTCCTGATATTCGACGACCGTGACCTTGGCCCCCAGACGGGCATAGACCGAGCCCATCTCCAGTCCGATCACGCCTGCGCCGATCACGACCAGGCTTTCGGGGATCTTGTCCAACGACAGCGCGCCGGTGGAGGTGACGACCGTCTTCTCATCGACCTCCACGCCCTTCAGGCTCGCGGGGACGGAGCCGGTGGCGATGACGATGTTCTTGGCCTCATGCACCTCGTCGCCGACCTTGACCTTGCCCGGCTCGGGGATCGAGCCCCAGCCTTTCAGCCAGGTGATCTTGTTCTTCTTGAACAGGAACTCGATGCCCTTGGTGTTGCCATCCACGACGTCCTGCTTGTAGGCCTGCATCTTTGACCAATCGACCGTGGGGTTCGCGCCCATCAGGCCCATCTTCTCGAAGTTCTCATGCACCTCGTGCAGGTGGTGGGTGGAGTTCAACAGCGCCTTCGACGGGATGCAGCCCACGTTCAGGCAGGTGCCACCCAGCGTCTCACGCCCTTCGACCACACCGACCTTCAGGCCAAGCTGCGCGCACCGGATGGCGCAGACATAGCCCCCCGGACCCGCGCCGATCACGATCACATCGAAACTTGCCATCAGAAACTCCTGTCAGAAAAGGGCGGCGACAAACATGGCCAGCGTCGCCAAAGACCCGAAAAGAAAGATGATCGAACGCCAGGGCGCCCAACCGTAATAATAGGCGGGGATATAGAGCACCCGCGCCGCCAGATAGATCCAGGCGCAGGCCGCCGTGATGACGCCGTCGCTGCCCGACCACATGACCGCCACGACGGCGGCGGTGAACAGCATCAGGTTTTCGGCATGGTTGCGCTGCGCGCGCTGCAAACGCTTGGTGTGGACGGAATACTGAGCCGGTTTGTCGCGGGGGCTGATGTTGTAATCGTGCCCCATGTCCTTGTCCTGCGACCGCCCCGTCAGGAAGGTCGCGACATAGTGCAGAAACCCGGCCAGGCACAGAACGACGATCTCGCTTCCCATGGTCACACCGTCTTCAGGAAGTGGGAGGTGGTGGCCCCGCCGAAAGCTTCGGCCTTCAGCAGCCATTCCTTCGCCGCGGCAGGGTTGTTCGTTTCCAGCAAGGCAAAGACGGTGGAGGGCGCGTCGGCGCCCCGCCAAAGTTGCAACTGCGTCAGGCCGAATCCGGCCCGATCTTCGGCGGCGTCATCCCAGCGGGCCTTCCAGCCTGCGTAATCGGTGGTGTCGATCTGAAGAAGCAGTTGCATCGCCTCGCCTTTCCCCGTGGTGGACGCGCGGGGATCGCGCGCCCTCATGGGTCAACTTCCAACCCGCCTCAGAGGTCCATCAGCAGACGGCGCGGATCTTCCAGCGCCTCTTTCACGCGGACAAGGAACGTCACCGCGCCTTTGCCGTCCACGATGCGGTGATCGTAGGACAGCGCCAGATACATCATCGGACGGATGACGATCTGACCCTTCTCCACCACCGGACGTTCCTGGATCTTGTGCATCCCCAGGATCCCCGACTGCGGCGGGTTCAGAATGGGCGAGGACATGAGCGAGCCGTAAACGCCACCGTTGGAGATGGTGAACGACCCGCCCTGCATCTCGGCCATCGACAGCTTGCCGTCACGGCCACGGGCGCCCAGCTCGCCGATCTTCTTCTCGATCGCGGCAAAGCTCATCTGGTCGGCATCGCGCACGACCGGCACCACCAGACCCGAGGGCGTGCCCACGGCCACGCCCATATGGACGTAGTTCTTGTAGATCACGTCGGTGCCGTCGATCTCGGCGTTGACGTCCGGCACTTCCTTCAGCGCGTGGCAGCAGGCCTTTACGAAGAAGGACATGAAGCCCAGCTTCACCTTGTGCTTCTTCTCGAACACGTCCTTGTATTCGTTGCGCAGCGCCATGATCGCCGACATGTCCACCTCGTTATAGGTGGTCAGCATCGCGGCGGTGTTCTGCGCTTCTTTCAGGCGGCGGGCGATGGTCTGACGCAGGCGCGTCATCTTCACCCGCTCCTCGCGGCTGGCATCGTCCGCCGGGCTGGCGGCGCGGGGCGCGGCGGAGGGGGCGGCCTTCGGCGCGTTCATCGCCTTCAGCACGTCTTCCTTCATGACGCGGCCATCGCGGCCCGAACCCTGGACCTGATCGCGGTTCAAGCCGGCTTCGGCCATGGCCTTCTTGGCCGAGGGCGCATCCTCGACCGACTTGCCTTGCGTGCCGGCCGGGGCCTCGTTCGCGGGCGCGGTCGATTTGGGCGAGGTGGCGGCCCCCTGTTCAGGTGCTGCGACCGAACCGGCGGCACCTTCCTTGATCACGGCCAGCTTCGCACCGGCGGGAACCGTGTCGCCTTCCTTGGCGACGATCTCACCCAGAACCCCGGCGGCGGGGCTGGGCACTTCGACGGACACCTTGTCGGTTTCCAGCTCGCACAGCATTTCGTCCTGCGCGACCGTGTCGCCCGGCTTCTTGAACCAGGTGGCGACCGTCGCCTCCGAGACACTTTCGCCAAGGGCGGGCACCATCACATCGACCATTTTCGTTCCTCCCGAACCGGCCTTCGCGCCGGTCTCTTCCGTCTTTGCCGGGGTGGCGGCGGGGGCGGGTTTCGCCCCGCCTTCACCGATCTGCGCCAGCAATGCGTTCACGCCGACCGTCTCGCCTTCCGGCACGACGATCTCGGTCAGGGTGCCGGCCGCAGGGCTCGGAACTTCGACCGTGACCTTGTCGGTCTCCAGCTCGCACAGCATTTCATCCACGGCGACCGTGTCGCCCACTTTCTTGAACCACGTGGCAACCGTCGCCTCGGAGACGCTTTCGCCCAATGTCGGAACACGAACTTCGGTGGCCATGTCAGCTCCCTACCGTCAAAGCTTCATTGATGAGTGCGGCCTGTTCGGCCTTGTGTTTCGAAGCGAGACCCGTGGCGGGCGACGCCGCCGCCGACCGGCCCGCATAGACCGCGCGCGAATGTTTCGCACCGATGCGCGTCAGCACCCATTCCAGGTTCGGCTCGACAAAGGTCCAGCCGCCCATGTTCTTGGGCTCTTCCTGACACCACACGATCTCGGCATCCTTGAACCGCTCCAGCTCGCGCACCAGCGACAGGGCCGGGAACGGATAGAACTGTTCAAGACGCAGCAGATAGACATCGTCCAGACCGCGCGAGTCCCGTTCGGCCAGCAGGTCGAAATAGACCTTGCCCGAGGAAATCACGACCCGCTTGATGTCGGCATCGGGCTTCAGCTTCATCTCCGAATGGCCGCGCTCCGCGTCATCCCACAGGATGCGGTGGAAGGTCGATCCATCGGTGAAATCGGCCGCGTCCGAAATGCACATCGGGTGACGCAGCAACGATTTCGGCGTCATCAGCACCAGCGGCTTGCGGAAGTCCCGGTGCATCTGGCGGCGCAGGATGTGGAAATAGTTCGCGGGCGTGGACACGTTCGCGACGATCCAGTTGTCCTGCGCGCTCATCTGCAAGAAGCGTTCCAGACGGGCGGAGGAATGCTCCGGCCCCTGCCCTTCATACCCGTGCGGCAGCAGCATCGTCAGGCCCGACATCCGCAGCCATTTCGATTCGCCCGAGTTCACGAACTGGTCGAACATGATCTGCGCGCCGTTGGCGAAATCGCCGAACTGCGCCTCCCACATGACCAGCGCGTTCGGCTCGGCCAGCGAATAGCCGTATTCGAAGCCCAGAACCGCATATTCCGACAGCATGGAGTCGATCACTTCGTAACGCGACTGCCCCTGGCGGATATTGTTCAGCGGGTAATACCGCTCCTCGGTGTTCTGCTCGATGAAGGCCGAATGCCGCTGGCTGAACGTGCCGCGGGTCGAATCCTGACCGGCCAGACGGACGGGGAACCCTTCGGTGACCAACGATCCGAAGGCCAGCGCCTCGGCGGTCGCCCAGTCGAACCCGGTGCCCGTTTCGAACATCTTCTTCTTGGCTTCCAGCAGACGGGCCACCGTCTTGTGGATCTCGAAGTTGTCCGGCGCGCGGGTCAGGGCTGCGCCCACCTCGGCCATCGTGCTTTCGGAAATCGCGGTCTGCCCGGCCTGATATTCCTCCCCCTCGCGCGAGAGGTTCTTCCAGCGCCCGTCCAGCCAGTCGGCCTTGTTCGGTTTGAAATCCTTCGACGCTTCGAATTCGGCGTTCAGCGTGGACTGGAACTGCGCCTTCATATCCTCGATCTCGCCCTCGGGGATCAGCCCGTCGGCGACAAGACGTTCGGTATAAAGTTGCAGCGTGGTCTTCTGCTTGCGGATCTTCTGATACATCGCCGGGTTCGTGAACATCGGCTCATCGCCTTCGTTATGCCCGAAGCGGCGATAGCAGATGATGTCCAGAACCACGTCCTTGTGGAACTTCTGACGGAATTCGATCGCCACGCGGGCGGCGTGAACCACCGCTTCGGGATCGTCGCCGTTCACATGGAAGATCGGCGCCTCGACCATCAGCGCGATGTCGGTGCAATAGGGCGAGGTGCGGCTGAAGGACGGTGCGGTGGTGAAGCCGATCTGGTTGTTCACCACGATGTGGATCGTGCCGCCCGTGCGGTGCCCGCGGATACCCGACAGCTGGAAGCATTCGGCCACAACGCCCTGACCCGCAAAGGCCGCATCGCCGTGCAACAGGATCGGGAGCGACGCCGCCCGCGTTTCCTGATCGTTCATCTGGTCCTGCTTGGCGCGGACCTTGCCCAGAACGACGGGGTTCACGGCCTCAAGATGCGACGGGTTGGCCGTCAGCGAAAGGTGGACCGAGTTGCCGTCGAACACCCGGTCCGAGGAGGCGCCGAGGTGGTATTTCACGTCGCCCGAACCATCGACATCCTCGGGCTTGAAGCTGCCACCCTGGAATTCGTTGAAGATCGCGCGGTAAGGCTTCTGCATCACATTGGCCAGGACCGACAGACGGCCACGGTGCGGCATGCCGACCACCACGTCCTTCACGCCAAGCTGGCCGCCGCGCTTGATGATCTGTTCCATCGCCGGGATCAGGCTTTCGCCCCCGTCCAGCCCGAAGCGCTTGGTGCCCATGTATTTCACATGGAGGAATTTCTCGAAGCCCTCGGCCTCGACCAGCTTGTTCAGGATGGCACGACGCCCCTCACGGGTGAAGGCGATCTCCTTGCCATAGCCTTCGATGCGTTCCTTCAGCCAGGCGGACTGTTCGGGATCGGAGATATGCATGTATTGCAGGGCAAAGGTGCCGCAATAGGTGCGCTTCACCAGATCGAGGATCTGCCGCATCGTGCCGACCTGCAGGCCCAGCACGTTGTCAAGGAAGATCGGGCGATCCATGTCGGCCTCGGTGAAGCCGTAGGTCTTGGGATCCAGTTCCGGGTGATGCGTCACCTCGCGCATTCCCAGCGGATCCAGATCGGCGGCCAGATGGCCCCGGATGCGGTAGGAACGGATCAGCATGATCGCACGGATCGAATCCAGCACCGCGCGCTGCAGCTGGTCGTCGGAAATCCCGACGCCCGATTCCGCCGCCTTGCCCGCGATCTTCTTCGCGGCGGCCTTGGCGTCCGCGGCGGGCAACATCGGCCATTCGCCGGTCAGGGCGGCGGTCAGGTCGTCCAGCGGCTGCGGCGGCCAATCGGCGCGCGCCCAGCTGGGGCCGTCGGCGGCGCGCTTGGCGTCGCGCTCATCCTCGCCCAGTGCCTTGAAGAACTCGGCCCATTGCGCATCGACGCTGGAAGGGTCAGCGGCGTACCGAGCCTGAAGGTGGTCGATGTAATCCGCGTTCGCGCCGTCCATGAAGGACGCGGCATGAAATTGCTTGTTTGGGCTCTGTTCCGTCATGGCTGCACCTGACACAAATAAAAGTCCGCGCCGCCCGACCGGGCGACGCGGGAGGGTTTCGTTACGCGCGACCGAGGGCTTTCATCACCGCCTCGCCCAGATGGGCCGGACTGTCGGCGACGACGATGCCGGCCTCTTTCATCGCGTTGATCTTGGATTCCGCATCGCCCTTGCCGCCGGCGACGATCGCGCCCGCATGGCCCATGCGGCGGCCCGGAGGGGCCGTGCGGCCGGCGATGAAGCCCGCCGTCGGTTTCCAGCGGCCCTTCTGGCGCTGATCGGCCAGGAACTGCGCGGCTTCCTCCTCGGCGGAACCGCCGATTTCACCGATCATGATCATCGCTTCGGTTTCCGGGTCCGACAGGAACATGTCGAGCACTTCAAGATGCTCGGTTCCCTTGATCGGGTCGCCGCCGATGCCCACTGCGGTGGATTGGCCAAGGCCGAGGTCGGACGTCTGTTTCACGGCTTCATAGGTAAGCGTGCCCGAGCGCGAGACAACACCGATGCTGCCGCGCTTGTGGATGTGACCCGGCATGATGCCGATCTTGCACGCATCCGGCGTGATGACGCCGGGGCAGTTCGGCCCGATCAGACGCGAGTTCGAGTTCAGGATCGCGCGCTTCACCTTCATCATGTCGAGGACCGGAATCCCCTCGGTGATGCAGATGATCAGCTCGATCTGTGCGTCGATCGCCTCAAGGATCGAATCGGCGGCGAAGGGCGGCGGGACATAGATCACCGACGCGTTCGCGCCGGTTTTCGCCACCGCGTCATGCACGCTGTCGAAGACCGGCAGGCCCAGATGCTCCTGCCCGCCCTTGCCCGGCGTCACGCCGCCGACCATCTTCGTGCCGTAGGCGATCGCCTGTTCGGTGTGGAACGTCCCCTGCGAGCCGGTGATGCCCTGACAGATGACTTTGGTGTTTTCGTTGACGAGAACGGCCATGGATTACCCCTTCACCGCTTTGACGATTTTCTGGGCGGCGTCCGAAAGGTTGTCGCCCGCGATGACGTTCATGCCGGAATTGGCGATGATTTCCTTGCCCTTCTCCACGTTCGTGCCCTCAAGGCGCACGACCAGCGGAACCTTCAGGCCGACTTCCTTCACGGCGGCCAGAACGCCTTCCGCGATGACGTCGCAGCGCATGATGCCGCCGAAGATGTTGACGAGGATCCCTTTGACGTTCGGGTCCGAGGTGATGATCTTGAACGCCTCGGTCACCTTCTCCTTCGTGGCACCGCCGCCGACGTCGAGGAAGTTGGCCGGCTCGGCGCCGTAAAGCTTGATGATGTCCATCGTGGCCATCGCAAGGCCCGCGCCGTTCACCATGCAGCCGATCTCACCGTCCAGCGCGATGTAGTTCAGGTCGAACTTCGACGCGGCCAGCTCCTTGGGATCTTCTTCCGTCTCGTCGCGCAGGGCGGCGATGTCGGCGTGACGGTACATGGCGTTGCCGTCGAAGGACACCTTGGCGTCCAGCACCTTGATCTGGCCCTGCGGGGTCACGATCAGCGGGTTGATCTCCAGCATCTCCATGTCCTTCTCGATGAAGGCCTTATAGAGGATCTTGACCAACGCCACGCATTGCTTGACCAGCGCGCCTTCCAGCCCGAGGGCGAAGGCAACCTTGCGGCCGTGGAAATCGGACAGGCCGGAAGCTGGATCGACCGAGAAGCTGACGATTTTCTCGGGGGTCGACGCGGCGACTTCCTCGATATCCATCCCGCCTTCGGTCGAGGCGACGAAGGACACGCGGCTAGTCTGACGATCCACCAGAAGCGCGAGGTACAGCTCACGCTCGATGTCCGAACCGTCTTCGATATAGATGCGGTTCACCTGTTTGCCCGCCGGGCCGGTCTGGTGCGTCACAAGGGTGCGGCCCAGCATCTGCTTGGCCAGTTCCTCGGCCTCTTCAACCGATTTCGCAAGGCGCACGCCGCCTTTTTCACCGGCTTCGGCTTCCTTGAACTTGCCCTTGCCGCGACCGCCGGCATGGATCTGCGACTTCACGACCCAAAGGGGGCCGCCCAGCTCGCCCGCGGCGGTTTTCGCCTGATCGGCCTTCAGGACCACCCGGCCGTCGGACACGGGTGCGCCATAGTCGCGCAAGAGCGCCTTGGCCTGGTATTCATGAATGTTCATGGCAATATCCCACGCTGCTGATTTGTCACGTGGATGACATGCTTGGCGCGGGCATCAAATGGAATTCTTGCCGGTTGCGCGACAATCGGCCCAAAAAGCGACCTTTGTGATCACATGCTATCTGCCCGTGATCACACATTCCGCGCCGCCTTGCGACTCAGCTCATCAGGCGGCGAAGGTTCCCGGCAAAACGGCGGATCAGCGGGATTCTGCGCAACGCGTCGCCGCGCAAGGCCCGCGCTTCGGCCACGTGTCCGGGCAGGGTCTGGTCGGTCGCCAACATGGCGTTGAACCGGTCACGCGCGCCGGCCGGCAGGAAATCGGCCGGATTGAACGGCTGATCCGGCGGCTCGGCATAACGTTCATTGTCGTGCATCCGCGGAATATGCAGCACACGCGTGGCCATCATCCGGTCCGAGGCGACCCGTACGAAGGGAAAGTGCATCTGGTTGTATTCGGACGGCAGGATGAACACCTTCAGGTCCGTCTGCCACAGCAATTCGCGCAGAAGCGGCTGATCGACCTTCAGGTTCAGATCGATGAAATCGTCGCGCCATTGGCGCACGAAGGCATCGGTCGCCTCCGATTTGCGGATCCCGAACACGCCGCTGTTGATCTGGCGAAAGGCGGGGGGAATATCCAGCCGCACCTTTTGCAGGGTGATGGGGGCCGAGCCGTATTGCTCATGCGCGCCGACGATATCCGCCCGTTCCAGCAGCACGAACAGGTCGGTGATGTCGTTCACCACCACCACGTCGCAGTCGAGATAGATGGTGCGCTCGAACCGCGACCGCAGCAGCGCCTCCATCTTGGGGCGATAGCTGCCACGCTCAAGCAGGACGACGCGATCGAAGACCGCGTCGTCCAAGGGTTCGTCGGTGAACAGATCGATGGGAATGTGCGGCATCACCTGCCGCACATTGCGCGCGGCACGTTGGGCGAGCTTGCGGTATTTCCGCCCGGTCGCACCAAAGACGATGCCGCAGCCCTCCATCAGGCCAGCGTCGAATCGATGCCCTTGCAGGCAGCGACCAGACCCTTCACCGCATCGACCGATTTGTCGAACATCGCCTTCTCATCGCCGTCCAGCGGGATGTCCACGATCCGCTCCACACCCTCGGCCCCCAGGATGACCGGAACGCCCACATACATGCCGTTCAGGCCGAAGGCCCCATCGACATAGGCGGCGCAGGGCAGCAGGCGCTTCTGGTCCTTCAGATAGGCTTCCGCCATCTCGATCGCCGAGGTTGCGGGGGCATAGAAGGCCGAGCCGGTCTTCAGAAGGCCCACGATCTCCGCCCCGCCGTCACGGGTGCGCTGGACGATCGCATCCAGCTTCTCCTGCGTGGTCCAGCCCATCTTGACCAGATCCGGCAGCGGGATGCCCGCCACGGTCGAATATTTCGCCAGCGGCACCATCGTGTCGCCGTGCCCGCCCAGAACGAAGGCCGTCACATCGCGCATGGAGACGTTGAACTCCAGGCTCAGGAAATGACGGAAGCGCGCCGAATCCAGCACGCCCGCCATGCCCACGACCTTGTTGTGCGGCAGGCCCGAAAACTCGCGCAGCGCCCAGACCATCGCGTCCAGCGGGTTGGTGATGCAAATGACGAAGGCGTTCGGCGCGTGGGCCGCGATGCCCTCGCCCACCGATTTCATGACCTTGAGGTTGATGCCCAGAAGGTCGTCGCGGCTCATCCCCGGCTTGCGCGGAACACCGGCGGTGACGATGCAGACATCCGCGCCCGCGATGTCCTCATAGGAATTCGCGCCCTTCAGCACCGCATCGAACCCTTCGGACGGGCCCGATTGCGCGATGTCCAGCGCCTTGCCCTGCGGCGTGCCTTCGGAAATGTCGAACAGAACGACGTCGCCGAGTTCCTTGATCGCCGCGAGGTGGGCGAGCGTTCCGCCGATCTGCCCCGCGCCGATCAGTGCAATCTTGGGTCTGGCCATGAAAATGTCTCCGGGTCCGTTGTGGATTGTGACGCGAAAATGGGTATCCCCCGACAGCCCCTTATGCAAGGGCGGTGCGGCCTCCACTCCGCGTTCCGCGCCTGTGGTAGCGGCAGGGCGGCGCCCCCGCAAGGCCTTGCCGCCGGTCCGCAGTCATGCTCCATTCGCGCCGAATGCCGCAAACCGGGAATGACCGATGACGGATCGGCCACTGCGCTCGCTGCTCTATATCCCTGCGTCCAACGATCGGGCGCTGGAAAAGGTGCGCAGCCTTGCCTGCGACGGGATCATCTTCGATCTGGAAGATGCGGTGGCGCCCGACCGCAAGGACGAGGCGCGGACCACATTGGCCGCCACCTTGGCCGCCACAGATTACGCCCACCGCCTGCGGATCGTGCGGGTGAACGCCCCGGACACCCCCTGGGGCGCGGCGGATATGGAAGCCACCCGCGGGATGGAGATCGACGCGATCCTTCTGCCCAAGGTGGGCGAGGTGGCGGACCTCGACATCCAGACCGAGCATCCGATCTGGGTCATGCTGGAGACGCCGCGTGCCATCCTGAACGCCGCCGCCCTTGCCGCCCATCCGCGCGTCGCGGGCCTGGTGATGGGCACCAACGATCTGGCGCGGGCCCTGCGCGTGCCGGATGCGGCCGGGCGCGGCGCGCTTCTCACCTCGCTGTCCCTTGCGGTCCTGGCCGCCCGCGCGGCGGGCAAGCCGGTGATCGACGGCGTGTTCACCCAATTCAAGGATCTGGGCGGATTGCGAACCGAATCCGAACAGGGGCGCGATCTGGGGTTCGACGGCAAAAGCCTGATCCACCCCGTCCAGATCGACGTCGCGAACGAGGTGTTCGGTCCCACCGCCGGCGATGTGGAGCGCGCCCGCGCCGAGATCGAGGCCTTCGAGGCCGCCGCCGCCTCGGGCCGGGGGGTGGCCGTTCTGGATGGCCGCATCGTTGAAAACCTGCACGCCGCCGCCGCGCGCGACACCCTCGCCCGCGCCGAAGCCATTGCCCGCCTGACCTGAGGAGACATCATGAAACTGTATCGCTTGCTGACCGAAGACGACACCTCGGCCTTTTGCCACAAGGTGACCGATGCCCTGAACAAAGGGTGGGAGCTTTATGGCAGCCCCACCTACGCCTATGACGCCGAAAAGGGCGTGATGCGCTGCGGTCAGGCGGTCGTCAAAGAGGCCGAGGGGACCTACACACCCGAGACCAAACTGGGTCAGCACTGAGTTTGTGATCACGGGGAATATCCCTGTGATCGCAAAACGCGGAATTTACGCCACAGGTGACACGTTCCTTGCGTTAGGGGGTGTGTCCGACGTGACAATCGCGTATGACCGTATATGACAGAACTGCGAAAACCAGCCAGCCCGCCCCTTTTCCTGCGGGCGCGCGAGCAAGATAAAGGGTTCGATCATGGCCGAAGCAAAGCGGGTGGCGCGCCCTCTTTCTCCGCATCTTCAGATTTACCGCTGGCAGATTCCGATGCTGACGTCGATCCTGACGCGCATCACCGGGAACGCGCTGGCCGTCACCACCGTGCTGATCGTCTGGTGGTTCGTCGCCGCCGCGATGGGCGAGGATGCCTACAACACCGCCAACGGGTTCATCACCTCGTGGTTCGGCGATCTGGTGATGACCCTGTCGCTGGTCGGCATCTGGTATCACTTCCTCGCCGGGATCCGCCACCTGATCTATGATTCGGGCCGTGGTCTGGACATTCCGACGGCGGAAAAGCTGGGCATCGCCTGCATCGCGGGGTCGGTCGTGCTGACCCTCATCACCGTGATCGTGGTCTGAGGGGGCATCATGCGTTATCTTACCGACTACAAACGTGTTGCGGGCCATGGATCGGCCCATTCGGGCGCGCATCATCACTGGCAGATGCAGGTCTCCTCGGTCGCGCTGGCGATTCTGATCCCGATCTTCATCTTCATGTTCGGCTCCACCCTCGGGTCCGACTATGAGACGGCGATCGCCTATTTCTCGCGCCCCGTTCCGGCGGTGGTGGCGGGGCTGACCTTCGTGGTCGGCCTGCTGCACTTCAAATCCGGCGCCCAGATCATGATCGAGGATTATGCCCAAGGGATGACCCGCCAGGCGCTGATCATGCTTGTCACGGGCTTCAGCTATGTCTGTATCGGGCTGGGGCTGTTCGCGCTGGTCAAGATCGCGCTCTGAAGGAAAGACCGATGGCTGCTTACGAATACGAAACCCACGAATACGATGTGGTGGTGGTCGGCGCCGGCGGCGCGGGCCTGCGCGCCACGCTTGGCATGGCCGAACAGGGCCTGCGCACCGCCTGCGTGACCAAGGTGTTCCCCACCCGCTCGCACACCGTGGCGGCGCAGGGTGGCATCGCCGCATCGCTGTCGAACATGGGCCCGGACAACTGGCAGTGGCACATGTACGACACCGTCAAGGGGTCGGACTGGCTGGGCGACACCGACGCGATGGAATACCTCGCGCGCGAAGCGCCCAAGGCCGTGTACGAGCTGGAACATTACGGCGTTCCGTTCAGCCGGACCGAGGAAGGCAAGATCTACCAGCGTCCCTTCGGCGGCCACACGACTGAATTCGGCGAAGGCCCCCCCGTGCAGCGCACCTGCGCCGCGGCGGACCGGACCGGCCATGCGATCCTGCACACGCTCTATGGTCAAAGCCTCAAGAACAACGCCGAATTCTATATCGAGTATTTCGCGCTTGATCTGATCATCACCGACGGCAAATGCACGGGCGTGGTGGCGTGGAAGCTGGATGACGGCACGATGCACGTCTTCACCGCCAAGATGGTGGTGCTGGCGACCGGCGGCTATGGCCGCGCCTATTTCAGCGCGACCTCGGCCCATACCTGCACCGGCGACGGCGGCGGGATGGTGGCGCGCGCAGGCCTGCCGCTGCAGGACATGGAATTCGTGCAGTTCCACCCGACGGGCATCTACGGCTCCGGCTGTCTGATCACCGAAGGCGCGCGGGGCGAGGGCGGCTATCTGACGAACTCGGAAGGCGAGCGGTTCATGGAACGCTATGCCCCGACCTACAAGGATCTGGCGTCGCGCGACGTGGTGTCGCGCTGCATGACGATGGAGATTCGCGAAGGCCGCGGCGTGGGTCCGGACAAGGATCACATCAGCCTGCACCTGAACCACCTGCCCCCCGAAACCCTGCATGAACGTCTGCCGGGCATTTCCGAATCGGCCCGCATCTTCGCGGGCGTGGACCTGACGAAAGAACCGATCCCGGTTCTGCCGACGGTGCATTACAACATGGGCGGCATCCCCACCAACTATTGGGGCGAGGTGCTGAACCCGACGACGGACGCGCCGGACGCCACCTTCCCCGGCCTGATGGCCGTGGGTGAGGCGGGCTGCGCCTCGGTGCACGGGGCGAACCGCCTCGGCTCCAACTCGCTGATCGACCTTGTGGTCTTCGGCCGCGCGGCGGCGATCCGGGCGGCGGAAGTCGTGGATCCCACGGTCGCGAACGCCCCGGTGAACACCGCCGCCGTGGACGCGATCTTCGAACGCTTCGATCGGTTCCGTTACGCCGACGGCACCACCCCCACCGCCGATCTGCGGCTGGAGATGCAGCGCACCATGCAGGCCGACGCCGCCGTGTTCCGCACGGACAAGACCTTGGCCGAAGGCGTGGAAAAGATGCGCGCCGTGGCCGCCAAGATGGGCGACCTGAAGGTCACCGACCGCAGCCTTGTGTGGAACTCGGACCTGATGGAAACGCTGGAACTGGCGAACCTGATGCCGAACGCGCTGGCGACCATCGTCGCCGCCGAAGCGCGCAAGGAATCCCGCGGCGCCCACGCCCACGAGGATTATCCCGACCGGGACGATGCCAACTGGCGCGTGCACAGCCTGGCCTATGTCACGGAAACCGATGTGACGTTGACGACCCGTCCCGTCCACCTCGACCCGCTGACGACGCTGGAAGAGGGTGGGATCGACCTGAAAAAGATCGCCCCCAAGGCGCGGGTCTATTGATGCGCGCGGTTGCCCTCCTCGCCCTCGCGGCGCTGACGGCCTGCACGTCGGTCACGGATTCCGTGACGCGGCGGGCGGCAAAGTCGGTCGTGAACCCCGTGCTGGCACAATACATGCCCTCGGGTCAGGCGGCGGCGGCCACCGATTGCGTCATCACCAACGCCTCCTCGGCCGAACTGGGCGCGCTGGCGCAGGATGTGGGGACGCGGGCCGGCACCTCGACCGTGCAGACGGTCATGGGCATCGTCACCCGCCCCGCGACCACGCAATGCCTGCTGGCCCAGGGCCTGCCCACCTTGCCGGGGGCGGGCTTCTGATGCGGGGGGCACTGCTTCTTCTGACCGTGCTGGCGGCCTGCGGGCCCGTCACGCGCGAACAGGCGGAAGCCAACTGCGCCCGTCGCGCGGATGCGGCCCAGCGGCCCAGCGGTTTCGTGCAGATCGGCGCGGGATCGGGGGGCGGCGTCTTTACCGGCGTGGGGCTCAGCGCCTCCGCCGACTATCTCATGCGGCGCGATCCGGAAACGGTTTACCGGACCTGCGTCTACAACACCTCGGGCGAGATGCCGTTGCGTCCCTACACCCGACTGCCCTGACTGGAGGGGATCATGGTTCAGCTTACCTTGCCAAAGAACTCGAAAATCCGCACCGGGAAGACCTGGCCGAAGCCCGAGGGCGCGACCAATGTGCGCAAGTTCCAGATCTATCGCTGGAACCCCGATGACGGGCAGAACCCGCGCGTGGACACCTATTTCCTTGATATGGACAAGTGCGGCCCGATGGTTCTGGACGCGCTGATCAAGATCAAGAACGAGATCGACCCGACCCTGACCTTCCGCCGTTCGTGCCGCGAGGGGATCTGCGGATCCTGCGCCATGAACATCGGCGGGATCAACACGCTGGCCTGCATCTATGGCCTGGACGAGGTGAAGGGCGATGTGAAGATCTATCCGCTTCCGCATATGGAGGTGATCAAGGATCTCATTCCCGACCTTACGCTGTTTTATGCCCAGCACGCCTCCATCATGCCGTGGCTGGAAACCAAGACCAACCGCCCGGCCAAGGAATGGCGCCAGTCGATCGACGATCGCAAGAAGCTGGACGGTCTTTATGAATGCGTGATGTGCGCCTCCTGTTCGACCGCCTGCCCCAGCTATTGGTGGAACCAGGATCGCTATCTCGGGCCGGCCGCCCTCCTGCACGCCTATCGCTGGATCATCGACAGCCGGGATGAGGCGACGGGCGAGCGTCTGGACGATCTGGAAGACCCGTTCAAGCTTTATCGCTGCCACACGATCATGAACTGCGCCAAGACCTGCCCCAAGGGTCTGAACCCGGCCAAGGCGATTGCCGAGATCAAGAAGATGATGGTGGAGCGTGTCGTTTGACACGCAACCCACGCTGTCGGACGGGATCATCCTTGTCCGACCGCTGACGGAATGCGATCGCGGCGGCGTCTTTGCCGCGGCCGCCGATCCGGCGACCTGGGCCGGTCATCCCGCCCATGATCGCTGGCAGCCGGAGGTGTTCGGCCCCTATTTCGATACGCTGTGTGCGGGCAAGGCGGTGGCCATTGAAAAGGACGGGGCGATCATCGGCGTCTCGCGGTTCTATGTCCCGCCCGATCAGCCGGAGGACATCGCCATCGGCTTCACGTTTCTGAACCGCGCCCATTGGGGCGGGTCAGTGAATGCCGCCGTCAAGCAGCTGATGCTGGACCACGCCTTTGCCCGCGTGGCCACCGTCTGGTTCCACATCGCGCCCACGAACATCCGGTCGCAAAAGGCCACGGCAAAGCTGGGGGCCGTCCATCGCCATGATGCCGTGCTGGACCTGTCGGGCACGCCGACCTTGTGGCAGTGCTGGTCCCTGCCCCGCCCATGAAAAAGGAGCGGAGGTTTCCCCCCGCGCCCATCGTCGGTCACCGCAGGATCAGGACAGCGTCGCGTCCAGCGTGATTTCGGCGTTCAGCAGCTTGGAGATCGGGCAGCCCGCCTTGGCATCGTTCGCGATCTTGTCAAACGCGGCCTGATCCAGACCATCCACCTTCGCGGTGAGCGTCAGTGCGGATTTGGTGACGGCGAACCCGCCATCCTTCTGGTCCAGCGTGACGGCGGCGGTCGTCTCAAGGCTTTGCGCCGGATGGCCCGCCTCTTCCAGCATCTTCGACAACGCCATGGTGAAGCAGGAGGCGTGGGCCGCGGCGATCAGCTCCTCGGGGTTGGAGCCCTTGACGCCCTCGAACCGGATTGCAAAGCCATAGGGGTGGTCGGCCAGCGCACCGCTCTCGGTCGAGATGTGCCCCTTGCCGTCTTTCAGACCGCCCGACCACTTGGCCGAGCCTTTTTTCACAATAGCCATGAACGTCTCCTTTTGAAGGTTCGGATCAAGCAGCTAGGGGGCCGTTGCCGGGTTTCAACCGATCTCGAAAAATCCCGGGCCCGCGCGGGACAGAAGATCGCGCGCCAGATCCTCGCCCATCGCCGGTCCGTGGCTGACGGGGCCGGAGCGTTCATCCGCAAGCACTTCGGACCCGTCGGGGCGCAGGATTTCGCCGCGCAGACGTATCAGGCTGCCCTCCACCTCGGCCAGCCCGGCGATCGGGGTCTGGCACGACCCGTCCAGCGTTGCGAGGAAGGCGCGTTCAGCCAGGATCCGGTCGGCGGTGGGACCATGATGGATCGAATCCAGCAGGCGGGCCACGCGGGCATCGTCCTTCCGCCGCTCGATCCCGATGGCCCCCTGCGCCACGGCGGGCAGCATGTCGTCCACATCCACCGGGGTCTGTCCGACCGCCATCTTCAGCCGGTTCAGGCCCGCCATCGCAAGGAACGTCGCCTGCGCCACGCCATCCTCCAGCTTGCGCATCCGGGTCTGAAGGTTGCCGCGAAATTCGACCACCGACAGATCGGGCCGCCGCGCCAGAAGCTGCGCCCGCCGCCGCAGGCTGGACGTGCCCACCACCGCGCCCCGGGGCAAATCCCGCAGCCCGCCGGAAACCGGCGACAGGAATGCGTCCCGCACGTCCTCCCGCGCCAGCCAGCAGTTCAGGATCAGCCCGTCGGGCTGCAGCACCGGCATGTCCTTCATCGAATGCACGGCGATGTCGATGCCGCCGCACAAAAGCGCGTCCTCGATTTCCTTGGTGAACAGCCCCTTGCCGCCCAGATCGCGCAGCGCACGGTCCTGCACCCGATCCCCGGTGGTCTTGATGGGAACGATGGCGAAACAGTCGGGCTCCAGCCCCCAAGCGATGGCCAGACGGTCGCGCGTCTCCTCGGCCTGCGCAAGGGCGAGGGGCGATCCGCGGGTGCCGATCTTCAGGGGCGATTGGGGCATGGGCATGGTCATGCCCGAAGGTCTAGCTGTCCGCGCGCGGGTTGACAATCACCCGCCCCGCCCGACATGAACGCGGGTTCGAAAGCGGAGGCCCGACATGACCGACAAGACCATCCTGCGCGCCCTGCGCGGCGAAACGCTGCCCGTGCCCCCGGTGTGGATGATGCGGCAGGCCGGCCGCTACCTGCCAGAATATCGCGCGACGCGGGCCAAGGCGGGGGATTTCCTGTCGCTGTGCTACACCCCCGATCTGGCGGCGGAAGTGACGTTGCAGCCGATCCGCCGCTATGGCTTCGACGCGGCGATCCTGTTTGCCGATATCCTGCTGATCCCGCAGGCTTTGGGTCTGGATCTGCGCTTCGTTCAGGGCGAAGGCCCGCGCCTGTCCACCGTGACCACGGCGGCGGAGGTGGCGGCCCTGCGCCCCGTGGGCGACATTCACGATACGCTTTCCCCCATCTATGAAACCGTCCGCATCCTGTCGCGCGCCCTGCCGCGCGAAACGACGTTGATCGGTTTCGCCGGTGCGCCCTGGACCGTCGCCACCTATATGGTGGCCGGGCGCGGCACCCCGGATCAGGCGCCGGCGCATCGGTTCAAGGACACCGACCGCGCCGCCTTCTCCACCCTGATCGACCGGATCGCCGAGGCGACGATCGACTACCTTTCCGCCCAGATCGATGCCGGGGCCGAGGTGGTGAAGCTGTTCGACAGCTGGGCCGGATCCTTGAAGGGTCGCGATTTCGACGATTTCGCCCTCGCCCCCGCCGCCCGCATCATTGCCGAACTGAAACGCCGCCATCCCGGCATTCCCGTCATCGCCTTCCCGCGTGAGGCGAAGGAGCGGTATGTCGGCTTTGCCAAGGCGGTCGGGGCGGATGCCGTCGCACTGGACAACTCGGTCGATGCCGATTGGGCGGCGGCCAATGTGCAGACGGCGGGCTGCGTGCAGGGCAACCTCGCCCCGCATCATCTGGTCGATCCCGCAAATCTGGAAGGCCAGACGCGCCGCATCGTCCGGGCATTTTCGGGGGGGCCGCATATCTTCAACCTCGGCCATGGCATCACCCCCGATGCCGATCCCGACAATGTGCACCGGATGCTGGCGGCGATCCGCGGCTGACACCGTCCGCGGCAGCGGCGCGCGGCGACGGTCCCCGATGGGACCACGAGCCGCGCGCCGCTACCCCATCCGTTCCGAGGCATACCCGCCGGGCGAGGCGGGAAACACCACCGTCTTGCCCCCGCACATGAACACGCGGTGATGGATGTGCGCATGGACCGCGCGCGCCAGCACCGACGCCTCCACCTCCCGCCCCAGACTGACGTAATCCTCGGGGCTTTGGGCATGGGTCACGCGCACCGTGTCCTGTTCGATGATCGGTCCTTCGTCCAGATCGGCGGTGACGTAGTGGCTGGTCGCCCCGATCAGCTTCACCCCCCGCTCGAACGCCTGTTTATAGGGGTTGGCCCCCTTGAAGGACGGCAGGAAGGAATGGTGGATGTTGATGATCCGCCCCGACATCCGGGCGCAGAAGTCATCCGACAGCACCTGCATATACCGCGCCAGCACCACCAGTTCGGCCCCGGTCTCTTCCACCAGCGCCTCAAGACGGGCCTCCGCCTCGGCCTTGGTTGCGCGGGTCACGGGGATGTGGTGAAAGGGCAGATCGTGGTTCACCACCACCTTCTGATAGGTCAGATGGTTCGACACCACGCCCACGATTTCCACCGGCAGGGCCCCGATGCGCCAGCGATACAGAAGATCGTTCAGGCAATGGCCGAAATTTGACACCATCAGCAGAACCTTCATGCGGGCGCGGCCATCGTGGATCGCCCAGGCCATCCCGAAAATCTCGGCCACCGGGGCGAAACCGTCACGCAGGCCATCGGCGGTGGCGCCCGTCTCCGGCTCGAACGTGACGCGGCAGAAGAACATGCCCGTCAGCGCATCGTCGAACTGCGACAGATCGGTGATGTTGCACCCCTGATCGGCCAGAAACCCCGACAGGGCGGCCACGATCCCGCGACGCGAGGGGCATTGGACGGTCAGGACGTGGCGCATGGGAAACTCCGGGGCAAGGTTGCCCGGACGATGCCCGCGGGGCGCGGATTGCGCAATCCGTCAAACGCCGATCGTGGCTTTCACGGCACGGGTCCAATGGGCATAGCGACGATCGCGCTCCGCCTCCTCCATCCCCGGATCGAACCGGCGGTCCAGCGCCCAGCGCGCGGCGAAATCGTCCATCCCGCCGCAGATCCCCGCCTGCCACCCGGCCAGCCAGGCCACGCCCAGCGCCGTGGTTTCCGTCACGCGGGGCCGATCCACGGGCGCGCCGATGATGTCGGCCAGAAATTGCATCGTCCAGTCCGACCGCGCCATGCCGCCATCCACCCGCAGCACGTCGGGCGTGCCGGACCAGTCGGCGCGCATCGCCTCCAACAGATCGCGGGTCTGAAACCCGACGCTTTGCAGCGCGGCGCGGGCGAATTCCTGCGGCCCCGTATTGCGCGTCAGGCCGAAGATCGCGCCCCGGCTGTCGGGTTGCCACCACGGCGCGCCAAGGCCGGTGAAGGCGGGCACCAGAACCACGTCCTGTTCGTCATCGGCCCGTTCGGCCATTCCTTGCGTGTCGGGGGCGGCGGCCACCACCCCCATCGCGTCGCGCAGCCATTGCACCACCGCCCCCGCGATGAAGATCGACCCTTCCAGCGCATAGGTCGCCTGCCCGTCCAGCCGCCAAGCGATGGTGGTCAGCAGGCGGTGCTGGCTTGCCACCCGCTCGCCCCCCGTATTCAACAGGGCGAAACAGCCGGTGCCGTAGGTGGACTTCATCATCCCCGGCGCGAAGCAGGCCTGCCCCATCGTCGCCGCCTGCTGATCACCCGCCATGCCAAGGATCGGCACGGGATAGCCCAGGATCTCCGTCACCCCGAACTCGGTCGCGTTGTCGCGCACCTCGGGCAGCAGGGACATGGGAATGTCCAGCATCGCGCAGATCTCCGCGTCCCAATCGCCGGTGGTGATGTTGAACAGCATCGTCCGGCAGGCGTTGGTCGCGTCCGTCACATGCGCGCCGCCGGTCAGGTGCCAGACAAGGAAGCTGTCCACCGTGCCGAAGGCCAGCTCCCCCCGTTCGGCGCGGGCGCGGGCGTCCGGCACCTCGTCCAGCAGCCATTTCAGCTTGGTGGCCGAGAAATAGGGGTCGATCAGCAACCCCGTGCGATCCGTGATGGTCTGCTCGTGCCCCGCGTCGCGCAGCGTGTCGCAGAACCGCGCGGTGCGGCGGTCCTGCCAGACGATGGCGTTTGCCACGGCCTCGCCCGTCTTGCGATCCCACAGCACCACCGTCTCGCGCTGGTTGGTAATGCCGATGGCGGCGATCCTGTGATCCTTGGCCGCCTCCGTCACCACGGCCTGCGTCGTCGCCCACAGGTCCGCCGGATCGTGCTCCACCCAGCCGGAGCGGGGGAAATGCTGCGGAAACTCGCGCTGCGCGGTGGTCAACGGGCGCAAGCCGTCGTCGAACACGATCGCGCGGGTGGAGGTGGTTCCCTGGTCGATGGCAAGAATGGTCATCGTCTGGCCTTCATTGAACGGTCGATCTCGGACATTTGGTCGGGCGTCAGGCGCAGGCCCAGCTTGCTGCGCCGCCAGACGACATCCTCGGCCGTCCGGGCGAATTCGCGTTCGGCCAGCCAGACCAGTTCGGCATGATGCAGCGTGGCCCCGTAATCGCGGCCCAGATCGTCCACGGTCTGCGCGGGTCCCAGCACGTCCCACGCCTCGGTGCCATAGGCGCGGATCAGGCGGGTGGCCCAGGCCTCGGTCAGGAACGGGTATCGTTGCGTCAACGCGGCCGTCAGCGCCCCCACCCCGTCATGGGCGAAATCGCCCCCCGGCAGGGCCACGCGCGCGGTCCACGCCCCCGTGGCCTGCGGAAAGAACGGCGCCAGCTTGGCCAGCGCCCCTTCGGCCAGTTTGCGATAGGTGGTGATCTTGCCGCCGAACACGCTCAGGATCGGGGGGCCGTCGGCATCCAGGCTCAGGACATATTCGCGCGTCGCCGCCTGCGCCGCCTGCGCCCCGTCATTATAAAGTGGTCGCACCCCGGAATAGGTCCAGACGACCTGATCCCGCGTCACCGGCACCTTGAAATAGCGGGACGCGAACGCGCACAGATAATCCTGCTCCTCCGGCGTGCAGACGGGATGGGCCGGACCGCCGTGATGATCCTGATCCGTGGTGCCGATCAGGGTGAAATCCTGTTCATAGGGGATGGCGAAGATGATGCGCCCGTCCTCGCCCTGAAAGAAATAGGCCCGGTCGTGATCGGTCAGGCGCGGCACGACGATATGGCTGCCGCGCACCAGACGGATGCCTTCGCGCGTGGCGACATGGGCGGTGTCCTTCACCACATGCTCCACCCACGGGCCGCCGGCATTCACCAAGGCCCGGGCGTGGAACGTGCCGGCGGTCGTCTCGATCCGCCAGACGTCCCCTTCCCGCCGCGCATCGGTCACGCGGGTGCGGGTCAGGATTCTCGCCCCCCGCGCCTCGGCGTCGCGGGCGTTCAGGACGACCAGACGCGCATCGTCCACCCAACAGTCGGAATATTCGTAGGCCAGCCGGAATTTCGGGTCCAGCGCCCGCCCCGCCGGATCGGTCGCAAGGTCCAGCTTGCGCGTGCCGGGCAGGATTTTCCGCCCGCCCAGATTGTCATAGAGAAACAGCCCCAGGCGGATCAGCCACGCCGGACGCCGCCCGCGCATCCACGGCATGACGGTGGACAGAAGGCGCGAGGTCGGCGTCTCCCCCGCAAACCGCATGTCGCCATGCCATGGCAGCACGAAGCGCATGGGCCAGCTGATATGCGGCATGGCCACCAGAAGCGTCTCCCGCTCGCGCAGGGCCTCGCGCACCAGATGGATGTCGAAATACTCCAGATAGCGCAGCCC
Organism: Falsirhodobacter halotolerans; assembly: GCF_022899245.1. NCBI lineage: Bacteria > Pseudomonadati > Pseudomonadota > Alphaproteobacteria > Rhodobacterales > Paracoccaceae > Falsirhodobacter > Falsirhodobacter halotolerans. Next base: position 2,210,753 of record NZ_JALJAZ010000001.1, read on the forward strand.
GCCGTGAAACAGCTTGGTCGAGGCCGAGGAGGTCGCCTGCGCCAGATCCCCTTGTTCGGCCAGCACCACGCGCAGGCCGCGCCCCGCCGCGTCCCGCGCGATGCCCGTCCCGTTGACGCCGCCGCCGATGATGAAGATGTCTGTCGTGTCCATGCGCCCGCCCTTTGTGTCCCACCTAGGTCAACAGGAGGTCTGCGACAACCATCGGACGGGCATAGGACGGGCTTGGCGGCGCGCGCACGCCCGCGTATGACGGGGGCATGGACCAGACCGCCCCCGACCTCGACACCGTGGAAACCATCGCCCGCGACGCGATCGAGGCGTTGCCCGCGCATTGGCGCACCCCCGCCCGCGCCGTGGTTCTGATCGTGGAGGATTTCCCGTCCCCCGACCTGCTGGACGCGATGGAAATGGACGACCCCTACGAGCTGACGGGCCTGTATGAGGGTATCCCGCTGACCGAGAAATCGGTGATGGACCAGCCGATGGGGCCGGACATGATCCGCCTGTTCCGCCGCCCGATCCTGGACGAATGGTGCGACCGGGGGAATGTCACGCTGACCGAACTGGTCACCCATGTGCTGATCCACGAACTGGCCCATCATTTCGGGTGGTCCGACGACGATATCGCCGCCATCGACCCGTGGTGGGAATGACCTATCTGCCCCTCCACACACAGGAGGACACCATGACCTTGACCCGACGTATGGCCCTGGCCTCGGGCGCTGCCCTGCCGCTGGCCACCCTGCCCGCCTTCGCCCAGGCCCCCAGCCAATCCGCCAAACCCCCGACCCGCCCCGAGGTGCAGCCGATGACCGACCCGCGCGCCCACCGCATCCCCTTCGGGTCGATGACCGTGATCGTGCTTCTGGCCGGTCAGCAGCAGGGCACCAACCCGCACGAAACCTTCGGCCTGAACGCAAGCGCCGAAGATTTCACCGCCCTGTCGCAGGCCAACTTCATTCCCGACGATCGCAGCCTGTCCAGCTACAGCCCCGTCGTGGTCCGGTCGGGGGATGAGGTCGTGCTGTTCGACACGGGCCTTGCCCCCGAGGGTATCCTTGGTCCGCTGGCCGATGCGGGGCTTGCGCCCGCCGACATCACCACGGTCGTGCTGACCCATATGCACGGCGACCATATCGGCGGATTTTCCGACGGCACGACCGCCACCTTCCCCAATGCGCGCTTCGTGGCGGGACGGGTGGAGATGGAGCATTGGATGGGCGCGGGGAACGAGACGTTCGACACCAAGATCCGCCCCTTCGCCGATCAGTTCGACCTGATCGCGGGCGGGGATGAGGTCATCCCCGGCATCACCGCGCGCGAGGCGTTCGGCCACACGCCGGGGCACATGGCCTTCCTGCTGACCAACGATGCCAACGACCGGATGATGCTGACCGCCGACACGACGAACCATTACGTCTGGTCGCTGGCCCGCCCGGACTGGGAGGTGCGGTTCGACATGGACAAGGCCGCCGCCGCCACGACACGGCGCGAGATCCTGTCGATGCTGGCCGAGGAGCGTCTTCCCTTCATCGGCTATCACATGCCGTTTCCGGCAGTGGGATTCGTGGCCGAAACCGATGACGGCTTCCGCTTCATGCCCGCGACCTATCAGTTCTCGTTCGACGAGGAAGGCTGAGAAGGGGAAGGCTGATCGGCCTTCTCCCACAGTCCCGTCAGCGCGCGGGACAGAAGGTTCGGGATGCGGGGTTTCGGGGCGGCGTGGAACGGCATGGGGCGGCTCAGCTCCATCGCCGCCACCCCGATCCGCGCGGTCAGGGCGGCGTTGATCATCCCCTCGCCGAACCGGCGCGACACGCGGGCGAGCAGCCCGCCCCCCGCCACCGAATGAACCAGATCGTCGGTCACGGCCAGCGCGCCGGTGGCCGCGAGGTAGGAGAACACCCGCCCCATCAGCTTCAGGCTGCCGACATGGCCCGCCCGCCCGCCATAAATCTCGGCGATCCGCCGCACCATCCGCAGGTTGGCATAGAGCGCCGTGGCCACATCGGCCAGCGCCAGCGGGATCAGCGCGGTGGCGATGGCCACCTGACGCGAGGCGCCCTCGATCTCGCGCCGCGCAGCCTGATCCAAGGGGGCGAGCAGTTCGGTCTCCGTCATCTCCAGCAGGGCATCGGCATCGAAGGTCTCCTCCTGCCGTTCCTTCAGGCGCGCGACGGCCCAGGCTTGGTCGGGACGGTGGGCATAGAGCGCCTCCACCCCCGCCGCGACTTTGCGCGCGGCCTTCACGTCATCGCGCGCGGCCACGGTGTCCGCCCGCAGATGATCCAGCTTGCCCAGACGCAGATAGGCCAGCGCCTCCCGCCCCGCCAGAAGGAACGCCGCCAGCGCCGCGAGCCCGATCAGCGCGAAGGCGATCGACCCCAGCACCGTGTTCCGGTCCAGCAGCGACGCCACGAAATCATAGGCCACGACCGACAGGACAAAGCCCGCCGCCGCGCCGAAGGCCCAGACCGCGAACCGCCACAGGCGCGACCGGGGCCGTGCGCCGATGCGGATGGCGGCGGCCATCGCCCCTTCGCGCGGCAGGTCGGGCACGGGCGGGGCGGCGGCGGGATCGGCCTGATCCTCCCACTCCATCAGAACGGGTTTCTTCATAGCCGGTCTCCGATCAGAAACTCCGCCGCGCGGTCGAGGCGGATGTGCGGCGGCCCTTCGCCGGGGCGCAGGGTGGTGCGGGCGGGGGCAAAGGACATGAGCGCGAATTCGGCATCGAGCCACCCTTCCGCCCCTTCGCGCGCGGGGGAAAGAAGGCGCGCGGGGTCGGCGGGCAGTTCGCCGGGATAGAGCGCGACCTGCCGCCCGTCCATCAGCCGCCCGCGCACCGCCTCCACCGTCTCGCCATGACGCGTCACGGTTTCCTCCACCGTGGCGCGCAGGGACGCCAGCGACATGGCTTCGGTCCGTGCGCCCGCGAAATTCGCGCGGTCGCGGGCATCGCGCAACAACGCCTCCATGATCGCGGTCAGGCGCGGATGCTGGGTGTGGTGGATGTGGTCGGCCTTGGTGGCGGCGAACAGAATGCGCTCCACCCGCTTGCCCATCAGGATCTGGCTGAGGAAGCTGTTGGCGCCGGGGCGAAAGGCGATCAGGATGTCGGCCATGGTGCGGCGCAGATCCTCCAGCGCCTGCGGGCCCGCATGGATCGCGCCCAGCGCGTCCACCAGCACGACCTGCCGGTCGATCCGCGCGAAATGGTTGCGGAAGAAGGGGCGGACGACCTTGGATTTGTAGCCCTCATACCGCCGGGCCATCTCGTGCCACAGGCTGCCCTTGGGCGCATCGCCCGGTTTCGGCAGGGGCGCGAAGGTCAGCACGGGCGATCCCGCCAGATCGCCCGGCAGCAGGAACCGCCCCGGTGTGCAGTCGGAATACCCATCCTCGCGCGCGGCGTTCAGATAGGCGGTGAAACTGTCGGCCAGCGCCTGCGCGCGGGATTCGTCCAAGGGGCGCGATCCATCCTCGGCCCGCGCGGTCGCCAGATAATCGCGGGCCTGCGGGCGCCGCGCGATGCGGGCGAAGGTGGCGTCGGACCACGCCTCGTAACTCTGACCCAGAAGCGACAAGTCCAGAAGCCATTCGCCGGGATAGTCGATGATGTCGAGATGCACCGTCCGCACCCCCTGCACGCCCGCGAACATCCCCGTGGGCCGCACGCGGAACGACAGGCGCAGTTCCGACACCGCGCGGGTGGAGGCGGGCCAGCGCGGCGTATCGCCGGTCAGCGCGGCCAGATGCTCCTCATAGGCGAAGCGCGGAAGGGTCATGTCGGGCTGGGGCTGAAGCCACACCGCCTCGATCCGGCCCGCCGCATGGGCCTTCAGTTGCGGCATCCGGCCCCGGTCCAGCAGGTTCGCGACCAGCCCCGTGATGAACACCGTCTTGCCCGCCCGCGACAGGCCCGTGACGCCCAGCCGGATCACCGGATCGGCCATCAGCCCGGTCATGCTGGCCATCGTGCCCTCGATCCGGCGGGTGACAGAGTCGGTCAGGGAGGACAGGGGCACGCGCATCTCCATCAGGCTTGCCCCCTGATGTAGGCCAAAGGTGCGGGCTTGTGTAGGGCATGGCCCCGGTGGTAATCCCCGCCCATGCCCAGATATGCGATGATGATCGATTACGACGGCGGCCCGTTTCAGGGTTGGCAGCGGCAGGCGCAGGGCCAGCCTTCGGTTCAGGGCGCGATCGAGGATGCGCTGGCCCGGCTGGAACCCCGCGCCCACACCATCGCCGCCGCCGGACGCACCGATGCCGGTGTGCACGGCACGGGGCAAGTCGCCCATTGCGACATGGACAAGGTCTGGGACCCCTATCGCCTGAGCCAGGCGCTGAACCACCACCTGCGCCCCCTGCCCGTGGCGGTCGTGGCCTGCGCCGCTGTGCCGGACGAGTTTCATGCCCGGTTTTCGGCCGTGGAACGCCGCTATCTGTTCCGGCTGATCGCCCGGCGCGCGCCCCTGACCCATGATCGCGGGCTGGCGTGGCGGATCGGCCATCCGCTGTCGGTGTCGGCCATGCGGGCGGGGGCGGCGCATCTGATCGGGCTGCATGATTTCACCACCTTCCGCAGCACGATGTGTCAGGCGAAATCGCCGGTGAAGACCATTGACGAGATCACCATCGACGAGGTGCCTTTGCCCACCGGCACCGAATACCGCTTCCGCCTGCGCGCGCGCAGCTTTCTGCACAATCAGGTGCGGTCGATCGTGGGAACCTTGGAACGTGTGGGGGCGGGGGCGTGGGATCCCGCGCGGGTGGGTGACGCCTTGGCGGCGACGGATCGCGCGGCCTGCGGGCCGGTCTGCCCGCCGCAGGGCCTGTATCTGACGGGTGTCGGCTATCCCGACGACCCGTTCGCATAGGGGCCGGAGGTTTCCCCCCGGCCCTTTTGTTCAGACCTTCGGCGGCAGATTGTCGTCCGCGAAGATGTCCTTCTTGTGCGTTCCGTTCGGCACGAAGATCGCCCCGATGATCACCGTCATCACCGCGATGGTGATCGCATACCACAGACCGGCATAGATGTTGCCCGTCTGGGCCGAGATGGCGAAGGCCGTCGCCGGCAGCAGCCCCCCGAACCAGCCGTTGCCGATGTGATAGGGCAAGGACAGGCCGGAATAGCGGATGCGCGTCGGAAACAGCTCCACCAACGCCGCCGCGATGGGGCCATAGACCATCGTCACCAGCAGGATCAGATAGGTCAGGATGATGATCAGCGTCAGCTTCTGGCCGGTGAAGATGTCGAAGAAGTTGTTGGCCTTGGCAATCGTCGGGTTGGCCGCCGGATTGGCGGGATAGCCCGCATCGGCCAGCGCCGCCGCCAGTTCGCTGTCGAACCGCGCCTTTTCCGCCGCCAGATCCGCGCCGGTGAAGGCGCCGGCATCATAGGACGCGATCTGCGTATCCCCGACCGAGATCGTGGTCGGCGTGCCCGCCGCCCCTTCGGCGCTGTCGTAATTTACCGAGGCGCGGGCCAGCGCGGCCTTGGCAATGTCGCAGGACGAGGTGAACTTGGCCGTGCCCGTCGGGTTGAACTGGAACGAACAGTCGTCGGGCGCATGTGTCACCGTCACCGGAACCTGTTGCGCGGCATGAAGCGCGGGGTTCGCGACATGGGTGATCGCCTTGAACACCGGAAAGTAGGTCAGCGCCGCCAGCAGGCAGCCCGCAAGGATGATCGGTTTGCGCCCGATCCGGTCGGACAGCGCGCCGAAGAACAGGAACCCGCCGGTGCCGAGGATCAGCGACCACGCGACGAAGACGTTCGCGCTGAAGCTGTCCACCCGCACCACGTTCTGCACGAAGAACAGCGCGTAGAACTGGCCCGAATACCAGACCACCGCCTGCCCCGCCGTCAGGCCGAACAGCGCGATCAGCGCGATGCGCCCGTTCTTCCAATTGCCGAACGCCTCGCGCATCGGGGCCTTTGAAGCGCGACCCTCTTCCTTCATCTTTTTGAAGGCGGGCGACTCCTCCATCTGCAAGCGGATATAGAGCGAGATCGCCAGCAACACGACCGACCCGAGGAACGGAATCCGCCAGCCCCAGGCGTTGAACGCGGTGATCATCTGCGGCGTGCCGTCGGCCAGAAGGACCGGATTGCCCGCCAGATCCACCACCGGCTGCATCGGGAAGTTGGCGTTGACATAGCCCTGCACCGACAGGATCACGATCAGCGACAGAAGAAGCCCCAGCGTGGCCGTCGTCTGGATGAACGCGGTGTAGAACCCCCGCCGGTTGCGCGGGGCATGTTCGGCGACATAGACCGCCGCCCCCCCGTATTCCCCGCCCAGCGCCAGACCCTGCAGCATCCGCAGCGCGATCAGGATGATCGGGGCCACGATGCCCCAGCTGGCATATCCGGGCAGCAGACCCACAAGGAAGGTCGAAAAGCCCATGATCAGGATGGTCATCAGGAACGTGTATTTCCGCCCGATCAGATCGCCCAGCGACCCGAAGACCAGCGCCCCGAAGGGCCGGACGATGAAGCCCGCCGCAAAGGCCAGAAGCGCGAAGACGTTGCGCGTGGCTTCGGGGAAGGCGGTAAAGAACTGCGCCCCGATGATCGCGGCCAGCGAGCCATAGAGGTAGAAGTCATACCATTCGAAGATCGTCCCGGCGGAGGAGGCGAGAATGACCTTCTTCTCCTCCCGCGTCATCGGACGGGAGCGGGGTGCGCCCGCATCCATTGTGTTGTCGGCCATTCGGCGTATCCTCCCTTGCCGGGGGTGTCCGTCGTCCCTGCGACGGTAAGACCCCCGTGATGCCCCTCTTTCGGCCCCCCCGCGGCGATCCCTCCCAAGATCACATGCCGCGCGGGGCCGGTCGTTCCGTCAGGCGGTGCCTTTCCCCTTGTTCATGCGGTTGTCGATCAGATCCTCCACCACCGCCGGATCGGCGAGGGTGGAGATGTCGCCAAGGCTGCCGAAATCGTCCTCGGCGATCTTGCGCAGGATGCGGCGCATGATCTTGCCCGAACGGGTCTTGGGCAGGCCCGGCGCCCATTGAAGATGATCGGGCGAGGCGATGGGCCCGATCTCGCGCCGGACCCAGGCGACCAGATCGGCGCGGCGCGCGTCCGTCGCCTCCACCCCGTTCATCAGCGTGACATAGGCGTAGATGCCCTGCCCCTTCACATCATGCGGGAAACCGACCACCGCCGCCTCGGCCACGTCGGGATGCGCGACAAGGGCCGATTCGATCTCGGCCGTGCCCATGCGGTGGCCGGACACGTTCAGCACGTCGTCCACCCGGCCCGTAATCCAGTAATACCCGTCGGCATCGCGGCGGCACCCGTCGCCGGTGAAATAATAGCCGGGATATTGGCTGAAATACGCCTCCTCGAACCGCTCGTGGTCGCCCCACAGCGTCCGCATCTGGCCGGGCCAGCTGTCGGCGATGGCCAGCACCCCTTCCGTCGCCCCGTCAAGCGGCGTGCCCGAGGTGGGGTCGAGAAGGACCGGCTTCACCCCGAAGAACGGCTTCGTCGCCGATCCGGGCTTGGTCGCGATGGCGCCCGGCAGCGGCGTGATCATGTGCCCGCCGGTTTCCGTCTGCCAGAACGTGTCCACGATCGGGCATTTTCCGTGGCCGACATGGGTGTTGACCCAGTTCCACGCCTCGGGGTTGATGGGTTCGCCCACCGACCCCAGAACCTTCAGGCTGGACAGGTCGTATTTCGCGGGCCATTCCTCGCCCTGCCCCATCAGGGCGCGGATCGCGGTGGGCGCGGTGTAGAACTGGTTGACCTTGTGCTTGTCCACCACGTCCCAGAACCGGCCCGCATCGGGAAAGGTGGGCGTGCCTTCGAACATCAGCGTCGTCGCCCCGTTCGCGAGCGGACCATAGACGATGTAGCTGTGCCCCGTGACCCAGCCCACATCCGCCGTGCACCAATAGACGTCGCCGTCGTGGTAATCGAAGACCAGCCGATGCGTCATCGCGGCATAAAGCAGATAGCCGCCCGTGGTGTGCACCACCCCCTTGGGCCGTCCGGTGGACCCGGAGGTGTAGAGGATGAACAGCGGATCCTCCGCCCCCATCGGGCGGGGCGGGCATTCGGGCGCGGCCGTCTTCATCAGCGCCTTCACGTCCACGTCGCGCCCCTCGATCCAGGTGATCTGGTCGCCCGTGTGCTTGACCACCAGACAGCGCACCTTGTCCGAACAGCGCAGAAGCGCCGCATCGGCATTGGATTTCAGCGGCGTCCGCTTGCCCCCGCGCGGCGCGCTGTCGGCGGTGATGACCAGCTTGGCCCCGCTGTCGTTGATGCGGTTGGCCAGACTGTCGGGCGAAAACCCGGCAAAGACCACCGAATGCACGGCACCGATGCGCGCGCAGGCCAGCATGGCATAGGCGGCCTCGGGGATCATGGGCATATAGATGACCACGCGGTCGCCGCGCATGATCCCCTGGCTCAGCAGCACGTTGGCGAAGCGGTTCACCTGATCGGACAGTTCGGCATAGGTGACGTGGCGGGCGGGGTCCTTCGGATCGTCCGGTTCCCAGATGATCGCCGTCTGATCCGCCCGCTGCGGCAGATGCCGGTCGATGCAGTTGACCGAGGCGTTCAGCACCCCGTCCTCGAACCAGCGGATCGACACGCGACCGTTCATCAGGTCGGTGTTCTTGACCTTGGTATAAGGTGTGATCCAGTTCAGCGCGCGCCCTTCGCGGCCCCAGAACCCTTCGGGGTCCGAGATCGATTCGGCATACATCCGGTCGTAATCGGCGGGTTTCACATGGGCATTCGCCGTGAAATCGTCAGCGGGGGCGAAAGTCGCCCGTCCGTGGTCCAGCATCGTCGTCCTCCTTCGAAGCACCGGGGCGTTCACTCCCCCGCACCGGCGCCTTGGAAAAAGCGTAGCGCAGCCGAATCTGTCTGGCGACTTAAATTTTAGGACAGGTGGCGGGTCAGAAAGTCCGGCAACTGGCCGATATCGTCCAGCACCGCATCCGCCCATGGCGCCAGCGTGGCGGCGCGGGCGGGTCCGGTCAGAACCCCCACCGCCACCATGCCCGCCGCATGGGCCGCCTCCAGATCGTGCAGGCTGTCGCCCACCATCGCCACCTGATCCGGGGCAAGGCCGGTCGCGGCGCAGAAGGCCAGAAGCGGGGCGGCATCAGGCTTGGCCCCGTGACCGCTGTCGGAGCCTGCGATGAAATCGAACGCCATCGTGATGCCGCAGCGGTCCAGATGCTCGCGGGCCGGGGCTTCGGCGTCGTTCGTCACCACGCCCAACCGCAGACCGCGCGCCGCCAGATCGGCCATGAGGGGAGCCAGCGGCACCGCCTCGGCCATCGGGGCGCTGGCGGCCAGCGCGTTCATGCGGGCCAGAAGACGGGGCAGATCCCACCCCGGCAGATGCGGCAGCAGGGTGGCGGCGATCACCGGCGGCGTCTCGGCGATGACCGGGCTGTCCGGCGCGAACCGCCCCGCGGCGGGGTCGTAGCCGATGGCCCGCGCGGCCTGCGCCCGCATCACGGGGTCGGGGGCCACATCGGCCAGAAACGCCGCCGCCCACCCGCCCCAACTGCGCTGGAAATCGAACAGGGTGCCGTCCTTGTCGAACAGGATGCCGCGAATCATCGTCAGGTCCAGTGGGGCAGATCGCCCCCCGGCAGCACCGCCCGCGCCCGCCCCGGCTGGGTATAGGGGATGGAATGGGCATCGCAGAACGCGATCACCCGGTCATCCTCGGCCAGAATGAAATCCAGCACCGCCCCCAGAAAGTTCGGATCCTGCGCCGCGCGGCGCAGATCATCCCCCGCGGCCCCCGTCATCGCCAAGAACTGGGGCATCAGGTCGTCTTGCGCGGCCAGCCAGACCAAGGCCTGGATCGCAAGGGTTTCGCCCGCATCGCGGGAAGGCAGGTCGGGATGTGTCATGGGCGGCATCGTGCCGACTTGCGTCGCGGATGCAAGAGGTGGGTGGAGCGCAAGACTTTTTTAACCAATTAGTCGCCATTGTCGACGCAGGACGGCAACCAGATATCGGGGAGGGGGAGATCATGACCGGACGCATTCTTGTCATCGACCCCGTGCCCACAAGCCGCATCGTGACCAAACTGCGCCTGACCTCGGGCTGCTATCTCCCCACCATCGTCGATTCGGTGGAGGAGGCGATTCCCGTCGCCCGCCGCGACCGGCCCGGCGCGATCCTGATCGAATCGTCCCAACCGCTGAGCGATCTGGAACGGATGCGCCGCGATCCGCGCCTGCGCGACATTCCGATGATCGTGTTCAGCCCGATCGACCGGCCCGCCGTGCGCCTGACCGCGCTGAAGGGTGGGGCGGTGGACGTGATGACCAAACCCGTGGACGACCGGCTGATGCTGGCCCGCCTGCGCGCCGTCCTGCGCCGCAGCGCCGAGGTGGACGAGCTGGGCACCGATGCCGGTCTGGCCGAGGACGGGACCGGGTTCGAACATCCCCCCGCCATCGCACTGGTCGCGGCCCGGCCGGAAGGCATGGCCCGCCTGCGCGCCGATCTGGCCCCCCGTCTGGGCGGCCACCTGTCCGTCATCACCCGGGAAGAGGCGCTGAACGATGCGGGCCGCGTGCCGGACCTCTATATCATCGAGGCGGATCTGAACGGGATGGGCGGCGGCCTGCGCCTCATGTCCGACCTGCGCGCGCGGTCGGCCACGCGGCATGTGCCCGTGTGCATCGTGAACGCGGCCCCGCGCCCCGAAACCGCCGCGATGGCCTGGGATCTGGGCGCGGATGAGGTGATGGCCGTTCCCACCGACCCTGCCGAGCTGGCTTTGCGGTTGCAGGCACTGCTGCGCGGCAAACGCGTGCTGGACCGGCGCCGCGCCTCGGTCGCGAACGGGCTGCGGATGGCGATGGTCGATCCGCTGACGGGCCTGCACAACCGCCGCTTCGCCCTGCCCCGGATGGCGGCGATGGCCCAGGGCGACATGGCGGTGATGCTGATCGACCTGGACCATTTCAAATCGGTCAACGACCGCTTCGGCCATGCGGCGGGCGACACCGTCCTGGCCGAGGTGGCGCGCCGCCTGACCACGCGCCTGCGCCCCGGCGATCTGGCCGCCCGCATCGGCGGCGAGGAATTTCTGATCGCCCTGCCCGACACCAAGCTGGCCACCGCCCGCGACATCGCCGACCGCCTGTGCGCCGATATCGGGACCACGCCGGTCCATCTTCCCTCCGGCCAGACGCTGCGGGTGACGGTGTCGGTCGGCATCGCCACGCGGCGGCGGTATGAACCGGAAACGGTGACGGACACGATGGACCGGGCCGACCGCGCCTTGCTGCAATCGAAGGCGGCGGGGCGCAATCAGGTCACGGTCGGGTCCTGCCTTTGGGGCACGGCCCGCACCGCCTGAAGGGGGTCAGCCGCCGTCTTTCGACGGGCGTTTCATCTGCCCCTCCAGCCGATCGGCGAACCCCTGGCGTTGATCGGGCGTCATTCCGGCCAGATGGTCCGCGACCAGCGCCTGACCCAGGGCCATGATCCGAATCCCCCGCTCGCGCTGCGCGTTCAGGATCAATTCCACCGCCGCCGGGTCATAGGGTTCGGCACGCAACAGCGCCACGATCCGGTCCACCTCGGCGCGCATGTCGCGCCAGTCGATGTCGAAATCCCGCGCGCGGGCGCGGAAGGCGTGGCGGATCTCACGCCGGTCCTCGGGCGACAGCGCGCCTTCGATCGGGCTGAAGGCAAACCCCCGATCGCGCGGCGGCGGGGGCGGATCGCGCAGGATCGCCCCGGCGACGATCCCCAGAACCAGCAGGTTCAATGCGACCGACAGGCCAAGGGCGATGCGCAGCGCGCGCGGCGACAGACGGGTGATCATGGGCGCATTTCCTCAAGCACGGCATCGAAGGCGGGATAGGGGTCGAGGACCGCACCGGTCACAAGGTTTCCGGTGATGAGGCCGAGCGCCTCTGGCTGGGCAAAGCCGATCCACACCCCGGCCAGCGCCGCGCTGGCAAGGCCCGCCATCGCCCCGGCCCCGCCCGCCATAAGGCCGAACACCCGCCACCACGGGCGGCGCGGGGCGGGCGGCGCAGGGCGGGCCCGTGCCGCGTCCGCATCGGCCAGGATGCGGGCCATGAGGTCGGCCGACGGCGCCTGCGTCCGGTGCCGGGCCCTGGCAAAAAGATCGTCCAGATCGTCGTGCATCTCAGCCCTCCTCATATCCCAGTTCGGCACGCCTGTCGCCCAGCATCGCGGCCAGCGCGCGCTTGCCCCGCGCGGTCAGGCTTTCCACCGCCTCCACCCCGATCCCCAGAATCGCGGCGATCTCGGGGTTGGGCAGCCCTTCGATGTGACGCAGGACCACGGCCTGCCGCTGGCGATCCGGCAGGCGGGCCAAGGCCGCCTCCAGTGCTGCGACGCGGTCGCGGTCCATCATCCGCCCCTCGACCGAGGGGGCGTCGTCCTCCACCTCCGGCGCATCTTCCAGCGCCACACCGCGCCGGCGGCGCAGACGGTCGGTGCACAGGTTGACGGTGACGCGATAAAGCCAGGTCGTCACCTTCGCCTCGCCCTGACGCCAATCGGGGGCGATGCGCCACAAGCGCAGCATCGCCTCCTGCGTCACGTCCTCGGCCTCCGTCCGATCGGACAGAAGGCGGGCGGCGACCGACAACACGCGCGGCGCAAGGCGCAGGGCCAGCATCCGCGCCGCCGCCGCATCCCCGTTGGCAAACAGGATCAGCAGCGCGTCATCGGTCACGTCCGTCATCAGGTCGAAGGGCATCGTCATCGGCCTTCAGGTAGCCGCCCGCCCGGTGTTCGACAACGGGCGGCGCGACGCTCAATTGGCCGGACGCGGCGGCATGCGATCACGCATCCGCTGGACCGCCGCGTCGTATTCCTCCTGGCTGACGGCCCCGTCCTTGTCGGTGTCCACGCGTTCGATCATGCGGTCGGCATGGCCTTCGGGGGCCTTGGACAGCTCCTCGATCGACAGAAGGCCGTCGCCGTTGGTGTCCAGCTTTTCCATCATCTTCTCCGCACGGTCCTGCGCGCGGGCGGTGGCATGGGCGGTCAGTTCCTCGGGCGTGATGCGGCCATCGCCGTTCGTATCCAGTTCGGAAAACGGCGGAAGGCGCGGGCCGTGCCCCCCGGGTCCGGGAGGGGCGGCCAGCGCGCCCGACAGCCCGGCGGCGGTCACGGAGATGAAGGTCAGTCCGGCAAGAAAACGGTTCATTCGTCTGCTCCTGTGTGGAAGGGCGTCTGCCGCCCTTCACCCGATCAAACGCAGACCCCGCCCGCTTCCGTCGCAAAAAAATCAGAAGGCGCGCAGGCGGGCGGTGTCATAGCCGTTCCAGTCGAAAATCTCGCGCGCGGCGGTCAGGCGGTCGGGGGAAATCGCGCCCGTGCGGTCCAGCACGAACCCGAACCGGCCCGAAGGCGTGCCGATGGCCATGCTGCGCTGGTTGATGTCGATCCACAGGATCCACCACGGCTCCCCCTCGCCCGCGGGCAGCAACCGCGCGGGCCCGGTGACGGCGAAGGGGCCGGAGATGCGCCGCATCTGCCCGTTCACGCACAGGCTGCCCTCCACCCGTCCGGGGGTGAAGGTCAGCCCCCCACCCCCGCAGGCCGCGCCAAAGCCCGCGACCTGCCGCCACGTGCCGCTCAGCGATGCCGGGTCGAACCCGGCGTTCGACCAGATCGGGGCCGAGACGTTGCGGAACGTCTCGGGCGGTGCGGGTTCGGGCGCGCGCGCGCAGGCCGCAAGCGCCAGAAGCACCAGAGCGAGGCGGCGCATCAGAAGGGCGCCGGCCAGGCGCGGTGGGCCTGATCCAGATCGGCCAGAACCTCCTCGTTCAACGTCAGGTTCACGGAATCGAGGCAGGTCTTCAGCTGGTCCAGCCGCGTGGCCCCGATGATCGGCAGGCAGGGGAACGGCCGCGTGCGATAGAAGGCCAGCGCCATCTGCGTCGGATCCAGCCCGTGCGTCTTGGCGATGCCCAGATAGGCGGCCACCGCTTCGAACACGAAGGGCGAGATGCGGCCCCCAAGGTTCGGCGTGCGTTCGCGCCGCGACCCGGCGGGGATGACATCGCCCGCGTATTTGCCGGTCAGAAGCCCCGTCGCCAGCGGGGAATAGCCCAGAAGCGGCATGTTCTCCAACGCGGCGAATTCGGCCCAGTCGCTGTCGAACTGGCGGCACAGCAGCGAATATTCGTTCTGCACCGTCGCCATGCGCGGCAATCCGTGCTGATCGGCCAACCGCAGCCAGGCCGCCGCCCCCCATACGGTGTCGTTCGACAGGGCGATGTGGCGGATCTTGCCTTCGTCCTTCAGGCGCTGCGCCTCCTGCAGGATGTCCAGCATTTCCGCCTCGATCGCGGCCTTGTCGGTCGGCGGGACGTATTCCCAGATCTTGCGGAAGTGATACGAGCCGCGATTGGGCCAGTGCATCTGATAGATGTCGATGTAATCGGTCTGAAGCCGGCCCAGCGACGCCTCCACCGCCTGCCGCATCCGGGCGGGGGTGATCGGCGCGCCGCCGGTGGCCGCACTGCCCTCGCCCGTGACCTTGGTGGCGAGGATCATCCGGTCCCGCCCGCCCTTGGCCGCAAGCCATGTGCCGATGACCCGCTCCGTATCGCCCACCGTTTCGGCGGACACGGGGTTGGTCGGATACATCTCGGCCGTGTCGAGGAAGTTGACCCCGTGATCCAGCGCCATTGCGATCTGGTCGTGGCCTTCGCCTTCGGAATTCTGCGTGCCCCAGGTCATCGTGCCCAGACACAGTTCGGACACCATCAGTCCGGTGGTTCCCAGAGGAATCTGTTTCATGCCGCCCTCACTTTCGCGGCTGACCCTAGCGGCCCGCCGATGAATGGCAAGCCCCGCTTGAGGCTGGACGCGTCACCCGCTACACCCCTGATCGACAAGCGGACAAAAGGCGCGGGAATGGCACGTTATCTGATCACCTCGGCACTTCCCTACATCAACGGGATCAAGCACCTCGGCAACCTTGTGGGCAGCCAGCTTCCCGCCGACCTGATCGCCCGCTACCACCGCGCGCGGGGGCATGAGGTGCTGTTTCTGTGCGCCACCGACGAACATGGCACGCCCGCCGAACTGGCCGCGGCCAAGGCGGGCCAGCGCGTGGATGTGTATTGCGAGGAGATGCACGACGTGCAGGCCCGCATCGCCCGCGGCTTCGGGCTGTCCTTCGATCATTTCGGCCGGTCCTCCAGCCGCCAGAACCGCGACCTGACGCAGCATTTCGCGGGCGTTCTGGCCAAGAACGGCCTGATCGAGGAAGTGTCGGAGAAACAGGTCTATTCCCTGGATGACGGGCGCTTCCTGCCGGACCGGTATATCGAGGGGACCTGCCCCAATTGCGGATACGACAAGGCGCGGGGGGATCAGTGCGAAAACTGCACCAAGCAGTTGGACCCGACCGACCTGATCGACCCGCGTTCGGCCATTTCCGGCTCCACCCGGTTGGAGGTGCGCGAGACCAAGCACCTCTATCTGCGTCAGTCCACCCTGCGAGGGGAGTTGTCGGACTGGATCGCGTCCAAGACCGACTGGCCGATCCTGACCACCTCCATCGCCAAGAAATGGCTGAACGACGGCGACGGGTTGCAGGATCGCGGCATCACGCGCGACCTGAACTGGGGCGTGCCGGTGAAAAAGGGCACCGAGGATTGGCCGGGGATGGAGGGCAAGGTCTTCTATGTCTGGTTCGACGCGCCCATCGAATATATCGCCTGCGCCGCCGAATGGGCCGTGGCGAACGGCAAGACCGATGCCGACTGGGAACGCTGGTGGCGCACCGACAAGGGCGCGGGCGACGTGACCTATCTGCAGTTCATGGGCAAGGACAACGTGCCGTTCCACACCCTGTCCTTCCCCGCCACGATCATGGGATCGGGCGAGCCGTGGAAGACGGTCGATTACATCAAATCCTTCAACTACCTCAACTATGACGGCGGGCAGTTCTCCACCAGTCAGGGGCGCGGAATCTTCATGGATCAGGCGCTGTCGATTCTGCCCAGCGATTACTGGCGCTGGTGGCTGCTGAGCCATGCGCCGGAATCCTCGGACAGCGAATTCACGTGGGAGAACTTCCAAGGCTCGGTCAACAAGGATCTGGCGGATGTTCTGGGCAACCTTGTCAGCCGTGTCACCAAGTTCTGCCGGTCGAAATTCGGCGAGGTGGTGCCCGAGGGCGGCACCCTGGGCGAGCGGGAGGCGCAGCTGGTCGCCGACCTGAACGCCCGCCTGCGATCCTATGAGGCGAACCTTCAGGCGATGGAGGTGCGCAAGACCGCGACCGATCTGCGGGCGCTGTGGGTTTTGGGCAACGAATACCTGCAATCGGCGGCCCCTTGGACCGCGTTCAAGACCGACCCCGAAGGGGCGGCGGCGATGGTGCGCCTCGCGCTGAACCTCATCCGCTTCTATGCCGTCATCTCGGCCCCGTTCATCCCCGACGCGGCCGACCGGATGCTGGAGGCGATGGGCACGACCGACCGCAGCTGGCCCGAGGATGTCGCGTCCGCACTGGGCGTTCTGCCCGCGGGCCATGCCTTCACCGTGCCCGACGTGCTGTTCGCCAAGATCAGCGACGAGGATCGGGCCGATTGGCAGACCCGGTTCGCGGGCATCCGCCCCTAACGCAACCGACGGGCGATGGCCGAGATGTCCGCCTCCGCCGCATGGGCGACCGCGCGGCGATAGGCGTCCAGCACCGCCACCCCATCCGGTGTCAATTCGGCCCCGCCCCGCCCCGCGCCCCCACGGCTGGCGCTGACCAGGGGCGCGGCGAAGGCGGTATTCATCTCCTCCACCAGCGCCCAGGCGCGGCGATAGCTCATTCCCATCGCCCGCCCCGCCGCCGAAATCGACCCGTGATCGCGGATGGCCGTCAGCAGGTCGGCCTTGCCCGGCCCGAAGCGCAGCGTGGGAAATTGCAACCGCACGTAGATATCGACCCCGGACATTCTTCCCTCCCCCCGGAACCTGCCGCCCGTTCGCCCGTTCTCGCGGGACTCCCAAGGGCTGTATCCATGAAACGCTTTCTCTGTCCGGTCTGCCACCAGCCCGCCTATTTCCGCAACACCCTGTGTCTGAATTGCGGAACGGAACTGGTGCACAATCCCCATACCGGCGACATGGTCACCTTGCAGGACACGGCCCCCTGCGCCAACCGGCCCCGCATCGCCTGCAACTGGATGGCCGAGGCGAACGGCCTGTGCGAAAGCTGCACCACGACGGTGATCATCCCCGATCTGGACGTGGCGGGGAATCTGGCCCGCTGGATCCGGGTGGAGACGGCGAAACGGCACCTGTTCCATTCGCTGGACGCCCTGGGCCTGCCCCACGCCTCGCCCTCGGGCAAACGGTTGCGGTTTCACTTCGTGGGCGACCAGTTCGCCCCCGACGGCACCATCGTCAAACGCATGTTGACCGGGCATGAGGAGGGTCTGATCACCCTCAACATCGCCGAGGCGGACGACGACGAACGCGAACGCCGGCGGCTGGCGATGGGGGAGCCGTATCGCACCCTTCTGGGCCATCTGCGGCACGAGATCGGGCATTTCTATTGGGAAGTTCTGGTGCGCGAGGCGGGGCGGGAGGACGAGTGCGCCCTTATCTTCGGCGATGCGCGGCAGGATTACAGCGCCGCCCTTCAGCGGCATTACGCCGAAGGCCCGCCCGAGGATTGGCAGACATCGCACGTCTCCCCCTATGCCACCGCCCATCCATGGGAGGATTGGGCCGAGACCTGGGCGCATCTCCTGCACATTCTTGACGGGTTGGACACGGCGCAGGATTACGGGCTGGACCCGTCGGGCCTGAATTACGAAAATCCCTATGATATCGGGACGGCGGGGCCGATGCTGGCGGCGTGGGGCCCGCTGTCCACCGCGATGAACGCGATGAACCGATCGCTGGGGCATAACGACTTCTACCCCTTCTCCATCGCGCCGCCCGTCGTGGCGAAACTGGATTACATGCTTCACCTCATCCGGGATCGCGCTACCTTGGATCGGACCACCGACCGGGGTTGAACCCCGGGTGCGATCCGGGCCATCACCGCAGGGTCGCGCAAAGTCCAAGGATGATACATGACGCCGTTTCGCAGCCTGATTGCCGCCCTGCTTATTTTTCTTGCGCCGTTGGGGGCCATGGCCCAGACACCCTCCACCGCCGCGCCGGGGTCCGAGGCATCGGCCATTTCGTCGGGCGAGGCGGTGCAGCGCCTTCTGGACGTGCTGCAGGACGATCAGGCCCGCACCGCCCTGATCGAGCGGTTGCAGGCCGATGAAGCGGCCACCCCCGACACCCAGACCAACGCCGCGGCGCCGCCCCCCGCGCTGGCGCAGCAGGTCGCCGAAAGCACGGCGGTGGCGGGCCGCCAGTTCCTGACCGAAATGCAGCGCGTGGCGGGTCAGCTGGTCAGCAGCTTCGGCGTTCTGGTGAACCTCAACACCAGCGATTCCTTTAAGGACGAGGCGCTGCGGCTGGTGATGACGATCTTCACCACCATCGTCATCGGCCTTGTCCTGATGCGGGTGGCGAAGGTGCTGACCGGGCGCCATGCCCCGCCCCCCACCGCCGGATTCTGGCGGCGCGCGCGCTCGACGCTGATCGTGTCGCTGCTGCGGCTGGTGTCGGTGGCGGTGGCCTGGGCCACCGGCTACGCGCTGGCGACCTTTGTCTTTTCGGATACCGGCGCGCCCAGCACGGCCCAGTCGCTTTATCTGAACGCCTATCTCGTCTATGGCGTCGTGCGTGTCATCCTGCGCGCGATCAACAGCCCCAATGCCGACGAAGAACCCGCGTTGAGCGTTCTGGCCCCCCGCGCGCAGGAGATCATCTATCGCAATCAGGTGCTGGTCGCGGGCATCGTGACGCAGGGGCTGCTGTTTCTGGTGCCGCTGGCCCGGGCCTGGCTTGGCTTTGCCGCGGTGCATCCGGTGCGGGTTCTGGTGGCCACGGTGGCCGTGGGCATGGCGCTGCGGGCGATCCGTCAGATCCGCAACGCCCTTATCCTTGCGAAAGATGACCGCGTGACCGGGGAGAAGACGGCCAGTTCGACCGTGGCCGCCGGGGCGCAGCACATGTGGCAGGGGCTGTGGCCGATCCTCGCCCTCGCCTATGTCGGATATGCCTGGTTCATCGCCGTCACCCGCCCCGCCCTGATCGAAAGCGTGATCCTGCGCGGCACGCTGTTCACCTTCGGCGCGCTGGTGATGGTGCTGGTGGGGATGCGCATCCTGCGGTCGATCGGGCAAACGCAGGTTCGCCTGCCGTCGGCGGCGCTGAGTGTCATGCCGTCACTGGCCGGGCGGATCACTGTCGTCGTGATGATCCTGGCGTGGCTGAGCGCGATCTTCCTGCTGCTGTTCGCGGTCTCGGTCGCCGTCTGGGGCTGGGGCTGGATCGACACCAGCTTCTGGACCAATGCGGCGGTGCAGGGCGTGATGTGGCGGCTGATGTCGGCGGTTCTGATGGCGCTGATCGCCACGATGATCTGGGCCCTTGTGGATGGCTGGATCGAGTATCGGCTGACGCAGACGGTGGGCGGAACGGTGCCCACCAACCGCACGCGCACGCTGCTGTCGCTGTTCCGCAACGGCTTCACCATCGCGCTGGTCATTCTGGCGACGATGATCACCCTGGCGCAGCTGGGCATCAACATCGCGCCGCTTCTGGCGGGTGCGGGTGTGATCGGTCTGGCCATCGGTTTCGGCGCGCAAAAGCTGGTGCAGGACGTGATCACCGGCGTGTTCATCCAGTTGGAGAACGCGATCAACGTCGGCGACGTGGTCATGGCGGGCGGCGTGTCTGGCGGGGTGGAACGGGTGAACATCCGCACCGTGCGGATGCGTGCGCTGGATGGGTCGGTGCACATCGTCCCCTTCTCGTCCGTGGATGTGGTCACCAACATGACCCGCGATTTCGGTGCGCATCTGATGGAGATGGGTGTCGCCTATGGCACCGACATCGCCTATGCCAAGGCCGCCTTGTTCGAGGCCTATGACCGCCTGATGCAGGAACCGGAACACGCCGAATTCGTCACCCAACCGTTGGAAATGCAGGGGGTCACCGCCTTTGGCGACAACTCCATCACCATCCGGTGCCGCGTGCTGACGGTGGCGGGCAAGCATTGGGGCGTGGGGCGTCGTTACAACGAACTGGTGAAGGTGGTGTTCGACGAACGCGGCATCGACATTCCGTTCCCGCAGCGGACGCTGCATTTCCCCGCGGGGATGGAACAGGCGTTGGTCCTTCCCGCACCCAAGGGCGATGTCGTGGACGGCACGGCCAAGCCGACCGACAAGGACTAGGTCACAGCCAGCGGGCGGCCTGCGCCAGATCGTCCCGGAACAGCGCGGTTTCCCGCCGCGCAAGCTCCGCATCCGGCAGCCGCAGAAGATAGGACGGGTGCACGGTGATCAGGACCGGCGTCCCGTCCGCCCGCGCCTCGATCCCGCCGCGACGTTTCAAAAGGCCCGCCCCCGTCCCGGTCAGCGCCGCCAGCGCCGTGGCCCCCATCGCCACGATCAACCGGGGCCGGATCAGCTCCAACTCCTGCTCCAACCAGGGGGCGCAGGCGCGCACCTCGCCTGCGTCGGGCTTCTGGTGGATGCGCCGCTTGCCGCGCGGGGCGAACTTGAAGTGTTTGACCGCGTTGGTGATGTAAAGACGCGCGCGGTCCAGCCCCGCCTCGGCGGCGGCGGTATCGAACATCTGCCCCGCGGGGCCGACGAAAGGGGTGCCCGCCAGATCCTCCTGATCGCCCGGCTGTTCACCCACCATCACGATGGGCGCGTCGGACGGGCCGATGCCGAACACGGTCTGCGTGGCGGGTCCGTGCAGGGGGCAGCGGGTGCACTGGGCCGCCCTCGCGCGCAGCGCGTCCAGCGTGCCGGCCTGCGGCACGGGACGTTCGGGCACCGCCATCGTGCGTGCGACCGCACGGCGGCGGGCGGGGGCCTCCTCGGCCTCGCGCGCGTGCATGTCGCGCACGCGGGTTTCGGCGCTGCGGATCAGGCCGGGGATCAGGTCGGCCTCGGGCAGGTTCTTCCAGTATTTCTTCGGCATTTCGGCCTGCATCGCCTTCACCATGACGCGGGCGGGATTGAAGATGCTGGCGTAATAGGTGCGCCACAACGCCTCGGTCGCGTCGGGCGGCGGCGGGGTGCGGTCGTCGGTTTCCACGAAACGCAACGTGCCGTCGAACCGGGCGGTGATCTCGGGCGTGGCGATCACCCAATCCATGTCGCCGAACCGCTTGGCAAAGAACGGAGTGCCGCGTTCGACGATCCGGTGATCCGGTTCGAACCAGGCGGCGAAGGCGCGGCGGGCGCCATCGGTCCCCACATCGCGGAACCGGACGAAGGCGTGCATCTTGTGGATGTCGCGGCGCACGGCTTTGGCCTGCTCCATCACCGTGCGCACGCCCGCATCGCTGCGATCGCCCCAGACCAGCCCATCGTTCAGGCGCAGAACCAGATCATGGGCGCGATTGAACCGTTCGGGGTCGGAATGGCACAGGGCGGTCTCGATCTCGGCCAGCGCCTCACGCGGGATCTTCAACCGGCGGGGCGCATCGGTGGGGGCATCGTCGAAATCCAGTGTCGGGGCCGCCGGTCCCACATGCCAGCGCACCTGATCCGGGCGGACGCCCCGTGCGGCCAGATCGCGCACCGCGTCCCGCCACGCCGCCACCGTTCCAAGGACCGGCAGCGCGATGTCCATCAGAACAGACTCAGCTGTTCGGGCGGGGCGGCGAACCGCGCCCGCAGATGCGCATCGTCAAGGCCACGCGCGCTCCATCCCGGCATGGTGATGAACGGCTTGGCCTTTTTCAGCACCGCGCCCATCGCCGCCAGATCCTCGTATCGGAGGGTGCGATGGCGGCGGGTGGCCAGCACCCGGTCCACCGTCCGCGTGCCAAATCCCGGCACGCGCAGCAGCGTCTCGCGCGGGGCGCGGTTGATGTCCACGGGAAACGCCTCCCGATGCGCGATGGCCCAGGCGGTCTTGGGATCGAGATCCAGATCGAGCATTCCTTTCGACGCGATCTCCTCCACCTCGAACCCATAAAAGCGCAACAGCCAGTCCGCCTGATAGAGGCGGTGTTCGCGCAAAAGCGGGGGCGTCTTCAACGGCAGTATCTTCGACGCGTCCGGAATGGGTGAAAAGGCGGAATAATAGACCCGGCTGAGGCCGTAATTGGCATAGAGATTGGACGATTGCCCCAGCACCGCCCGATCGTCCGCCGCATCCGCGCCCACGATCATCTGCGTCGATTGCCCCGCGGGGGCGAACCGCGCCTTCTTGCGGCCCGTATGCGTCACCTCGCGCGATTCCTCGCGCTTCAGGCGGACGGCCCCCATGGCGCGGCGAATGTCGCGGGCGTTCTTTTCCGGGGCCAGCGCGCTCAGCCCCTGCTCGGTCGGCATCTCGATATTGATCGACAGCCGGTCGGCGTAACGCCCCGCCTCGTCGATCAGTTCGGGCGAGGCGTCGGGGATCGTCTTCAAATGGATGTAGCCGCGAAAATTCTCCCGCTCGCGCAGGGTTTTTGCGATCCGCACCATGTCGCCCATCGTTTCATCGGGCGACTTGATGATGCCCGAGGACAAAAACAACCCTTCGATATAGTTCCGACGATAGAATTCGATGGTCAGGCGCACCACCTCATCCACGGAAAAGCGCGCCCGCTCCACCTTCGAGGACACGCGATTGATGCAATAGGCGCAGTCATAGATGCAGAAATTCGTCATCAGGATTTTCAGCAGACTGATGCAGCGCCCGTCGGGGGCATAGGCGTGGCAGATGCCGGACCCGCCCGAACTGCCCACGCCCTTCCCATCGCGGGAATCGCGTTTCTGCCCCCCGCTGCTGGCGCAGGAGGCGTCATATTTCGCGGCATCCGACAGGAGCGCGAGCTTGTCCATCAACGTTCTTTGCGCCATGGGTTCAGTATATGTTCACGGGGAACGTTAAGCAAACAAAAAGGCCCGCATGACGCGGGCCTTCCTGTCGCAATCCTGAAAGATCACATTTCGTATTCGGGAAGCGCCTTCAGTTCGTCTTCCGTCATCGTGGTGTAGGCGCGAACCGTGTCACCATCGGTTTCCTGGAAGAACGACAGCTCGGACACGGTCAGGGCCACCGATTTCGCGCCGATCCCGAGGAAACCACCCACATCGACGATCACCTGCTGCGGCGCACCTTCGGCCGGCACGACTTCGGAGATCTTGCCGATGTTGTCGTCTTCGGTCGCGTCGTCGTCGTCGCGGCCATAGACGGTGGCACCGTCAAGAACCTCACCCGTCAGCGTGCTCGCCTCGACCATGGCATAGCCTTCGGGGGGCGTCATCATCGGTGCGGTTGCGGTGTCACCCGGCATGGTTTCGGTCGCGGTGTCGGCCGGCATGGTGTTTGCAGGCGCCGCGTCCGATGCGGGCGGCATCGTTTCCGTCGTGCCGGGCGTGGTTTCCATCGCCGGTGCGCCACCCTCGTTGCCGGTGTCTTTCGGCGCGGCCTCGGGCGAGGCGTCGTTGCCGGTCAGCGGGGCCGGGGTCATGCCCGTGCCGGTGGTCGGCTCGGCGCCCGTGCCGGTGGTCGGCGCGGTATCCGTGGCCGTGCCCGAGCCGGTGGCCGGGGGCGTGGTCTGAGCAAAGGCGGCGCCGGAAACAAGGGCCAGAACAGCCGTCGAAAGTGCGAGCTTATTCATAGTCATACTCCTGTCATTTCGTGGCACGCTGTGCGCGCTCTGCCTACCCAACACCCGCTTCGCCCAATGGTTCCGCAAAATGCGAACGGCGTGGCGGGGAACCGCAAGCATCCGCCCGCGCTTGCCCATCCGTCATCCAGCCCCGAGGACTTCCATGACCCCCCTGCCCACCGCCCTGTATCACCTGCTGCTGCGCGACGGCCGCACATTTCAGACCGGCATCGACCTTATCCCCCATCTGACGGCCAGCGGGATCACGCATCTGTATCTGTCGCCGATCTTTCAGGCGACGACCGGGTCCACCCACGGGTATGACGTGACCGACCCCACCCGCATCGATGACAGCCTTGGCGGTCAGGAGGGGTTCGACGCGCTGGCCCGCGCCGCGCGGGCGGCCAGCATCGACATCGTGCTGGACATCGTGCCGAACCACACGGCGTTCAATCTGGAAAACCCTTGGCTGGTGGATGTGCTGACCCATGGCGAGGACAGCCGTTATGCCCTTCATTTCGATATCGACTGGGGCAAGGGACGGCTGGTCGTGCCCTTCCTGACCGCCCCCGCGGCCCAGGCGGATCTGCGGGTGGAGGACGGCAAGCTGACCGATGGCAGCATCCACATGCCGCTGCGCCCCGGCACCGAAACGATGGAATACGCGCATGACGCGCAGGCCTATCGCCTGACCTTCTGGGAATACGAACGCGACGGGATCACCCATCGGCGCTTTTTCAACGTGACGGGCCTGATCGGGATGCGGGTGGAAGACGATCAGGTCTTTGCCGACACCCATGCGCTGATCTTCGATCTGGTGCGTTCGGGCAAGGTGCAGGGGCTGCGGGTGGACCATATCGACGGGCTGTCCGATCCGAAACAATATCTGGACCGGATGGCCGAGGCGCTGCCGGACACCCCGATCTGGGTGGAGAAGATCCTGACGGGGGACGAGGCGCTGCCCGCCGACTGGAAGACCCTTGGCACCACCGGCTACGAATCCGGGCGGGCGCTGGCGCGGGTGCTGACGGATGCGGACGGGCTGGCCCGGATCGACGGCGCATGGCGCGCGGCCACCGGGATCGAGGGCGATTTCGAGGATGCGCTGGCCATCGCCAAGGATGAGGTGGCGCAGGGCGACCTGGCCGCCGAACTGCGGCAACTGGTGGATCTGGGACAGGCGGCCCTCGGCCCCGAGGCGGAGGCGGGGCCGGAATGGGTGCGCGAGGCGGTGCTGGCCTTGCTGCGGCACTTCCCCCGCTATCGCACCTATTTCAGCGACACGGACGCGCGCGACGAGGATCGCGCGGTGATGCAGGCCACCGCCGACCACGCGGCGGCGGATGTGCGCACCGACCGCGTGCTGCGCCTTCTTGCCCATGCCATCACCGAAGGGGCCACGCCCGAGGCGCGCGCCTTCCGCATGAGATTCCAGCAGGTGACCGGCGCCCTTCTGGCCAAATCGCACGAGGACACGACCGCCTTCCGCTTCAACCGCTATCTGGCCGCGAACGAGGTGGGTGGCCTGCCGGACGAGGCGACGATGACCGCCGAGGCGTTCGACGACTGGCTTCAGACCTTGGGCCCGGGGCATGTGCACCTGACCTCCTCGCATGACACCAAACGGTCCGAGGATGCGCGGATGCGGCTGGTGGCCATGACCCACCGCCCCAAGCGGGCGCTGGCGCTGTGGAAGGCGGCGGCCAAGCTGCCGCAGGCGCGGGGCATCGCCCCCAACACCGTGTGGTATGTCGTGCAGACCGTGCTGGCCATGTGGGAATCGGACCGCGAGGATCTGGCCGACCGGCTGTCCACCCATCTGGAAAAGGCCCTGCGCGAGGCGAAGGAGATCACCAACTGGACGCATCCGGACACCAAGGCCGAAGGGGCCGTGATCGCCTTCGGACGGGCGCTGTGCGATGTCTGGGCCGAGGACCTGCCCCGGTCTGCGCGGGCGATCATGAAGCGGGCGGATCAGCTGTCCCTGGCGCAGGTGGCGTTGAAATGCGCGCTGCCGGGCATCCCCTATATCTTTCAGGGGACCGAGGTCATGGTGCACACGCTGACCGACCCCGACAACCGCCTTGCGGTCGATTACCGCGCCGTGTCGCAGGCCGACACCGACAAGGCCCGCCTGACCCGCGCGATGCTGACCTTGCGCAAAGACCATCCGGATTTCTTCAAAAACGCCTCGGCCCACGCCACCCATAATGGCAATGTCCTGCATCTGCGCCGCAAATCCGGGGGGCAGGTTCTGGACATCGCCATATCGTTGTCGGGCAAACCGATCCCCGCCGGAAACATCTGGCCGCCCAAAAAAGATGCGCCCTTGTCGGTCAACTGGGAGGGGTGAACGCTCCCGACGGAACGGCGGCGGAAATATGCGCATGGGGCCGGAACCGTTCGGCCCCGCGAACGCTTGCCCCACAGATCATATATGGGGCGGGCGCATGACGGCGGAAACGACACTTGACCTTTCGAAGACCTTGGCGGTTCTTCTGGCAGGGGGGCAAGGGTCCCGCCTTCACGAACTGACCCATGGCGAATGCAAGCCCGCCCTTCTGTTCGGCGACCGTCGACGCATCGTCGATTTCACGGTGGCGGGCGCGGTGCGGTCCGGCATCCGCCAGATGATCGTCGCCACCCAATACGAACCCGCCACGCTGAACAGCCACATGGTGTCCCGCTGGGGGCGCGCCTTCTCCATGATGGCGCTGCGCCATGGGCCGACCGTGACCGGACGGCCCGAAGGCTATGCCGGGACGGCCGCCGTGGTGGCCGCCAACATGGCCGAGATCGACGCCAGCGGCGCCGAGGAGATCGTCGTGCTGGCCGGCGACCACATCTATGACATGAACCTGACGGCGATGATCGCCGATCACCGCATGACCGGCGCGGATGTGACCGTGGCCGTCGATGCGGTGCCGCTGGCCGATGCGACCGCCTTCGGCGTGATGGGCACCGATGCCGACGGGCGCATCCGCATGTTCGTGGAAAAACCGGCCCATCCGCCGCACATGCCGGGCGACCCGTCGCGGGCGCTGGCCAGCATGGGCATCTATGTCTTCAAATGGGCCTGGCTGCGCGCCGCGCTGGTGAAGGAGATGGCGGCCGACCGCGCCGAGCATGATTTCGGCAAGCACATCCTGCCGCTGGCCGTGGCGAACGGCCACGCCTATGCCCACACCCGCATGTTGGACGATGAAGGCCGCGCCCCCTATTGGCGCGATGTCGGCACGCTGGACGCCTTTCGCAAAAGCTGGATCGACCTGCGCGACGGGCTGGTCCGTTGCCGCCTGCCCGACACGGTGAACGCCGGGCGGCGCATGTTGGATCCCGGCCATGACGGCTGGACCGGATACAACCTGCGCGCGGGCGGTCTGTCGCTGGCGCCGCCTTCCTCGATGACACGCCGCTGGACCCTGCTGGACGACACGGTGGTGATGCCCGGCGCGCGGATCGAACCCGGCGCACGTCTGACCCGCGCCATCGTCGCCCCCGGCGCGATCATCCCCGCCGACCTGACGGTGGGCGAGGATGCGATGGAGGACGCGCGCTGGTTCCGCGTGTCCACCGGCGGCACCACCCTCATCACGCCCGAGATGCTGTCGCGTCGCGCCTCGGCCCGGGCGCCCATCTATTCCACGGCCTCCCTCAGCACGGAACGCATCTGAATGACCTATCGTTTTGACCGCGCACGCTCTCGTTCGGACGTTCTGGGCGCGGAGGTGGATGCCGATGGCACGAACTTCGCCATCTTCTCCGACAACGCCATCCGGATCGAACTGTGCCTGTTCGATGAAAAAGGCGAGACCGAGATCCAGCGGATGGACATGCCCATCATGGAGGGCGGGATCTGGCACGGCTATGTCCCCGGCATCCGCCCCGGTCAACCCTATGGATACCGCGTCCACGGCCCCTACGAGCCGGAGAACGGCCATCGCTTCAACCCCAACAAGCTGCTCCTTGACCCCTATGCCCGCGAGGTGATCGGCCATACCGAATGGGACGACGCGCTGTTCGGCTATGCCCTGCCCGGCGACGACACGACCTTCGACGAACGCGACAGCGCGCCCTTCATGCCCAAGGCCGTGGTCACCGACCCCGATTTCGACTGGGACGCCGACCGCGCGCTCTATCACCGCTGGTGCGACAGCCTGATCGTCGAGGCGCATGTGAAGGGCCTGACCCAGCTGAACCCCAACGTGGCCGAAGAGGATCGCGGCTATTTCGCAGGTCTGGGGTCGGATGCGGTGATCGACCATCTGCACCGCATCGGTGCGACGGCGATCGAACTGCTGCCGATCCACGGCTTCCTGCATGACCGGCATCTGCAGGAAAAGGGGCTGAGCAACTATTGGGGTTACAACTCCATCGCCTTCTTCGCCCCCCATCGCGGATATCTGAAAACCGGCCGCCCGCGCGAGATGAAGGAGGCGATCCGCAAGCTGCACAAGGCGGGGATCGAGGTCATTCTCGACGTGGTCTACAACCACACCGCCGAAGGGAACGAGAAGGGGCCGACCCTGTCCTTCAAGGGGATCGACAACGCCTCCTATTACCTGCTGTCCCCCGAGAACAAGCGCCATCACTTCGACACGACCGGCACCGGCAACACACTGAACGTGGCGCATCCGATGGTGCTGCGGATGGTCTTGGATTCCCTGCGCTACTGGGTGCAGGTGATGCATGTGGACGGGTTCCGCTTCGATCTCGCCTCCACCCTCGGGCGCGAGCCGCAGGGGTTCGAGCGGGAGGGGTCGTTCTTTGCGGCCATCCGTCAGGACCCTGTCCTGTCCAAGGTCAAACTGATCGCCGAACCGTGGGATGTGGGCGCGGGCGGCTATCAGGTCGGCGGTTTCCCCTGGCCCTTCCGCGAATGGAACGACAAGGCGCGCGACGATCTGCGGGCGTTCTGGAAACGCGATCAGGGCATGGTGCCCGCCGTCAGCGAACGGCTGTCGGGATCGCCGGTGCAGTTCAACCATTCGCACCGCCCGGCCACCAGCTCCATCAACTTTCTGGCCGCGCATGACGGCTTCACCCTGTGGGACACCGTCTCCTATAACGACAAGCACAACGAGGCGAATGGCGAGGATGGGCGCGATGGTCACGACCACAACCTGTCCGACAATATGGGCATCGAGGGCGAGACGGAGGATGCGGGCGTCAACGGATCGCGCGAACGCCGGGTGAAGGCGATGCTGGCCTCCTTGCTGTTCAGCCAGGGCGTGCCGATGATCCTGGCCGGGGACGAATTGGGCCAGAGCCAATACGGCAACAACAACGCCTATTGTCAGGACAGCGAGATCGCGTGGATTCATTGGGACAAGGCGCGTGGCGCCCTGACCGACGCGGTGGCGGCGCTGATGGCCTTCCGCACGGAAACCGCGCTGTCGCAGATCCAGTGGGCCACGGCGCCGGGCGACGAAGGACGCGGCGGGCCGACGGTCACATGGCACCACCCCGCGGGGCATGAGATGACCGAAGGCGACTGGGGCGATGCCGGCCTGTCGGTGGTCGCGATGCGGGTCATCACCCCCAAGGCCGACGTGCTTTTGATCCTGAACGCGGGCGATGAGGGCGATTTCACCCTGCCCGAGGGATCATGGACCAAGCGCATCGACACCGCGCTGGACCCCGTGGCCTGCGATGAGATCGTGCAGGGGACGCAGCGCCTGAACTGGCAATCGGCCAGCGCCTATATCCGGGCCTGAGGCGCCATCTGGCGGGCGCGCACCGCGTCCCGCCAGGTGATATAAGCGATGGCGGCGATGATCATCCCACCGCCCAGCAGGACGAACGGGTCCACCGCCTCGCCAAACACGAGGACGCCCAGAAGGGTGGCCCAGATCAGTTGCAGGAACGTCACCGGCTGTGTCGTCGTCAAGGGCGCGCAGCCGAAGGACCGCGTCATGCAGTAATGGCCCGATGTGGCAAAGACCGCCGCCATCGCAAACCACGCAAGATCGCCCATCGACGGGGGCACCCAGACCATCATCGCCGGAACGGCCAGCACCACGGCCACGCTGATCGACATCATCGCCACCACCAGCGCGGGCGGCACCTCACGGCTGAGACGTTTGGCGATCAGGTAGCTGACGGCAAACATCAGCGCCGCGAAAAGCTGCGACAGGTGGCCAAGCTCCACCTCGCGCAGTCCGGGGCGCAGGACGATCAACGTGCCCAGAATCGCCACCCCGATGGCGGCGGCACGGCGGAGGGAAAACCGCTCGCCAAAGATCAGCGCGCCGCCGGCCACCACGGCAATGGGGGTCAGGTATCCGATGGCCGACACCTCGGCGATGGGGATATGCACCATGGCATAGAACCAACCGACCACGGCGGCCGAATGAAACGCCCCTCGCAAGGTGAAAAGCCACCAGATATGTGACGGAAACCGTGCCCGGATCAGCGTGGGCAACAGGGGTGCCAGAAACACGATCCCGAAGGCATAGCGCAGGAACGCCGCCTGGATGGACGGCACGTCGCTGCCCGCCGCGCGCACCGCGCCATTCACCGCCACGAA
Source organism: Falsirhodobacter halotolerans (assembly GCF_022899245.1). Taxonomy (NCBI): domain Bacteria; kingdom Pseudomonadati; phylum Pseudomonadota; class Alphaproteobacteria; order Rhodobacterales; family Paracoccaceae; genus Falsirhodobacter; species Falsirhodobacter halotolerans. Next base: position 2,240,996 of record NZ_JALJAZ010000001.1, read on the forward strand.
GGACAGGCCCGAGACCAACATCCACAAGACACCCTGAACCGGCCGGTCACGCATTCCACACCAGCCCCGCCGCCAAAGTCCACATCAACACGCCCATCGCCACCTCCAGCACCACCCATGCGGTGGCGCGGCGCAACAGCGGGGCCAACCCACGGGCACCGTAACCAAGGGCCACGAAGAAAACCAGCGACGCCAGAACCGCCCCCACGCCGAACGCCGTTTCATTCGGGGCATGACGGGTGGAGACCGAGCCGATCAGCATCAGCGTGTCCAGATAGACATGCGGGTTGGCCCATGTGAGCAGAAGGCAGGCCATCGCCACCTGACGGCGGGGGGCGGCGGGGGCGGATGTCGGGACCAATGCCGCGCCCCCCTGCCACGCGGCGCGAAACCGCAGCGCGCCATAAACGAACAGGAACGCCGCCCCGGCCAACCGCATCACCGTCCCGATCCACGGCGCCGCCTCTGCCGCCGCGCCAAAGCCCGCCACCCCCACCGCGATCAGAAGGGCATCCGACAGCGCGCAGATCGCGACCACCGTGCCCACATGCTCACGCCGCAACCCTTGCCGCAGAACCAGCGCATTCTGCGCCCCTATGGCAAAGATCAGGCTGAGCGAGACGAAAAATCCAGAAAACGCCGCCGTGATCATCCGGTTCCATTCAGAATTACGTAAACATTTGCACGCTATGTGATCAAAGGTTCACCAATGGGGGAGAGGCAGAATGCCTGACACCGAAGCTTATGCGACAGACGGCCCGAAACCCGAAACACCGTGGTCGCCCCTGACGACATCCTGGATCAACGCCGAATGGTGCACGCCGGCGGCGGACACCTTCCTGTTTCAGGACAGCGCACGCGGCACCTTCCCCGCGCTGACCTATCTTCCCGAAACGGTCGCCCTTGTCGGCGCGGGCGACCAGCCGATCTTCGTGCCGCTGGACTTCCTGATCTAGTCCAGCTGCGCCGCCACATCCTCGGGGATGTCGAAATTGGCGGTGACGTTCTGCACGTCATCGTCCTCTTCCAGCGTATCGATCAGCTTCATCAGCTTCTGCGCGGTTTCCAGATCGACCTCGGTCCGCGTCTGCGGCTTCCAGATCAGCTTGGCCTCGGTCGCCTCGCCCAGACTTTTTTCCAGCGCGTCGGCCACGGAGGCCAGATCGTCCATGGGGCAATAAATCCAGTGCCCTTCGGCATCGGATTCGACATCCTCGGCCCCCGCCTCCAGCGCGGCCATCATCACGGTGTCGGCGTCGCCCGCCTCGGCCGGATAGGTGATCTCCCCCATGCGGTCGAACATGAAGGCCACCGATCCGGTGGTGCCCAGATTGCCGCCGTTCTTGGTGAAATAGCTGCGGACGTTGGACGCGGTGCGGTTCACGTTGTCGGTCATCGTTTCCACGATCACCGCGATGCCGTTGGGGCCATAGCCCTCATAGCGCAGTTCGGTGTAATCCTCGGCGTCGCCGCCTTGCGATTTCTTGATCGCGCGGTCGATCACGTCCTTGGGCATGGAGACGGACTTCGCCGCCTTCACCGCCAGCCGCAGGCGCGGGTTCTTTTCGGGATCGGGGTCGCCCATCTTGGCCGCGACGGTGATCTCCTTCGACAGCTTGGAAAACGCCTTGGCGCGCAGCTTGTCCTGCTTGCCCTTCCGGTGCTGGATGTTCGCCCATTTGGAATGGCCTGCCATGGACCCCTCTCCCGTTCTTATGAATCCTGCGTTCTATACAAGTGTCAAAGACCGTATATCAAGGGGATGATGGCCGCCGCCACGATCCCCATCAGCACGTTCAACGGCACGCCCACGCGCAGGAAATCCCCGAACGTGTATCCGCCGGGGCCATAGACCAGCAGGTTGCACTGATACCCGATGGGCGTGGCGAACCCGAAGGACGCGCCCAGCATGACGGCGATCAGGATGGGGCGCGGGTCCACGCCCAGACCCAGCGCCAGCGCGATGGCGACCGGCGTCACCACCACGGCCACCGCGTTGTTCGACAGCAGTTCCGTCAGAAGCGAGGTCAGGGCATAGACGAAAAAGATCAGCGCCCAACCCGGCAGCCCCACCATATAGGGCTGGGCGTAGCCGACGATCAGCTCCACCGCGCCCGAATGTTCCAACCCCGCGCCGACCGCGATCATGCCGAACAGCATCCCCAAGAGGCGCCCGTCGATGGAGGCAAACGCCTCGTCTGCGTCGATGCAGCGGGTGACAAGGACGATGGCCACGCCGATCAGGGCGAGGATCTCGATCGGGGCGACGTTGAAGGTCGACAGGGTCACGATCCCCGCCAAAACCCCGATGACGATGGGCGCGCGCTTGCGCCGGAAGGGGCGTTCGGTCGGGTGGCTGATCTCCGCCATCTCCATATCCGCCGCCAGACGCTGGATGTCGCCGATCGGCCCTTCCAGCAGCAGCGTGTCGCCCACGGCCACGACCAGATCGTCCAGCGCGCGGCCGATGTTCTGGTTGCGGCGATGCGCGGCCAGGACATAGACGCCATAGCGGCGGCGCAACCGCATCTCGCCCAGACGCCGCCCGATCATGCGGCAGCCGGGGGTGATCAGCACCTCCACCGTCTCGGTGCGGACCGAACTCAGCTTGTCGACCGAGCGGAGGTCCTTGTGGTCCTGCAGGCTCAGCAACTCCTGCATCGGGGTGCGCAGCACCACGCGGTCGCCCGCCTCAAGGATCGCCGCCCCCATGTCGCGGCGCAGCGAGATGTCGCCCCGCAGCACATCCACCGTGCGCACGCCGCCCCGCTTGAACAGGTCGATCTCGGTCACCTTCTGCCCCACCAGGGCGGAATCGTCGGGGATCGCCACTTCGGTGAAGAACTTCATCTTCGTCCGGTTGCCCAGAAGCGCGCTCATGGACTCGCGGCGCGGCAGAAGCCAGCGGCCCACGGTGGCCAGATAGATCAGCCCCGCGATGGCGATGGGCAGGCCGACGGGCGTGATCTCGAACATGCCGAAGGGGGCCAGCCCCGCCTGCCGGGCCACGCCGTCCACCACAAGGTTCGTCGAGGTGCCGACCAGCGTCATCGTGCCGCCCAGGATGGACAGATAGGACAGCGGGATCAGCAGCTTCGACGGCGCGGTGCCCATTGTGTGGGCCAGTTGGATGAACACCGGCAGGAAGACGACGACCACCGGCGTGTTGTTGACGAAGGCCGACAGCAGCACCACCCCCACCGCCAGAACCGCCACCGTGTGCGTGGGATGGGTCCGCACCCAATGGTCGGCCATGCGGGTGATGCTGTCCAGGGTGCCGGTCCGCACCAGCGCCCCCACCACGATGAACATCAGCGCGATGGTCCAGGGCGCGTTGTTGGACAGGATGTCGCGCGCGGCGGTGATGGGCAGGATGCCCAGCACCAGCATGACCGCCGCCCCGGCGATGGCCGTCACCTCGACCGGGAAGGTCTCGGTCACGAACAGCACCAGCATCACAAGCAGGATCGCAAGCGCGGCCCAAGGCATGACATCCGCCGACATTTCAAAGATCACGATGCGTCTCCTGCAAACGCCCGCCGTGGCGGAAAGGGGTGACGGAGATGGCCTTGCCGGTGCGGTCGTCCGTTTCCACCACGACGCCCGACAGCGTGGCGGGACCGGCGGCGGGTTCGAACTTCTCCTTCGGCATCCCGGTCACGAAGCGGCGGATCGGTTCCAGCTTGTGCATGCCGATGACGCTGTCGTAATCGCCGCACATGCCCGCATCGGTCATATAGGCGGTGCCGCCGGGCAGAATCTGCGCGTCGCCCGTGGGAATGTGGGTGTGGGTGCCGACGACAAGGCTGGCCCGCCCGTCGCACCAGTGGCCGATGGCCATCTTCTCACTCGTGGCTTCGCAATGGATGTCCACCACCGCCGCCTGCACCGCCCCGCCATGGGTCTTCAGCGCGGTGTCGATGGCCGAGAACGGGTCGTCATAGGCGCGCTTCATGAACACCTGCCCCAGAACCTGAGCGACCAGCACCTTCCGCCCGCCCGTGGCCGTCAGAACGCGCGCGCCCTTGCCCGGCGCGGTCTTGGCGAAGTTCAGGGGCCGCACGATGCGCGGTTCGCTTTCGGCGAATTGCAGCATGTCCTTTTGATCGAACGCATGATCGCCCAGCGTGATCGCATCGGCCCCGGCCTCAAGGAACAGGCGGGCATGTCCCGCGGTCAGGCCGCGCCCGCCGCTGGCATTCTCGCCGTTCACGACGACGAAATCGAGGGACAGCGCGCGGCGCAGACCCGGCAGTTTATCGGTGATGGCCTGCCGTCCGGCCCGCCCCATCACATCGCCCAGAAACAGTATTTTCATCGGCCAAGGGTTAGGGGCGGCACGGGGGGCAGGCAAGAACAATCTTCTCCGCTCTGGCCGTGGGCTGCGGCATCGCTATCTGTGCAACAATGGACCTGCCCGCCCCCCTTTCCCAATGGTTCGCCGCGCGCGGCTGGACGCTGCATCCGCACCAGCGCGCGATGCTGGCGGCGGCGGACGCCCCCGCCACGCTGTTGATCGCGCCCACGGGCGGCGGCAAGACGCTGGCGGGGTTCCTGCCGACGCTGGCCGAACTGGCGGGGGGGTATCAGGGGCTGCACACCCTCTATATCTCGCCCCTGAAGGCGCTGGCATCCGACATCCGGCGCAACCTGATGATGCCGATCGAAGGGGCGGGCCTGCCCATCCGGGTGGAGGATCGGACCGGCGACACCAGCCCGCACAAACGTCGCCGCCAGCGGGCCGATCCGCCCCACATCCTGCTGACCACGCCCGAAAGCCTTGCCCTGATGCTGAGCTATGAGGACGCGCCCCGCATCTTTGCGGGCGTGCGGCGGGTGGTGGTGGACGAAATTCACGCGCTGGCCGAAAGCAAGCGCGGCGATCAGCTGATGCTGGGCCTGTCCCGCCTGCAGGCGCTGGCGCCCGATATGCGGCGCGTGGGCCTGTCGGCCACGGTGGAGGATCCGCCTGCGCTGGCCCGCTTTCTCGCCCCCACGGGATGCGAGATCCTGATGGCCGATCCCGGCCCCGATCCCGACATCTCCATGCTGGAGACCGACCGCGCCCCCCCATGGGCGGGCGAAGGCGGGCGCTATGCCATTCCGGCGGTTCTGGATCAGGTGCGCCGCCACAAGACGACGCTGATTTTTCACAACACCCGCGCGCAGGCCGAACTGTTCTTCCGCGACCTGTGGCTGGCGAACGAGGAGGACCTGCCCATCGGCATCCACCACGGATCGCTGTCGCGCGAACAACGCCAAAGGGTGGAAGCCGCGATGGCGGCGGGGGAGTTGCGGGCCATCGTCTGCACCGGCAGCCTCGATCTGGGGATCGACTGGGGGGACGTCGATCTGGTGATCCAGGTGGGCGCGCCCAAGAACGTCAAGCGGCTGGTGCAGCGGATCGGACGGGCGAACCACCGCTACAACGCGCCGTCGAAGGCGCTGCTGATTCCCGCCAACCGGTTCGAGGTGGTGGAATGCGTGGCCGCCCTTCAGGCCGTGACGGCGCATGATCTGGACGGCACGCCCCGCGGCCCCGGACCCCGCGACGTGCTGTGCCAGCACATTCTTGCCACCGCCTGCGCGGGCCCGTTCGACGCGACCGTCCTGTTTCACGAGGTGCGGACCGCCGGCCCCTATGCCGATCTGACGCGGGCCGCGTTCGACGCCTGTCTGGAGTTCTGCGCCACGGGCGGCTATGCGCTGGCCGCTTATGACCGCTGGCGGCGGCTGATGGAACGGAACGGGTTGTGGCAGTTGCGCGACCCCCGCTCGGCGCTGGTGATCCGCCAGAACCTTGGCACCATCATCGACACCGAAACGCTGAAGGTCCGCTTCAAGGGGCGCGGCGGCGTGCCGTTGGGAGAGGTGGAGGAAGGCTTCGCCGCCACCCTGACCCATGGCGACACCTTCCTGCTGGCCGGTCAGATCGTGCGCTATGAAGGGCTGAACGAACTGACGGTGGAGGTCACGCGCTCTCCCTCCAAGGACCCGCGCATTGCCACCTATGGCGGGGTGAAGGCCGCGACCTCGGTCCTGCTGACCCACCGCATCCTGCAGATGTTCGAGGGGGGCGATTTCTCCGCCCTGCCCCGCCACACCGCCGAATGGCTGGCCTTGCAGGTCGAAATCTCGCGCCTGCCCGCCGAACACCGCCTGCTGATCGAAACCTTCCCCGATGCGGGACGGGATTACATGTGCGTCTATGGCTTTGCCGGGCGCAACGCGATGCAGACGCTGGGCCTGTTGCTGACGCGGCGGATGGAGGTGGCGGGGCTGGACCCGCTGGGCTTTGTCGCCACCGATTACGCCGTGCTGATCTGGTCCTTGCGTGAGGTGACGGACCCCGCCCCCCTGCTGGACCCCACCGACCTGCGCGAGGGGCTGGAGACGTGGTTGCAGGGCAATGCCGTGATGAAACGCACCTTCCGCAACTCCGCCATCATCGCCGGGCTGATCGAACGCAGCCATCAGGGGCGGCGCAAATCGGGGCGGCAGGCGACGTTTTCCTCGGACATCCTTTATGACACGCTGCGCCGCCACGACCCCGGCCACCTGATGCTGGACATCACGCGGCAGGAGGCGGAGCGCGGTCTGGTCGATTTCGGGCGGATCGAAGAGATGCTGACCCGCGTGCACGGCCAGATCGACCTGGTCCGCCGCCCGCGCGTCACCCCCCTGGCCGCGCCCCTGATGCTGGAACGGGGCCGCGTGCCGGTCGCGGGCGCGGGGCGCGAACGGCTGATGGAGGCGGAGGCCGAGCGGCTGATGGCCGCCTCAGGCCTCGCGACGCTTTAAACCCACTTGGCCAGCGGCGGCAGGCTCATCAGAACCGCATTCGCGTCATGGCCCGATTCCAGCCCGAATTTCGTTCCGCGGTCATAGACGAGGTTGTATTCGGCATAGAGCCCGCGATGGACCAGTTGCGTCTCGCGGTCGGCCTCGGTGAACGCGGTGTCGCGGCGGCGGTCGGTCAGGGGCAGGAACGCAGGCAGGAAGGCCCGCCCCACGGCTTGGGTGAAGGCGAAATCCGCCTCCCAGTCGCCGGTGTTCAGATCGTCGAAGAAGATGCCGCCCACCCCCCGCGCGCGGCCCCGGTGGGGGATGAAGAAATACTCGTCCGCCCAGGCCTTGAACCGGGGATAATAGGTCGGATCGTGATCGTCGCAGGCCCCGCGCAGCGTGTCGTGGAACTGCGCGGTGTCCTGGTCGTATTCGATGCAGGGGTTGAGGTCGGCCCCACCCCCGAACCACCATGCGCCGGGCGTCCAGAACATGCGGGTGTTCATGTGGACGGCGGGGCAATGCGGGTTCTGCATATGCGCGACCAGACTGACACCCGAGGCCCAGAAGCGCGGATCTTCCGTCACGCCCGGCACCCCGCGCGACGCCATGGCCCGCGCCGCCCCTTCGGACAGGGTGCCATGCACCGCGGACACGTTGACGCCCACCTTCTCGAACAGGCGGCCGCCGCGCATCACGCTCATCCGGCCGCCGCCGCCATCCGCGCCCCGGCGGGTCGGCGTCACCTCGAACCGGCCCGGCGGGCGGTCGGAGGCGGTGGTGTCCTCCGCCGCCTCGAACGCGGCGACGATCGTGTCGCGCAGGGTGTTGAACCAATCGGCGGCGCGGGATTTCTCGGCGTCCATGAAGCCCTCTCTTTCCGGCCCACCTTAGCATCCCGGTCCGGTGGGGGATATTGGACAGATCGCCCGCATCACGGGGCTTGGACGCCGAAGGGCCGCACGCTATAATCACCGCCAGCGGAGGATGCCCCCATGAAAGCCCTGTTCCTGTTGCCTGCCCTTGCCCTGCTGGCCGCCTGCGCCACGCCCCGCGAACAATGCGTGTCCCGCGCGACGCAGGATCTGCGCATCGTGGATCGCCTGATCGCCGAGGGGCAGACGACGCTGGCCCGCGGCTATGGCACCGAACGCTATCAGACGACACGGCCCACCTGGCGGCAATGCGGCTGGTATCCGGCCCGCACGCGCGACGGGCGCATCGTGGCGGGCGCGCCGCGCATGTGCTGGGACGATGAGGTGATCACCCGCACCCGCCCCGTCGCGGTGGACCTGCAACAGGAATCGCGCACCGTGGGGCAGTTGCAGGCGAAACGGGCGCAACTGGCCCGCGCCTCCAATGCCGCCGTCGCGCAATGCGTGGCCGCCTATCCCGCCGCGCGCTGACGCACCGGCCCCTTGGCGCATAGGACGCGGAAGGCGCTGTCGCCGCCCACCTCCTCCACCTGACGGAAGGTTTCGGCCAGCACCTCGCGATAGGGCAGATGGCGGTTAGCCACCATCCAGAACGCCCCGTCCGGCACCAGCATCCGCGCCGCCGCGCGGATGAACGCCGCCCCCAGCGCCGGGTCGGCCTCGCGCCCCGTGTGGAAGGGCGGGTTCGAGATCACGTGATGAGCGGGGCGTTCGGGTTTGAACGTCGTGGCGTCCGCCCAATGAAAGCGCCCTTCCGGCACGTTCCGGCGCGCGCATTCCAGCGCGTCGGCCTCCGCCTCCACCAGATCGACCTCGGCCGCGCCCTTGTCGAAGGCCGCGCGGGACAAATAGCCCCAGCCCGCCCCCAGATCGACCACGCGCCCCTTCAGCGCGGGCAGGGCCTGCGCCAGAAGGACCGATCCGCGATCCGGCCCATCGGCGGAAAAGACGGCCGGTGCCACGTGAAACCCGTCCACCACCCGATCCTGCGCCGTCCAGTCCGACAGATCGGCGCGGAACCACGCCAGCTTGCCATGGGCCTTGATGATCGGCGCCGACACCTCGCCCCGCTTGCGCAGATCGCGCAGCGCGCTTTCGATGCCGTCGGTCTTCTGCCCGTCCACGATCGCCAGGTCGGCCAGCGCCGCGCGGGCCAGCAGCGCCTGCCCATGGGCCCGGGCGCGCGGCAGGCACACGATCACCGTCGCCGCATCCGCCGGCACATCCCGCGCCACGGTCCAGCCCTGCGCCGCGAAATGGTCGTGATCGGGCCGAAAGCCGGTCACCACGACCGTCCGGTCCTTGGGCAGGGCCGACAGGTCGTCGCCCATCCGGGGGCGCAGCACGGACACCCCTCCCTCGGGCAGCGTCAGGCTGTCCAGGGCCAGTTCAAATCGGGCAGAGCGCATCTATTCTTCTTTTTCCATCGTGCATTGTAGCGGATGCTGGTGGCGGCGGGCGAAATCCATCACCTGCGCCACCTTGGTCTCCGCCACCTCATGGCTGAACACGCCCACCACGGCGAGGCCCTTCTTGTGCACGGTCAGCATGATCTCGAACGCCTGGGCGTGGGTCAGGCCGAAGAAACGTTCCAGCACATGGACCACAAACTCCATCGGGGTGTAGTCGTCGTTCAGGATCAGAACCTTGTAAAGCGGGGGGCGCTGGGTCTTGGGCTTGGTCTTCGTCAGGATGGAGCTGTCGTCATTGGGCTGATCCGGGCCGGAACGGTCGCGCGATCCGGTCATGACGGGGTGCATCAATGCCATAACAAAGGGCCTTTGGGAGGTTCACGGGCGGGAATGGCCGTAATATATACGATTTTCGCTCAAGGAAAAGGGGGCCGCCATGCTGACGACGATCGGGTTCGACGCCGATGACACGCTTTGGGCGAACGAGGCCTATTTCCGCCTGACCGAAGACCGCTTCACCGACCTCCTGGCCGATTACACCGAGGCCCCGCATCTGAAGGAACGTCTGCTGGAGGCCGAGCGGCGCAACCTAGCCCGCTATGGCTTCGGCGTGAAGGGGTTCACCCTGTCGATGATCGAAACCGCGATCGAGGTGACGGAGGCGCGGGTTCCGGCCTCGGTCCTGGCCGAGATCCTGGCGGCGGGGCGCGACATTCTGGACCATCCCGTGGATCTTCTGCCCCATGCGCGCGCCACGGTGGAGACGCTGTCGGCCACCCACCGCGTTCTGCTGATCACCAAGGGCGATCTTCTGGATCAGGAACGCAAGCTCGCCGCCTCGGGCCTTGGCGATCTGTTCCACGGGGTGGAGATCGTGTCGGACAAGACGCCCGCGGTCTATGCCCGCATCTTCGCCCGCCACGGGCAGGGCGCGGCGCAGGGCATGATGGTGGGCAATTCGATGAAATCCGATGTGCTGCCGATTCTTTCGGCCGGGGGCTGGGGCGTGCATGTCCCGCATGGCGAAATCTGGGCGCTGGAACATGCCGATCCCCCGGACGGGCACGCGCGCTTTCACACCCTGCCCGACCTCGGTACCCTGCCCCAGCTTGTTGCGTCCATCGCGGCGGGCGGCACTGCATCTTGACCCTGCCCGCCCCCATGCCCCCCCTCCGCCCACGGGGCCACAAGGGGGTTTCGGCAAGGGGGATGCTGTGCTAGCCTTAATGGATTGATAAAGTCCCTTCGCCATAAAGAAAGGGACCATCTCCGAGGCGGGAACACATATGGGACAGGCGATCGCATCGCTGCTTGGGCAGTATGTCCGTTTTTTGCTGCTGGCCGTCATACTGGCGTCAGGGGTGGGGGCCGCGCAGGCCGCACCCTATGCCGCCTATGTCATGGACGCGCGAACGGGCGAAACCTTGTATTCGACAAACGCGGACACGCGGCTGCATCCGGCCTCGCTGACCAAGATGATGACGCTGTATATCGCGTTCCAGCACATCAAGGAAGGCAAGGTGTCGCTGGACACGATGATCACCGTGTCGCGCAACGCCGCGTCGCAGCCGCCGTCGCGGCTGGGGCTGCGGGCCGGGCAGAAGATCGCCCTGCGCTATCTGATCCGGGCGGCGGCGGTGAAATCGGGCAACGACGCGGCCTCGGCCATCGGCGATGCCCTGGGCGGGGATGAGGCGACCTTCGCCGCGATGATGAACCGCACCGCCAAGGCGCTGGGGATGAACAACTCCACCTTCGTCAACGCCAACGGGCTGACGCGGACGGGCCACATGTCCACCGCGCATGACATGTCCATCCTGGGCCGTCACCTGCTGTTCGATTTCCCGGAATACTACAACCTCTTCTCGCGCCGCAGCACGGATGCGGGCATGGCGACGGTGGCCAACACCAACCGCCGCTTCCTTGACGCCTATGAAGGCGCGGACGGGATCAAGACCGGCTACACCTCCGCCGCCGGGTTCAACCTGACCGCCTCGGCACTGCGGGGCAATTCGCGGATCATCGCGACGGTGTTCGGCGGCACGTCCACGGCCGACCGCAACGCGCGGATGGCCAAGCTTCTGGACATGGGGTTCGAGCGTGCGCCGCGCAACGCCCCCATCATCGCGCCCACCGCGCCGGGATCGGCGGCCCCCGTGCCGCAGGCCCCGGTTCAGCAGGCCCCCGCGCTGGTCGCATCCGCCGGGGCGGCGCCGTCGGTGGTCGCAAGCTCGCTCCGCCCGCAGGCGCGGCCCGGATCGGCCCCCGCCTCGACCCAACTCGCCTCGGCGGTGGAGGGGATGGAGAGCGGCATCGCCAGCGCGCTGCAATCGGCCTCCACCTCCGGCCTCGAGGCCTCGCCCGCGCCGGCCGCGCGGGCGGGGGCGGATGCCGCCTCCATCAACGTGGCGGTGGCGTCGGCCTCCAGCCAGCCCCTGCCCTTCGAACTGATCGAGGAAAAGGTCGCCCAGCCCCAGCAGCAAGAGATGGTGGCGACGCTCTCCACCTCCGGCGGGCGGCATTGGGGGGTGAATGTCGGGCGGTTCAACTCCAGCTATGCCGCCGACCGCGCGATGACGCAGATCGCCTTGGCCGAAAGCGCCACGCTGAACGACGGGCTGCGCAAGATCGTGCAGCGCGCCAGCGGCTATGACGCCAACATCATGGGGCTGACGCAGGATCAGGCCAGCCTCGCCTGCCGCCGCCTGCGCGCCAAATCCGAGGAATGTTTCGAGATCGGGCCGTAATCAGGCCCGGTTTTCGACAAAGGCGATCATGCGCGGCAGGCAGTGCGCGCGCAGATCATACCGATCCAGAATCGTCTGCCGCCCCGCCGCGCGCACCCCGTCATGCCGGGCGGGGTCGGCCAGCGCCCCCGTCAGCGCCGCCGACCACCCCGCCACATCGAAGAAGTCCACCAGCAGCCCGTTGGTCCCGTGCCGGATCACCTCGCGCACTGGGGGGGTGTCGGATCCCACGACCAGCGCGCCCGCCGACATCGCCTCCAGCATCGACCAGGACAGGACGAACGGATAGGTGAGGTAGGCATGGACCCGCGTCACCTGCATCAATGACCGGAACACGCCGTAAGGCACGTTCCCCAGAAAATGCACGCGCGACCGGTCCAGGCGGTCGCCCATCTCGGTCAGGAAACGGTCCTTCCACGACCCTTCGGGGGGCGCGCGGCCATAGCTGACGCCGTCCCCCCCCACAATCACCACCTGCGCGCGGGGCCGTGCCGCCAGAACGTCTGGCAAGGCCCGCAGGAAGATGTGATACCCGCGATAAGGTTCGAGATTGCGGTTCACGAAGGTCAGCACCTCGTCCCCCGCGCGCAGGGTGGGACCGTTCGGCACGGCCACCTGCGCATGGGGGTCGGGGGCCATGCGGGCGGTGTCCACCCCGTCATGGATCACCCGGATCATCGGGCGCAGGGTCGCGGGGTGGCTGTCCGCCTGCCACTGCGTGGGCGAAATCCCGGCATCGGCATGGACCAGCGCCTGCGACAGATGCGCCCCCCGCGCCTGCGCGCGCACCCCCGCATCCGGCCCCACCGCGCTGAACTCGGGGTCGAACCCCGTATCCTGCCCCTGCCCGCGATAGAAGAACTCGGCATAGATCAGCAGCCGCGCCTCGGGCCAGATGTCCTTCAGAAACAACGTCTCGCCCCAGCCGGAATGGCCGAGGATCACATCCGGCACATAGCCGTCGGCCCGCAGACGATAGGCGGCGCGCGCCACGGCCAGCCCCCGGTCGGTCATCCGCGCGTAATCGCCCGCAAGCCCGATGCCGTCGCGGTCGCTGGGGCTGAAGCGATAGCGCAGGGTGCGGATGTCGGACGGACGGGTGTTCCCCTCCACCGTCAGGGCCAGACAGTCGTGGCCCCGCGCCTTCAACGCCGGGGCAAGATGCAGGAACTGTCCGGGAAAGTTCTGATGCAGGAACAGGATTTTCATGGCGCGGTCGGGAACGCGGCCTGCATCAGATTGCGGGTATAGTCGGTGGCGGGGCGGTCGAACACCGCCTCCACCGTGCCGGCTTCGACCACATCGCCCGCGCGCATGACCATGATCTTGTGCGACAGGGCGCGCACCACCCGCAGATCGTGGCTGATGAACAGATAGGCGAGGCCCCATTTCCGCTGCAAGTCGCGCAGAAGGTCCACGATCTGCACCTGCACCGTCATGTCCAGCGCGGAGGTCGGCTCGTCCAGCACCACCAGTTTGGGGCGCAGGATCATCGCGCGGGCGATGGCGATGCGCTGGCGCTGGCCGCCGGAAAATTCATGCGGGTAGCGCGCCATCGTGGCGGGGTCGAGGCCCACCTCGGTCATGATGGCGGCGACCATCTCGTGCCGGTTGCCCTCGGCCCCGTGCACGCCAAGCCCCTCGGCAATGATCTCCTCCACCGTCATGCGGGGCGAGAGGCTGCCGAACGGGTCCTGGAACACCACCTGCATGTCGCGGCGCAAGCCCCGCAGCGCCCGCGCGCGCTTGCCCTGAACGTCCTGGCCCAGAACGACGATGGGGCCGTGGCTTTCCACCAGCCGCAGGACGGCCATGGCCAGCGTCGTCTTGCCCGATCCCGATTCGCCCACCACGCCCAGCGTCTCGCCCGCGCGCAGGGTCAGGGTGGCGGCGTTGACCGCCTTCACATGCCCCTTCACCCGCCGCAAGAGACCGCCATGCACGGGAAACCAGACGCGCAGATCACCTGTCCGCAGCACCTCGGCCGCGTCGTCGGGCACCGGAACCGGACGCCCCGTGGGTTCGGCCCCCAGCAGTTTGCGGGTATAGGGATGCTGCGGATTGGCGAAGATGTCGGCGGTCGCCCCTTCTTCCACCAGCACGCCGTTCTGCATGACGCAGACGCGGTCGGCGATCTTGCGCACCACATTCAGGTCGTGGGTGATGAACAGAAGGCTCAACCCCTCACGCACCTTCAGGTCGGCCAGAAGGTCGAGGATTTGCGCCTGGATCGTCACGTCCAGCGCCGTCGTCGGTTCGTCCGCGATCAACAGCGTCGGGTTGTTGGCCAGCGCCATGGCGATCATCACCCGCTGGCGCTGCCCGCCCGAAAGCTGGTGGGGATAGGCCGACAGGCGGTTTTCGGCGTCACGGATACCGACCTTGTCCAGCAGTTCCAGCACCCGCGCGCGCGCCGCCGCCCCCCGCAGCCCCTGATGCAGCGCGATGCTTTCCGTCACCTGCCGCTCGATCGTGTGGAGGGGGTTGAGCGAGGTCATCGGCTCTTGGAAGATAAAGCTGATGTCGTTGCCCCGCACGGCCCGCAACTCGCGCTCCGCCGCGCCCACCATCTCGCGGCCCATATAGCGGACGGACCCCGTCACCTCGGCCGCGTCGCCCAGAAGCTGCACGGTGGACAGGGCCGTCACCGACTTGCCCGACCCGGATTCCCCCACCAGCGCCACGGTCTGGCCCTTTTCCACCCGGAATGACACGCCCCGCACCGCGTGATGCGTGGCCCCGTCCTGCCGGAAGCGGATGTTCAGGTCGGTTACCTCCAGCACGGTCATCGAAAGGTCTTTCTGGGGTCGAAGGCATCGCGCACCCCCTCGAACATGAAGACGAGGAGGGAGAGCATGATGGCGAAGGTAAAGAAGGCGGTGAAGCCCAGCCACGGGGCCTGAAGGTTGTTCTTGGCCTGCAATGTCAGTTCGCCCAGGGAAGGGGCTGAGGACGGCAGGCCGAAACCCAGAAAGTCCAGCGCCGCCAGGCTGCCGATCGCGCCCGCGGTGATGAAGGGCAGCATGGTCAGCGTGGCGACCATGGCGTTGGGCAGCACATGGCGAAGCATGATCCGCCCGTCCGACACGCCCAGCGCCCGCGCCGCCCGCACATATTCGAAGTTCCGCGCGCGCAGGAATTCGGCCCGCACCACGCCCACCAGCGCCGTCCACCCGAACAAGACCGACAGCACAACCAGCGACCAGAAATCCAGCCGATAGAGCGCGCCGACGATGATGATGACATAAAGCATGGGCGTCGCCGACCACAGCTCGATCACCCGCTGGAAGGTGAGGTCGGTCCAGCCGCCGAAATACCCCTGCACCGCCCCCGCCGCGATGCCGATGACCGAGGTGAGCGCCGTCACGATCAGCGCGAAGGTCACCGACAGGCGGAAGCCGTAGATGACGCGGGCCAGAACATCCCGCGCGGTGTTGTCCGTCCCCAGCCAATGGTTCGCATCGGGGGGCGAGGGCGCGGCGCGGCCCAGATTGTTCACGGTGTCATAGCTGTAGGGGATGGGCGGCCAGAGGATCCAGCCGGTCTGCACCACCTCGCCCGCCACGGTGCCACGATCCTCGGCTTCGGTGATGGTGCCTTCGGGATCGTCGAAACACCCCTCCGCGCCCCCCGCGATGATCAGGCACTGCACCTCGGGCGCAGTATAATCGGCCTCGGTCCGGAAATCCCCGCCGAAGGCCGTTTCGGGATAGAAGGTCATGATGGGCGACCGCCATTCCCCCTGATAGCGGACGAGGATTGGCTTGTCGTTGGCGATCACCTCGGCCATCAGCGACAGGCCGAACAGCACGGCAAAGATCCAGAGCGACCAGAAGGCGCGGCGGTTGGCCTTGAAGTTGCG
Source organism: Falsirhodobacter halotolerans (assembly GCF_022899245.1). Taxonomy (NCBI): domain Bacteria; kingdom Pseudomonadati; phylum Pseudomonadota; class Alphaproteobacteria; order Rhodobacterales; family Paracoccaceae; genus Falsirhodobacter; species Falsirhodobacter halotolerans. The sequence continues at coordinate 2,256,738 of NZ_JALJAZ010000001.1, forward strand.
CCAGCGGCGCGCGTTGAGGGGGGTCATCCGCGGCTCCCGAAATCGATGCGGGGGTCGATCCAGACATACATCAGGTCCGAGATCAGCCCGACGATCAGCCCGATCAGGCTGAACACGAACAGCGTGCCGAAAACGACCGGATAATCGCGGCTGACCGCCGCCTCAAAGGCCAGCCGCCCCAGACCGTCCAGCGAGAAGATCGTCTCAATGATCAGGCTGCCGCCGAAGAACACCGCCACGAACACCGCCGGAAAGCCCGCCACCACGATCAGCATCGCGTTGCGGAAGACGTGGCCGTAAAGCACGCGGTTTTCGGTCAGCCCCTTGGCGCGGGCGGTCATGACGTATTGCTTCTTGATCTCGTCCAGAAAGCTGTTCTTCGTCAGCAGGGTCAGGGTCGCGAAACTGGCGATGGTGGAGGCCGTGACCGGCAGGGCGATGTGCCAGAAGTAATCCGCGATCTTGGCGAATGGCCCCAGCTGCGCCCAGTTGTCCGAGGTCAGCCCCCGGATTGGGAACCATTGGAGATAGCTGCCCCCCGCGAACAGGACCAGGAGCAGAATGGCGAACAGAAAGCCCGGAATGGCATAGGCGACGATGATCAGGGCCGAGGTCAGCGTGTCGAACCGCGTCCCGTCCCGCGTGGCCTTGGCAATGCCCAAGGGGATGGAGATCAGATAGGCGATCAGCGTGGACCAGAGGCCGAGCGAGATCGACACCGGCATCTTCTCCACCACCAGATCGACGACCGAGATGGACCGAAAGTAACTCTCGCCGAAATCGAACCGCAGGTAATTGCCGATCATCAGCAGGAACCGTTCCAGCGGCGGCTTGTCGAAGCCGAACTGCCGTTCCAGATCGGCGATGAATTCCGGCGGCAGACCGCGCGATCCGACATAGGTGGTGCCCGTCGCGCCCGAGGTCACGTCGCGCTGCGCCCCCGCATCGCCCGCGCCCCCCGTCACGCCTTCCAGCGCATCGCCCTGGCCCTGCATGTTGGCGATGACCTGTTCGATCGGGCCGCCCGGCACGAATTGCACCAGCACGAAGTTGATCACCATGATCCCGAACAGCACCGGCACCATCAGCAAAAGCCGGCGAAGGATATACGCGCCCATCAGGTCTTGTCCGACCACCAGAAGTCATTCTGGCCCAGCGCATAGGGCGGGATCGTGTCTGGCCGGCCATAGCCTTGCCAATAGGCGACCCAGTATTTGCCCAGATACCACGTCGGCACCATGATCATCTCGTGCCGCAGCAGACGGTCGGCGGCGCGGACGCCCGCCGCCATCTCCTCGCGCGTGGTGGCGTCGATCACGCGGGAAATCAGATGGTCCAGCGCGGGCGAGCCATAGCCTGCGGGGTTGAACAGATCGTCCTTGTCCGCGCTGCCGAACCGCTGGGCCATGCCGGTCCCCTCCTCGGGGCCGGTGAGATAGCCATCGAGGATCATGTCCCAATCGTGGTCGCGTTCCCGCAGCGTGTATTGGGCGTAATCCACCCGCCGCATGGTCGCGTCCACGCCCAGCGCCTTCAGATTGTCGGTATAGGGGGTGATGTAGCGGTCCAGATTCGGATCGCCGATCAGGAATTCCAGCGTGAACGGTTCGCCGTCCCGGTTCAGGCGGCCCGTCGCGTCGGGGGTCCAGCCCGCGTCCTGCATCAGGGCCAGCGCCGCGCGCAGGTTGCCGCGATCCAATTGCCGGTCACCCGACACATGGGGCATCGCCACCTCGGCGGTCAGGATCTCGGGCGCGATCTGGTCCGACACCTCCTGCAGCAATTCCAGCTCGCGCCCTTCGGGGACGCCCTGGGCCTGAAGGTCGGGGCTGTTCTGCCAGAAGCTTACGCGCTGCTGGAAGAGGCCGTATTGCAGCGTGTTGTTGGTCCAGGTGAAATTATACATCAGCGCAAGCGCGCGGCGGACGCGCAGGTCCTGAAACTTCTCCCGCCGCAGGTTGAAGACGAAGCCCGTGGCCTGCGGGATGTTGCCGTCGGGCAGCTCCTCTTTCACCACCTCGCCACGGGTCACGGCGGGGAAATCATAGCCGGTGGACCAGGTGCCGGAGTTCGTCTCTTGCCGGAAGGTGAACTGGCCCGCCTTGAACGCCTCGAACGCGGCGCCGGGATCGGCGAAATATTCCACGCGGATCGTGTCGAAATTCGCGCGCCCCTGCATGATCGGCAGATCGCGGCCCCAATAGTCGGGGTTCCGGCGCAGGGTGATGCGGCGGTTGATGTCATAGCTGTCGATGACATAGGGGCCGGACCCGGGCGACGTCTCAAGCCGGCTTTCGTCCAGCCGCGCGCCGGTCGCCTCATACCACGCCCGCGACCAGATCGGCGTGCCGCCCGCCTGCCCGATCAGGCTTTTGCGCGGCACCCCGTCGGCAAAGACGAAGCGCACGGTCGAATCGTCGATCGCCTCCACCGTGGGGATGGAGGCCTTGACCGACTGGGCATAGGAGGGCAGCCCCTGTTCCAAGAGCAGGTTGTGGCTGAAGGCCACATCATGGGCGGTGACGGGCGTTCCGTCCGAGAACATCGCCTCGGGCCGCATGTGGAAGACGACCCAATCCTGCGTTTCGGGATATTCAAGGCTGTGGGCCACCAGCCCGTAATAGGCCGTGTCGTCCGCGACGTCGCCCAGCAGGCTTTCATAGGGCATCACCGACAGGGCCGAGGCGCGCCCCTTGCGGGAATAGGGGTTGAAGCTGTCGAAGGTGCCCAAGGCCCAGCTCGACATCTCGCCCCCCTTGGGCGCGTCGGGGTTCACATAGTCCAGATGGGCGAACCCCGCCGGGTATTTCAGCGCGCCGAAGGTGGAGAACCCGTGCGAGGTCAGGATGCGGTTCGGATCGCCCGCCGGTTCCTGCGCCCCCGCGGGGGCCGGGATAAGACCGGGATAGGCGGCGGCGAAGGCCGAGACGCCGATCCCGCCCAACACGCCCCGCCGCGAGATCCCGACCCCTTTGCCGATCATGCCCATACCCCTGTTCATCCGTTATCTCTGGCCCGCAATGCTAGACGGCGCAGCCCCGGCCCTCAAGTTGCGATTGCGTGAGAGGCGGCCGCGCGAAAATCACGGCGCCGATTGAAGATAGGCGATCAGGTCGGCCCGATCCTGCGCGCTGGCGATGCCGGCAAAGGCCATCTTGGTCCCCGGCGCGTATCCGCGCACGTTGCGCAGGAAGGCATCCAGCGCCTCCGGCGTCCAGACCTGCCCCGCCATGGCCCGCAGCGCGGGGGAATAGGCGAAATCGGGCACAGAGGCCTTTTCACGCCCCACCACCCCGTCCAGATGCGGGCCGATGCGGTTCGGCCCGTCGATGGCGTGGCAGGCGGCGCAGCGGTTGAACACCACGCGCCCCGCCGCCGCATCGCCCGCCGGAAGGTCGGGCGCGCCGGTCGGGGTTGTTTCGGTCGCGGTCGTGTCAGTCGGGGGGGCGGCCCCTGCGGGCGCAGTGGCGGGGCCCGGATCCTGCGGCGCAGGGTGCGGGGCATAGAGCGCCCCCGCCCCCACCCGCAAAAGGACCAGCACGGCCAGCGCGCCGCCCGTTCCCGCGATCAGCCCTGCGGGTCTGCCCCACCCCATCGCCATTCCCCCTGTTGCCCGATCACCTACGCGCTTCCCCCACGCGGGGGCAAGGTATAGTCATGTCGCAGCCAGACCAGAACGATCACAGAGGCAGGGGGGACGGACATGACCGGACGCATTTCATTCCAGGGGGAGCTTGGGGCCTATTCCCACGCCGCCTGCCGCGCCGCCCGCCCCGACATGGACGTCCTGCCCTGCCGCACCTTCGAGGACGCGATCGAGGCGTGCCTGTCGGGCGAGGCGGATCTGGCCATGTTGCCGATCGAGAACACGACCTATGGCCGCGTGGCCGACATCCATTCGCTGCTGCCCAATTCCGGGCTGAAGATCATCGACGAGGCCTTCGTGCGGGTGGAGATCGCGCTGATGGGCCTGCCCGGCGCGCCCCTGTCGGGCGTGACCCGCGCCATGAGCCATACGGTCCTTCTGGGACAGGTGCGCCAGTTCCTGCGCGACCGGGGCATCGGCACGGTCACGGGCGCGGACACCGCCGGTTCGGCCCGCGTGGTGGCCGAAACCGCCGATCCGACGCTGGCCGCCCTCGCCCCGCGCCTGGCCGCCGAAATCTATGGGCTGGAGATTCTGGCCGACGGGGTGGAGGATCAGTCCAACAACACCACGCGGTTTCTTTTGTGTTCGCGCAAGGCCGACCCCGACCGGCGGGCCGAGCGGATGGTCACCACCTTCACCTTCCGCGTCCGCAACATTCCGGCCGCGCTTTACAAGGCGCTGGGCGGGTTCGCGACGAACGGCGTCAACATGACCAAGCTGGAAAGCTATATGGTCGGGGGCAGTTTCGTCGCCACCGAATTCTATGCCGATATCGAAGGCCACCCGGAGGATCCCCCCGTCAAACGCGCGCTGGAAGAATTGGGCTATTTCACCAGCCAGATCGCGATCCTTGGCACCTATCCCCGCCGGCGCGCATGAGCGAACTGGACAAGGCCCTGCGGGGCGAGCTTTATGACGCCAATTACGACGCCGAGGTGATCGCCCGGCGCAAGGAGACCAAACGTCTTCTGCACCGCATCAACACCCTGTCGCCCGACGAGGAGGACGAGCGCCGCCGCCTGCTTGGCACCCTGTTCGGGCGCATTGGCGCGCGGTTCGTGTTCGACGGGGCGATCACCTGCGATTACGGCTCCAACATCACCATCGGCGATGATTTCTATGCCAATTCCAACCTGACGATCCTGGACGGGGCGCGAGTCACCATCGGCGATCACGTGTTCATCGCGCCGAATGTGGGCCTCTACACCGCCGGGCATCCCCTGGATGCGGGCCGCCGGAATGCGGGGCTGGAATATGCCCTGCCCATCACCATCGGCCACAATGTCTGGATCGGCGGCGGGGTGACCGTCCTGCCGGGCGTCACGATCGGCGACGGGGCGGTGATCGGGGCGGGCGCGGTGGTGACGCGGGACGTGCCGCCGGGGGTTGTGGCGGCGGGCAACCCGGCCCGGGTGATCCGCGCGATCACCCAAGCCGACGCCGCCCGCACCGAGTTCAGCGCGGCGCGGCTGCCCGGCGCAGGCGATCGTTGATCGCGCGGCCAAGGCCGGTTTCGGGAATGGGGGCCACGGCGATGGTCCCTCCCGCGCCCGCGTGATCGTCGGCGGCGCGCAGCATGTGGAAAAGGTTGGCCGCCGCCTCCACCAGATCGGCGGAGGGGGAGAGGTTCAGCCCCTCCGGCCCCGCGCCGAACCCGATCCCGACCTCATCCCCCGCCGCGCGCGTGTTCAGCCGGACCCGCCCGCGCGGCGCGTAATGGGAGACAAGCTGGCCAGGGGCCGAGGGCTGCGCCGCATCCCCGCCCGTGGGCAGGGGCCCGAGGATCGCCTCCAACTCCTCGACCGGCACACCGCCGGGGCGCAAAAGGCGCGGCGCCCCCACCAGCCCCAGAATGGTCGATTCCACCCCAACCGCGCAGGGGCCGCCATCGACCACCGCCTCGATCCGGCCCGACAGGCCGTCCAGCACATGATCCGCCCGCGTCGGGCTGATCCGGCCCGACGGGTTGGCCGACGGCCCCGCCAGCGGCCCGCCAAAGGCCCGCAGCAGCGCCCGCGTGACGGGATGGGCAGGCACCCGCACCGCCACGCTGTCCAGACCCGCCGTGACCAGCGGCGACAGCCCCGACCCCGGACGCACGGGCAGCACAAGGGTCATCGGGCCGGGCCACAGATGGCCCAGACGCTCCCACCCCGCGGGCAGCACGGCAAAGCGGGCCACGGCCTCGGCATCGGGCAGATGCACGATCAGCGGGTTGAAGCTGGGGCGGCCCTTGGCCTCGTATATCCGCGCGACGGCACGGTCGTTGCGGGCATCGCCGCCAAGGCCGTACACCGTTTCGGAGGGAAAGGCGACCAGACCGCCATCCCGCAACAGGCGGGCGGCTTCATCCAGACCGTCGGCGTCGGGGGCGAGAAGGCGGGTCATCGGACGCTCGGGTGACTTTGGAAACACATTCGCCTCGCTACCCCCCCCGGGCGGGACGCGCAAGCGTGACAGGCTGCGCACAATCGGCTATGGCACAAACCGACCCATTCACGGAAAGCCGATCCCCATGCGCAATATCCTGCTGTGCCTTGCGGCGCTGTTCACCCTTGCCGCCTGCGCCGAACCCCGCTGGGCCCCGACCGAGATGGTCCAGCGCGCCACCTATGTCAGCAACGAACCGCCCTCGCTGACGCTGTTCACCGTGATCCGCACGTCGAACGGCAATGGCGGGCATTCGGGCCTGCTGATCAACGGCAGCCAGCGCGTGCTGTTCGATCCGGCGGGCACCTTCTCGCATCCCCAGCTGCCCGAGCGCAACGACGTCATCTTCGGCATGAACGACAAGATGGTCGATTTCTATATCGATTATCACGCGCGTCCCGAATGGAACGTGGTGGAACAGGTCATCCCCGTCACGCGCGAGGTGGCCGATCTGGTCATGCGCCGCGCGCAGGATCGCGGCGCGGTGGGCAAGGCGCAATGCGCGCGGTCCATCACCGGGATTCTGGCCGGCGTGCCGGGATTTGAAAGCATCGGGCGCACCTGGTATCCCGACACGCTGATGGAACGGGTCCGGGCCCTGCCGGATGTGCGCGAACGTCTGATCACCGACGCCACGGCGCGCAAGGATTACGGCGTCGAACTGGTGCCGCCCGGCGATCCGCGCGCGCAAGTCGCCGCCTACTGAAGCGCCCAAAGCAGCGTGTAGAGGGTGATCCCGCCACCAAGGATTCCCCACAGCACGCTGCGCGTCCAAAGCCCCACGACGGCGGTGGCCACCGCCGCCGCCAGCCGCGCGGGGTCCGTCTCGCCCCCCGTCGCCTGGGGCCAGATCACCATCGGCGCGATCAACCCCGGCAGGACCGCCACGGGGGTATAGCGCAAAAGGCGCAGCGCCCATTCGGGAAAGGCGTCCGCCCGCAGCGCCAGAAACGAAAAGCGGAACAGGAACGTCCCGACGCCCAGCCCCAGGATCACGGTCCACAAGGTAAGATCGCTCATGCCCGCACCCTCCGCCGGGACAGCCAGGCCTCCGTCGCGGCCCCCGTGATCATCGCGGCCCCCGCCGCCACCAGAACGCCCGTTCCGAAGGGCATGGCGACCAGGGCCAGCGACACCGCCACCGACACCGCGCAGGCCGCGATATGCGGCACGCTGCGCAGCATCGGCGCCAGCGTCGCGATGAACGAGATCGGCACCGCGAAATCCAGCGCAAAGGAGTCCGGGATCGTCGCCCCCAGCATCGCGCCGATCAGCGTAAAGCCATACCAGAAGCCGACGATGATGATCACCGTGCCGAAAAAGAAGCCGATCCGGTCGGCCACGCTGCGGGGGCGGCGTTCGGCATCGGCCATCACGAGGGCGAAGCTTTGATCCGTCAGGCCATAGGCGATCATCGCCCGCTGCCGCAACGTGGCCCCCGCCAGAAGCGGGGCCATTCCGGCGGAATACATGATCAGCCGCAGGTTCACCGCCAGCGCCGTCACCAGGATGACCAGCGTGGGCGCGTTGTCGCGCAGCAGTTCCACCGCCACGATCTGCGATGCCCCGGCCACGACAAGGAAGGAGAACCCCATGATTTCCAGAAGGTTCAGCCCCGCCTCGGCCCCCACCACGCCGAAGACCAGCGCGAACGGCGTGACCACAAGGATGAAGGGCAGTGCGGCGCGCACCCCGTCCAGAACGGCCCGTGAAATGGATGTCATGACTTTACCCCGCCTCGGCTCTGGCATAGGCGCAGATCAGGTGCATTGCAACGAGGGCCGGATGGTCACGCTTGAATTCGGCCTGCCCGACGCCCTGCGGGATGCGGCCGCGCGGATGTACTGGGCGGCGTTCGGTCCCAAGCTGGGCCGCGTTCTGGGGCCAGAGGGCAAGGCCCATCACCTTCTGTCCCGCGCGATGCGGGCCGATCACGCACTGATTGCGGTGGAGGGGGGGCGGCTTGTGGGGCTTTGCGGGTTCAAGACCGCGCAAGGGGCCTTCGTGGGCGCGACGCCCGACCTGATGCGCGACAGTTATGGCCGCGTGGGGGCGGGGTGGCGGCAGGCGGCGCTGGGCCTGCTGATCCAGGACACAGACAATGTGCGCTTTCTGATCGACGGGCTGTGCGTGGCCGAAGGGCAGCGCGGGCGCGGGATCGGCACCGCCCTTCTGGACGCCCTCGGCACGGAGGCGGCGCGGCGCGGATACCCCGCGCTGCGGCTGGATGTGGTGGACACCAATCTGGGCGCGCAGCGGCTTTATCGCCGCCTGGGATTTGCGGCTGTGGGGCGGCACCCCGCCGGGCTGGCCGGGGCGCTGTTCGGGTTTCAGACCACGATCACGATGGTGCGTCCGTTGGCGCATCCGCGCTGAACGCCCCGGCCGCCTGCGCCAAGAGCAGAAAGGCGCGCGCGCTGCGGGTCTGGGCCAGCGCCTCCAGCTCTCCATCCGTGGCGAATTGGCCGAAGGCGGGCAGGCTGCGGTCGAATCCGCGCATGAAATGGTGGGCGGCGTCGCGGAAGATCTGATCCTCACGCATACGGGCGGCGGCGGCGGACAGCGCCGCGCGGTCGCGGATCGTGCCCACGCCCGCCATGCTGCGCCCGCGTTCCCCATGCGCGAACCGCCGCCACAGATCGGCGCGCGGCGCGTCCGAGGCGACCTCGTCCAGATAGATCCGATCCTCGGCCAGCAGCGTCAGCACATCCTGCGCCGCGCGCAGCAGACGGGCGGCGTCGGGGTCGGCCAGAACGCGGCGCAGGGCGTCGATGCCCGCCGCGTCCTCTTCCGATTCGGGGAAGTTCAGGGCGCGCAGGTAATCGTCCATGGTCAAATCGGGGGCCGGTTCGGGCGCGGGGGGCTCGTCGAACATTTCGGACTGGTCGGGTTCGGGCGGGCGGGCGGCGGGACGGGCCGTTGCCGGGCGCGGCGCGGTCGTGTGCGCCACGGGCGGGGCGGTCCGCGCGCCGTCAAGCGCCAGGCGCAGCTCCTCCGCCTCGGCCCGCAGATCGGCCATCGCCCGCAGGGTCGTGACCAGACCCGCGATCAAGGCCAGCGGCACGACCAGAAGCAGCAGCACCATCAGAATGCCCGGCCCCTGCCCTTCGGGCCGCGTCAGCCACCAGCCGATCACGGCGCCGCACCACAGCACGCCGCCAAGGATGCCGCCCACTTCCGGCAACGGCCCTTCGGACCCCGGGCGCGGCCCGGGGCGGCTTGGATCGGAACGCAACATGCTCGCCTCAGACGTAGCGGATGGACAGGATCTCATAGCTGCGATCGCCGCCGGGGGTCTTCACCTCCACCGAATCGCCCTCGTCCTTGCCGATCAACGCGCGCGCCAGGGGCGAGCGCATGTTCAGAAGACCGCGCTCGATATCGGCCTCGGCCTCGCCCACGATCTGATAGGTCTTCTCTTCGTCCGTATCCTCGTCCACCAGGGTGACGGTGGCCCCGAACTTGACCGCGCCCGACAGTTTCGTCGGGTCGATCACCTCGGACAGGCCCAGCATCCCCTCCAGTTCCTTGATACGGCCTTCGATGAAGCTCTGCTTTTCGCGGGCCGAGTGGTATTCGGCATTCTCGGACAGATCGCCCAGCTCCCGCGCCTCGGCGATCGCGCGGATCACCGAAGGGCGTTCGACGGATTTCAACGTCTTCAATTCCTGGTCGAGCGCGTTGAACCCCGCGCGGGTCATCGGGATTTTGTCCATGGGCCTTCACCGTAAAAGCAAAGCCACGGTCCCGTTAAGGGCCGTGACTTCGACGTCTTGTTCCCCCAAGACTGTGCAGAGCGGCGCGCGAATTGCAAGCGCCCTGATCGGCGGTCGGCGGAAACGAACGGCCACCGGGCGCGTTGACCATCCGTCACACCCGCGTCACAACTGGGCCAGCACGGCATTCCCCCCGCCAAAAGGACCGACGATGACCGATACCCCCACCCGCGAATCGATGGAATACGACGTTGTGATCGTGGGGGCGGGACCCGCGGGCTTGTCTGCGGCGATCCGGCTGAAGCAGGTGAACCCCGACCTGTCGGTCGTGGTGTTGGAAAAAGGATCGGAGGTGGGGGCGCACATCCTGTCGGGCGCGGTGCTGGACCCGGTGGGTCTGGACCGGCTGATCCCCGATTGGCGCGACCGCGGCGCGCCCGTGACGGTGGGCGTGGCCGAGGACAATTTCCATTACCTGACCGAGACCGGCCACAAGCGCCTTCCCAACGCGCCGATGCCGTCGCTGATGTCGAACCACGGCAATTACATCGTCAGCATGGGCAATGTCTGCCGCTGGCTGGCCGAACAGGCCGAGGCGCTGGAGGTGGAGATATTTCCCGGCATGGCCTGTTCCGCGCTGGTCCATGACGATCATGGCGGGGTCAAGGGCATCGTGGCGGGCGAATTCGGGCTGGAGGCGGACGGCACGCCCGGCCCGAACTATGAACCGGGGATGGAGCTGCACGGCAAATACGTCCTGCTGGCCGAAGGCGCGCGGGGCAGCCTGTCGAAACAGGTCATCGCCAACTACGATCTGGCCCACGGGCACGATCCGCAGAAATACGGCCTTGGCATGAAGGAGATCTGGGAGGTCGATCCCGCGAAACACCGCGAGGGGACCGTGACCCACACGATGGGCTGGCCGCTGAACGACAATGCCGGGGGCGGGTCGTTCATCTATCATGCCGAAAACAATCAGGTGCTGATCGGCTTTGTCGTCCATCTCGATTACGCCAACCCCTATCTGAACCCGTATCAGGAGTTTCAGCGGTTCAAGCATCACCCGATGGTGGCCGACCTGCTGGCGGGCGGCAAACGCGTGTCCTATGGCGCACGGGCGATCACCGAAGGCGGCTGGCAATCCATGCCCAAGCTGGTCGCGCCGGGGGTGGCGCTTTTGGGGTGTTCGGCGGGGATGGTCAACCTGCCGCGCATCAAGGGCAACCACAACGCCATGCTGTCGGGGATCGCCGCGGCGGATGCGGCGGCCGAGGCCATCGCCGCAGGCCGCGCGGGCGATGAGCTGACCGCCTATGAAACGGCGGTGCGCGAGGGCGAGATCGGGACCGATCTGAAGCGCGTGCGCAACGTCAAACCGCTGTGGTCGCGCTTCGGGCTCTGGGCCTCGCTGACGCTGGGCGGGTTCGACATGTGGACCAACCAGCTGTTCGGCCTGTCGGTCTTTGGCACGCGGCATCATGCGAAAACCGATGCGGCGGCGACGGGCAAGGCGGCGGGCCATCAGCCCATCGCTTATCCCAAGCCCGATGGCGTTCTGTCCTTCGACCGGCTGACCAATGTCGCCTACAGCTTCACCAACCACGAGGAATCCCAGCCCGCGCATCTGAAGCTGAAGGATCCGTCGGTGCCCATCGCGCTGAACCTGCCCGTCTATGCCGAACCGGCGCAGCGGTATTGCCCGGCCGGCGTGTATGAGGTGGTGGAGGATGCGGACGGCCCGCGTTTCGTCATCAATTTCCAGAACTGCGTCCACTGTAAGACCTGCGACATCAAGGATCCGACCCAGAACATCGTCTGGACCACCCCGCAGGGCGGCGACGGGCCGAATTATCCGAACATGTGAAGGCGGATCACGCTTGCGGCATCGCGCCGGAATGGGGGTTATGGGTTTGCGGTCCCCCCGAAAGCCCCATATCGTCAACCGGTGACAGCCGGAGGCCCCATGCCCGACCAGACGATCCTTCGCTCGGCCCTTCTGGCCGCCGCGCTTTTCCTGCCGCAGGCGGCCCCGGCACAGGACGCGGGCGCCTATCTGGCCGCCGTCATCGCGGCCAATGACAGCGACCACCGCGCGGCGACCCGCTGGTTCGACCGTGCGCTGGAAAGCGATGCGAACAATCCCGCCTTGCTGGAAAGCGCCATCGTCGCCCATATCGCGGCGGGCGATTTCGAACGGGCGGGGGCCTTGGCCCAGACCATGGGATCGCTGGGGCTGGAGGGGCAGGCGCTGTATATCGCGCTGGTGGACCGCGCCACGCGGGAGGAGGATTGGGACACCGTCCTGTCGGCCCAAGGCGATGGCGAGGCGATCAGCCTCATCCTGCAACAATTGGTCCGCGCCTGGGCCACGCTGGGCGGCGGCAACGCGCAGGGCGCGCTGGCGGGGTTCGACGCGGTGGCCACGACCGACGGGCTTCAGGCGTTCGGCCTTTACCACAAGGCGCTGGCCTTGGCATCGGTCGGCGATATGGAGGGGGCGGAGGAGATCCTGGGCGATCCGAACCTTGCCCCCGCCCTGACCCGCCGCGGCGTACTGGCCCATATCCAGGTCCTGTCGCAACTGGACCGGAACGACGACGCGCAGGCCGTTCTGGAGGAGTATTTCAGCCCCACCGACCCGACCCGCGTGACGCTGTCGGACCGTCTGGCGGCGGGCGAGACGTTGGATTGGGACATCGCCCGCACCGCGCGCGACGGCGTGGCGGAGGTGTTCTACACCCTCGCCTCCGCCCTGCAGGGCGAAGCGGGGGACACGCTCACCCTCGTCTATGCCCGCGTCGCGACCGATCTGCGCCCCGATCAGGCCGAAGCGCAGATCTTGACGGGCGACATCCTCTCCTCGCAGGGGCAGACGGAACTGGCCATCGACGCCTATGACCGCGTGGACGCGGCCGATCCCCTGCGCGAAGCGGCCGACATCGCCCGCGCCGACGCGCTGTTCCGCGCCGACCGCCCCGCCGATGCCGTGGAGGCGCTGGCCGCGCTGCGCGACATGCGCCCCGATGCCCTTGGCCCCGCCATCGCCTATGCCGACGCCCTGCGCCGGACCGAGGCGTGGGAGGAGGCCGTGCCCGCCTATGACCGCGCGCTGGCCCTGATCGGCGTGCCATCGGCGCAATACTGGCCCGTGCTGTTCAGCCGGGGCATCGCGCATGAACGGCTGGGGCAACATGCCGAATCCGAAGCCGACATGCGCGCCGTGCTGGATCTTCAGCCCGACCAGCCGGATGTGCTGAACTATCTCGGCTATACCCTTGTCGAACAGGGCCGGAACCTGGACGAGGCGTTGGGCATGATCGAACGCGCCGTGGCGGCCGAGCCGGGATCCGGGGCGATCCAGGACAGTCTGGCCTGGGCCCTGTTCCAGCTGGGCCGGTTCCCCGAAGCGGTGCCCCCGATCGAGATTGCGGTCGGGCTGGAACCGTCCGATCCGATCCTGACCGACCATCTGGGCGACATCTATTGGGCCGTGGGGCGGCGGGACGAGGCGCGGTTCCAATGGCGCCGCGCGCTGGAATTCGACCCGACCGAGGCGGAGGTGACCCGCATCCGCCGCAAGCTGGAGGTGGGGTTGCGCCAGGTCCTGACCGAGGAAGGCCGCACCGACCTTTCGGACAAGATACCCGCCCCATGAGCCGCATCGACGCGCTGGCCCGCGCCAAGGTCAATCTGGCCCTGCACGTCACGGGGCGGCGGGCGGACGGCTATCACCTTCTGGACAGCCTTGTCGTCTTTGCGGGCGTGGGCGACCGGCTGACCGCGACCACCGCCCCCCACCTCACGCTGGAGGTGACGGGACCGGAGGCGGCGGCGCTGCAGGGGAACGACGACAATCTGGTGCTGCGCGCGGCCCGTCTGATGGGCGGCACGGCGGCGCTGCGGCTGGAGAAGGTGCTGCCCGTCGCCTCGGGCATCGGCGGCGGATCGGCGGATGCGGCGGCGGCGCTGCGGGCGATGGCCGCCCTGACCGGCGCGCCCCTGCCCTTGGCGTCCGAGGTTCTGGCCCTTGGGGCGGATGTGCCCGTCTGCCTGAACGGCGCGTCGGTGCGCATGGGCGGCGTGGGGGAGCGGTTGGATCCGGTGATCCTGCCCAAGGGCTGGCTGGTGCTGGCCAACCCACGGGTGGAGGTGCCGACAGGCGCGGTGTTCGGGGGGCTGGAGGGGTTCGGTGCGGGCCTGCCCGACATTCCCGCCTTTGGCACCGTGATGGATCTGGCCCGCTGGCTGCGCGCCACGCGCAACGATCTGGAAACGCCCGCCGTGACGATCGCGCCCGTGATCGCCGAGGTGCGCGCGGCGCTGGCCGCCACCTCCGGCTGTCTGATCGCGCGCATGTCGGGGTCGGGGGCGACCTGCTGGGGCCTGTTCGCGGGCCGGGAGGAGGCCGAGGCCGCCGCCGCCGCCCTGCCCCGCGCCTGGTGGACCGCCGCCGCCCCGATGGAGGGTTAGCGGATGCGGGCCACCACGTAATCCGCCAGATCCAGCAGCATCGCCTTCAGCGCGTGATCGGGCAACGGGTCCAGCGCGGATTTCGCCGTGTCGATCCAGGCCAGCGCATCGGCGCGGGCGGCCTCCAACGCACCGTGGCGGGCCATGATGGCCATTGCCTGCTCCAGATCCCCTTCGACCTGTTCGCCTTCGGCGATGGTGCGGGTCCAGAAGGCGCGCTCGTCCTCGTTTGCCTGTGCCACGGCCTTGATCAGCGGCAGGGTCAGCTTGCGTTCGCGGAAATCGTCGCCGGTGTTCTTGCCGATGGTGTCGGCCACGCCCCCGTAATCCAGAAGATCGTCCACGATCTGGAACGCGATGCCCAGCGCGTCGCCGTAATCGCGCAGGCCCGCGATCTGCGCGTCCGTCGCGCCGGCAATCATGCCGCCCACCTCGGTCGCCGCCGCAAACAGCGCCGCCGTCTTGCCGCGCACCACCTGCAGATAGATGTCCTCGGTCGTCGCAAGGTCCTGCGCGGCGGTCAGTTGCAGCACCTCGCCCTCGGCAATCGTGGCCGAGGCGTTGGACAGCACGCCCAGAATGTCGATCCGGTCCGCCTCCACCATCAGCTGGAACGACCGGGCGAACAGGTAATCCCCCACGAGCACCGAGGATTTGTTGTCCCACAGCAGGTTGGCCGTGGGCCGCCCGCGCCGCCGCTGGCTTTCGTCCACCACATCGTCATGCAGCAAGGTCGCGGTGTGGATGAATTCGACCGTCGCCGCCAGATGGATATGGAACGGGCCGTCATAGCCGCACATCCGCGCCGCCGCCAGAACCAGCATCGGCCGCAGGCGCTTGCCGCCCGCCTCCACCAGATGGGCGGTCACTTCGGGGATGCGGGGCGCGTGTTTGGAGGCCATGCGGTCGCGAATCAGCGCGTTGACCGCGTCCATATCGGCGGCGAGCCATTGGCCCAGTCGGTCATGCGGCTTTTGCGAAACGTCGTCCACGTCGATCCCCGTCCCCTCGACAAACGGCCCAGCGCCGCCTATCTGTCTGGCATGAAAGAGCTTCTGCGCACCACCGATCCAACCCAGATCGCCTTCGCACAGGCGCTGCTTCAGGGCGAGGGTATAGACGCCTTTGCCATGGACGTCCACATGAGCATCCTTGAAGGCGGCATCGGCGCCTTCCCCCGCCGCCTGATGGTGCATGACGACGACCATGCCGAGGCGCGCAGCGTCCTGTCCGACAACGGCATATCCCTGCCCGAAACATGACGCCGGACCTGACGGATGACGGGTTTCTGGACGGGCGGCTGCGGGTCTGGCAGCCGCGCACAGGCTATCGCGCGGCGACCGACCCCGTTCTTCTGGCGGCCAGCGTTCCGGCAGGGGTGGGGGATCGCGCGCTGGAATTGGGCTGCGGCGTAGGGGTGGCGGGCCTGTGTCTGGCCCTGCGGACGGGCGCGCAGGTGACGGGGGTGGAGGTGCAGGCGCGCTATGCCGATCTGGCCCGCCGGAACGCGGCGCGCAACGCCCTGCCCCTGACGGTTGTGGAGGGCGACCTGACCCGCCTGACGCTGACCGACGCCTTCGATCACGTCCTGGCCAACCCGCCCTATTACACCGCGGGATCGCCGTCGGCCGATGCCGGGCGCGATCTGGCGCTGCGGGGGGATCTGCCGCTGATCCGCTGGATGGAGGTGATGGCCCGCCGGGCACGGCACGGCGGCACGGTCACGCTGATCGTCGGGGCCGACCGGCTGGCCGAGGTGTTGCGCGACATGCCCGCCACCCTGGGGTCGGTCACCGTGCTGCCGCTGGCGGCGCGGGTGGGACGGGCGGCGAAGCGCGTGATCGTGCAGGCGCGCAAGGGCGGTCGCGGGGCGTTCGTGCTCGCGGCCCCCGTCATTCTGCACGCGGGCGCCGACCATGGCGGGGATGGCGACGACGCGACCCCCCTCGCGCGCCTGATTCTGCGGCAGGGCGGCGGGTTTCCGCAGCCCCTGTCGGCTGGATTCGGCGAATGTGACGGTTTCATGAAAAACGGCGCGTGACACGACTCGGCATCCATGCTGCACTTGTCTCATCTGCAACCAGATGGAGAACGCCATGTCGATCGCTTCGCACCTGCACGAACTGCGCCGCAAGCACGAAACGCTCTCGACTTCGGTCATGTGGGAACAACGCCAACCGGCGTCGGACACCCTCAAGATCGCTGAACTGAAAAAGCAGAAGCTGCGTCTGAAAGAGGAGATCGACCGTCTTTCGCGCCACTGATCGTGGGCCGCGCATGATGCGCTTCCCATGACAGTCCCGGATGCGGGGGACGCCCCCCGCATCCGTTTCGGGTCAGGCCCGTTTCACCGCCGCCGCGTCCCAGACCGGCCGCGTGGTGGGGGCCCCGAACAGATAGCCCTGAAGGCAATCCACCCCCATGTTGCGCAGGAATTCGGCCTCGGCCACGGTTTCGACCGATTCCGCCACCGTCACCATGTCGAAATGCTGGGCGATGGATTGCAGCGCCTTGGTCAGGACCTGATTGTCCGGGTCCGCCGCGATGTTGCGGATGAACTGGCCGTCGATCTTGACCATGTCGAAGAAGAAATCCTTGAAATAGCGGAAGGCCGTGAACCCCGCCCCGAAATCGTCCAACGCAAAGGCGATCCCGTGCTTTTGCAGGTCGTTCATGAACGAGGTCACCAGCTCCGGCACCAGCATGGCCGACGATTCGGTGATTTCCAGGATCAGGCGTTCGCCGATGGTGGGATCGCGCCGCAGCCCCTGATGCAAGGCGCGCAACCAGGGGGAATAACCGATGGACCGCGCCGACATGTTGATGGACAGGCGCACATCCGGTTGTTGGGCCAAGGTCCACATCCCCGCCTCAAGTGCTGCGACGTCGATGCGGCGGCCCAGCTCCTGCTCCTCCACCGCGCCCATGAAATCGCCGGCGGGAATCACCCGCCCGGACGGGTCCATGATGCGGATCAGGCCTTCGTGAAAGGCCGTTCGCGACGGGTCCGATCCCAGAACCACCGGCTGGAAGGCCAGTTTCACCCGGCGCTGATCCAGGGCGGAACTGACCATCGCCATCGTCTGGCGATCGTTTTCCGACACGGCGAACCCAAGCGGGTTTCCCTCAAGCCCAACCCTTATTTTTCCGTCCATCTCTCACACCGCTGACTCGCACTGTCGACAGGGTGGGGCATTGTGCGTAAACAAAGTCTGAACCCACGCCATATTTCGAACGATCGGACCGAAATGCCACGCTGCCACTGGTGCGGGACGGACCCGCTTTACGTCGCCTATCACGACACCGAATGGGGGGTCCCGGAATACGATTCGCGCAGCCTGTGGGAAAAGCTGATCCTGGACGGGTTTCAGGCGGGGCTGTCCTGGATCACCATCCTGCGCCGGCGCGACGGGTTTCGCGCGGCGTTCGAGGGGTTTCACCCCGAAGCCATCGCCACCTGGGGCGAACCGGAGATCACCCGCCTTCTGGCCGATCCCCGCATCATCCGCCATCGCGGCAAGATCGAGGCGACCATCGGCAACGCCCGCGCCTATCTGGACATCCCCGATTTTTCGGCCTTCCTGTGGGATTACGTGGGGGGTGCGCCCCTTGTGAACGCCCCCGCAACCCCGCAGGACATCCCGACCGAGAGCGAGCTGTCGCGCCAGATCTCGCGCGATCTGCGCAAAAAGGGGTTCAAGTTCTGCGGCCCGACGATCACCTATGCCTTTCTGCAGGCGACGGGTCTGATCAACGACCATCTGGCGACCTGCCCCGCGCAGGCCGGGCCGATCACTGCATAAGAGCGTCGAACACCGCCAGCGCGTCGGGCGTGTCCCAGTCGGCGTCGCCGGTCAGGCGGCCGACGATGGCGCCGTCGGGGTTCAGGATCAGGGTGACGGGCAGACCCACCACCCCCACCTGCCGCGCAAGCGTCATGTCGGGATCGCGGAACACCGGCAGGCGTTCGATCCCCGCCTCCTCGAAGAAGCGCTGGATCGCGGGCACGGGATTGCGTCCTGCCGCCACCGTCACCACCGCAAGATCGGGCCGCGCGGCCTGCAACCGATCCAACGAAGGCATCTCCTTGCGGCAGGGCGCGCACCAGGTCGCCCAGAAGTTCATGACCGTCCATTGCCCGGTGGGCAGCGCCGCCTCGGCCTCGTCCGGGTCCAAAAGGGGCACGTCGGGCAAGGCCCGCGCCTCGGTGAAGGCAAGTTTGCGCATGTCGCCCGCGCGGGCCGCCTCCGCCTCGGGCACGCCGGCCATCGCCGTGTTTGCGCCAAGCGCCAAGGCGGTATAGACCACACCCAACAGTTTCCGCATCCGATCCTCCGAAGGCATCTCCATGACCGCATCCGACAAGACCAGTGCCAACGCCATGTGGGGCGGACGTTTCGCCGCCGGACCGGACGCGATCATGACGGCGATCAACGCCTCGATCGGGTTCGACCAGCGGATGGCGGCACAGGACATCGCCGGATCGCGGGCCCATGCGGCAATGCTCGCAGCACAGGGCATCATTACGGATAACGACGCCGAGGCGATCGGCCAAGGCCTTCTCACGGTGTTGTCAGAGATCGAGGGCGGCGTCTTCCCCTTCCGGGTCGAATTGGAAGACATCCACATGAACGTGGAGGCGCGCCTGAAGGAGATCATCGGCGAGCCTGCGGGCCGCCTGCACACGGCCCGGTCGCGCAACGATCAGGTCGCGCTTGATTTCCGCATGTGGGTGCGCGATCAATGCGACGCCGCGATAACGGGGATCGAGGCGCTGATCCGCGCCTTCGTCCTGCAGGCGGAAATGGGGGCCGACACGGTCATGCCGGGCTTCACCCATCTGCAGACCGCGCAGCCCGTGACATGGGGGCACCACATGCTGGCCTATGCCGAAATGCTGGGCCGCGACCTGTCCCGCTTCCGCGATGCGCGCGCGCGGATGAACGAATGCCCGCTGGGGGCTGCGGCGCTGGCGGGGACCTCCTTCCCGATCGACCGCGATGCGACGGCCAAGGCGCTCGGTTTCGATCGGCCCACGGCGAACAGCCTCGATTCCGTGGCGGACCGCGATTTCGCGCTGGAATTCTTGTCGGCTTCCGCCATCACGGCCATGCACCTCTCGCGCTTTGCCGAGGAGCTGGTGATCTGGTCCAGCGCGCAGTTCCGCTTCGTGCGTCTGTCCGACCGCTGGACGACCGGCAGCTCGATCATGCCGCAGAAGAAGAACCCCGACGCCGCCGAACTGCTGCGCGCCAAGATCGCCCGCATCCTGGGGGCGACGGTGGCGCTGTTCACGGTGATGAAGGGCCTGCCGCTCACCTATTCCAAGGACATGCAGGAGGACAAGGAACAGGTGTTCGACGCCGCCGACACGCTGATGCTGTGTCTGGCCGCGATGACCGGCATGGTGGGCGACATGCAGGCCAATGCCGAGGAATTGCGGAAGGCCGCCGCCTCGGGCTTTTCCACCGCGACCGATCTGGCCGACTGGCTGGTGCGCGAACTGGGCCTGCCCTTCCGCGAGGCGCATCACGTCACGGGCACGCTGGTCGCGCTGGCGGAATCCAAGGGCTGCGACCTGCCGGACCTGACGCTGGCCGACATGCAGGGCGTGCATTCGGGCATCCGCGCCGACGTGTTCGAGGTTCTGGGCGTGGAGAACTCGGTCCGGTCGCGCACCTCCTTCGGCGGCACCGCCCCCGATCAGGTCCGCGCGCAGGTGCAGGTGTGGAAGGATCGTCTGGGATGAAAGTCCTTGCCACTCTGGCCCTGCTCACGCTGGCCGCCTGCGATACGGGGCCGTATCTGGGCGCCGGTGTGGGCATCGGGCCGGGCGGTGTCTATGTCTCCCCTTCGGTCAGCGGGCGCATCGGTGGCGTCGGCGTGGCCGTCAGCCCCTGAGGTCATCATGCGCGCCTTTCTCCTTGTTCTTTTCCTTGCCGCCTGCGGTGTGGACGGCGAACCCACGGCCCCCAACGGGCAGGATGTGTTCCCGGCCGTCACCCAACCCGGGATCAACCGCTGAATGGATCATTTCCTCTATCGTTCGGGCGTCCTGCACGCCGAAGACGTGGCGCTGTGCGACATCGCGCAGGTCGTGGGCACGCCGTTCTATTGCTATTCCACCGCCACGCTGACCCGCCATTACCGGCTGTTCACCGAGGCGCTGTCGCCCCTGCCGCATCTGGTGTGTTTCGCGATCAAGTCGCTGTCGAACGTCGCCGTGCTGAAGACGCTGGGCGATCTGGGCGCGGGGATGGATGTGGTGTCGGGCGGGGAATACCTGCGCGCCAAGGCGGCGGGCGTTCCGGGCGACCGGATCGTGTTTTCCGGGGTGGGCAAAACGCGCGAGGAGATGCGTCTGGCCCTGACCGGCGGCATCCGGCAGTTCAACGTCGAAAGCGAGCCGGAGATGCGCGCCCTGTCCGAGGTGGCCGTGTCGCTGGGCGTGGTGGCCCCGATCACCATTCGCGTGAACCCCGACGTGGACGCGCGCACGCATGAAAAGATCGCGACCGGCAAATCCGAGAACAAGTTCGGCATCCCGATCGCCCGCGCTTCCGAGGTCTATGCCGAGGCTGCATCCCTTCCCGGCCTCGATGTGGTGGGCATCGACGTGCATATCGGCAGCCAGCTGACCGAACTGGAACCGTTCGAGCAGGCCTATCTGAAAGTGGCCGACCTGACGCGCCGCCTGCGGGCCGAAGGGCATGACATCCGCCGTCTGGATCTGGGGGGCGGCCTTGGCATTCCTTACGCCCGCGGGAACGAGGCGCCACCCCTTCCCACCGATTACGGCGCGTTGATCCAGCGCACCGTCGGCGATCTGGGCTGCGAGATCGAAATCGAGCCGGGGCGCCTCATCTCCGGCAATTCCGGCGTTCTGGTCAGCCGCGTGATCTATGTGAAGGAAGGCGAAGGTCGGGATTTCCTGATCCTGGACGCCGCGATGAACGATCTGGTGCGCCCGTCGATGTATGGCGCGCATCACGACATCATCCCGCTGGCCGAATCCGCCCCCGCCGCGCCCACCCGCCCCTATGACGTGGTGGGACCGGTGTGCGAGACGGGCGACACCTTCGCCAAGGCCCGCGAAATGCCCGCGCTTGCCGAAGGCGATCTGGTGGCCTTCCGCTCGGCCGGGGCTTACGGCGCGGTGATGGCCAGCGAATACAACACCCGCCCCCTGATCCCCGAGGTGCTGGTGCATGGCGATCACTATGCCGTCATCCGGGCGCGCCCGACATTTGACGAGATCCTGGCCCGCGATACGATCCCCGAATGGCTGTGACGCGGATGGGCGGATGGGATGACCGGACGGAATGACCCGATCCTTGCGCGGCTGGCCCGCCCGATCCGCCTGACCCTTCTGGGGCTGTGGCTGGAACGCGCGGCGCGGGCGTTCTGGCCGCTTGGGTCGCTCGTTCTGGGGGGGCTGGCCCTTCTGATGTTCGGGGTGCAGGACCATCTGCCGATCACGGCCCTTTGGGCGGGATGCGCGGGGGCGGGCCTTGGCGGTCTGGCGGCCCTGGGCTTCGGGCTGCGCCGCTTTCGCCGCCCCACGCGGGGCGAGGCGATGGCCCGTCTGGACGCCTCCCTTCCCGGCCAGCCGATCGCCGCCGCGCGGGATGCGCAGGCGGTCGGGGCGGACGACCCCGCCTCCGCCGCGCTGTGGGCGGCGCATGTTGCGCGGATGGCGGATCGGGCACGGGCGGCCCGCGCCGTGGGGCCCCGCCCGGATCTTGCCGCCCGCGACCCCTATGCCTTGCGCCTTGTCGCGCTGACGGCGCTGGCGACCGCGCTGATCTTCGGATCGGTCTGGCGGGTGGCGACGGTGGCCGATGCGGTGCCCGCAGGCTCCGCCATTCCCACCGGCCCCATGTGGGAGGCGTGGGTCCAGCCCCCCGCCTATACCCGCCAACCCACCATCTATCTGAACGACCTTGCGGCCGAGGCGCTGGAGGTGCCGACGGGCAGCGCCCTGCGCCTGCGCCTTTACGGCGACGTGGACGTGGCGCTGTCGGACATGCCGCCCCAGACCGGCCCCGACCGGACCTATGCCCTTGGGCGGGACGGCACGCTGACCCTGGGCGACCGCGCGTGGCGGATCGCCGTGCGCCCCGATGCCGCGCCGATGGTCGCGATCCCCGCCCCGCCCGAACGCCAGCCGGATGGCGGTCTTCGCCTGCCGTTCCGCGCCGGGGACGATTACGGTATCACCGGTGGCGTGGCCGAGGTGACGCTGGATCTGGCCGCCGTGGACCGCCGCCATGGCCTGACCGTGGACCCGGAGGTGCGTGCGCCGCTGCGCCTCGACCTTCCCCTGCCCATCCGGGGCGACCGCCGCGCGTTCGAGGAGGTTCTGACCGGCGATCTGTCCAAACATCCTTATGCCAATCTGCCCGTGACCCTGCGGCTGGAGGTGACGGACGCGGCGGGGCAGACGGGGGTGGCATCGATGGCGATGACGCTGCCTGGCAAACGGTTCTTCGATCCGGTGGCGGCGGCGGTGGCCGAAATGCGGCGCGATCTTTTGTGGTCGCGCGCCAATGCGGGCCGCACGGGGCAGGTTCTGCGGGCGGTGACCTTCGCGCCCGACGATCTTTTCGCCAATCAGCGCGCCTTTCTGCGCCTGCGGGCCGTGATCCGCGCCCTGTCGCCCGACCTGTCCCCCGAGGATCGCGACCGCATCGCCGAGGAGTTGTGGACCATCGCCACCATGCTGGAACATGGCAATGACGGGGATGCCCGCGCCCGCATGGCCCGTGCGCAGGACCGTCTGTCGCAAGCCATGCGGGACGGGGCCGACCCGGCCGAGATCGAGGCCCTGATGCGCGAACTGCGACAGGCGACCGACGATTATATCGACCAGTTGGCGCAGGAAGGGGAAGGCCAGCAGCAGGCCGAGGGCGAGACGCAGGACCTGACCGGCGATCAGCTTCAGGGGATGATGGACCGGATCGAGCAGTTGATGCGCGAGGGGCGGATGGCCGAGGCGCAGGCCCTGATGGATCAACTGGCGCAGATGATGCGGAACCTGCGCGTCACCGAAGGTGAGGGTCAGGGCGAGGGCCGCCCCGGCGGCGGTCTGGGCCAGACGCTGCGCGATCAGCAGCAATTGTCCGATGACGGCTTTCGTGGGCTTCAGGACGGCGGCGATGCCGACGATCTGGCCGACCGCCAGCGCGCGTTGCGCGACCAACTGCAGGGGCAGGAGGGCGACGAGGCCGACCGCGCCCGCCGCGCGATGGAAGAGGCGGAACAGGCGCTGCGCGGCGGCGATCTGTCCGGCGCCTTCGACCGGCAGGCCGAGGCGATCGAGGCGTTGCGGGACGGGATGCGCGCCGAAGCCGAGCGGCAGACCCCGGGCCAGCCCGAGGGACAGGCCACCCAGACCGACCCCCTTGGCCGCCCCACCGGCCCCGCAGGCCGCATCGGATCGGACGACAATCTGGCCGAAGGCGAGGCCGAGCAGCGCCGCCGGGCCGAGGCGCTGCTGGACGAGATCCGCCGCCGCGCTGGCGAACAGATGCGGCCCGAGGAGGAGCGCGACTACCTCCGTCGCCTGCTCGATCTGTTCTGACTCAGTGGGTCTGGATACGCGCGATCAGCCGATCGAGCGCCAGCCGCCCCTGATCCACCCAAGCGGTGTAACGGGCCAGCGGTTCGGCCAGATCCGGGGCCTCCTCGGCCAGACGCGGCGCGCCCAGATACAGGCCCGCCAGCACCGCGAGCGGCAGGATCGCCAGAAGGACCCCGGTCACGAACCCGCCCTTGCGGCGCGGCGGCGGGGCCGTGGGCGCGGGGGGGATGGTTCCTTCGCGCAGGCGCGCGGCGGTCTCGATCGCCGCCTCCTCGCGCAGGATGGCGCGGAAATCCTCGGGCACCGGGCGGACAGGGGTCGGGGGTGTGGCCGGGGGTGGCGTCGGGGCGGGTGGCGGGTCCAGCCGCAGCGGCGCCTTCGGCACCTCATACCATTCATACCCGCAGGCCGAACATTTCACCTCGCGTCCGCCCTCGGGGATGGCGGCGGCGTCCACCTCGTAATGCGCCCCGCATGTCGCACAGCTCAGCCGCATATGTCCCTCGCACGGTTTCGGTTTTGCGGGTGTTGTAGCAACGATGACGGTGCTATCCAAGCAGGACCGCGCCACGTCCATGAAGGGGGGAGCCTGTGATCGCTTTTGATGAGGTCGCCTACAGCTATGGCGGTGCGGATCTGCTGACGAACGTGAACCTGATCCTGCAACCGGGATCGTTCCATTTCCTGACCGGCCCGTCGGGGGCGGGGAAATCGACGCTGCTGAAGCTGTGCCATGGCGAGCTGTTCGCGACCACCGGCACGGTCACCCTGTTTGACCGCGACATCCGGTCGGTGGGCCGCGATGGGCTGGCGCGGATGCGGCGGCGGGTGGGCGTGGTGCAGCAGGACTGCCAGTTCCTCGATCACCTGTCGGTCGCAGCCAATGTGACCCTTCCGCTCAGCGTGACGGACCGCGAGACCGATCCCCAGGATCTGTCGGACCTTCTGGACTGGGTGGGCCTGACACGCCACGCCGGGTCGTTGCCGCCCGAATTGTCGGGCGGGGAACGTCAGCGGGCGGCGCTGGCCCGCGCGGTCATCATGTCGCCCGACCTGCTCTTGGCCGATGAACCCACCGGCAATCTGGACTGGGAGATGTCGTTGCGCCTGCTGACCCTGCTGGTGGAGCTGAACCGGATGGGCAAGACCATCCTGATCGCCACGCATGACATGCACCTGATCCGCGCGGCCAAGACCCAGGTCGGCGCGCGGGTGCTGCGCATTCGTGACCGGTCGGTGCAACTGGCGGGGGCGGACCTGTGATCCACGCCCTGCGCACCGCCTTTCGCGATCTGACCCGCCCGGACCCCGGCGCCGACCGGCTTGTGCCCCCCACCGGCACCGGCGCGTGGCTGACCATCTTCACCGCCGCCGTGATGGCCTTTCTGGCGGTGTTCGCGCTGGCGCTGGCCTTGGCGTCGGGCCGGCTGGCGGATCGCTGGTCCGAGGCGTTGGCCCGCACCTCCACCATCCGCATCTCGGCCCCGCCGGACCAGACCGACGCGCAGGTGCAATCGGTGCTGTCCATTCTGGCGGCCACGCCCGGCGTCGCCTCCGCCCGCCCCCTGTCGGACGAGGAGGAGCGCGCGCTTCTGGCCCCGTGGTTCGGATCGGACCTGCCGCTGGACGACCTGCCCATTCCCCGGCTGATCGAGGTGACGGAGGACGGCTCCGGCTATGACGCCGAAGGGTTGCGCCAGCGTCTGACGGCCGAGGCGCCCGACGCGAGCCTGGACGATCACACCCGCTGGCGCCAGCCCCTGGCCTCGGCCGCCAACCGGCTGCGCATTCTGGGTTGGGGGGCGCTGGCGCTGATTTTGGCGACCACGGGCGCGGTGATCACGTTGGCCGCCAACGCGTCGCTGGCCGCCAATGCGCCGATCCTGAAGGTGCTGCGTCAGATCGGGGCGCAGGACGGCTATATCGCCCGCGCCTTCGTCCGGCGGTTCACCCTGCGCACGCTGTCAGGTGCGGCGGGGGGGGTGCTGGTGGGAAGCTTCGTCGTCTGGCTGATGCCGGCGGGCGGGGCGGACGGGTTTCTGACCGGCCTTGGCATGGGGTGGTCGGGATGGGCCTTGGCCTGGCTGCTGCCCATCCTGTGCGGGATCGTGGCCTTCATGGCCACCCGCCGCGCCGCCTTCCGCAAGCTGGCCGAGATGACCTGATGCCCCGCCCCGCCCTGATCCAGAAGCCGCTGTCGATCCTGTTCGCCGCGCAGATGTATCTGGCGATGGGCGTGGTGGGTCTGGTCATGCTGCCCGCCGCCCTGATCTCGCGCGACGGGGCGATCCGGGCCTGCAAGCTGTTCTGCGGCTGGGTGCGGTTCACGGCCCGCCTCATGCTGGGCATCGACACGCGGATCGAGGGGGTGGTGCCGACCGGACCCGCCCTTGTCGCGGCCAAGCACCAGTCGTTTCTGGACGTCCTCTTGATCTTCGCCGCCCTGCCCCGCCCGCGTTTCGTAATGAAGGCGGAGTTGCTGCGGATGCCGGTCTTCGGCTGGTATGTGCGCCGTCTGGGCTGCATCCCCGTGGCGCGCGGTGGCGGGGCGGCGGCGGTCGCCGCGATGGTGGCGGCGGCGCGGGGCGAGGAGGGGCAGGTCGTCATCTATCCCCAAGGGCAGCGCCTGCGGCCGGGGGCCACCGCCCCCTACAAATACGGAACGGCGGCGCTCTATGCCGATCTGGGGCTGCCCTGCGTGCCGGTGGCGACGGAGGCGGGCCATGTCTGGCCGCTCGGGCCGTGGCGCAAGGCGGGGCGGGCCACGGTGCGCTTTTTGCCCGCCCTGCCCCCCGGCCTGCCACCTGAGGACCTTCTGGCCCGGCTGCAGGCCGTTATCGACCCCGAATCGGAAAGGCTGAGCCATGAACACCATCGACACGCTGGCTGATCTGTCGGCGCATTACGGCACCCCCAGCCGGGCCGCGACGGAAAAGGTCACGGCGCAGCTGACCCCCGCCTATGCCGCCTTCGTCGCCCGCAGCCGGTTCTGCATCCTGACGACCGTGGGGCCGGAAGGCACGGATGGCAGTCCGCGCGGCGATGACGGTCCGGTGGTGCGGATCCTTGATCCGCAGACGCTCGCCCTGCCCGACTGGAAGGGGAACGACCGCGTCGATTCCCTGCGCAACATCGTGCAGGACGGGCGGGCGAGCCTGATGTTCCTGATCCACGGATCGAACAACGCGCTGCGGATCAACGGGCGGGCCAAGCTGACGGCGGACGATGCGCTGCGGGACGGCTTCGCGCGGGGCGACCTGCGCCCGCGCACCGTCATCCTGTTTCGGATCGAGGAGGTCTACGCCCAATGCGCCCGCGCCCTGATGCGGTCGGGATTGTGGACCCGGGGGCCGGATGCCGAAGGCCTGCCGAGCGTGGGCGACATGCTGCGCGAGGCGACGGGCGGGACCTTCGACGGGACCACCTATGACGCGGAATGGGCGGCCCGCGCCGCCCGCACCATGTGGTAATTACGCGGCCAGCCCCTTGGCGCCCATGCCGAGGAACTTCTGACGGCGGTCCTTGACCAGCGCCTCGCGCGATTGGCCGGACAGATCCGTCAGCATGGACTGGATCGCCTTGCCCACGGCGGCGATGGTTTCGTCCCGTCCGCGCTGCGCCCCGCCCAGCGGTTCCTGCACGATGCGGTCGATCACGCCCAGCTTCTGCAGGTCCTGCGCGGTCAGGCGCAGGGCGTCGGCCGCCTCGCGCATCTTTTCGGCATCCTTCCACAGGATCGAGGCGCAGCCCTCGGGCGAAATCACGGAATAGACAGAATGCTCCAGCATCGCGACACGGTTGCCGGCGGCGAAGGCCACGGCCCCGCCCGACCCGCCTTCCCCGATGACGGTGGCGATGACCGGCACGCCGACCTCAAGGCATTTCATGGTGGAGCGGGCGATCGCCTCGGACTGGCCGCGTTCTTCCGCGCCCTTGCCGGGATAGGCGCCGGGCGTGTCGATCAGCGTGACGATCGGCAGGCCGAAACGGTCGGCCATGTCCATCAGGCGGATGGCCTTGCGATAGCCTTCGGGGCGGGCCATGCCGAAATTGCGTTCGATCCGGGATTTGGTGTCATGGCCCTTTTCATGGCCGATCACCATCACCGGCCGGTCGTGGAACCGCGCGATCCCGCCCATGACCGCGTGATCGTCGGCAAAGTTCCGGTCGCCCGCCAGCGGGGTGAATTCGGTGAACAGCGCCTCGATGTAATCCTTGCAGTGGGGGCGTTCGGGATGCCGCGCCACCTGCGTCTTCTGCCAGGCGGTCAGGCCCTTATAAAGGTCGCGCAGCAGCGTTTCCGCCTTGCGGTCCAGGGCGGCGGCCTCTTTTTCCATGTCCATCTTGTCATTCTGGCGCGCAAGGGCCCGAAGCTCTTCCGCCTTGCCCTCGATCTCGGCCAAGGGCTTTTCGAATTCAAGATATTGCATGGTCCGGTCCCTGATGGATGCTGCGCCCCTATATGCCCGCGCGCGCCTTGCGATGCAACCGCATGGCACAAACCACAACGCCCCGGGGCTTCCCCCGAGGCGTTGCGTCCTCCCCGATGCTGCGTCAGGCCTCCCCTCCGTCGACAGCCGGATATTCGAACGGATGATTTTTCAACCACCCATGGGATGAGAGTGCTGCACAATGCGGCATAGTGTCAAGAAATCTTTACATTGCGTGACGGAAATTATGGACCACCCCGCCACGCCGAACGATCGTGCAGGATGTCGCCCAGTGTCGCGGTTTTATCGCGCGAACCACCATGCATGCCGAATTTACTTGCGCGCCGGCGCTGTGGAAAAAGTCAGAACGCGAAGCATTCCCGAATGAAATGCCCTAATCTTTCCCCAAACAGATTGTGGAGCCGAACAATGATCCAGACCCCTTACCTGCTGTTCCTGGGCGATGCCCCCGACGCCCTTGCCGCCAAGGTGGCGCAGGGAATCAAGGACTGGCGCCCCGAATTCGCCAAGGGCCAGTTCCGCATGGAGGGCTGCAAGGCGGATATGGGCCTGACCGACATGACCCTGGACGAGGCGGTGGCCGCGGGCGTCAAGACGCTGGTCATCGGTGGGGCCAACCGGGGGGGCGTGATCTCGCCCGCGTGGAAGCAGGTGTTGGTGCAGGCGCTGGAGAAGGGCCTTGATATCGCGTCGGGCCTGCACAACCTGCTGCGGGACGAACCCGAACTCGTTGCCGCCGCCAAGGCGCATGGCCGCAGCCTGCACGACGTGCGCGTGCCGTCGGTCCAGTATCCCATCGCCAACGGCAAGAAGCGCACGGGCAAGCGGATGCTGGCCGTCGGGACCGACTGTTCCATCGGCAAGATGTACACCGCGCTCTGCGTGGAAAAGGAGATGCGCGCCCGCGGAATGAACGCCGATTTCCGCGCCACGGGTCAGACGGGCATCCTGATCACCGGGGGCGGCGTGCCGCTGGACGCCGTCATCGCCGATTTCATGGCCGGATCCATCGAATACCTGACGCCCGACAACGACGCCGACCATTGGGACCTGATCGAGGGTCAGGGCTCGCTCTACCACGTTTCCTATTCCGGGGTGACGCTGGCGCTGGTGCATGGCGGACAGCCCGATGCGCTGGTCGTCTGCCATGAGCCCACCCGCGACCACATGCGCGGCCTGCCCGACTATAAACTGCCGACGCTGGAACAGGTGCGCGACACCGCGCTGGCGCTGGCGAAGGTGGCGAACCCGGATTGCGTCGTCGTCGGCTATTCCATCAACACCCAGCACATGAACGACGCCGACGCCAAGGCCTATATCACCAAGGTGGAGGCAGATCTGGGTCTGCCCGCGACCGACCCCTTCCGCTTTGGCGCGGGCAAACTGGTGGACGCGCTGTCCGCCATCTGACAGCGTGCCCCGAAACGACACAGGAGGAAGCGGCATGATCGACGTTCTGGCGCAAACATTCAAACTCGCGCAGGTCTTCACGATCAGCCGCGGATCCCGCACGGAAACCAAGGTGATCGCGGTCAAGATCACGCGCGGCGGGCTGGTCGGATGGGGCGAATGCCTGCCCTATCCGCGCTATGACGAAACGCAGGACAGTGTGGCGGCGCAGATCGCCACCCTGCCAGACAGCGTGACGCGGGCCGAATTGCAGACCCTGCTGCCCGCAGGCGCCGCCCGCAACGCCGTCGATTGCGCGCTGTGGGATCTGGAGGCGAAGGCCGCCGGCAAGCGGGTGTGGGAACTGGCGGGCCTGCCCGCGCCGCAGCCGCTGACCACGGCCTATACCCTGTCGCTCGATACGCCCGAAAACATGCGTGCGGCGGCGGCAAAGAACGCGCATCGCCCGCTGTTGAAGATCAAGCTGGGCACGCCGGACGACATGCCCCGGCTGGAAGCCGTGCGCGCCGGTGCGCCGGACACCCGGATCATCGTCGATGCGAACGAGGGTTGGACGGCGGATGTCTATACCGAGCTTGCGCCGCATCTGGTGCGGATGGGCGTGGCACTGGTCGAACAGCCCCTGCCCGCGTCCGATGACGGGATGCTGGCCGAGATCGCCCGCCCCCTGCCCGTCTGCGCCGACGAATCCTGCCATGACCGCGCCAGCCTGCCGCATCTGAAGGGCAAGTATGACGTGATCAACATCAAGCTGGACAAGACCGGCGGCTTGACCGAGGGGCTGGCCCTGCGCGACGCCGCGCGGGCCGAAGGATACGACGTGATGGTGGGCTGCATGGTGGGCACCAGCCTTGCCATGGCCCCCGCCGTTCTGGTGGCCCAAGGGGCCAGCGTGGTCGATCTTGACGGCCCGCTGCTTCTGGCCGAAGACCGCGACACGCCGCTGGTCTATGATCAGGCGGGCGTGCACCCGTCCGATGCGAAACTCTGGGGATGACCATGACACGCACTGTCTATGTGAACGGCGACTACCTTCCCGAAACCGAAGCCAAGGTGTCGATCTTCGACCGGGGCTTCCTGATGGGCGACGCCGTCTATGAGGTGACGTCGGTTCTGGACGGCAAGCTTCTGGATTATGCGGGGCATGAGGCGCGTCTGGCGCGGTCGCTGTCGGAACTGGGGATGACGAACCCGATCTCGGCCGAGGATCTGCTGGCCGTGCATCGCGAGCTGGTGGCGAAGAACGGCATCGTCAACGGGCTGGTCTATCTTCAGATCTCGCGCGGGAATGCGGGGGATCGCAGCTTCGTGTTCCCCGACGCCTCGGTTCCCGGCACGGTGGTCCTGTTCACCCAGGCGGTGCCCGATCTGGATTGGCCCACGGCGTCGAAGACCGGCATCAAGGTCATCGCCTTCGACGATCTGCGCTGGGGCCGCCGCGACATCAAAACGGTGCAGCTTCTGTGGCCGTCGATGGCCAAGATGGCGGCCAAGAAGGCGGGCTGCGACGACGCGTTCTTCGTGATGGATGGCGTGGTGACGGAGGGGTCGTCCTCCAACGCCTATATCGTCAAGGGCAACAAGATCATCACCCGGCCGCTGTCGAACGACATCCTGCACGGGATCACCCGCGCCGCCCTCCTGACCTATGCCAAGGAAGCGCAGTTCGAGATCGAGGAGCGGGCCTTCACCATCGAAGAGGCGCAGAACGCGGATGAGGCGTTCGTGACCGGCGCGTCGACCTTCGTCATGCCGGTGGTCCAGGTGGACGGCCAACCCGTGGGCACCGGCGCGCCGGGGACGGTCGCCAAACGCCTGCGCGAAATCTATCTGGACGAGGCGCGCAAGGCCGCCATCTGATCACAGATCGGCCAAGGCCTCCGTCAGGGCCTTGGCCAGCCGGTCGGCCCATTCGGCCTGCCCTTCGGCCGTGGCAATCAGGTCGTTGCGCACCTCGATCAGCGTGTTGTGCCGCCCCATCTGCAGCGCGTGGCGGTCGATCGCATCGCCCGGCAGATGCCCGGAATAGGGTTCGTTGTCCCCCACCGTCAGATCCGGGTCCCGCGCCAGCCGCGCGATCAGCGCACGGCTGAGACGGTCGTCCAGATGCGAATGCAGCACGCCCACCTGCCACGGGCGGGGCGCCCGGCCCTTCAACTGCCGCGTGAAGGAATGGATCGACACGATCACCGTCCCCTCTTGCCGCGCGGCCATCCGCGCCAGCGCCGTGTGATAGGGGCGATAGAGCGTCTCCAGCCGCCGCGCGATCTCGGCCCCGTCCACATGGCGGTTGGCGGGGATGATCGTGCCATCGTAAAGCTGCATCACCAGCGTCGGATCGTCCTCCCCCCGGTTGGGATCGATCACGAGACGGGAGAAATCCGACAGGATCGCGGGCGCGTCCAGCCGGTCGGCCAGCGCCACCGCCAGCCCCGCCGCCCCCACGTCAAAGGCGATGTGACGGCCCATGTCCGCCGGGGCAATGCCCAGCGATCCGCCCCCCACATCTTGCGGCACCCGATTCGTCGCATGGTCGCAGGTGATCAGCAGATTCGAGCCGCGGGATTCGCCGTGTATCTGAAAAGGTGGCACGAACGCTCTCCCTGTCGCATTCCGGTGATGGGTTGGATATAAGCCGCGAGAAAGTGAAATGACCAGTCGCGGTCTTTGTTGTGCGCTAACACGAAAGCGGGCAGAAACGATCGCGACAGATGGGAGAACTGCATGAGACGCCTTCGCAACGTCAAGATCGTGGCCACGCTCGGTCCCGCCTCCAGCAGCTATGACGTCATCCGGGCGTTGTTCGAGGCGGGGGCCGACGTGTTCCGCCTGAACATGAGCCATGGCAGCCATGACGACATCCGCGCCCGTCACGAGATCATCCGCCAGATCGAAAAGGACACGGGCCGCCCGATCGGGATCCTGGCCGACCTTCAGGGGCCGAAGCTGCGCGTGGGCACCTTTGCCAACGGGTCCGAGGATCTGGCCGTCGGCGCGCCGTTCCGCATGGACCTGTCCGACGCCCCCGGCGACGCGACCCGCGTCACCCTCCCCCACCCGGAGATCTTTGCGGCGCTTGAGGCGGGCACCCCGCTTCTGGTGAACGACGGCAAGATCCGCCTGCGCGTGGACAGCTGCGGCCCCGATTTCGCCGATTGCACGGTGGAAGTCGGCGGCACCATCTCCAACCGCAAGGGCGTGAACGTGCCCGACGTGGTGCTGCCTTTGGCCGCGCTGTCGGACAAGGACCGCAAGGATCTGGAATTCGTCTGCGATCTGGGCTGCGACTGGCTGGCGCTGTCCTTCGTGCAACGCCCCGAGGATGTGGTGGAGGCCCGCGAACTGGCCCGGGGCCGCGCCGCGATCCTGTCCAAGATCGAGAAACCGGCGGCGGTCCGCGCCTATGACGCGATCCTTGAGGTGTCGGACGGCATCATGGTGGCGCGCGGCGATCTGGGGGTGGAGCTTCCGGTCCATGCCGTGCCGCCAATCCAGAAACGTCTGGTGCGTGGCGCCCGCGCCGCGGCCAAGCCGGTGATCGTGGCGACGCAGATGCTGGAATCGATGATCGAATCGCCCATCCCCACGCGGGCCGAGGTGTCGGACGTGTCCGGCGCGATCTATGAAGGGGCGGACGCGGTCATGCTGTCGGCCGAATCGGCCGCAGGCAGCTATCCGATCGAGGCGGTGACGACGATGAACAACGTCGCCATCAGCGTCGAAAGCGACCAGACCTACCGCGAGGTGATCGAGGCCAGCCGCCGCGTCAAACGCTCCTCAGTGGCCGACGCGATCGTCGCCGCCTCGCGCGAGATTGCCGAAAGCACGCCGATCAAGGCGATCTGCTGTTTCAGCCAGACGGGCACGACCGTGTCGCTGGTGGCGCGCGAACGGCCCCGCGTGCCGATCATGGCCCTGACCCCGCTGATGGAGACCGCGCGCCGGATGACCCTGACCTGGGGCACCCACAGCGCGATCACCGAAATGCAAAGCCGGTTCAAGGGCGCGGTTCTGGCCGCCGCCAAGGCCGCGCGCGACGCGGGCTTTGCCACGACCGAGGAATCGGTGGTGGTCATGGCGGGGGTGCCCTTCAACCATGCGGGCACGACGAACATCCTGCGCGTGGCACCTTGCGACGAATCGAAGATCGTCAGCGCGGAAACCGAATAAGCCTTGCGGGGGGCGGCGTTCGCGCTTATACGACGCCCCCTGAATACCCGCGCGCCCGGCCGATGTGGCATTGCCGAGGCGTGCGTTCACAACTCGCAAGAGGAGATGGAAATGCCCAAGATGAAGACCAAGTCGGCCGCGAAGAAGCGTTTCAGCTTCACGGCCTCCGGCAAGGTGAAGGCCGGTCCCGCCGGCAAGCGCCACGGCATGATCAAACGCTCGACGAAATTCATCCGCGACGTGACCGGGACGATGATCCTGTGCGCGGCGGACGAGAAGATCGTCAAGAAATACATGCCCTATAACCGGTAAGGAGAGCGTAGATGTCCCGCGTCAAATCCGGCGTCGTCACGCACGCCCGTCACCGTAAAGTCATCAAGGCGGCCAAAGGCTACTACGCCGCCCGTTCGACGAACTTCCGCACCGCAACGCAGGCCGTCGACAAGGCGAACCAATATGCGACCCGCGACCGGAAAACCCGCAAGCGCACGTTCCGCGCCCTGTGGATCCAGCGCATCAACGCCGCTGTTCGTCTGTTCGACGCCGAGATGACCTATTCGCGTTTCATCAACGGTCTGGCGAAAGCCGGGATCGAAGTGGACCGCAAGGTCCTGGCCGATCTGGCCGTGCGCGAGCCGGAGGCGTTCAACGCCATCGCCACGCAGGCGAAAAAGGCCCTCGCCTGATATCGGAAAGCCCCGCCACTGGCGGGGTTTTTTCTTGGGCCCGCCCCGAACCCGCCCCGTGGCGGGCTTTTTTCGGGCCCGTCCTTGCCAGCAAGGGCGCGGGGCAGTATCCCAAACCCGGACTTACGGAGGCCGGCATGGACGGGATCGACACGCTTCGCGACACTTACCTCAACCGCATCAAGGATGCGGGGGACGAGGCTGCGGTGGAGGATATCCGCCTGGCCGCCCTTGGCAAGAAGGGCGAAATCAGCCTGAAGATGCGCGAGTTGGGGAAGATGACCCCGGAGGAGCGTCAGACCACCGGCGCCGCCCTGAACCGTCTGAAGGACGAATTGGACGCGGCCTTGCGCGCGCGAAAGGCCGGGTTCGCGGATGCGGCACTGGAACAGCGGCTGGCCTCGGAATGGCTGGACGTGACGCTGCCGGGCCGCCCGCGCCGTCAGGGGACGATCCACCCCGTCAGCCAGGTGATGGACGAGCTGACCGCGATCTTTGCCGATATGGGCTTTGCCGTGGCCGAGGGGCCGCAGGTCGAATCCGACTGGTATAATTTCGACGCGCTGAACATCCCGCCCGAACACCCCGCCCGGCAGGAGCATGACACCTTCTTCATGCACCGCGCGGAGGGCGACGACCGCCCGCCCCATGTGCTGCGCACCCACACCTCGCCCGTGCAGATCCGCGCGATGATGGCGCAGGGCGCGCCGGTCCGCGTGATCGCGCCGGGCCGCGTCTATCGCATGGACATGGACCAGACCCACACGCCGATGTTCCATCAGGTCGAGGGGCTGGCGCTGGACAAGGGCATTTCCATGGCCAACCTGAAATGGGTGCTGGAGGAGTTCTGCCGCGCCTTCTTCGAGGTGCCCTCGGTCGAGTTGCGCTTCCGCGCCTCGCATTTCCCCTTCACCGAACCCTCGGCCGAGGTCGATATCCGCTGTTCGTGGAAAGACGGCCAGCTGAAGATTGGCGAGGGCGACGACTGGATGGAGATCCTCGGTTCCGGCATGGTGCATCCCAAGGTGCTGAGCGCGGCGGGCGTGGACCCGAGCCAGTATCAGGGCTTCGCCTTCGGCATGGGCATCGACCGGATCGCCATGCTGAAATACGGCATCCCCGACCTGCGCGCGTTCTTCGAGAGCGACCTGCGCTGGCTGCGCCATTACGGCTTTGCCGCGCTGGATATGCCGGATCTGGCCGGGGGCCTCAGCCGATGACCCTTTCGGACCGCCTGTTCCGGCACGAAAATCGCGAGGCGGACGAGCATTCCCGCCGCACCTATGCCCGGTTCGAAATTGCGCGCACCTTTGTCGAATTCGCGGCGGCGATCTGCTTTCTTGTCGGATCGGTCATGTTCTTCTACGACGCCCTGATGATTCCGGCGACGTGGTTCTTCACAATCGGATCGCTGCTGTTCGCGGCCCGTCCGACCCTGAAAATCTGGCGCGAAGTGCGGCTTTACCGCATGGGCAAATGGCGCAAGCTGGCCCAAGGCGCGAAGTGAGGCATCCATGAAATTCACCCTCTCCTGGCTCAAGACCCATCTTGACACCGCCGCCAGCCTTGACGACATCGCCTATGCCCTGACCGATCTGGGGCTGGAGGTGGAGGGCATCCACGATCCCGCCTCGAAGCTGAAGGCGTTCACGCTGGCCAAGGTCGTCCACGCCGAACAGCATCCCGACGCCGACCGCCTGCGCGTCTGCCGCGTGATGACCGACGAGGGGGAGAAGCAGATCGTCTGCGGCGCCCCCAATGCGCGCGAAGGGATCACGGTCGTTCTGTGCAAGCCCGGCGATTACGTGCCGGGCATCGACACGACGCTGGGCGTCGGCAAGATCCGCGGTGTCGAATCCCTTGGGATGATGGCATCCGAGCGGGAGTTGGAGCTGTCGGAGGAGCATGACGGCATCATCGAACTGCCCTCGGGCGAGGTGGGGGATCGGTTTGTCGACTGGCTGGCCGCGAACGCGCCGGACAAGGTCGATCCGATGATCCACATCAAGATCACGCCGAACCGCCCCGATGCCCTGGGCGTGCGCGGCATCGCGCGCGATCTGGCCGCGCGGGGTCTGGGCACGTTGAAACCGCTGGTGGTGGAGCCGGTTGCCGGTGCCTTCCCGAACCCGATCACGGTGCGGACCGGGACGCCCGCCTGCCCGCTGTTCATGGGCCGTGTGATCCGCGGCGTGACGAACGGCCCGTCGCCCGCGTGGTTGCAGGCACGGCTGACGGCGATCGGGCTGCGGCCAATTTCGGTGCTGGTCGATATCACCAACTTCTTCACCTTCGACCTGAACCGCCCGCTGCATGTGTTCGACGCGGCCAAGATCGCCGGCGATCTGGTGGTGCGCGACGCGCGCGAGGGCGAAAGCCTTCTGGCGCTGGACGACAAGACCTATGCTCTGCGCCCCGGAATGGTGGTGATCGCCGACGACAACGGCATCGAATCCCTTGGCGGGATCATGGGCGGCGAGGCGTCGGGCTGCACCGAGGCCACGACCGACGTCTATCTGGAGGCCGCGTTCTTCGACCCGATCGTCACGGCGACCACGGGCCGGGCGCTGAAGATCAACTCCGACGCCCGCTATCGGTTCGAACGCGGGATCGATCCGGCCTTCACCGCCGACGGGATGGAACTTGCGACGCGCATGATCCTGGATCTGTGCGGGGGGGAGGCGTCGGAGGTGCAGATGGCGGGGGCCGTGCCCGACACCGCCCGCGCCTATGCCCTCGACACCGACCGCGTGGTGTCGCTGGTCGGCATGGACATCCCGGCGGACGAACAGCGCGCGACGCTGACCGCGCTCGGCTTCCGGCTGGAGGGCGACATGGCCCATGTGCCGTCCTGGCGCCCCGACGTGCTGGGCGAGGCCGATCTGGTGGAGGAGATCGCCCGCGTCGCCTCGTTGACCAAGCTGCAGGGCACGCCGCTGGCCCGCCCCGCGCCGGGGGTGCCGCGTCCCATCCTGACGCCGCTGCAAACGCGCGAGAAGATGGCCCGGCGGACGCTAGCCGCCTTGGGCTACAACGAATGCGTGACCTACAGCTTCATCAACGCGGGCGATGCCGCGTTGTTCGGCGGCGGGGCGGATGCGGTGCGGGTGGAGAACCCCATCAGTTCGGAAATGACGCATCTGCGCCCCGACCTTCTGCCCGGCCTGTTGCGGGCGGCGGCGCGCAATCAGGCGCGCGGGTTTCAGGATCTGGCGCTGTTCGAGGTGGGCCCCGCCTTCACCGGCGGGGAACCGGGCGAACAGGTGATCCAAGCCACGGGCCTTCTGGTGGGCGCGACGGCGGCCCGCGATCCCCACCGGTCGCGCCGCGCCTCCGACGTGTTCGACGCCAAAGCGGATGCCGAGGCGGTGCTGAACGCCTTGGGTGCGCCCGCCCGCGTGCAGATCACCCGCAAGGTGGACGGCTGGTGGCATCCGGGCCGGTCGGGCGCGATCGGCCTTGGGCCGAACCGTCTGGCCACGTTCGGCGAGGTGCATCCCCGCATTCTGGCCGCGCTGGACATCAAGGGGCCGGCGGTGGCCTTCACGATCCAGATCGCGAATATCCCGCTGCCCAAGGTGAAAACGCCCACCCGCCCCGCGCTGGCCCTGTCGGACCTGCAGGCGGTGGAACGGGATTTCGCCTTCGTCGTAGACAGCAAGGTCGAGGCGCTGACGCTGGTCAACGCCGCCGCCGGGGCCGACAAGGCGCTGATCGACGAGGTGCGGGTGTTCGACGAATTCGCCTCGGACGCACAGAAGGCCGAAGGGAAGAAATCCCTTGCCCTGACCGTGCGCCTTCAGCCCACCGCCGCCACCCTGACCGACAAGGATATCGAGGCGGTGAGCGCGAATATCCTTGAGAAAGTCGCGAAGGTGGGGGGCAGCCTGCGGACCTAGACCGCGATGTTGTCGATCAGGCGGACGCCGTCCACGGTGGCCGCCACCAGAATGCGCGCCGGTCGGGAGAGGTCCTGGACCGGCGCCAGCGTTTCCGCATCGGCCAGTTCGGCATAATCGACAGAACGGAACCCCGCCGCCTTCAGCGTTTCGGGGATGCGGTCCACCGCCGCCATGTCCCCTGCCCGGACCGCCGTGGCCGCCTGGGTCATCGCGCGGTGGATGGTTTGCGCGGCGTCGCGCGCCGAGGCGTTCAGGCGGCGGTTGCGCGACGACATGGCCAGCCCGTCCGCCTCGCGCGATGTGGGGCAGCCGACGATGCGGATGGGCAGGTTCAGATCGGCCACCATGCGCCGGACAATCTGCAACTGCTGCCAATCCTTTTCGCCAAAGAACGCTACATCCGCCTGGGTCATGCCGAACAGCTTGGTCACCACCGTCGCCATGCCGTCGAAATGGCCGGGGCGGTGCGCGCCCTCCAGCCGGTCGCTCAGACCCTTCACATGGACGGTGCTGGAAAATCCGGGGGGATAGACCTCGTCCACCTCCGGCAGGAACACGGCCACCCCGTCCAGAAGGGCGATGTCGCGCGCCTCGTCCCGGGGATATTTCGCCAGATCCTCGGGGTTGTTGAACTGCGCCGGGTTGACGAAGATCGTCACGATCACCCGGTCGCACTGCGCGCGGGCGGCCGCCACGAGGCTGAGATGCCCCTCATGCAGCGCGCCCATGGTGGGAACGACGCCAACGGTCGCCCCCTCGCGCCGCCATGCGGCAACGGTGCGACGCAGGTCGACCACGCGGCGCAGGATCATGCCTTGCCCTCATCGGCAAAGCTGTGATCCTCGGTCGGAAAAGCACGGTCGCGCACCTCGGCCGCGAAATCGGCGATGGCGCGATCCGCCGCGCCCGCCAGATCGGCATAGCGTTTGACGAATTTCGGTTTGAAATCGGCGAACAGGCCCAGCATGTCATCGACGACCAGCACCTGACCGTCGCAGCCGTTCCCCGCGCCAATGCCGACCGTCGGCACGGCCAGATCGGCGGTGATGCGGCGGCCCAGACCGTCCGGCACCTTTTCCAGAACGACGGCGAAGGCCCCGGCCTCGGCCACGGCGCGGGCATCCGCCGCCACGCGGTCCCCGTCCGCGCCGCGCCCCTGCACCTT
This sequence comes from Falsirhodobacter halotolerans, assembly GCF_022899245.1. Lineage (NCBI taxonomy): Bacteria > Pseudomonadati > Pseudomonadota > Alphaproteobacteria > Rhodobacterales > Paracoccaceae > Falsirhodobacter > Falsirhodobacter halotolerans. Next base: position 2,296,370 of record NZ_JALJAZ010000001.1, read on the forward strand.
GTAGCCGCCCAAGCTGTGCACCGCCTGCGGCGTCAGCCCCACATGCCCCATCACCGGAATGCCGCGCGCGGTCAGAAAGGCGACGGTGTCGGCCATGGCCACCCCGCCCTCCAGCTTCACCGCGCCGGCGCCAGTGTCCCGCATCAGGCGGGCGGCGTTGCGAAAGGCCTGCTCGGGGCTTTCCTCATAACTGCCGAAGGGCATGTCGATGACGCACATCGCCTGTCCCAGGCCGCGCATCACGGCCTGACCATGGGCGATCATCATCTCCATCGTCACGCCCAGAGTGGAGGGGAGGCCATAGACCACCATCCCCAGGCTGTCGCCCACCAGCACCAGATCGCAATGCCGGTCCACGATTTTCGCCATCGGCGTGGTATAGGCCGTCAGACAGACCAGAGGCCCCTGCCCCTTGCGGGCGCGAATATCGGCGGCCGTGATCTGCCGCGCGCGGGCGGTGGCACTCATGAAAAAGCCCTCCCCAAAGGTGTGGGAGGGCTTATAGCGGCGGGGAGCGTGAAGCGCCAGCCGTCGTCAGCCTTGGGTCGCGGTCCCGGCCGTGGCCAGAACGGTGCCGGGCGGATGGATGTCGCCGTTGCCGTCCTCGACCCACTGGCCTTCGTATTGCAGGCTCTCGGCCTCGGTCCGGACCTTCACGCGGGTGCCGTTGCCCACACGTTCATAAAGGTCGATGATGTCCTGATTGAACAGACGGATACAGCCCGCCGAGGTGGCCCGCCCGATGGAGCGGTTGTCGATCGTGCCGTGGATGCGATACATCGTGTCGCGCCCGTTGCGATAGAGATAGAGCGCGCGCGCGCCCAGCGGGTTTTCCAGACCGCCCTCAAGACCCCGGGCGAATTCGGCATAAAGCTCGGGCTGGGTGCGGATCATGTTCTGCGTGGGCGTCCAGTTCGGCCATTCCCGCTTCATCGAGATGACGGCATTGCCGCGGAACGCCTTGCCCTGCGGGCCGACCCCGATGGCATAGCGCATGGCCCGCCCGTTCGGCTGCACGTAATAAAGAACCCGCGCGAAGGGATCGACGACGATGGTGTTGGCATCCTCCGGCCCGGTATAGGCGACTTCGGACCGCACCTTTTCCGGGGTCAGATAGCGGGGCTGCACGGCGGGGATATAGAATTCGCCGTCCTGGACCGCCGCATAGCGGGGGTCGGCGACGGGGGCTTGGGTGACCTGCGGCGGCTGTCCGCAGGCGGCAAGAAACGCCAGCGACAAAGCGGCAGCAAAATGGCGAAGGGTTTGGCGCACCGGAGGTCCCCTGTAATCGTGAGCTTTCCCGCCAACCTGCGGCGCGGGGCCGCAAGGTCAAGGTGCGGATGCGGCTTTCCCGCACCGGCCGTTGCAGGAATGTCACCCGACATAGCTGCGCACCAGCGCCGCCGACAGAAGCGACCAGCCGTCCGCAACGACAAAGAAGGCCAGCTTGAACGGCAGGGACACGATGGCGGGCGGCACCATCATCATCCCCATCGACATCAGCACCGCCGAAACGACAAGGTCGATGATCAGGAAGGGCAGGAAGATCAGGAACCCGATCTCGAACGCGCGCTGGATTTCCGACAGAAGGAACGACGGCACGAGGATCGACAGCGGCGCCTCCTCCAGCGGGGGGCCGTCGCGCAGGGCCGCCAGCGTGGCATAGGCGTCGGGATCGAGGCGCGCGGTCATGAAGGCCCGGAAGGGATCGACGATGCGCGGCCAGGCGGTGGCGAGGTCCAGCGCCCCACGGCTGAGCGGCTCCACCCCGTCCGTCCACGCCTGCGTCAGCACGGGATCCATGACGAACCACGTCAGGAACAGCGCAAGGCTGATGATCAGCATGTTGGGCGGGGCCTGTTGCAGCCCGATCGCCTGCCGAAGGATCGACAGCACCGTCACGATGAAGGGAAAGCACGTCACCATCACCGCCAGCCCCGGCACGAGGCTGAGGATGGTGATCAGCGCGATCAGCTGGATGGAGCGTCCGGCGAGCGACCCGCCCTCCCCCATGTCCAACGTCACCTGCTGCGCCAGCGCCGGTTCGGCCAACAGGATCAGAACCAGCGTCAGCCGGATCACAACCCGCCCCCGTTCGGGGCCACCTCGGTCAGGCGCACGGCGAGCTGGCCGGCCTGATCGCCCTGCCCCTCCTCCAGCATCCCGCGCGCGATCAGGCGGTCGCCGACATAGAGTTCGACCGGATCGTCCACCCGCCGGTCCAGCGTCAGGACCGCATCGCGGCCAAGGTTCAGCAAATCGCGCACCTGCGGTCGGGCGCGTCCGACCGAAACGGTGACCTCGATGGGCACATGGGCGAAGGGGGTGTCGATGCGGTCATCCATTCTGGCATGCCTTATCCGGGTGTGGGGTGTGAAGGGTGAAGAAATCGGCCATCGCGGCCAGGGCCGCGTCCGCCGCACGGGCGGGGTCGACGGCGCATTCCGCGCCCCGTGCCGTCAGACGGGCGCGGCCCGGGGCCAGCGTGTCATCGACCGCGAAGGTCAGGGGCAGGGCGGACGGGGCGAGGCGCGCGCGCAGGATCGCCGCCTCCTCGGCTGTGGTGAACAGGGTGACGGGATGGTCCGCCTCCAGCATCGGCTGCAAGGCGTCGACGATGCTGGGGGCCAGTTGGTCCGCCGCCAACGGCGGAAGAACGGCGCGCAGGGCGGCCAGAATCAGGGGCGCCGTGCCCGACAGGACATGGGTCCGCGCCTCATGGAAGGTAAAGGCCGCATCCTGAAGCGCTTCGGCCAGACGGGCGGCGGTGGCCCGGTCCAGCGCCTCGGCGCGGGTGTCGGCGTCGGCCAGACCGGCGGCGTGCCCTTCGTCCCAGGCCGCGCGCCGGATCGCCTCAAGCTCTGCCGCGGGGGTGACGATCAGGTCGGGATCGCCCTCACCAAAGGCTTCCAGCCGAAGGGGGATCACGCGCGTTCCCCCTTGTCCATCCAGCCGCGCAGAATCTCCACCGTCTCCACCTGCCGCGTTTCGATCAGGCGGCGCAGACGATCCACGGGGTCGGCCTCGACCGGTTCAGCGTCGATCAGCGCGCGGTCGTTTCCGGCGATCTCGCCCGTCAGGGCAGGGGTCGGGGCTGTGCCGGGCAGGGCCAAAACCGGCGGCGGCGCATCCAGCAGGGCGGGTTTGCGCGTCAGGATCGGGCGCACCACGAAAAGGCCGAGGATCAGCGCGACCAGCGCCAGCGCCGCGATCTGGATCAGGCGCATCGTGTCCAGCCCCGCCATCCACCCCGCCTCGGCCAAGGTGCCTTCCGCCGCGACGCCCGTGAATTGCAGGGACCGCAACGTCAGCACGTCGCCCCGCGCGGTGTCCAGCCCCACGGCCGAGGATACCAGATCCTGCAACGCCGCCATCTCCTCCTCCGGCCGGGGCGTCCATTGCCCGTCGGTCATCAGCCCGTTCACCAGCACGGCCACCGTGATGCGTTTTGTGGCCCCCGGTTGGCGCAGCACCTCGCGCTGAGTTTCGGACACTTCGTAGTTGATCGTCTCCTGCGTTTCGGAATTGCTGCTGCGCCCCGCCCCGGCATCCCCCGCCGCGTCGCCGTCCGGCAGGTTGGAGGCCACCGTCACATCGCCCGACGGGCGCTGGTCCGAGGCCGTCTTTTCCACGGTCGAGGAGGAGATCGGCACCCGCCCCTGCGGATCAAAGCGGCGTTCGACGATGGATTCGCGTTCGGTCTCGGTGTCGATCGACACCTCCACCACCGCGTTGCCCGCGCCGACCCGTGCGGCCAGCAGGCGTTCGACATTGCGGCGCAACTCCTCGGCCCGGTCGGTGGCGGGCGGGGTTTCCGCCCCGTCCACCAGACCCCGCGCGCTGTCGATGATGGCCACATCATCCACCTGCATACCGGCGACCGCACCGGCCACAAGGTATTTCAGCGCGCGGGCCTGCACCGGGGTCAGCGCGCCTTGGGCGGTGGTCAGCGTCACGCTGGCGGTCGGTGCCATATCGCGGCGGAAGGGCTGGCCGGTCCCTTGGGCGATGTGCACCCGCGCCGCGCGAATCCCCGGCATGGCGAGGATGGTGCGCGCCAGCTCCCCTTCCTTGGCGCGCAGATAGGCGGCATCGAACATCTGCGACGTGGTGCCGAAACCCGACAGACCGTCCAGCAATTCGTATCCGCCCGATCCGGCGGCCGGCAGGTTCTGCCCCGCCAGCATCATGCGCAGCCGGTCGCGGTCCGCCGCCGCGACGCGGATCGAATCGCCCTGGACGTCATAGGTGGCCTTCGCCTGATCCAGCGCCGCCACCACCTCCCCCGCCGCGGCGGGATCGAGGCCGGAATACAACAGTGCCATGTCGGGCGTGGAGGCTGCTCGCGACAAGAGCAGCACCGCGCCGAACATCGCGACCGTCGCCCCCACCACCATCGCGCGGCGGGCCATCGTCATCGCGGACCATAGGGCAAGAACATTCTGCATCGCGTCACCTCGGATCGGGGTTTCTCCCCTCATCGCCGTCATCGCCCATTCGCCCTTAACAATCGGTTAGTGGAATGTTCCTTATACGGGGTTCCGACGCAGAAAGCGGGGAACGACGATGGCGGACATGGCGGTTCAACCGGAAGCACGTGGCAAAAGCTCGCGCTTGCCACTTATCATCGCGGGGGTGGTGGCACTGGGGCTGGGGGGCGCGGGGTTCTGGGCCACCTATACCGGCATGGTCGCCCTGCCCTCGGGACATGCGGCGCCGCAAGCCCCCATCGCCTTCGTGCCGCTGGATGCGCTGATCATCTCGCTGGGCGACATGAACGACCGCCAGCATCTGCGATTCGCCGCCCAGCTTGAGGTCGCCCCCGAACATCAGGCCGAGGTGGCCAAGCTCGCCCCCCGCATCCTCGATGTGCTGAACGGATATCTGCGCGCGGTGTCGGTGTCGGACCTCGACAACCCCGCGCAACTGGTGCGCCTGCGCGCGCAGATGCTGCGCCGGGTGCAGATCGTGACGGGCGAAGGGCGCGTGCGCGACCTGCTCGTCACCGAATTCGTGATGAACTGACGGGGGCCGACATGGACATGATCGCGGACATCTTTCTTGGCGCCGGTGCCTTGGGGGCGGCCTTCTACTGCCACATTCTGGGACGCCGTCTGAAGGCCTTTGCGGGGCTGGAGAACGGGTTGGGCGGGGCCATCGCCGTCTTGTCGGCGCAGGTGGACGACATGACCCGCGCGCTGGACCGCGCGCGCACCACCGCCGGCGCATCGGCGGATGAGCTGGAGACCCGCGTGGCGCGGGCCGAGGCGGCGGCCCTGCGGCTGGAACTTCTGATGGCCTCGCTCCACGATCTTCCCACAACCGACAAGGCGGCATGATGGCCCGGAAAACCAACGCGCTTGTGGCGATCGCGCTGATGATGGCCTCGGCCGGGGCGGTGAAGCTGGGCGGCGGCATCGGCGAGGCGCTGGCCCGCGCGCCCGACCCGGCCGAAACCCTGCCCGGCACCGTGCCGCTGATCTGCCCCGAACCGCCCGCCGCCTTGGCCGAGGCGCTGCGCCTGCGCGAGGCGCAAGTCGCGACGCAGGAAACCGCCGTGGCCGAACGCCTGGCCGCGCTCGACACCGCAAATCGCCTAATCGACGACCGGATGGCGCAGTTGCAGGCCGCCGAGGCGGCACTGGCCGAAACCTTGTCCATCGCCGATGGCGCGGCGGAAAAGGACATCGAGCGGCTGACGGCGGTCTATGAAGCGATGAAGCCCAAGGACGCGGCGGGGCTGTTCACCACGATGGACACCGAATTCGCCGCCGGATTTCTGGGCCGGATGCGCCCTGACGCCGCGGCGGCGGTCCTGTCGGGGATGCCCGCGCCCAACGCCTATGCCGTCAGCCTGCTGCTGGCGGGTCGCAACGCCCTTGTGCCGACGGAGTAAGCCATGCTGGGATTTATCGGAATCGCCGTGATCTTCGTCATGGTCTTCGGCGGCTACACCGTGGCGGGGGGCAAGATGGGGATCATCCTGCACGCCCTGCCTTATGAAATGGCGATGATCGCGGGGGCGGCGGTCGGGGCGTTCCTGATCAGCAACGACGGCGCAACGGTGAAGGCCACGCTGCGCGACGTGAAGCGCGTGTTCAAGGGCGCGGCGTGGAAGACCGACGATTACCGCGATCTTCTGTGCCTCTTGTTCGAACTGGTGCGGGTGGCCCGGGCCAACCCCATCGCGCTGGAGGAGCATATCGAAAACCCCGCCGCCTCGTCCCTGTTCGGCAAATATCCCAAGATCCAGAAGGATCACGAGACGGTGGACCTGATCTGCGACACCTTGCGCGCGGCCTCCATGAACTATGACGACCCCCATCAGGTGGAGGAGGTTCTGGACAAGCGGATGGAGGCGAACGCCCATCACGCCCAAGCCAGCAGCCACGCATTGCAGGCCATGGCCGACGCGCTGCCCGCCCTTGGAATCGTCGCCGCCGTTCTGGGCGTGATCAAGACCATGAGCAGCATCGACCAGCCCCCCGAGATTTTGGGCGGCATGATCGGCGGCGCGCTGGTCGGCACCTTTCTGGGCGTGTTCCTCGCCTATGGTTTCGTCGGACCCTTTGCCGTGCGCCTGAAGGCGCTGGCGGAGGAGGACAGCCATTTCTACGGCCTGATCCGCGAGGTTCTGGTGGCCAATCTGCACGCCCACCCCGCCAATATCTGCATCGAGGTGGGGCGGCAGAACACCCCGCACCACCTGCGGCCCGGCTTCAACGATCTGGACACCGCGCTGCGCGGATTGAAGGAGGCGGCGTGATGCGGCTTGCGCTGGCGTTCTTTCTTCTGGGCACGGCCTCCGCCCTGCCCGCCTTGTCCCAGACCGTGACCGTGCGGTCGGGCGACCATCCGGGGTTCGCCCGTCTGGCGATGGACCTGCCCACACCGCAGGCTTGGCAGTTCGGGCGGGTGGAGGGGGGCTATGCCCTTCGGCTCGACACGCCGGTGGAGATGAACCTGAGCCGAGTGTTCCGTGCGATCGGGCGTGGCCGTATCGGCGCGGTGGCGATGGCGGACGGCCTTCTGACCGTGACCCCCGCCTGCACCCCCTGCCACGCCGTCGCGTTCGAGACGAAACGCGGGACGGTGGTCATCGATGTGAAAACCGGCGCGGCCCCCGCCGATTCGCGGTTCGAGCAACCGCTGGTGATGGCGGCAGCGGACCCCGCGCCCGCCGATCCTGCGCCGCCCGATCCTAAGCCCGTTGACCCTGCCCCCCCCCCTGCCCCGGCCGACCCTCCGCCCGCCGCCATGCCCCCGTCCCCCGCGCCTGCGGATGCGTTGCCGGCCCTCCGCCCCCGCGCCGGGTATGATTGGACGGCCCTGCCGCGGGCGGAGGTGGCCCCGCCCATGACCCCCGCCCTCGATCCGTTCCGCGAGGCGATCCTGCGCCAACTGGCCGAAGGGGCCGCGCGCGGCGTGGTGGACATGGTGGAGACGTTGCCCCCCGCACCCCCCGCCCCGCTTCCCGCCCAGATACGGATCGCCGAGGAGCCGGGCTTCGTCGCCGATCCCGCCATTCCGCTGACCTCCGACGGCACCGCCTGCCCCGCTGCGGACCGGTTCGCGCTGGCCGATTGGGGCCTGCCGGGGCCCGTGTCCGAAACGCTGGCGCAGGGGCGTGCGGGGCTGGAGGGGGAGTTCGACCGACCCGATCCCGCCGCCGTGCAACGCGCCGTCCGCTATTACCTGCATGTGGGTTTCGGGGCCGAGGCGGCGCAACTGGCGGATATCTACAACCTGCGCGATGAGCGCACCGCCTACGATCTGATCGCGCGGGTGTTGGACGACCGGCCCGTGGATGCGGCCTATCCCACGCGGATCGCCTCCTGCGACGGGCCGGCGGCCCTGTGGGGGATTCTGGCGCTGCCCACCCCCGCGCAGGACGAAAACACCCAAGCCGCGCTGCAGGCCTTCGTGGCCCTGCCCCAGCATCTGCGGGTCGCCTTGGCGCCCACGCTGGTCGCGCGGTTCGCGGCCCGCAACGATGACGCGTCGGCCCGTATCGTGCAGGATGCGGTGCTGCGCGCCACGCCCGATCCCGATCCCGCCACCCGTCTGATGGCCGCCCGCATGGCCGAGGGGGGGGAGGCCGACCTGAAACGCATCCTGGAGGAAGGCGGCCCCGGCGCGGACGACGCTTTGGTGGCGTTGGCCGATCGGCAGATCGCGTCGGGCGCGCGGCTGGACGATGCGACGTTGATCGGACTTCAGGCCCTGCTGCGCGAACGGCGCGGGGGGGAGGACACGGCGGCGCTGCGGCGTCTGGTGATTCTCGGCCTCGCCTCCACCGGCGATTTCGACGCGGCGTTCCGGGCGGAACGCGAGGACCCGGCGGCGCAACCCGCGCTGTGGGACTGGCTGGCGCAAACCGGAGGGGATGACGCGGTGCTGACCCATGCCGTGCTGCCGCCCGAGGCCGCGATGCCGCGCGTGCCGCAGACGATTCGCCTGGCCCTCGCCGCCCGGCTGACCGACCTTGGCCTGCCCGATCCGGCGCTGGCCTGGCTGCCGCGCGACGTGGATCTGGACCGCGCCCCCGAGGTGGAGCGTCTGGCCGCCGCCCGCGCGCACCTGACCCGCCGCGACGCCCGCCGCGCGCTGGTTCTTGCGGCCGGGCTGGAGGGGGCGGAGGCCGACGCCATCCGCCGCGGGGCCGAGGCGCAGCTTTCGCCCCCGACCATCCTGCCCCCCGACGCGGCCCCGCTTCCCCTGCCCGAGGCGGGTCCGCTGGTGCAATCCCGCGCGCTTGTCGGCCAATCCGGGGATGCGCGCGCCCAGTTAGAGGCGCTTTTGAAGCCCCGCTAACGCATTGGTAAGGTTGCGGACCTAAGGCTGGATCAAAGCGGCAGAAGCCGCGCCATTCGGGTGAAACCCATGTTTCTGCGGCTGTGTCTTGCCTTTCTTCTGCCATCCATGGCGATGGCCGCCACCGATCCCGCCGCCATGTGCGAACAGGCGGCCCAGATCGCGGCGCGGGAAGAAGGGGTGCCCTTTGACGTGATGCGCGCCCTGACCCTGACCGAAACGGGCCGCCGACAGGACGGGGCGCTGCGCCCTTGGGCCTGGGCGGTGAACCGCGCGGGCGAAGGGCAATGGTTCGACACCCGCGAACAAGCATTGGCCTTCGCCGAATCCTCCCTGCGGCAAGGGGCGCGGAACTTCGATGTGGGGTGCTTTCAATTGAACCACCGCTGGCACGGCGATGCGTTTCGCGATCTGGCGGCCATGTTCGACCCGGTGACCAACGCGCGCTATGCCGCGCGGTATCTGCGGGAACAGTTTGCCACCACCGGCGACTGGACGGCGGCGGCGGGGGCCTATCACTCGTTCACGCCGGAATTCGCCCAACGCTACAGCGCGCGGTTCGCGCAGTTGCGCGGCGGGATGGCGGACATGCCCGCGCCGACGCAGGTGGCGGTGCACCGCGAAAACAATTTCCCGCTGCTGCGTGGGGGACAGGGGGCGTCGGGCTCCCTCGTCCCGCTGAGCGGGGGGCGAAAGCTGTTCGGCCCATGACCATGCAGATCCGCAACCTCTATCACCCCACCGTGTTGCTGGCGCTGGCGCTGACCGCCGTCGTGGTGATGATGATCCTGCCGGTGCCCGCATGGATGCTGGATGTGGGGCTCGCGCTGTCCTTCGCGCTGGCGATCCTGATGCTGACGGTGGTGCTGTTCATCGAACGCCCGCTGGATTTCTCGGCCTTTCCGACGATCTTGCTGGCCTCTCTGATGCTGCGGCTGGCGCTGAATGTCAGCTCGACCAAACTGATCATCGGGGAAGGGCATACCGGCACCGACGCGGCCGGCCATGTGATCGAAGGTTTTGCCAACTTCATCATGGGCGGCAATCTGCTTTTGGGGATCGTGATCTTCTGCGTGCTGATGATCGTGAATTTCGTCGTGATCACCAAGGGCGCGGGCCGCATGGCCGAGGTGGGGGCGCGCTTCGCCCTGGACGGGATGCCGGGCAAGCAGCTGGCCATCGACGCCGACATGTCGGCGGGCGCCATCGACCATGCCGAGGCGAAGGCGCGGCGCGAAACGGAACTGGCCGAAACGAACTTCTTCGGCGCGCTGGACGGCGTGTCGAAATTCGTCAAGGGCGATGCGATCGCAGGCCTGCTGATCACCGCGCTGAACCTGATCGTCGGGCTGGTCGTGGGCATCGCGATGCATGACATGGCGGTGGGGGCGGCGTTCCGCACCTATTCCATCCTGACGGTGGGCGATGCGCTGGTGGGGCAGATTCCGGCGGTGCTGATCTCCATCGCCTCGGCCCTTCTGCTGACGCGGGGGGGCGGCAAAGGCGCGGCGGATGTCGCGTTCTTTGAACAGCTGGGCCGCTATCCGGCGGCGCTTGGCACGGTGGCTGCGCTGATGGCGCTGTTCGCGATCGTGCCGGGGATGCCGTTCCTGCCCTTCATCCTGGGCGCGGCAGGGCTGGCGGCGGCGGCGTGGTTCGGGGCCAGGCGGGCCAAGGTGCCGGAGGCGGCGACGCCCCTTGACGGCCCGCCCCCGCCCCGTCCCTTGGGCGACATTCTGGATTTCGACGACATCCACATCGAATTCGCCCCCGATCTGGTGGCCATGGTGCTGGACCCCGCCACCGGACTTGATGCGCGCATCACCAACATGCGCACCTATATCGCCACCGCCTTCGGCCTGATCCTGCCCGAGATTCGGCTGACGGACGAAGCCGCCCTGCCCCCCGGCACCTACCGCATCCGCCTTCACGGGGTAGAACGCGCGCGGGACCGGCTGCGCGCGGACCGTGTGCTGATGTTGCTGGGCGACGGCGAGGGCGGCCCCGTGGGCGAGGATGTGCGCGAGCCGGTCTATGCCGCCCCCGCCCGCTGGATCCCCCGCGACCGACAGGAAGAGGCGGCGATGGCGGGCCTGACCGTCGTGTCCCCGTCCGAAGTGTTGGCGACGCACCTTCTGGAAGTGCTGAAGACCAGCCTTGGCCGCCTTCTGACGCTGAAGGGACTGCGCCGTCTGCTGGACGAGTTCGTCAATCTGTCCGACCCCGTCCGCGCCGCGGCCAATCGCCGTCTGCTGGATGAACTGGTGCCGGAAAAGGTGCCGGTGGACCTGCTTTTGTCGGTCCTGCGCCTGCTGCTGGAGGAAAAGGTCTCGATCCGCAACCTGCCCCTGATCCTTGAGGCGGTGGCCGAAGCGCGGTCCTTGGGCGCGCCGGAGGCGGTGTGCGACCATGTGCGCCAGCGACTCGGCTTTCAGATGGTGGCCGAACTGAAGCGCCCCGACGGCACCATCCCCCTGATCCAGCTGGCGCAGGAATGGGAACAGACCTTTGCCCGCCACACGCTGGACGGCGCGCGCGACGTGGCCCTGCCGCCCGATACGTTCAACCGTCTGGCCGCCGGACTGGCCGAGGGGTTGAACAAGGCCGCCGCCACCGGCACCTATCCCGCCATCGTCACCTCCGCCCCCCGCCGCCGGTTCCTGCGGACCGTGGTGGCGGCGAAGGGGTTGGGCGCGCCGGTCCTGTCCTATGAGGAGATCGGCCTTGACGCGCGCCCGTCCATGGTGGGCGTGGTGTCCGCGTGACGGATCTGTTCGCCGCCCTGTCGGAGGCCACGGGCCTTGCCGCCGATCTGTGGCGGCAGGGGTTCGCCGTCTTCCTCCGGGTCGGCGCGCTGATGGCCCTGCTGCCGGGGTTCGGCGAACAGGTTGTGCCCGCGCGCGTGCGGTTGGTTCTGGCACTGGCCCTGACGGCCGTGGTGGCCCCGGTGGTGACGCTGCCCGACCTGGGATTGGCCGGATATGGGGGGGAGGTGGTGGCCGGGTTGGTCCTGGGTCTCGGGCTGCGTCTGTTCATCGTGGTCCTGCAGACGGCGGGGGCGATCGCGGCGCAGGCGTCGTCCCTGTCGCAGATTCTGGGGGGCGCGGGCGAACCGCAGCCCGCCATCGGCCACCTGCTGACTTGGGGCGGCATCGCGCTGGCGATGAGCGCGGGCCTGCATCTGCGGGTGGTGGAGGCGCTGATCCTGTCTTACGACGCGCTGCCGCCGGGGGCGGTCATGTCGCCCGGCGTGATGGCCGAATGGGGCGTTGCGCAGGTGGCGCAGGCCTTCCGGCTGGCATTTTCGCTGGCCGCGCCCTTCGTGGCGGCCTCGCTGATCTATAACGTGGCGCTTGGGGTCATCAACAAGGCGATGCCGCAATTGATGGTGTCGATGATCGGCGCGCCCGCGCTGACGCTTGGCGGGCTTGCGATGCTGGCGGTGGTCGCCCCCTTGGCGTTGTCGCTGTGGCTGGGCGCGCTGCACGATTGGCTGGCCGACCCCTTCGCGGGCGCACCATGAGCGAGGGGGCCGACAAACCCCATGACCCCACCCCCGAGCGCCTGCGCAAGGCGCGCGAGGAGGGGGACATCCCGAAATCGCCCGACCTGACCTGGGCGGCGGCCTGCGGGGGGTTCGTGCTGGCGGCGCTGGTCGCGGGGCCGGGGGCGATGCGCGGGGCGGGCGATGCGGCGATGGTGCTGATCGATCAGGCCCCCGCCCTGTCGCGCCTGATGATGGACAGCGCTTCGGCCCCGTTGGCGGGCATCCTGCGGCAGATGCTGGTGGCGCTGTGGCCCTTCTTCGCCCTGCCCTTGCTGGGCGCGCTCGCGGCGCTGGCGCTGCAACGGGGCCTTCGGCCCGTGCCCTCCAAGCTGAAGCTCAAGAGCAGCCGCATATCCCCCCTGTCGAACGCCAAACAGAAATTCGGACCGGACGGCATGTTCGAATTTGGGAAAAGCTTCATTAAGATGATGCTGATCGGCACGATCCTCGTCTGGTTCCTGATGGGCCGCGCGACCGAGCTTCTGGCGACGCTCTATCTCGACCCCGGTGTGGGGATCGCGGTGATCCTTCGGCTGGTCGTGGTCTTTCTGGCCATCGTGCTGGGCCTGTCCCTGATGATCGGCGGGGCCGATTACGGCTGGCAGCGGCTGTCCCACACCCGCCGCAACCGCATGTCGCGGCAGGATGTGCTGGACGAACACAAGGCCAGCGAGGGCGATCCGCACATGAAACACCAGCGCCGCCAGCGGGGCATGGCCATCGCGATGAACCGAATGCTGGCCGATGTGCCCAAGGCGGATGTGGTGATCGTGAACCCCACCCATTACGCGGTGGCGCTGGCTTGGGATCGGGCGGCGGGCGGCGCGCCGGTCTGCGTGGCCAAGGGCGTGGACGAGATTGCCGCCCGCATCCGCAAGGCGGCGGCCGAGGCGGGCGTGCCGATCCATTCCGATCCCCCCACCGCCCGGACCCTGCACGCCTCGGTGGAGATCGGGGCCCAGATCCATCCCGACCATTACCGCGCGGTGGCCGCCGCCATCCGCTTTGCCGACACCTTGCGCAAAAAGGCGAAACGATGACGCAGATCGCACGCTTGCAGGCCCTGTCGCAGATGATCCTGGATGCCCGCATCGCTGATGTGACGCGGGCCGCCCGCGCGCGCGAAGACAGCCTTGCGCATCTGCGGGCGTTGCAGGTGGCGCCGGGGCCGAACGACGATCCCGTCCTGTCGGCACAGGTGGCGTTGCGGTATCAGGCCTGGGCCGACGGGCAACGCGCCGCGATCAACGCGACGCTGGCCCAGCAGACGGCGGATTGGCTGGAGGCGCAGGACCAGGCCCGCGCCGCCTTCGGGCGGGCGCAGGTGCTGGGAAAACTGGCGGGACGCTAGCTGTCCTGCCGCATGATGTCCACGATCAGGACATCGGTCAGGATCGGCCCCAGAACCCGCTGCCCTGTTTCGGTCAGCGAGCGACGCAAGGTCACAAGGTTCGCGGCATCGGTGAAGCTGCCGCGGAACCCGCCGGTGTTGGCGTGATCGAACAGGACCTGAAGGAACCCGTCGCGCAGTTTCGGCTCCTTGGCATAGACCTCGGCCGATGCGCCGACCGTGGTTTCCAGCGACAGCGACAGGATCACCATCGCCGCCACGCGCCCGCCTTCGACCACCGGGACCACGAACTGGTTGCTCATCTTGACGTAATCATGCGCGGTGACGGGCGGGGGGGTATCCTCCGCCTCCACCGGCGCGGGGCGCAGGAACAGGCCGGCGGCGGTCGCACCCCCGGCAATCACCAGCACCAACAGGATCGGAAGCAGCTTTCCCATCAGAACGGCAGGACGATATCGGCGATCTGCTGGCCATAGCGCGGCTGCTGCACATCGGTGATCTGCCCCCGCCCGCCATACGCCACCCGCGCGCCCGCGATCTTGTCATAGGTGACCTCGTTCTGACGCGAGATGTCGGCGGGGCGGACATAGCCCGTGACCATCAATTCGCGCAGTTCGTAATTCACCCGCACCTCCTGCTGCCCCTCGATCCGCAGGACGCCGTTCGGCAGCTCCTCGATCACGGTGGCCGCCACGCGCAGCTCCAGCTTCTCCTGCCGTTTGGTCGATCCGTCACCTTCGTAATTGTGGGTGGAGGAGGTGTTCACGGCATTGGCCAACGACGCATCGCCCGAAATCTTGCCGTCCAGCCGCTGCGGCAAGCCGATCAGCTGCGGAATGCGCATGGAATCCGTGCCCGCGCGCGACCGCCCGGAGGTGTTCTTCATCTCCGCACTGTCGTTGATCTCGATCACCACGGTCAGGATGTCACCGCGCCGTTCCGCGCGGCGATCGCTCAGCAAGGCCGTCCGGCTGCCCGTCCACAAGGACGATTGCACGGCGGGTGTCGTCTGCGCCGCCGAATCCGGCAGCGGCGTGGAATAAAGCGAATTGAATTGCGACGACGTCTCCAACCCCGTGAAGCCCGGGGCCTTGCCCACCTGCGACATGCGGGTGCAGGCGCCAAGGGCGGTAAGGGCGATCAGTCCAAGAAGGGCAACGCGCATGGCGATCCTTTACGATTGCGGGCCGACGAGCACCTGCCCATCCGCCGAGATGCGCCCCGTGACCATCGTCCGGGACGTGAGATTCATGACGCGGATCACATCGCCCACCCCGCCGCGGCCCAGGGCCCGGCCTTCGGTGCGGATGGCCAGCGCGCCGCTGTGATAGGCCAGGGGCACGACCTGATTGCGCAGCACGATGGCAGGCGCGCCCAGATCGGCGGCCTGCACGGGACGGTTGGCATAGAGCGTGACCCGCGCCTCCATCCCCACCGCCAGATCGGGATGGTCCAGCGCGCCGGGCACCTCGCCCGCCACCAGCGCCACGTCGGCGGGGGTGATGACCTGTTCGGCGCGGATGGTTCGGGTGGCGACCACCGTGTCGGCCCAGCCGGCCAGTGGCAGCAGGGCAAGGATCAGGGCAAGCCGGATCATCGCGTCTGCACCGTGGCCGACAGCATCTGGTCGGCGGCGGTGATGACCTTGGAATTCAGCTCATACGCCCGCTGCGCCTTGATCAGTTCGGTCACCTCGCGCACCGCATCGACAGAGCTTTCCTCCAGATACCCCTGCCGCAACGTCCCCAGCCCGTCCTGCCCCGGTGTCGCGGCCAAAGGCGGGCCGGAGGCTTCGGTTTCCCGCAAGAGGTTCGAGCCGATGGCCTCCAGCCCCTTGGCATTCGTGAAACCGACCAGATTCATCTGCCCCAGAAGCTGCGGCTGCACCTGGTCGGAGAAATAGGCATAGACCTCGCCGCTGGCGTTGATCGACAGGCTGCGCGTCTCGTCGGGAATGACGATGCCCGGTGCCACCTCATGCCCGTCCGCCGTCACGATCAACCCTTCGGCCGACCGCTTCAACGCACCGTCGCGGGTGTAGCCCGCCGTGCCGTCGGGCAGTGTCACCTCAAGATAGCCCGCCCCCTCGATCGCCACGTCCAGATCGCCGCCGGTCATCGCCAGCGACCCTTGCGCCAGCACGACCGACACCGAGGCCGGGCGCACGCCCAGACCCAGTTGCACGCCCGTGGGCAGCATCGTCCCATCCTCGGCCGCGATGGTGCCGGGGCGGGTCAGCTGCTGGTAATGCAGATCCGCGAAATCGGCGCGCCGCGCGTTGTAGCCGGTGGTCGACATGTTGGCGAGGTTGTGGGACACCACATCCACCCGCATCTGCTGTGCCGCCATGCCAGTGGCCGCGATCTGCAACGCTTTCATCACCGCTCTCCTTTATTTGCCCAAGGTCTGCACAAGGGTGCGCATCCGGTCGTCCTCGCGGTCCAGAAAGCTCTGTCCCAGTTCATAGGCGCGCTGCACCTCGATCATGCGGGCGATCTCCTGCACGGGGCTGACATTGGAATCCTCCAACTGGCCCTGAAGCACGACCGCCGTGTCCACGGGCTCGATCTCTCCGCCGTTGAACACCGTCCCGCCTTCATGCCGCAGCGCCATCGGATCGACCGGCTGCCACACGCCGATGCGGGCCAAGGGCACGCCGCCCGCCGACATGGTGCCGTCCTGCCCCACCGATACCGGGCCGATGTCGGGCGGCACGAAGATCGGCGCGCCGCCGTCGTCCAGCAGCGGATGGCCGTCCATGTTGACCAGAAGCCCTTCGGCCGAGGGCGTGAAGCTGCCCGCGCGGGTCAGCCGATCGCCCTGCGGGGTCTGGACAGCGAAGAACCCTTCGCCCTGAATGGCGAAATCGAAGGCCCCGCCCGTGCCCGACAGGGTGCCCTGCGACAGATCCACCTGCCGCGCGGTGGCGGTGGCCATCGAGATGGAGGGCGCGCCCTCCAGCCGTTTGACATGTTCGGAGAAGACCACGCCCTCACGCCGGAACCCGGTGGTGGAGACGTTGGCGATGTTGTTGGCGACCGACTGCATCTCGCGCATCAGGCCCGATTGCCGCGTCAGGGTCGTGTATCCGGTGGCGTCCATGTCATTGCCCCGCAATCCGGGGCAGCACCCCGTTGACGAAAAACGACACCAGCGTCGATGTCATGAAGCTCATGGAGACCCAGAACACGGCCAGCATCGCGGCCACCTTGGGCACGAAGGTCAGCGTCATCTCCTGCACCGAGGTCAGGGCCTGGAACAGCCCGATGACCACCCCCGCCACCAGCGCCACCGCCAGAAGCGGGGCGGAGATCTGGACCGAGATCCACAGCGCCTGTCGCAACAGGTCGAAGATGACGCTTTCGCCCAGCATCAGACGCGGCCCATCAGACGGGCATCCGCAGGATTTCCTGATACGCCTCCACCACCTTGTCGCGCACGGTCACCGCCGTCTCCACCGCCGTCTGGGATGAGGCCAGCGCCTGCACCAGCGCATGGGGGTCCGCGCCGCCGGTCATGGCGGCGGCGGCGGTGCGCTCCCCTTCGGCCAGGGTCTGGGCGAAATCGGTCGCGGCGCGGGTGAACCCGTTCGGCGCAGGTTCGGTTACGGGGCGCGCGCGGGCATAGCTCTGCGCGGCAAGGGAGGCTGAAATTTCCATAAGGGATTTACCTGCGAAGGAGTTCGAAAAGACTTTGGGTCATCTGCCGCGCCTGATCGAACAGGCGCAGGTTGGCCTCGTAACTGCGCTGCGCCTCGCGCGCGTCGGCCACCTCGATCACCAGATCGACGTTGGAGCCATCGTAATGCCCGGACGCATCGGCCATGGGATGGGCGGGGTCATAGATGCGCGTCAGCTCGCTCCGGTCCAGACGGACCCGTTCGGGCGTCACGCCGCCGTCCACCGCCTCGGCAAAGCTGACCGTCTTGCGGTGATAGCCGGGGGTGTCGGCATTGGCGATATTCTCGGACACATGGCGCAGGCGCTGCGATTGCGCGGTCATGCCCGTGGCGGAGATGGCGAGGCTGCTGAAAAGATCGCTCATCTTCTGCCCAGACTTGTGCGCAGGATGTCGGACGTGGCGCGATAGACCGACAGCGCCATGTCATGGTCCTGCCGGATCTGCGCCGCCTTCACCATCTCGGACTCCAAGGACACGGTGTTGCCGTTGGGGTCCGACAGGGCGCTGGTGGGCACCAGATGCGGCTGGGTCAGGCTGTGCGGCTCCATATGGCCCGGACGCGTGGCCGCGATCCGGTCCGCGCCGCGCCAGACCTGATCGAACCCCGACAGGTCGCGCGCCTTGAAGCCGGGCGTGTCGGCATTGGCGATGTTCTGCGACACAAGGCCCAACCGCGCCCCCGCATGGGACGCCAAGGCCTGCGCCATTCTGGCGAGTTCGATTCGTTCGAACATCGGGGCTTCTCCCTCGATCACTTTCACCAAGGCTTAAGGGTGATTCCTTTAGAAACCGTAAGCGTGAACCGGAGACCCACGATGCTGTTCGATCCGCTGCTGGCCACTTTGAAGGACATCCCCCGCATTCGCCCCCTGGGGCGCGTGTCCGCCCTTGGGGCGGGCACGGTGCGGGTCACGGGCCTGTCCGGCACCGCCCTTTTGGGCGACCGGGTGACCGTCGCAGGCCGGGGGGCGGAGGTGTTGGCCATCGACGATCACGCCCTTACCGTGATGTGCGACGATGCGACCGACGGCCTCGCCCTTGGCGACGCGGTGGAGCATCTGGGGCCGGCCACACTGGCCCCGGACAATGCGTGGATGGGGCGGGTGGTCGATCCGCTGGGCCAGCCGATGGACGGGCGCCCCCTGTTTCGCGGCGCGGTGACGCGGGCCGTGCGCGCCAGCCCCCCCGCCCCTGCCGAACGCCGCGCCATGGGCGCGCGCATCCCGACCGGCATGGCGGTGTTCGACACGATCCTGCCCTTGGTGCGGGGGCAGCGAATCGGCCTGTTCGCGGGGTCCGGCGTGGGCAAATCGACCCTGTTGGCCAATTTCGCGCGCGGGATCGCGGCGGATGTCGTGGTCATCGCCCTGATCGGGGAACGCGGGCGCGAGGTGCGGGAGTTTGTGGAGCATGTGATGGGCCCCGCCGGAATGGCGCGCGCCGTCGTGGTGGCCGCGACCTCGGACCAATCCCCGATGATGCGGCGGCGCTGCGCGCTGACCGCGATGACCGTGGCCGAACATTTCCGCGATCAGGGGCAGCACGTCCTGCTGCTGGCCGACTCGATCACCCGCTTTGCCGAAGCGCATCGCGAGGTGGCCGTCGCGGGGGGCGAAGCGGCCTCCTTGCGCGGCTATCCCCCCTCCACCGCGCACGCGATCATGGGCTTGGCCGAACGGGCGGGACCGGGGGCAGAGGGACAGGGCGACATCACCGCGATTTTTTCCGTGCTGGTCGCGGGGTCGGATATGGAGGAACCGGTGGCCGACATCCTGCGCGGCACGATCGACGGGCATGTAGTGATGGACCGGCGCATCGCCGAACGGGGGCGGTTTCCGGCGGTGGATGTGCTGCGCTCGGTCTCGCGCAGTTTGCCTGCAGCGGCGACGGGGGCGGAAAACGCGCTGATCGCCCGTGCGCGGCACCTGTTGGGAAGCTGGGACCGGGCGGAGATGATGGTGCAGGCGGGGCTTTATGCGCCGGGATCGGACCCGCAGGTGGATGCCGCGATCCGCGTCTGGCCGGCCCTGGACGCCTTTCTGGCCGAGCCGTCTTCATCGCCGGAGGAGGCGTTCCAGCAGTTGGGAGCCTGCCTAACGTAGAAGCGACAGAATATTCGCCGCCCCCCCGCGCTGCAGGATCTGCAGCGCGGCCGAGGCGGGCCCGGTCGGCGCGGTCGCCGTATCCGACATGACCAGATACCGGCGGATGAGCTTGTCCATCTGGTCCGGGGCCGCGATCTTGGCAAGTTGATCGGTGCCGAACATCTGCTTGGCCTTGGACTTCATCACCCCCAACTGCTGGTCCAGATCGATCGCCCCGAACGAGGTTGGCAGACCGAAGGCTGTCTGGAACACCTGCCGCAAGGGCGCCGAGCCCAGAACCCGGAACCATTGCGCATCCGTGCTGCCGCTGGCGGCGATCTTGGGCAATTCGCGCTGCGCCGACAGGGCCAGCCGCATGTCGTTGTTCTGGGTGCCCACCGCCACCTCGAACTGGCGTTCGCGGTATTTCGTCAGGATCTGATCGGCGAAATCGGACAGCACGGTGCGGGGGGTGGAAAAGTCGCCGAAACCGAAGGCTTTCGACATCTCAAGATAATTCTTGTCCGACAGGCGGTTCGCCAACGCCTTGGGGTCGAGCGTTCCATCCTCCAGCACCTTGCGGATGAAGAACTTGTTGGGCAGATCGTTGTCCAGCCCGAAGGCCCCCAAAGCGACCTTCATCAACCGGTGATCCCCCACCAGTTCCGCGGCGGACCTGATGGAGCCGATCTTGTCGCGAAAATACGCCTCATCTCGCTGCAGCGCGGCCCCCTGATCGAAGGTCGTGCGCTGCTGATCCATGGTGCGTTGCAGGAACGCCCATCCGCCATAGCCGGACATGGGGATGATGGGCGAAAAGCTCATGATGCCAGAAGGCGGTCTTCGCGCGGCATCAGGCTGCGCAGGGCCTTCAACGCCAGATAGGTCTGGTCCTGCATGATCGCCGACGTGGCTTGGGTCAGAAGGTCCCGGCTGTCGGCATCGGTCAGCGCCTGGCTCAGCTGTTCGATCCCGCTGAGAAGCTGGCGGCGGCCCTGATCGGCATCCGCCTCCCCCGCCAGGACCAGTTGCGCGATATAGCAGACGCGGCGCACGGGGGTTGTCGCCTCATCAGGGTGGATGGCGTCGCGCAGGCGCAGGATGTTGGCGTTGGGCGTGCAAATCGACAGCTTGGTGCGCCGGTCCCCGTTCTCGATCACCACGCCGTTGATCAGGACCCGTTCATGCGGACCCAGCTTCAGCACCAGACCGCTCATCCCTCGCCCCGCAATCCGCGCATGACGGCGGTGTTCAGATCGACCAGTACCGCGACCCCCACCTCCTTGCGCAGGGCCTTGGGGGTGTGCTGGGCGGTGAATTCATACAGATAGAACAGACGCGCCTTCAGATCGGCGGGCAGCGGATTGCCCTCCAGCGCCAGATCGGCGGCCAGGGCGGTCCAGAGTTTCAGGTTGTCATGCAGCGCCGCGGCATAGGTGGGGAACGCCGCGTCGCGGTCCGTATCGGCCAGGGCGCGGGTGACACGGGCGAACACATCGTATTCGATGGCGCGCGGGCTGCGGGTGGCGGCCAGATTCTGGCCATATCCGTCGCGGTGGGGGTAAAGGGCGGTCAATCCGGATTCTCCCGATTGGTGGTGGAATCAGAACGGGGCGGGCATCACGCCCGCCCCGATCCATCTTAACGGAACAGCGACAGGATGCTTTGCGGCGACTGGTTGGCAATCGACAGCGATTGCACACCCAGCTGCTGCTGCACCTGCAGGGCCTGAAGGCGGGCCGAAGCCTCCTCCATGTTCGCATCGACCATGGATCCGATACCGGTCTTCATGGCATCGGTCAGTTTCGACACGAAATCCCCCTGCATCGACAACCGCTTTTCGGCCGAACCAAAGGACGCGGCCGCGTCGGTTGCCGTGGTGATCAGCCCTTCGATCGCGGCCAGTGCTCCGGCCGCGTCGGTGGACACGTCGATCCCCGTCATCGCGCTCAGACCGCCGCTGCCGGCGTTGCGGAACTGACCCGACACGGCAATATCCCCCGCGCCGTCATTGGTCAGAACCAGTTCGCCCGCATTGGCGCTGTCGTAATCCACAGAGACGTTCAGCCCCGCCGCCTCGATCGCCTTCTTCACGCCATTGGCGATGACATCGGCGGCCGAGGTCGAATCCTTGTCGGCCTGGGTCACGGTATAGGAGACCGGCTTGCCCCCGATGGTCAGGTTCAGCGAATCCCCGGCATTCAGAACGGCCGCGTCGATGGCCACCGTGCCGGTCGCGCCCGCATCCATGGTGAACCCGAACACGTCCGCCCCGGCGCTGGCCCCGTCCGATCCCGTAAAGGCCGCCGCCGGCGTGTAACCGCCGGTGCGAAGATCGGCGCTGCCCACCGCGATGGAGGTGGCCGAAACCCCGTTCGCCCCCCGATCCAGCGACGACAGGACGTTCATCCCGCCCCCGCCCTGAACCAGGTTCAGACCATTGAACTGCGCGGCCCCCACGACCGACTGGATCTGTTCCTTCAACGCGGAGATGTCGGTTTGCATCTTGCCGCGATCGACGTTCTCGCCTTGTGCGGCGACGATTTTCGTCTTCATCTCGGTCAGCAGGTTGGTGACGGTTTCCGCCGCCGTCCGTGCCACAGCCACCGTGGATTGACCCAGCGAGAGGCTGTCCGAGATGGATTCAAAGCTCGACACGTCCGATTCCATCGTTTTCGAGATGGCCCAGACGGCGGCGTTGTCCTTGGCGTTCGCCACCGATTTGCCGGTGGAGATTTCGCTTTGCACCTGGTTCAGCCCGGAGTTGATGCTTTTCATCGTCTGCAGGGCGACCATGGCGCTGGTGTTGGTCAGAATCGAAGACATGTTGTTATCCCCTTGCCACATTCCGTGGTCAGTGCCGGTATCCGGCGGAAAGATCGGGCCTTTTACCCTGCGGGATGTCCGCGCCGCCCCAACCTTGGGACGCAGGGCCGTTCTGGGGCGGCAGGCGTTAATGACCGCCTAATTCCTGTCCCCGCCGCCCCCGCGATTTCATTCAAATTGACTCCAAATCAGACCCGCCGACCGATCTGGCCGCCAAAGGCCGCGTCCTGCCGCTGCCCCCGCATGTCATAGGTGACCAGCCGGTCGCCATCGCGCCCCATGGCCCGGATGTCCTCCAGACGCCATTGCGCCGCGCGCATCCCCTCGGCCACCGCACCCAGTCGCCGCGCCACGACCGCCGCACGCTGGCGCAGGGCGGCATCGGCGTCCGCGCCGGGCATCGCGGCCTCAAGTTCCGCCGCAAGGTCGGTCATCACATCATAGGTGGATGTGGCGATCGCCGCCTCGATCCGGTTCAAAATCGCCTCAACCATCTTTCCGCTCCAACGCCCGATGAATCGATTCGGCCAGCCCGAACCCGCCCTGACGCACGATCGCCCCCACCTGTTCATCGCGCAGGAAAGAGGCGAACTGCGCCGCTCCCGCCCCACCCGCGAACGCGCCGGAGGTTTGACCCAGCCCGGCATGGGACAGCATTTCGGACAGGAACGCGGCCTCCAGCTTCATCGCCTGCTGTCGCAGGTCGGGCCGGGGGATGGGGGGCGAGACGGGGGGGATCATGGCAACCTCCTGTTTTTCCCGTATGTGGCGGGTGGCGGTAAACAAAGAGGTAACGTTCCCCTGCAAAGATGTGGGCATGATCCACACCCTCACCCCACCGATCCACCTGCCGATCCCCGCCGCCCTGCCCCAGGTCGCCGCAGGGGCGGAGGGATTCGCCGATCTTTTCGCAACGGAGGCTGCTCTGCCAAGCCCGGAGGGCGGGGCGGTGGCGACGATCCCGACCGCACCGCCGATCATCCTGCCACAGCTCGAAGGGGCGGCGGTCGATCCGCGTCTTCCCAAAGCCGACACGCCCGCACCCGAAATGGACCTTCAAAGCGCGGCCGATCCCGATGCGGTTCCGCCCGACGGGGTTCAGCCGGACGGGGTTCAGCCGGACGGGGTTCAGCCGGACGGGGTTCAGCCGGACACCCCCCCGGCGCTGCCGACACCTGCCCAGCAGATCGTCTGGTCCCGTGCCGAATGGCCTTTGGCCGATATGCCTTCGCCTTCCCCCGCGGATACGACCTTGGCCGCCGATGACGCCCGGACCGAGCGGTTGGTCCCCGACGCGGGCCCGACCGTCGCGTTCGGGCCGGGTGCCATTCCGGTCACCCTGCCCCCGGCCCCACCCGCACAAACGATCACGCCGCCCGCCCCCGATGCGGCGAAGCCCGAGTCGCCCCCTGCGACCGCGGCCGCAGGGGCGATCCCGGCGACCGATCTCCAGATATCACCGAGCGAGCCACCCGGCCCCGGGGTCGTGGTGCCCGACACGCCGCCGCCCGACGCGGCCCCGGCTGCCGCGCCCCCCGCCGCGCCGTCCGTGCCCGTGCCGCAGACACCTGCACCACAGACCGACCTTCCCGCCCCCGATCGCCCCACTGCGCCCGCGCCCGCGCCCACCCCTGATCCGGTCGCCCACACCACGTTGGAACGCCTGGCCGATCTTGCCCCCGATGACGATCTGGGGCCGTTGCAGGTGACCGTGGAACGGGATGGCGAGCAGATTCGCATCGTGCTGACCGCCGAACGCGCCGAAACGCTGGATCTGATGCGCCGCCATGCCGATCAGCTTCTGGCCGATCTGGCGCGGGAAGGGTTGGGCAACGCCACGTTCGCCTTCGCTCAGGCCGAAACGGGGGGGGAGGCGGATGCGGAGGGGGACGCCCCCGCCCCCGATGCCACCCACATCGACATCACCACGCACCGGACGACCTCCGGCCTTGATCTTCGCCTGTAGGAGCCCATGATGGACGTCACCGCCCGCACCGCCACCACGACGACCACCGCCACGTCCAAGGGGGGGCAGTCGGATTATCAGACCTTCCTCAAGATGCTGACGACGCAGTTGCAGTATCAAAACCCCCTGCAACCGATGGAATCATCGGAATTCGCGGTGCAGCTTGCCACCTTTTCGGGGGTGGAGCAGCAGACGGTCACCAACCAGCTTCTGGGCAATCTGGGATCGAAACTGGACGCGATGGCGCTGTCGGATCTGTCCTCCTGGCTGGGGGCCGAGGCGCGGGTGGCCGCCCCCATCGCGGTAGATGGCGCGGGCGTGACCGTCTATCCCAAACCCGACAGCTCCGCCGACAGTGCCACGCTGGTGGTGCGGGACGCCGCCGGTCAGATCGTCGCGCGCGAGACGATTTCGCCCACCGCCTCATCGCTGACATGGATGCCCGCCGACGCCACGGGCGAGGCGCTGGTCTCCGGCAGCTATACCCTGACCACCGAAACCTATTCCAACGGGACCTTGGTCGCGACCACGCCGGTCGAACATTACGCCAAGATCGCCGAGGCGCGGAACGGCCCCGCCGGCACGACCCTGCTGCTGGTGGGCGGGGCGGAGGTGTCCGCCGCCGCCGTCACCGCCTTGCGACGTTAAAGAAGCGCGCCCACCGCCACACCCGCCAAGGCCAGCACCGCGCCCAGCGCCAGCCAGCGCGCGCGCGAGGGCGGAGGAACGATAACCGTGGTTTCCGTTTCGGGGCGCAAAAGGCGCGCCTCCACCAGATCGGGCAGGCGGGGGCCGAAGCGCGACAGCACCCGCACCGTCCGCGCCAGATCGCGGGCCATGGCCTTGGGCCCCACATTGTCGCGGACATACTCCTCCACCACGGGGCGGGCGACCTGCCAGATGTTGATGCGCGGATCCAGCGAACGGGCCACCCCCTCCACCACAACCATCGTGCGTTGCAGCAGGATCAGTTCGGTCCGCGTCTCCATCCCGAACCGCTCCGTCACCTCGAACAGATAGGAGAGCAGGCGGGCCATGGAAATCTGCGAGGCGTCCATGCCGAAGATCGGTTCTCCGATCACGCGCAGGGCGCGGGCGAATTCGTCGATGTCGCGGTCGCGGGGGACATAGCCCGCCTCGAAATGCACCTCGGCCACGCGGCGGTAATCGCGGCGGATAAAGCCATAGAGGATTTCGGCATAGACGCGGCGGGTGTAGAGGTCGAGCCGCCCCATGATCCCGAAATCATAGGCGACGATGGCCCCGTCCGGCCCCACCTTCAGGTTGCCGTGATGCATGTCGGCGTGAAAGAATCCGTCGCGCAGCGCGTGGTTCAGGAACAGTTGCAGCACCCGCGCGCCCAAGGCCACGCGGTCATGACCCGCCGCGTCCAGACTCGCGGTATCGGCCAGGCTGATCCCGTCCACCCAGCCCATCGTCATCACCTGACGGCCCGACAGGCCCCAGACGGGCGCGGGCACGCGAAAGCCCGGATCGTCTTTTGTGTTGATGGCGAATTCCGCCGCCGCCGCCGCCTCCAGCCGCAAGTCCAGCTCTCCGGTGACGACGCCGTCGAAATGGCGCACCACGTCCATCGGGCGCAGGCGGCGCGAGAAGGGCAAAAACGCCTCCACCATCCGCGCGCCGGTATAGAAGGCGTCCACGTCCACGCGGAACGCGCGCGCGATGCCGGGGCGAAGCACCTTGACCGCCACCTCCGTCCCGTCGCGCAGGTGCGCGTGATGCACCTGCGCGATGGAGGCGGCGGCCACCGGCCCCGAAAACGCGGCAAAGGCCTGATCGGCGGACACGCCCAGATCGGAGGCGATCATCCGCTTGGCCTCGGCAGTGTCGAACGGGGGCAGGCGGTCCTGCAGATAGCGCAACTGCAACGCCAGATCGCCGCCCACGATATCCGGGCGGGTGGAGAGGATCTGGCCGAACTTGATATAGGCCGGGCCCAGCGCGGTGATCGCCCGCGTCACCGGCGGCAGGGCGGGATCGCCGCGCAACCCCAGCCACAAAAACGGCCAGGCCAGCGCGTTGGCGGCCACGCGCAGCCGGACCGGCGCCTCCGCCTGTTCCAGGATGATCGGCAACGCTCCGGTGCGGGCAAAGGTCGCCAGCGTGCGGATCAGGCGCAGGATATTGTGAGGGCCACGCACCTCAGATATTCCAGCCCGAATGCAGCGCCGCGATGCCCATCGACAGGTTGCGGTATTTCACCAGATCGAAGCCCGCCGTGCGGATCATGTCGGCAAACGTTTCCTGATCCGGAAACTTGCGGATTGATTCCACCAGATACTGATAGCTGTCGCGATCCCCCGTCACCATCTGCCCCATCGGCGGGATGACGTTGAAGCTGTAGAGGTCGTAGGCTTTCTGCATCGCGGCATTGGGAAGCTGGCTGAACTCCAGCACCATCAGCCGCCCGCCCGGACGCAGCACGCGATGGGCTTCGTTCAGCGCCTCCTGCACACGGGTCACGTTGCGGATGCCGAAACTGATCGTATAGACGTCAAAGCTGTTGTCGGGCAGCGGCAGCGCCATCGCATCGCCCACCACCCAATCCAGACGGTCGGCCATGTTGGCGGCATCCGCGCGCTGGCGCCCGGCCACCAGCATGGATTCGGTCATGTCCAGCACCACGGCCTTTGACCCCGCCGCCCGCTTCAGGAAACGAAAGGCGATGTCGCCCGTCCCGCCCGCCACGTCCAGAAGCCGCTGGCCGGGACGCGGGGCCAGCCAGTCCATCATCGCGTCCTTCCACAGCCGGTGGACGCCCGCCGACATCAGGTCGTTCATGATGTCATAGCGCGAGGCGACGGAGGTGAAGACCTCGTGCACCATGCCCGCCTTCTCGCCCTCATCCACGGTGCGAAAGCCGAAATGGGTGGTCTTGTCGCTCATGCTCGCCTCCATCGTTCCCGCTTTGGGTATACCGCCGCGCGCTTGGGGAAAACCGCTTTGTGGCCCCCGCCCGCTCTCTATATAGGAAGGGACCGGAGGTCGCCCATGCCCGAATTGCCCGAAGTCGAAACCGTCCGCCGCGGGCTGGAGCCTGCGATGACCGGGCACGTCATCCAGACGGCGCATGTGAACCGGCCCGACTTGCGCTGGCCCTTTCCGCCGCGCATGGCCGAACGGCTGACCGGGGCGCGGGTTCTGGGGCTGCGGCGGCGGTCGAAATACCTCCTCGCCGACCTGTCGACCGAAGAGACGTTGCTGATCCATCTGGGCATGTCGGGGCGGATGCTGGTGTCGGGCGCGACGGTGGGTGAATTTCACCACCCCCACCCCATGCCGGAAAAGCACGACCATGTCGTGCTGGAGATGGAGACGGGGGCGCGGATCACCTTCAACGACGCGCGGCGGTTCGGGGCGATGGACCTGATGGCGACCGGGGCGGACCATCCGCTTCTGGCGGCCCTTGGGCCGGAGCCCTTGGGCAATGCCTTCGACGCGGCGCATCTGGCCGCCCGGCTGGTCGGGCGCAAGGGGCCGATCAAGACGCTGCTTCTGGATCAGCGAATCGTGTCGGGTCTTGGCAACATCTATGTCTGCGAGGCGCTGTTCCGCGCCCGCATCGATCCGACCCGGGCGGGCGGCAGCCTGACCGACGCGGAGATCGCCGATCTGGTGCCGATGATCCGCGCCGTGCTGACCGAGGCCATCGCCGCCGGCGGGTCGTCCTTGCGCGATTATCGTCAGGCGGGGGGCGAATTGGGCTATTTCCAGCACAGCTTCCACGTCTATGGCCGCGAGGGGGCGCCCTGCCCCGCCTGCGCCACGCCGATCGCGCGGATCGTGCAGGGCGGGCGGTCCACCTTCTTCTGTCCCGCCTGCCAGTGTTGACGTTTCGGGTTGACTTGACCCCGAGTCGGGCATAAAGACCCGGCTTCAAGAATAGAACCTCGTCACAACCGGAAACCGTCCTCATGGCAAATACGCCCCAGTCGAAAAAGCGCGCCCGTCAGGCCGAGGCCCGTTACGCAGTCAACAAAGCCCGCCGTTCGCGCATCCGCACGTTCCTGCGCAAGGTCGAGGAAGCCATCGCTTCCGGCGATCAGGACGCCGCCAAGGAAGCGCTGCGTCTGGCCCAGCCGGAACTGGCCCGCGGCGTGACCAAGGGCGTCGTTCACAAGAACACCGCCTCGCGCAAGATCTCGCGCCTGTCCTCGCGCGTGAAATCCATCGCGGCCGCCGCGTAAGATTTTCGATATTCGATGTTGAAAAGCGCGCCTTCGGGTGCGCTTTTTTCATGCCCGATCGCCCTCATGGCAGCTTTGTCGCAGGTTCTGGATTCGGCCCGACTGAATCTCTGTCAATCGCGAAGTTCGGTTGCGGAGGCCTCGGATCGCGGGCTAGCGTCACCAAAGCGATTCACTGTCCTGGGGGACATTCGCGATCGTGTTCCGCGGCCGTCGGGCTGCCTCCTGTATGTCACCCGTTGTGGTGACAGGTCGGTTGCGGAATGCGATCTCTGACACCTGCATCGGCCCCGTTCGGCGGCCCGAATTGACGCAAGCCGTCCGGCTTGCGGCCTCAATGTTGTTGTCGTGCGCGGGCCCTTTTCCGGGACCCGCCTCCCCCATTTTTGCCCTCGGGCGCAGTGAACAATGGGACGGGGTGCGCCATGTCGCACCGTGATGGAGCGGTCGGGAAACGATGACGAACGAGAACTGGACGAAGCTGCGGGAAGACCTTCTGCTGCATGTTGGCCGAAACAACTACGTCACCTGGATAGAGCCGCTGAAGCTGACCCGCCTGTCCGACGGCCGGGCCGAGTTCGAGGTGCCGACCTCGTTCTTCGGCAACTGGGTGCAACGCAACTTCGCCGACCAGATCCGCCACCGCCTGTCCGAGGCGGGCCATGACGTGTCCCGCGTCGATTTCGCGGTGACCCGCGCCGCGGCCCCCGCAGCCGCACCCGCCCCCCAGCCCCCCCCGGCCCCGCAGGCCGCCACGGCGCCCCCCGCCCGCCCCGCCGTGATCCGCCCGCGCGCCGAGGAGGAGCTGTCCGGCGCCCCGCTCGATTCCCGTTTCACCTTCGACAGCTTCGTCGTGGGCAAGCCGAACGCCCTGGCCCATGCCGCCGCCCGCCGGGTGGCCGAGGGCGGGCCGGTGACCTTCAATCCGCTGTTTCTCTATGGCGGCGTGGGTTTGGGGAAAACGCACCTCATGCACGCCATCGCCCACGAACTTCAGATGAAGCAGCCGCATCTGCGCGTGCTTTACCTGTCGGCGGAACAGTTCATGTATCGCTTCGTGCAGGCGCTGCGCGAACGCCAGATCATGGATTTCAAGGAGATGTTCCGCAGCGTCGATGTGCTGATGGTCGATGACGTGCAGTTCATCGCCGGCAAGGATTCGACACAGGAAGAGTTCTTCCACACGTTCAATGCCCTCGTGGACCAGAACAAGCAGATCGTCATTTCGGCCGACCGCGCGCCGGGGGAGATCAAGGATCTGGAGGACCGCATCAAGTCCCGCCTGCAATGCGGGCTGGTGGTGGACCTGCATCCCACCGATTACGAACTGCGCCTTGGCGTCCTGCAACAAAAGGCCGAAGTCTATCGCCACCAGCTTGGCAATCTGGAGATCGCGGACGGGGTGCTGGAGTTTCTGGCCAGCCGCATCACCACCAACGTTCGTGTGCTGGAAGGCGCGCTGACCCGGCTCTTTGCCTTTGCCAATCTGGTTGGGCGGCCCGTCACGCTGGAGGTGACGCAGGAATGTCTGGCCGACATCCTGCGCGCCTCCGACCGCAAGGTCACGATCGAGGAGATCCAGCGCAAGGTGGCTGAGCATTTCAACGTCCGCCTGTCCGACATGATCGGCCCCAAGCGCGTGCGCACCATCGCCCGGCCCCGCCAGGTGGCGATGTATCTGGCCAAGCAACTGACCCCGCGTTCCCTGCCGGAGATCGGGCGGCGCTTTGGCGGGCGCGATCACACCACGATCATGCACGGCGTCCGCAAGATCGAGGAACTGGTCGCCACCGATTCGCAGCTGGCCGACGATCTTCAGATGCTGAAGCGTTTGCTTCAGGCCTGAGGCTTGACGCCCGCCCCGATCAAGGGGAAAGTCGCGCGAACCTAAACGGATAAGATGGCCATGAAGATCAGCATCGAACGCGGCACCCTCCTGAAAGCGGTCTCTCAGGCCCAGTCGGTTGTGGAACGCCGCAACACGATTCCGATTCTGGCCAACGTCCTGATCGAGGCGGAGGGCGACACCGTCTCCTTCCGCGCCACCGATCTGGATATCGAGGTGATCGACCGCGCTCCGGCGCAGGTGGAACGCGCGGGGTCGACCACCGTGTCGGCCACCCTGCTGCACGAAATCATCCGCAAGCTGCCCGACGGGTCGCTGGTCAATCTGGTGGAGGACGCCGCCTCGGGCCGGTTGACGGTCATGGCGGGGCGTTCGAACTTCACGCTGACCACCCTGCCGCGCGAGGATTTTCCCGTCATGGCCTCGTCGGAATACGCGACGAACTTCTCGGCCAAGGCGCAGGTTCTGCGCCGCCTGTTCGACAAGGCAAAGTTCGCGATTTCGACCGAAGAGACGCGCTATTACCTGAACGGCGTCTATATGCACGTCGCAACGGGCGAGGCCGGTCCCGCCTTGCGCTGCGTTGCGACCGACGGCCACCGTCTGGCCCGCATCGACGCCCCCCTGCCCGAGGGTGCGCAGGGCATGGCCGGCGTGATCGTCCCGCGCAAGACGGTGAACGAGTTGCGCAAACTCTTGGACGAAGATGACGCCGACATCGCCGTGTCGGTCTCGGAAACCAAGGTGCGGTTCGCCACGCCCTCCATCACCATGACCTCCAAGGTGATCGACGGCACCTTCCCCGATTACACCCGTGTCATCCCGACGCAGAACGCCCGCCGGTTGGAGGTGGACGCGAGCGATTTCGCCAAGGCGGTGGACCGCGTGGCGACCGTCAGTTCCGAACGGAGCCGCGCGGTGAAGCTCAGCCTTGATGATGACCGGCTGGTCCTGTCGGTCAACGCCCCCGACAGCGGCGCCGCCGAGGAAGAACTGGCCGTGGCCTATGCCGACGAGAAGCTGGAGATCGGCTTCAACGCCAAGTATCTGCTGGAAATCGCGAGCCAGGTGGACCGGGAGAATGCGGTGTTCCTGTTCAACACCTCGGGCGATCCGACGCTGATGCGCGAAGGAAACGACGATTCGGCGGTTTATGTCGTGATGCCGATGCGCGTCTGACGCGCGGGATGTCGGTTCAGGTCCTGTCCGCCCTGCGGCTGGCGCATTTCCGCAACCACGCGGCGGCCCGCATGGCGTTCGACGGGCGGCCCGTGGCGCTTGTCGGGCCGAACGGCGCAGGCAAGACCAATCTTCTGGAAGCGATCTCCCTCCTGTCCCCCGGCCGCGGTCTGCGCCGCGCGGGGGCGGAGGATTTTGTGCAGGCGGGCACCGGACACGGCTGGAAAATCGCCGCCACCGCGCTGGACCACGATCTGGAAACCCAAAGTCTTGCCCATGAACCACGGCAGGTCCGCATCGATGGCAAGGCCGCCCCGCAAAACGCCCTGTCCCGCATTCTGCGTCAGGTCTGGCTGGTGCCCGCGATGGACCGGCTGTGGATCGAAGGGGCTGAGGGGCGGCGGCGGTTCCTGGACCGCATGACGCTCAGCTTCATCCCCGATCATGCCGAGGCGGTGCTGACCTATGAAAAGGCCATGCGCGACCGCAACCGCCTGCTGCGGGACGAGGTGGCGGATGCCGGTTGGTATGAGGCGCTCGAGGCGCAGATGGCCCCCGCCGCCACCGCCATCGCCGCCAATCGCGCGCATACGCTGGATCGGCTGGACGCGGCGCAGGCGGGGGATTTCCCGCGCGCCGACCTGACGATCACCGACGGAACGGGCGACTGGCCCGCCCTGTGGGCCGAGGGGCGGCGGCGCGACATGGCGGCGGGGCGCACGCTGGCGGGGCCGCACCGCGCCGATCTGACGGCGACCTATGCCGCGAAATCCATGCCCGCCGCCCAATGTTCCACGGGAGAGCAGAAGGCGCTGCTCCTGTCGCTGATCCTCGCCAATGCCCGCGCGCTGGCGGCGGACGGCACGCCCCCCGTTCTGCTGCTGGACGAGGTGGCGGCCCATCTGGACGCGGACCGTCGTGCCGCCCTTTACGACACGCTGTGCGATCTGGCGGGGCATACGTTCATGACCGGCACCGGCGCGGAACTGTTTGACAGCCTTGGATCCCGCGCGCAGATTTTTCAGATCGGAGGTGCTCCATGATTCCGAAGCGCGTGACCCTGATCACACTCGGCGTGGCCGACCTTGTGGCGGCGAAGGCCTTCTATGCCCGCCTGGGATGGACCCCGAAGCAAGAGGCGGAGGGCGTCGCCTTCTTCCAGCTGAACGGGATGGCCCTTGCCCTGTTCGGGCGTGACGATCTGGCGACGGATCAGGGCCGCGCGGGCGTGACGCTGGGCACCGGGGCCATCACGCTGGCGCAGAACTTCGCCACCGTGGCGGAGGTGGACGCCGCCTTCGACGCCGCTTTGTCCGCCGGGGCGACCCCGTTGAAACGGCCCGTGACGGCGGACTGGGGCGGGTATTCCGGCTATTGGGCCGACCCGGACGGCCATGTGTGGGAAGTGGCGATGAACCCGTTCTGGCCGCTGGACGACGATGGCGGCCTGACCCTGCCGTAGCGCCTTAAAAATACCCCCTGACGCGTGACATTGCCGCCCCCGCCGGATATAAATCCGGGACAAGATAAGGGGTAGGTCCGCATGGCCGAAACAGCACGTCAGTCGCAGGATTACGGCGCCAGTTCCATCAAGGTTCTCAAGGGGTTGGAGGCTGTCCGCAAACGCCCCGGCATGTATATCGGCGACACCGACGACGGCTCGGGCCTGCACCACATGGTCTATGAGGTGGTGGACAACGGCATCGACGAGGCGCTGGCGGGCCATGCGACGGCGGTGACGGTCAATATCCACGCGGATTCCAGCGTGTCGGTCCGCGACAACGGGCGCGGCATCCCGGTCGACATCCACGAGGAGGAGGGCGTCTCGGCGGCCGAGGTCATCATGACCCAGCTTCACGCGGGCGGAAAGTTCAACAACACCGACGATTCCGGCAATGCCTACAAGGTGTCGGGCGGCCTGCACGGCGTGGGCGTGTCGGTGGTGAACGCGCTGTCGGAATGGCTGGAACTGCGTGTCTGGCGCGACGGCAAGGAATACCGCGCGCGGTTCGAACATGGCGAATGCGTCGAACACGTCCATGTCGTGGGCGATGCGCCCGGCGAAAAGGGCACCGAGGTGCGGTTCTTCGCCTCCAGCAAGGAAAACGACCCGGAGGGGACGTTCTCCAACCTCGACTACAGCTTCAAGACGCTGGAAAACCGCCTGCGCGAACTGGCCTTCCTCAATTCCGGCGTGCGCATCATCATCGAGGATGAACGCCCGGCCGAACCGCTGAAGACCGAACTGTTCTATGACGGCGGCGTGCGCGAATTCGTGCGCTATCTGGACCGCTCCAAGACCTCGCACATGACCGACCCGATCTTCATGACCGGCGAGAAGAACGGCATCGGGGTGGAGGTCGCGATGTGGTGGAACGACACCTATCACGAAACCGTCCTGCCCTTCACCAACAACATCCCGCAGCGCGACGGCGGCACGCATATGGCGGGCTTTCGCGGCGCGCTGACCCGCACGATCACCAAATACGCCCAGGACAGCGGCATCGCAAAGCGTGAGAAGGTGGATTTCACCGGCGATGACGCGCGCGAAGGTCTGACCTGCGTCTTGTCGGTCAAGGTGCCGGACCCGAAATTCTCCAGCCAGACCAAGGACAAGCTGGTCAGTTCCGAGGTTCGCCCGGCGGTCGAAAACCTTGTGAACGAAAAGCTTTCGGAGTGGTTCGAGGAAAACCCCCAGCAGGCCAAGACCATCGTCGGCAAGATCATCGAAGCCGCGCTGGCACGTGAGGCGGCCCGCAAGGCCCGCGAACTGACCCGCCGCAAGACCGCGCTCGACATCGCCTCCCTTCCCGGCAAGCTGGCCGATTGTCAGGAACGCGATCCGTCGAAATCCGAACTGTTCCTCGTCGAGGGTGACAGCGCCGGCGGGTCGGCCAAACAGGGGCGCAGCCGCGCCAATCAGGCCGTCCTGCCGCTGAAGGGCAAGATCCTGAACGTGGAGCGCGCCCGCTTCGACCGGATGCTGGGCAGTGCCGAGATCGGGACCCTCGTCACCGCGCTTGGCACCGGCATCGGGCGGGACGAGTTCAACATCGCCAAGCTGCGCTACCACAAGATCGTCATCATGACCGACGCCGACGTGGACGGCGCGCATATCCGCACCCTGCTTCTGACCTTCTTCTTCCGCCAGATGCCCGAGATCATCGAGGGCGGCTATCTCTACATCGCGCAGCCCCCGCTCTACAAGGTCGCCCGCGGCAAGTCGGAGGTCTATCTCAAGGATCAGGCGGGGCTTGAGGATTACCTGATCCAGATGGGCACCGATGGGGCCACCCTGCGCCTTGGCAATGGCGAGGTCATCGCGGGCCAGGACCTGATCCGCGTGATCGAAGGCGCGCGCCAGTTCCGCCGCGTTCTGGACGCCTTCCCCACGCATTACCCGCGTCACATCCTCGAACAGGCGGCGCTGGCCGGCGCGTTCGACGGGGGCGACCTGCAGGCCACCGCCGACATCGTCGCCGCCCGTCTGGATGAGGTCGCGCGCGAGTTCGAACGTGGATGGACTGGCCGCATCACGCAGGATCACGGCATCCGCCTGTCCCGCGTCCTGCGCGGGGTGGAAGAGCTGCGGACGCTGGACGGCGCGGTCCTGCGGTCGGGCGAAGGGCGGCGCATCGCCTCGGTCGCGGCCAACACCCGCTATGCCTATGAAGGCACGTCGAAACTGGTCCGCAAGGACCGCGAACAATTGATCCACGGCCCGATCGAACTTCTGAAGGCGATCCTGGCCGAAGGGGAAAAGGGCCTGAGCCTTCAGCGTTACAAAGGGTTGGGAGAGATGAACCCCGACCAGCTTTGGGAAACCACGCTGGACCCCGATGCCCGCACGCTGCTGCAGGTCAAGGTGGACGACATGGCCGAAGCGGACGACATCTTCACCAAGCTGATGGGCGACGTGGTCGAACCGCGGCGCGAGTTCATCCAGCAGAACGCCCTGAACGTCGAGAATCTGGACACCTGACGTGGCATCGCTGGTGGAGATCTACGAGGCGCGGGTGGCGGCGGGCAAGCTGAAGCCCGACGCGGCCCAACGCGCCGTGTTGCCGGAACTGGAACGTATCCGCGCCGCGCTGGCCGAGGCGCCCGCCCCCGCCAAACGAGGCTTCTTCGCCCGGTTCACCAAATCCGACCCCAAACCCGTCAAGGGCCTGTATCTGTGGGGCGGGGTCGGGCGTGGGAAATCCATGCTGATGGACCTGTTCGTGGAGGCGGTGGACACGCCCGCCAAACGCCGGGTCCATTTCCATGCCTTCATGCAGGAAATCCACCACGGCATGCACGAGGCGCGCAAGACCGGCGTGGACGACGCGCTGGCCCCTGTGGCCGAGGCGATCACGTCGAAGCTGCGCCTTCTGGCCTTCGACGAGATGCAGATCACCGACATCACCGATGCGATGATCGTGGGCCGCCTGTTCCAGAAGCTGTTCGAGGCGGGGGTGGTCATCGTCACCACATCGAACCGCCCGCCGGACGACTTGTATAAAAACGGGTTGAACCGGCAGATTTTCGTGCCGTTCATTGGCCTGTTGAAAGAGCGTCTGGAGGTTTATCCTCTGGAAAGCCCGAACGATTACCGCCAGCACCGGCTGCAGGGGGCGCAGGTCTATTTCCATCCGGCCAGCGGGTCGAAGGCCAAAATTGACGCGATCTGGGCCGATCTGACGGGCGGGCAACCGGCCGAACCGCTGATCCTGCCGGTAAACGGACGGCAGGTGGAAATTCCGCGTTTCGCCAACGGCGTGGGGCGTGCCAGCTTCTGGTATCTGTGCGCCAAACCCCTCGGCCCCGCCGATTATCTGGCCGTGGCCGATGCCGTCCGCGTTCTGGTGCTGGAGGATATCCCCCGCCTCTCCGCTTCGAACTTCAACGAGGCGAAGCGGTTCGTGACCCTGATCGATGCCCTCTATGAGGCGAAGGTCCGGCTGATCGCCAGCGCGGCGGACGAACCCGAACGCCTGTATGCCGAGGGCGAAGGCGCGTTCGAATTCGAACGCACCGCGTCGCGCCTGCGCGAGATGCAGGACGCCACATGGGGCCGGACCTAGGTTTCGGAGGCGGCTTTCATCCGGCCCGCATGTTCGCGCCGCAACGTGCGGCGCAGCACGGCGCCGCGATGGCGCTGCTGATCGGCCTCGCTCTCGGGGACGAACGGCGGCACCTCCACCGGGCGGCCATTGTCGCCCACGGCCACCATGGTGAAATAGCATGAATTGGTATGCCGCTTTTCGCCGGTGCGGATGTTCTCCGCCTCCACCCGGATCCCGATCTCCATCGAGGTGCGGCCCGTATAGTTCACCGCCGCGCGGCAGGTGACCAGTTCACCCACATTGATCGGTTCCTTGAAGGTCACCTGATCGACCGACAGCGTCACCGCGTAATGGCGGGAATAGCGGCTGGCGAGGGCGAAGGCCACGCGGTCCAGCAGGCGCAACAGGTCGCCCCCATGCACCTTGCCGCTGAAATTGGCCATGTCGGGGGTCATCAGTTCCGTCATCTCCAGACGGTGGTTCGGCGTGGCTGGCATCGTGGCTCCGCAAATCGTCGCCTCAACCATGCCCCGAACCGCAGGTGCTTGTAAATCCGGCTTTACTCGGGGCCCGGGCACACCACCATACGGAGGGGGAGGAACCGACATGACCATCACGCCAGTTCTGCTTTGCGGAGGATCGGGCACGCGCCTGTGGCCGCTGTCGCGCAAACGCTTCCCC
This sequence comes from Falsirhodobacter halotolerans, assembly GCF_022899245.1. Classification (NCBI taxonomy): domain Bacteria; kingdom Pseudomonadati; phylum Pseudomonadota; class Alphaproteobacteria; order Rhodobacterales; family Paracoccaceae; genus Falsirhodobacter; species Falsirhodobacter halotolerans. Next base: position 2,333,604 of record NZ_JALJAZ010000001.1, read on the forward strand.
AAACAGTTCACACCCTTGGTGGAGACGGAGAGCCCCTTTCAGGCCGCCGCCTTGCGCCTGTCGGGACCCGATTATGCGGCGCCGATGATCGTGACGGCGCAGGATTTCCGGTTCATCGTGACCGAACAACTGGCGGCCGTCGGCGTGGATCCGGGAGCGATCCTGATCGAACCCGCCGCGCGCAACACGGCCCCCGCGATTCTGGCGGCGGCTTTGGCCGCGCCCGATGCGATGCTGCTGGTCGCGCCCTCCGACCACTTCGTGCCCGACGGGGCGGCCTTTCGCGCGGCGGTGGATGCGGGCCTTCCCGCCGCCCGCGCGGGCCGCATCGTCACCTTCGGCATCACCCCCGACCGGGCCGAGACGGGCTATGGCTGGTTGGAGCGTGAGGGGACGGGCGACGGCCCCGCCCCCCTCATGCGGTTTGTCGAAAAACCCGACGCCGCCCGGGCCGAGGCGATGCTGGCCGACCCGCGTTACCTGTGGAATGCCGGGATTTTTCTGGCCCGCGCCGCCACCCTGATCGACGCGTTCCGCGCCCACGCGCCCGATCTTCTACCCCCCGTGACGGCGGCGCTGGACGGGGCAAGACCCGATCTGGGTTTCTTGCGGCTGGACGGCGGCGCATGGGCCGGGGTGGCGGATATTTCGATCGACTATGCGGTGATGGAACAGGCCGACAATCTGACGGTGGTGCCCTTTTCCGCCGGTTGGTCCGATCTGGGCGGGTGGGACGCGGTGTGGCGCGAAGGGGCGCGGGACGCCAACGGCGTGGCGCTTTGCGGGCCCGCCACCGCCATCGACTGCGCCGACACCCTTCTGCGGTCCGAGGCGGAGGGGCAGGAGATCGTCGGCATCGGTTTGCGCGACATCGTGGCCGTGGCCATGCCCGATGCCGTGCTGGTCATGGACCGCCGCCGCGCGCAGGAGGCGAAGCTGGCCGTGACGGCCCTGCGCGATCGGGGCGCCCCCCAGGCCGAGGCCTTCGCCCGCGATCACCGCCCCTGGGGCTGGTTCGAGACGCTGGCCCTGTCGGATCGGTTTCAGGTCAAGCGCATCACCGTCCATCCCAGCGCGGCCTTGTCGCTGCAAAGCCACGTTCACCGGTCCGAACACTGGATCGTGGTGTCCGGCACCGCGCGGGTGACGGTGGACGACACGGTCACGCTGGTCACGGAAAACCAGTCCGTCTATGTCCCGTTGGGGGCGAAACACCGATTGGAGAACCCCGGCAAGGTGCCGATGGTCCTGATCGAGGTGCAGACCGGCGTCTATCTGGGCGAGGACGACATCACCCGGTATGAGGATGTCTATGCCCGAGGGTAGTCAGGGGCGGGGCTGCACGAAGTCCTCCGCGCGGTAGCCCTGAAGATACAGAAGCGCCGTCAGATCGCCGTGGTGCACCCGCAACTGGCACTGCGCGGCGACGGCGGGTTTGGCGTGCAGCGCCACGCCCATGCCCGCGCGGCCCAGCATCCCCAGATCGTTGGCCCCGTCGCCCACGGCGATCACATCGGCCTCGGCAATGCCCATGGATGCGCTGATCTCCTCCAGCGCGGTCACCTTCGCCTCGCGCCCCAGAATCGGTTCGGCGACATGCCCCGTCAGGTGCCCGTCTTCGGCCAGAAGCACGTTCGCCCGGTTTTCGTCAAAGCCCAGCACAGCCCCCACGCGCTGCGTGAAGTCGGTGAACCCGCCCGAGACCAGCGCCGCCCGCGCGCCCCCCGCCTTCATCGTCGCGATCAACGTGGCCCCGCCCGGCATCGGCACGATGCGTTCGGCCATCACCTTGTCGATCGCGGCCACCGGCAACCCCTTCAACAGCCCCACCCGTTCGCGCAGGGCCGCGTTGAAATCCAGCTCTCCGTTCATGGCGCGGGCGGTGATGTCGGCGACATGGGCGCCCACCCCCGCCTCGTCCGCCAGTTCGTCGATGCATTCCTGCCGGATCATCGTGCTGTCCATGTCGGCCAGCAAAAGGCGCTTCTTCCGCCCGGTCTGCGGCACAAGGCACAGATCGAACCCCGCCTCCTGCCCTTGTGCCCAGCGGTCCCACAGGTCGTCCGGCACGGCGGCCAGATCCGCCTCGATCGCCACGCCCTGCGCCAGCCAGCGCGGCGGGCCCATGGTCCAGCCAAGATCGGTCAACGCGGCCGTTGTCAGGTGGGGGCGGTCGGGGCTGGTCATCAGAAGGGCGGTGAACATCGGGCATCCTTTCGCGTTGCCGTTCGTGTAGCCCATCCCCCCGCATCAGCCAAGCGCCTGAACTGGACCTTCCAGCAGCCGCATCAGATCGCCGAAATGCCCTTCGGACCGCGCGGGGCGGGTGGGGTCGGACGTGATCGCCACGGCCAGCGCCCGCGCCGGATGCGCCGCGATGATCTGCCCGCCATAGCCGCGCGCGATGGTCCAGCCCGACCGGCTGAGAAACCAGCCATAGCCGTAATCGAGGCCCGAAAAGGGCGACCGCGTCCGTCCTTGCGTCGAGGCGCGCACCCAGTCCTCGGGGATCACCTGCCGCCCGTCATACCGCCCCCCGTCGCGCATCAGCATCGCGACACGGGCCATCGCCTCGGGCGTCAGTCCCATTTCGTTCCCGCCGAAATAAAAGCCCTGCGGATCGGCCAGCCAGCGGGGCACGTCGATCCCCAACGGCGCCCCCAGCCGCGCGCGCGCAAGCTCCCACAACGTTTGCCCCGTCGCCTGCGCCACCGCCGCGCCCAGAACATGGGTGGTGCCGGTGGAATAGATCATCCGCCCGCCGTTTTCCGCGATGCGCGGTTGGCGCAGGGCATAGGCGACCCAGTTGCCCGACGCGACCCACGCGCCATAATTCGCCCCCGAGGTGCTTTGCAGCCCGCCGCGCAAGGTCACCAGATCGGCCATCGTCAGATCCGCCGCACCCTCGGTCGCGTCGGCGGGCAGCAGCGATGGGGCAACGTCGCCCAGACGGGCGGACAGGCCGGCAATCTCCCCCCGGTCGAGCGTGGTGCCGAGGATCAGCGCCAGCACGCTTTTGCTGCAGGATTTGATGTTGGCGGTGCGGGTCAGGCCCGGCCCGCGCGGCGCGTCGGCCACCAGACGCCGGTCCCCGCGCCAGACGACAAGGCTGTGCAACTGGGTCAGCGACCGCGCCGCCGCCACCGCGTCCTCCGCCGATCCGCGCGCAAGGGTGATGGCGGGCATCGCAAGGCCCGCGCCAAGCGCAAGGCCGAAGGTGCGGCGTCGGATCATGGGCGCTCCCTTTCGCGAACGGTATCCGCCCAATATGGGATGGCCCGCCGCGAAGACTAGCGGATGGGGCCGGTCACGATGACGCGGGTGCCGGGCATGTTGTCCTCGATGTCCAGATGCCCGCCCAGCCGGTCGACCAGTGCGCCCAGCATTCGCATACCAAAGCCCGTGCCCTTGACCGCGCCGCCATGGCCCACCCCGCTGTCGGACACGATGACGCGAAAACTGTCGCGGTGCTGTTCCAGCAGGATGCCGATCGGCCCGGCCTGCCCGTCATAGGCGTATTTGGTGGCGTTGATCACCAGTTCGTTCACGATCAGGCCGATGCTGATGGCCCGGTCGGTGCCGATCAGGATCGGGACGAAGCTCGTCTCGATGCATTTCGTCCAGGCCGGGTCGATCGTGTCCCGCAACTCGGTGCACAATTCGTCCAGATACCGGGCCAGATCCAGGATCTCGCCGCTGTCATGCTGATGCAGGCGGCGATGGACCAGGCTGACGGCCTTGAGACGGTTCTCCGCCTCGGCCAATTGCGCCTTCACCTCGCCCGACGCCTCGCGCCCCTGCATCCGCAGGAAGGCCGCGACCAGCGACAGGCTGTTCTGCACGCGGTGATTGACCTCGCGCAGCAGGAAATCCTTCTGCTGGATCAGGCTTTCGTTTTCCTTCAGCGTGGTCGTCAGCTCACGGTTCAGTTCGCGCAGACGGCGGTTGTTGCGCGCATCCAGCATCAGGCGCACAAGCCGCGCGGCGGATTCCTCCTCGCCATGGGTCCAGGCGCGGGCGCGGCCGCTGACCTCTTCCGACCAGGCGGCAAAGGAGGTGCGGGGCGACAACACCGCGTTCGGGTCCAATGGGACATCCTTGTGCGGATTGCCCGCCCAGGTCACCATCTGGGTTTCCTCCGCCCGGAACCACATCAGGATGGTCGGCACCTCGGTCGACATGGTGACGGCCATCAGCCCGCTGGCAAGGGCTTTGTAGGCCTTGGCCTCGGCCCAATCGGCGGACAGGTTGCTGGTCACGAAGGGACGAACCGCCGCCGGCAGGCGGACATGATCGGCGATGCTGCGCATGTCGATCGGATCGGGGCAGGACCCCACGGTGAACAGATCGTCGCCCTGCATCGCGGCAAACCCGTCGGCCTGCAGCAAGGCGGCGATCTGCTTGCCCGATGCGGCAAAGAACTGGGTCAGCGTGGAATCCGATCCCAACTGGCTCAGAACCACATCCTCCTGCGTGCGCAGGCGGATGCGTTCGCGATAAAGCTCCGTCTCCTCCCGCGCCTTGATCTGCCGGGCAAGGCTGGCGGCCATCGCCTGGCAGGCCAGACGCGTGGTCAGGGACAGCACGCGGGGGGCATGATTGTGGCAGGCCACAAGGCCCCACAGCATCCCGTCCTTGATGATCGACATGGAGGCGGAGGCCGCAACCCCCATGTTGCGCAGATATTGCACATGCACGGGCGACACGGCGCGCAGGGTGGAATCGCTCAGATCAAGGTCGCGCAGGGCGGGATCGCCCGAAATGGCGGCGGGGTCATAGGCCACGTCCGCAATCACCCGCACGCGGTTGCGCACATAAAGCGCCCGCGCCTGCCGCGGAATGTCGCCCGCCGGAAAGTGGTGGTTCATATAGCTGGGAGTGTCCGGTGCCCGGCTTTCCCCCACGACGACGCCGTTCTCCCCCTCGATGAAGCGATAGACCATGACATGGTCATATCCCGTCAGATCGCGGAAGACATGCGCGGCCTTGGTGAACAGTTCCGACAAGGAGGTCGACCGTTCGAACCCCGCGCCCAACGCCTCAAGATCCGCAAGGAACGTCGCGTCCAAGGTGGGGCCGTCGATGCGGGGGGTCAGTTCCAGAACGACGTGATCGCCGCTGCGAAAGGCCACCGCGTCATGGCGTGCCCCATTCACCTCCGCATCGCCCAGCACGTTCAATCCGTTGCGCAGCGTCTCGAACCCCGATGCCGGCAGGCCGGTCACCTCGGGCATGGCCCCCCCCATGGCCGCCGCCAGCCAGTCGGTCGCGGTTCCCGCAGTCCCAACGATTTGCAGATCCTGCGCACGGGCGATCAGCATCTGCCCGTAAGGCTGGATGGCGCCGGGCACGTGAATGGGCTCCCGGTCGCATGAGGTCAGAGCCGGATGGTCAGATCGCAAACGCACACTCCTCGGCAGATGCATCCAGACGCCATAAAGGCCCAAAGATTCCGCATATTCATAATGGCACGGGCTGAACAGAATGGAAACCTGTGTTTCCATTGCGGCACCTGTGCGGTGGCGGATATTAGACCGCGCCCTTTCACCGGACACGGCGGATCGCGTCATCGTGAACGTTCGCCCGCCCCGTATCGTTGGGGGCGGGCACGATTATTTTGTTGATTTGCCCCCGATGCCCCCGTATCGCTGTCGGCGGGACACCCTTCCCCAACGAAGGGCGATTATCTGTAAGGATACCAGAAATGGCTTACCAAGCTCCGGCCACGCGCCCGGCAAATCCGCGCTTTTCGTCCGGCCCCTGCGCCAAGATCCCCGGATTCACCCTCGACATGCTGGCGGATGCGCCCTTGGGCCGCTCGCACCGTGCGGCGGTGGGCAAAGCGAAACTGGCCGAGGCGATCGACCTGACACGCGACGTTCTGGGCGTTCCGTCCGATTACCGCATCGGCATCGTTCCCGCCTCCGACACCGGCGCCGTCGAGATGGCGATGTGGTCGCTTCTGGGCGAACGGCCGGTGGAAATGCTGGCATGGGAATCCTTCGGCGAAGGTTGGGTCACCGATGTCGTCAAGCAGCTGAAGATCCATGCCGAGGTCAAGAAAGCCCCTTACGGCGAGATCGTGGATCTGGCTTCGGTGGATTTCGACAAGGACGTGGTGTTCACGTGGAACGGCACGACCTCGGGCGTGCGGGTGCCGAATGGCGACGCGATCCCCGCCAACCGTCAGGGGCTGACGATCTGCGACGCGACCAGCGCCGCCTTCGCGATGGATCTGCCGTGGGACAAGCTCGATGTGGTGACCTTCTCGTGGCAGAAGGTGCTGGGGGGTGAGGGCGGCCACGGCGTCCTGATCCTGTCGCCCCGCGCGGTGGAGCGTTTGGAAAGCTATACCCCCGCATGGCCGCTGCCGAAGATTTTCCGCATGACCAAGGGCGGCAAGCTGATCGAAGGCATCTTCAAGGGCGAGACGATCAACACCCCCTCCATGCTGTGCGTCGAGGATTACCTCGTCTCGCTGAAATGGGCCCAGAGCCTGGGGGGGTTGTCCGCCCTGATCGCGCGGTCGGAGGCGAACGCCAAGGCGATCGCCGATTTCACCGCGACGCGGGACTGGATCGCAAATCTGGCCGTTGATCCGGCGACGGCCTCCTGCACCTCGGTCTGCCTGACGTTCACGGACGGGCGGATCAAGGACGGTGCGGCCTTTGCCAAGGCGGTGGCAAAACGTCTGGAAAAAGAGGGTGTGGCGCTGGACGCCGGCGCCTATCGCGACGCGCCCGCAGGGCTTCGCATCTGGTGCGGCGCCACGGTGGAAACCTCGGATGTCGAGGCGCTGCTGCCCTGGATCGACTACGCGTATCTGACCGAGATCGAGGCGCAGTAAGCGCCTCCTCCCCTCCCCTTATTCCCCATTTGAAGGAGCCTGCCATGGCGCCCCGCGTTCTCGTATCCGATGCCCTGTCCGAAACCGCCGTCCAGATCTTCCGCGACCGCGGGGTGGAGGTGGATTACCTGCCGAAACTGGGCAAGGACAAGGAAGAGTTGGCCCGCATCATCGGCCAGTATGACGGCCTGGCCATCCGTTCGGCCACCAAGGTCACCGAAAAGCTGCTGGAGTCCGCCCCGAACCTGAAGGTCATCGGCCGTGCGGGCATCGGCGTGGACAATGTGGACATCCCCGCCGCGTCGAAAAAGGGCGTGATCGTGATGAACACGCCCTTCGGCAATTCCATCACCACCGCCGAACATGCGATTGCCATGATGTTCGCCGTCGCGCGCCAACTGCCCGAGGCGTCGGTCTCCACCCATGCCGGCAAGTGGGAGAAGACCCGCTTCATGGGGGTGGAGCTGTTCAACAAGACGCTGGGGGTGATCGGCGCGGGCAATATCGGCGGCATCGTTTGCGACCGCGCCTTGGGCCTCCATATGAAAGTGGTCGCCTATGACCCCTTCCTGTCCGAAGAGCGCGCAACCCAGATGGGCGTGCAGAAGGTGGAACTGGACGAACTGCTGGCCCGCGCCGATTTCATCACGCTGCATGTGCCGCTGACGGAAAAGACCAAGGGCATCCTGAATGCGGAGTCGCTGGCCAAAACGAAGCCCGGCGTGCGGATCATCAACTGCGCCCGTGGCGGTCTGGTGGACGAAGCCGCGCTGGCCGAAGCGCTGAAATCCGGCCATGTGGCCGGCGCCGCCTTCGACGTGTTCGAGGTGGAGCCTGCAACCGAATCCCCCCTCTTCAACCTGCCGAACGTGGTCGTGACCCCGCATCTGGGCGCATCGACGACCGAGGCGCAGGAGAATGTGGCCCTGCAGGTGGCCGAGCAGATGGCCGACTACCTGCTGACGGGCGCGGTGCAGAACGCGTTGAACATGCCCTCGGTCACGGCCGAGGAGGCCAAGGTCATGGGGCCGTGGGTCAAGCTGGCGGGCCATATCGGCACGTTCATCGGCCAGATGACGGACGAGCCGATCACCGCAATCAACATCCTCTATGACGGGGCGGTGGCCGAGATGAACCTGGCCGCGCTGAACGCCGCCGCCATCGCGGGCATCATGAAGGTCGCCAATCCCGACGCCAACATGGTCTCCGCCCCCATCGCGGCCAAGGAACGGGGCATCCAGACCTCCACCACCCGGCAGGAGAAATCGGGGATCTTCGACGCCTATATCAAGGTGACCGTCGTCACCGACACGCGCGAACGGTCGATCGCGGGCACCGTCTTTTCGGACGGCAAGCCGCGCTTCATCCAGATCAAGGGCATCAATGTCGATGCCGAGATCGGGCCCCACATGCTTTACACCACCAATGACGACGTTCCCGGCATCATCGGCCTTCTGGGCATGACGCTGGGCCAGCATGACGTCAACATCGCCAACTTTACCCTTGGCCGGTCGGATGCGGGGGGGCAGGCGATCGCCATCCTCGACCTGGACGCGCCGCTGAAGACGTCGGCGATCGAGGCCCTGCGTGCGACGGGCAAGTTCCAGCAGGTCCGGCCGCTGGCCTTCGACGCTTGATTTCAGTGCCCTGCGTGCGATCTAAGAACCGGGGGCCCTGCGCCCCCGGTTTTTCATTGGGGCTTCATGCATATCTATGCCATCGGCGACATTCACGGCCAGATCGACCTTCTGCACGGCGCGCATGACCTGATCGCCGCCGATCAGGCGCGGCACGGGACGGCCCCTGTGGTGCATGTCGGCGATCTTGTCGATCGCGGCCCCGACAGCGCGGGCGTGGTGGACCATCTGGCCCGGGGCATTGCCGGGGGGCAGGACTGGATCGTGCTGAAGGGCAACCACGACCGTCTGATGACCGGCTTTCTGGACGATCCCGACTGGCGCGATCCGGGGCTGAAGGTCGAACACAGTTGGCTGCACCCCCGCATCGGCGGCGGGGCGACGCTGCAAAGCTATGGCGTCGCGCACCCCATGGACCGCCCTGTCGCCAAGGTGCACGCCGATGCGGTCGCCGCCGTGCCGCAGGCGCATCGCGACTTCTTGGCCGCCCGCCCCGTCAGCTTCGCGCGCGGCGATCTGTTCTTTTGCCATGCGGGCATTCGCCCGACCGCCCCCCTGTCGGCGCAGAACGAACAGGACCTGTGCTGGATCCGGCAGGGATTTCTGGAGGTGACGGACAGCTTCGGCCCGCTGATCGTGCACGGTCACACCGCCATCGACCGCGCGACCCATTACGGCAACCGCCTCAACCTCGACAGCAGCGCGGCCTATGGCGGGCCGCTGTCGGCGGTGGTGATCGAGGGGCGCGAGGTGTTTCTTCTGACCCCGGCCGGACGCCAGCCGATTCCCGCCGAACCCCACCCCGCCGCTTGACCCCGCAGGCGGCGCGACGGATTGTCCGCCGCAAACAAGAGGACCCCGATGCGCAGCCTGATCATCCATATCCTGTTCATCGCCGCCACCGTGGGCGCGGGCATGTTCGTGGGCACCACTTGGCCCCCCGGCGCCTGGTATGAGGGGCTGCAGAAGCCCTTCTTCACCCCCCCGGACGCGTGGTTCCCGATCGTCTGGGGCACGCTTTATGCGATCATCGGCCTTGTGGGCGCGCGCCTGCTGCTGCGGGGCGGGCCGGGGCTTTTGTGGGTGGCGCAGATGGCGCTGAACCTGTCCTGGACGCCGGTGTTCTTCGGCGCGCATCACATGGTTGCGGGGTTCGGGATCATCGCCGCCCTGTGGCTGACGGTCATCGCCTTCATCCTGCGCGCCTGGCCGCGCGATCCGCTGTCCTCGCTTTTGTTCGTGCCTTATGCCCTGTGGGTGACGGTGGCGGCGGCGCTGAACGGCGCGCTTATCCTTCTGAACTAGGGAAGCCGTAGCGGTCCGTCATCGCGGCGATGGCGCGGTCATTCCCCTGCGCCAGATTGTCCGACCGCAGGCTCACCGTCTGCGATCCGGGCCATTCCAGAACGCGCAGTTTGCCACCAACCTTTTCGGCCCGCGCTCCCGCCCGCCGGTGCATCCAGTAAAGCCAGACATCGTCGGCATTGGGCGCAAGCGTCATGAACGCGTCCCGATCCAGCACATCCGTGTGAAAGCTGCCGGGCATGTAAAGAACGCCCAAGACCCCCGTCGGAAAGATCAGCGCCCCCCCCTCCGGCGCGGCGATGTTGCGCGCCCATTGGGCGTAAGGTGCGGGGCGCGGGCCGTCCATCCGCACCCGATGGGCGCGCAGCGCGCGAACCGGTGCCGTCCCGGCCAGCAGACGCTCCAGCCAGTCCGCCGGGTAATAGACATCGTCATCGGCCGTCACGATGGCCGCCTCGGGCCATTCCGCAAGGGCGGGGATGATCTTCTTGTAGGACCGGATATCGTCGCACAGGCGCACCTCGACCCCGGTCTCGCGCACCTCCGCCGGCAGCGACGCCTCATCGCCATGGGCCAGCCACAGCACGGTGCGATCGGCGCGCACGGTTTGCCGCATCAACCCGCGCAGCGTGCGCGCCAGCGTGGCATAGCGCGCAGGATAGGAGGTGAGCGAGACCACGACCGGACACGCCATCCCGTGCGCGCGCGGCACCCCGGTTCGGCCCTCGATCTCGGCCACGGCGCGGCGAGTGCGCCAGCGGGCCTTCAGCGCCCGGATCATGTCGCCCATGCCCGCCGCAACCAGTCCACGTTGCCAATCCGGCGATACCACTTGTGGCCGCCCCCCTCCAGAACCTCGGTCATCTTGGGGTTTCCGGCGAAGACCACGATCTTCGCCCCGGAGGGGCAGGCCGGATCGCGCAGAAAGCTGGCGGGCCCGCGCGGCACACAGTTGTTCTTGAAACTGACACACCAGCCCTTGGGCCAATAGTCCAGATGCCCATGCCGCGCCAGTTGCGCGCTTTGGAACTGCTGGCTGATCTCATAGGTTTGCGTCGCCGCGACCGGATCCGCCAGATAGGCGTCGAGGATGTAGCGATGCTGCCCCATCTCGAACCGGAAGACGGAACTGTTGCCCACCGAATGAAGAAAACGGTCGCGGGCGGGGTTCAACCGGCGCAGCGGCTTGGCGCGGAACAGATCGTCGTCGCGCACGATCAGGAACGTCCCCGGATGATCGAAGAACGGCCCCAGATCGTCCATGATCACCAGGTCGAGGTCCAGAAACAGCGCCGTCCCCTCGATCCCCAGATCGTCGCGGAACACCGACAGCTTGCGCCAGCGCCGGTCGGAATGCCCCTCGGGCAGGCCCAGTTCGGGGATCGGACGCACCTCGATCCCCGCATCCAGCCCCGTTCCGTCATCGGTGAAACATATGAACCTGTGCGGGCGGTCCAGATGCCGCCGCACGCCTGCCGCCAGGTTGTTGACGTATTCGGGGCCGTAAAGCGCGCCCCATTTCATGCACAGGATGTTCAGAACAGTCATGCCTTACCTTCGCCCCCAAACGCCGGCCACCGATCACCGCCGCAGGGGCCAGACCTCGGTCACATCGCGATCCCATTCCTCGATCTCGGCCTGCATGGGTTCGGGAAAGTTCCGGTGCAGACCCATTTCGACGATCTTGGCCCGTTTCGCCACCATGACGGCGAACCGCTGCTTCTTGAGGAACGGAAAGCCGAGATCGGTCATGACATACGGGTGCAGCGCCGTCGAAAACAGGAAAAGCTTGGTTTCGGCAATGTCTTCACGCAGCTTGTCCCGCGCCTCCAGCGCGGTCATCCGCTCCAAGAGCGGCGCGATCACCGCCCGGTCATCCTCGTGAACCTCACACCGATGGCGCAGGATCGCGTCCATCTTCTCCTCGTCGTCCAGCGTCAGAAGATAATTCGCGACTTCCAGCCAGTTGTTGTGCCCGCCGACGCTGTAGCCCTTGCTTGCGAAATAGGCCGCAAGCTTGACCTCGCGCAGCTTGATGACCGCGCGCTTGTCGCTGACCAGCGACATGTTCTTCCAATAGGACCAGAATACCGGATCGCGCAGCAGCTTTTCCGAAAACCGGAAGAAGTAGGACTGAACATGCTCCTTGCCGGAATCGATCTTGCGGCGATAGGCGGAATCGAGATCCACGAACAGGCCCCACACATCCTCGGGCGCGGCGCGGGCACGTTCGATCACGTCCGACGTTTCCGACAGCGGGAACCACATGCTGTCGTTCATGACGTAAAGCGCGCGGGGCGCATACTTCCGCTCCATCACCTGCATGACGCCTTCACGATACCCGCCGAAGTCGTATCCGATATTGGGGCGTTCCACGACAAGGTGGGTCATTCCGGCCAGCTTGTCGCGATCCTCCGCGCGCAGGGGCGCGTTGGTGACGACGATCAGGCTGATGCCCTGCCGCCCCATCCAGTCGATCTGCCACAGCGTCGAGGCCAAAAGCCCCTTGGGTTGATAAATCAGCAGGATGGCAATCTCGTCCATCACAGGCTGCGCGCCTTCGGTCACATGAACTGTGGAGGCCCGTGTGCGATCATAAGCGATCCGGGTTCCATATCCCCAGAACGGCTTGAACGGAAACGCGATCTGACGCCCGATGCGCCGGACTTCGCGACGGATCTTCTGGGGCAGAGTCTTCTTGGGGGGGATATATCGGCTGGTCGTCACGTCATCGCTCCACCTAAACGTTGACAGCGCTGTAGCATGATTGACATGCCGACGTAAGAGAAGGGCGCCTTCCGGCGCCCCTCCCCTTCGCAAATCCGATCAGGCCTCGTCGGCCTTCGCCTCGGGCGCGACTTCCTCGCCCGTTTCCTGATCGACCATCTTCATGCCAAGGCGCACCTTGCCGCGATCGTCGAAGCCCAGAAGCTTGACCTTCACTTCCTGGCCTTCCTTCAGGATCTCGTTGGGGTGCTGCAGACGCTTGTTGGCGATCTGCGACACGTGAACCAGACCGTCCCGCTTGCCGAAGAAGTTCACGAAGGCGCCGAAGTCGACCAGTTTCACGACGCGGCCGGTATAGATCTTGCCCTCTTCCGGCTCGGCCACGATGGACCAGATCATGTCATAGGCGCGCTTGATCGCATCCGCGTCGTTCGACGCGATCTTGATCATGCCGTCGTCGTTGATGTCGACCTTGGCCCCCGACGTCTCCACGATCTCGCGGATGACCTTGCCGCCCGATCCGATCACTTCACGGATCTTGTCGGTCGGAATGGTCAGCGTCTCGATCTTGGGCGCATAGGCGGAGAAGGCGTTGGCCGAGGTCAGGGCCTTGCCCATCTCGCCCAGGATGTGCAGACGGCCGTTCTTGGCCTGCTCCAGCGCCTGTTCCATGATCGCGGGCGTGATGCCGGCCACCTTGATGTCCATCTGCATCGTGGTGATGCCGTTCTCGGTCCCCGCCACCTTGAAGTCCATATCGCCGAGGTGATCCTCGTCGCCAAGGATATCGGTCAGCACGGCGAACTTGCCGTCGTCTTCCAGGATCAGGCCCATGGCCACGCCGGCGACCGGCGCCTTCAGCGGAACGCCCGCATCCATCATCGCCAGCGATCCGCCGCAGATCGACGCCATCGAGGACGAGCCGTTGGACTCGGTGATCTCGGACACGACGCGGATGGTGTAGGGGAAGTCGGTGGCCGACGGCAGAACCGCCTGCAGCGCGCGCCATGCCAGCTTGCCGTGGCCGATCTCGCGACGGCCGGGGCTGCCCACACGACCCACCTCGCCCACCGAATAGGGGGGGAAGTTGTAGTGCAGCAGGAAGTTGGAGCGCGAATTGCCGTGCAGCGCGTCGATGATCTGCTCATCCTCGCCCGTGCCCAGCGTGGTCACGACCAGCGCCTGCGTCTCGCCACGGGTGAACAGCGCCGACCCGTGGGTGCGCGGCAGGATGCCGGTTTCCGACGTGATCTGACGCACGGTCGTGGTGTCGCGCCCGTCGATGCGGGTGCCGTTCTTGACGACATCGCCGCGCAGGATGGACGATTCCAGCTTCTTGAACGCCGAGCCGAGGTTGATGTCGGCCAGTTCGTCCTCGCTCAGCGCGTCCTTGACGGCGGCGCGGGCGGCGGCGATGGCATCGACCCGCTCGCCCTTGTCGCGGATGGCGAAGGCGGCGCGCATCTGCTTCTCGCCGGCCTTCTTCACCTTGGCGTAAAGCTTGGAATAGTCGGCGGGCTGGAAGTCGAACGGCTCTTTCGCGGCGTCTTCGGCCAGGTCGATGATCATGTCGATCACCGGCTGCATCGCGTCATGCCCGAACTTCACCGCGCCCAGCATCTCGGCCTCGGTCAGCTCGTAGGCTTCCGATTCCACCATCATCACGGCGTTCTTGGTGCCGGCGACGACCAGGTCCAGACGTTGTTCGGGGTTGTTGCGCAGGCCTTGCATGTCATCGACCGGCGGGTTCAGCGTGTATTCGCCGTTGACGAACCCGACGCGGGCCGCCGCGATCGGGCCCATGAACGGCACGCCCGAAATCGTCAGCGCGGCCGAAGCGGCGATCATCGCCAGGATGTCCGGCTCGTTTTCCAGATCGTGGCTCAGCACGGTGCACATCACGAGGACTTCGTTCTTGAAGCCATCGACGAACAGCGGGCGGCACGGACGGTCGATCAGGCGCGACACCAGCGTCTCTTTTTCGGACGGGCGGGCTTCACGCTTGAAGAAGCCGCCGGGGATCTTGCCCGCGGCGTAGTATTTTTCTTGGTAATGCACGGTCAGCGGAAAGAAATCCTGCCCCGGCTTTTGCTGCTTGGCAAAGGTCACGTTGGCCATGACCGAGGTTTCGCCCAGCGTGGCGATGACGGTGCCATCGGCCTGACGGGCCACTTTGCCGGTCTCGAGCGTCAGCGTCTCGCCGCCCCACTCGATCGACTTACGGGTAACGTTGAACATGTGTTTTCCTGTTCTGGCCGGAGGACCCTCCCCCGGCTTGGCGTCCGGACGGGCTTCGTCCGGGGTCCTTGCGATTCTGCCGTGCGGCCGGACCCTGCCACGCGGTGCGAAAACGGCGACGCGCCCCGCAGGGGGCGCGTCGGAAAGGTCAGCGGCGCAGGCCCAGACGTCCGATCAGGGACGTGTAACGGCCTTCGTCCTTGCCCTTGAGATAGTCGAGCAGTTTGCGGCGTTGCGCGACCATCATCAGAAGACCACGACGGGAGTGGTTGTCTTTCTTATGGGTCTTGAAATGCTCGGTCAGCGTGGAAATCCGCGACGACAGGACGGCAACCTGAACCTCGGGCGAACCGGTGTCGCCTTCCTTGGTTGCGAATTCCTTCATCAGGCGGTTTTTTTCTTCGACAGTGATCGACACCGGATGTCTCCTTGGTGAAAGATTGACGGCACAAGCCAGGATGTCGTCCAGCAGGGCCCTTGGCACCGTGCCCATGAACCACGGGCGCGGATGTGCGCCTATACGGAATTTTCGCACGAAAGGGAAGGTCTTTCGCGTTAACCAGTTGCAAAGAACGTTTCCGGAACCTTCTGTGCCGACCGGGGAAAGAGTGATATACCAGACAGGCGCTGACACCGCGATCTTCGGGAAAGGATACGGGAATGATTGGGCTCCTCGGGCTTGTGGGTGCGGTGATGGCCGGCGCCGCGGCGGACGCCATCCTTGCCACGCGCGAGGCATCGGCCAGCGATGTCGACGCCGCCGCCGACGACCTTTCCCCGGAGGAGGAGGACACGACCCGCATCGTGCCACTGCACCAGATGCTGGCGGATGACGGGATGCCCCAATCCAGCGACACCCCCCCGCCGGTGGACGACCCTCGGCATCTTGTCGGCGGCGCAGGGGACGATCTGATCACCGGCGCGGGCGGCAACGACACCTTGATCGGGGGCGACGGTCGGGACCAGATGACCGGAAACGCGGGCGACGATCTGATGATCGGCGGGCGCGGCGACGATCAGATGGACGGGGGCGACGGCGACGACACGCTTCTGGGCGGCGCGGGCAACGACATCCTGCGCGGCGGCGAGGGGCGGGATGTGATGCGCGGCGGGGCGGGCGACGACTGGCTGGCCGGACAGAATGGCGACGACCGGCTGTTCGGCGGGCGCGGGAACGACAGCCTGCTGGGCGGCGACGGGCAGGACACGCTGCAGGGCGGGGCGGGCGACGACTGGCTGGACGGCGGCATGGGGGACGACCTGCTGCAGGGCGGGGCGGGGTCCGACACGCTGGACGGGGGCGACGGCAACGACACCCTGTTCGGCGGGCAGGACCGCGACGTGGATTTCCTGAACGGCGGCGCGGGGGATGACCGGCTGCATCTGGGTCCGGGCGATTACGGGCATGGCGGCGATGGCGCGGACACGTTCGTTCTGGGCGAAGGCCAGCCGGGCGATCCGGCCATCCTGTCCGATTTCAACGCCCGCGACGATTTCATCGAACTGCGCTTTGGCCCCGGTGCCGACACCCCGGTGATCGAGGTCACGACGGACGAAACCGGCCAGACCGTGCTGGTGAATGGGGTGCCCATGGCCCACCTGCCCGGCGGCACGGAACTGACCGCCGACATGATCCGCCTTCTGCCCCTGCACGCCTAGAATTGCATTTCGTGCGGGGGGACGCTATCTCGGGTCAACCCGCGCGACCCCAATAAAGGCATTCTCGGCCCCATGAACTGGATCTCCAACTACGTCCGTCCGAAGATCAATTCGCTGTTCTCGCGCCGGGAGGTGCCGGAGAACCTGTGGACCAAATGTCCCGAATGCGGGACGATGCTGTTTCACCGCGAACTGGCCGACAACCTGAACGTCTGCACGAATTGCGATCACCACATGGCGATCAGCCCGCGTGAACGGTTCAGCGCCTTGTTCGACGGCGGCATCTTCGCCGAGGTGGCGGTGCCCGAACCCACGCCCGACCCGCTGCATTTTCGCGACCAGAAGAAATATCCCGACCGTCTGCGCGCCGCGCAGAAATCCACGGCCGAAAAAGAGGCCATGCTGGTGGTTGAGGGGGAGATCGCCCGCACCCCCGTGGTCGCCGCCGCGCAGAACTTCGCCTTCATGGCCGGATCGATGGGCATGTATGTGGGCAACGCCATCGTCGCCGCCGCCGAACGCGCGGTGAAGCTGAACCGTCCCCTGGTCCTGTTTTCCGCCGCCGGGGGCGCACGGATGCAGGAAGGCATCCTGTCCTTGATGCAGATGCCGCGCACCACGGTCGCGGTGCAGATGCTGAAGGAAGCGAACCTGCCCTATATCGTCGTGCTGACCCACCCGACCACGGGCGGGGTCACGGCGTCCTATGCCATGCTGGGCGATGTGCAAATTTCCGAACCCAACGCGCTGATCTGCTTTGCCGGCCCGCGCGTGATCGAACAGACGATCCGCGAAAAGCTGCCCGAGGGGTTCCAGCGCGCCGAATACCTGCTGGATCACGGGATGCTGGACCGCGTCACCCACCGCAAGGATCTGCGGGATGAACTGGTGACGATCCTGCGCATGTTGACCGGCCAGCCCCCGGCGGTGAAGGGCGATCTGCCCGCCCCCGAACCGGTCGCCCTGCCCGCAACCCCCACCGCCGAGTGAGCGCGCCGTCCGACGCCATCCTGCAGCGCATGATGGCGCTGCACCCCAAGGTCATCGACCTGACCCTGGACCGGATGCACCGCCTTCTGGCGCAACTGGGCCATCCCGAAACCCGCCTGCCCCCCGTGATCCATGTCGCGGGCACCAACGGCAAGGGATCGACCCAGGCGATGATTCGCGCCGGGCTGGAGGCGGCGGGCCGCAAGGTCCACGCCTATACCTCGCCCCACCTTGCGCGGTTTCACGAACGCATCCGCCTTGCAGGCACGCTGATTTCCGAACCCGATCTGGCCGCCCTGCTGGACGAATGCTCGGCCGCCAACGGGACGGACCCGATCACGTTTTTCGAGATTACGACCGCGGCGGGCCTTCTGGCCTTTGCCCGCACCCCCGCTGATTACACCTTGCTGGAAGTGGGGCTTGGCGGGCGGCTGGACGCGACCAACGTGATCGCCCGGCCACGCCTGACTGTCATCACACCCGTCTCCATCGACCACCAGCAATATCTGGGCGAAACGCTGGCCGAAATCGCGGGCGAGAAGGCGGGCATCCTGAAACGCGGCGTGCCGTGCATCGTCGGCCCCCAGGCGCCCGAGGGGCTGGAGGTGATCGAGGCCCGCGCCGCCCGTCTGGGTGCGCCGCTCCTCGCTTATGGCGAACACTGGCATGTGCAGGCCGATCGCGGACGGCTGGTCTATCAGGACGAGACAGGGCTTCTGGATCTGCCGCTGCCCAACCTGCCCGGCCCGCATCAGATCCAGAACGCCGGGGCCGCCCTGGCGGCGCTGCGCCATCTGGGTCTGGACGAACGGGCGTGCGAGGCGGCGGTAACCCGCGCCGAATGGCCCGCCCGGATGCAGCACCTGCGCCATGGTCCGCTGGTGGATGCCGCGCCACATGCCGAAATGTGGCTGGACGGCGGGCATAACCCGGCGGGGGCGCAGGCCGTTGCGGCCACGCTTGCGGCCCTGCCCCGACGCCCGACGCATCTGGTCTGCGGAATGCTGAACACCAAGGATGTCGTGGGCTACATGCGCCCGCTGGCCGGGGTGGCCGACACACTGACCGCCGTCGGCATCCCGAACGAGCCGAACACCCTGCCCGCCGCCGAGACGCGCGCCGCCGCCGCCGAGGCCGGACTGGCCGCGACCGAGGCCGACAGCGTCCTTGCGGCCGTCACCGCCATCGCGGCGGGCGAACCGCAGGCCCGCATCCTCATCTGCGGGTCGCTCTATCTCGCCGGGGCGATCCTGCGCGAAAACGGCTGAGGGTCAGCGCCGCCCGTCCGCCAGACGCAGCTGCCGTGCGCGGGTCAGGATCGCATCCTCGATCGCGCGCACGGTATCGGCCGACACCGTCGCCCCACCATTTGTCTGCAACGCCACATGCAGCGACCGCGCATCCAGCGCCGCATCCTGCACATAGACCGTCGCACGATAGGCGCGCCCGCCCCCCGGCGGCGTGCCGTATCCGGTCGTGAACACGCCCGAGAACGGATCGACCGTCTGCACCGGCAGAAAGCTGAGAACATCCATGGACGCGGTCCAGATGTATTTGTTCACCGCGATTCGCGTATTGGGGTCCGAACTGTTGCGGAACAGCTGCCAGATATTGCCGTCGCCCCGCTGACCGCCGACGACATCGCTCTGATACGGCTCCCGCGCGGCCAGGGCCTCGCGCTGCCGATCCGCCGCCTCGCGATTGCCGCACCCGGCCGCAAGAACGACCAGCCCGGCCAGGAAGACATTGCGCGTCAAGGTCATGCGATCCCCTCGTTACTTACCCCCCCGTCTCTAGCCGACGGCCCCCAATGGAACAAGGGTTTTGGCGACCGACCGGCGCCGGATGGCCGGTCAATTGGGTGTGACAATCATGCACCACCACAACCCCACCGAGAACCGACATTTCGTTAGTCGTTGATTTACGAGGGTCAAGGCGCAAAAAGTTGATGCAAGCCCGCCCCAACAAGGCTGGGCCACCTGTTCAAGGTACAACGAGGGAAAAACATGAAAAAGCTTCTTCTGGCGACGTCGATCCTCGCCGCAACCACCGGCTACGCTGCCGCCGAGGTCGCACTGACCGGTGACGCACGTATGGGTGTGGTGTATGACGGTGAGGACGTGCAGTTCTCCGAGCGCGCCCGCGTTCGCTTCAACCTGTCCGGCCAAACCGACACCGGTCTGGAATTCGGCGCGACCTTCCGTGCTGACCAGGCATCGGGTTCGGCTTCGGGCGGTTCGTTCGGCACCGACACCGCGAAACGCGGCACGGTCTGGGTGTCCGGCGCATTCGGCAAACTGTCGATGGGTGACGTCAACTCCGCAGCGGAAGAAGCCTTCGGCGATCTGAACGCCATCGGGTTCTCCGGCCTTGGCGACCTGGCCGACATCCCCTACATCAACGGCGACGGCGCTGGCACGCTGGACCAGGGCCCGGGCGCTCTGTACTCCTACACCGTCGGTGGCTTCGAGTTCCACGTCGGCATGACCGACGGCTCGCGTCAGTTCGGCCTGACGCCGCTGGAAACCGGTGAAAACGACCTCGACGGCAACGCGATCACCGTCGAAGACGATCGTGACGCCACCTACTCGATGGCTGTCGGCTACTCGGGCGACAACTACAAACTGGGCCTCGGCTACCTGAACAACGGCAGCTACGAAGGCAACGCAAGCGCCTTCGGCGGCGGCAACTACGGTGGCGAACAGTTCATCGTCGTCGGTGAAACCGATGTCGCTGGCGTCGGCGTCAAAGCCTACTACACCCAGTACAGCAACGTTCTGACCGGCTTCTCGGGCGTCCTGAACGGCCAAGAAACCGACGGCGACGTCGAAGCTGACTACACCTTGGGTCTGAGCGGGTCGTACCAGTTCGGCGCCACCACGGTGAACGGCTTCTACCGTCGTGACCGCATGAAGCAAGAGAACATCTTCGGCGACGACAAGCTGAACACCTTCGGCATCGGCGCGAACTACGATCTGGGCGGCGGCGCTTCGCTGCGCGCTGGCGTGGTCGACACCGACCTGATCTACGACGCCGCAGGCAAAGGCCAAACGGTCGCCGACGTCGGTATCCGTCTGAACTTCTGATCCACCCGGATCATCGTTCCTGGAAAGAGCGGGCCTTGCGCCCGCTCTTTTCATTTGCGCGCCGCCTGCGGTAAACATCGCCAAAGGGAGCGCACCATGGCCTATTCCGACATCCTTCACCGAATCGCCTCGGCCGAAGCCCGCGCGGGTCGGGCGGCGGGGTCGGTCCATCTGATCGCCGTATCCAAGGTCCAGCCCGACGCGCGGGTGGCGGCGGTGCTGCAAGATGGCCACCGCCTCTTCGGAGAAAACTACGTTCAGGAAGCGCAGGGCAAATGGCCCGGCTTTCGCGACACTTTCGGCAGGGTCGCCGTCCACCTGATCGGTCCGCTTCAGACCAACAAGGCCAAACCGGCGATGGACCTGTTCGACGCGATCCACACGCTGGACCGCCCCTCGCTGGCCCAGCGTCTGGCGCGCCTGGCGCAGGAGCGCGGCGCCTGTCCCGACCTGTTCGTTCAGGTCAACACGGGGGAGGAACCGCAAAAGGCCGGCATCCTGCCCGCCGACGCCGATGCCTTCATTCGCGCCGCCCGCGCGCTGGATTTGCCGGTCATCGGTGCGATGTGCATCCCGCCCGAGGGCGAAGACCCCGCCCCCCATTTCGCCCATCTGGCCCGCATTGCCGAACGCAACGGCCTGCTCAACCTCTCCATGGGGATGAGCGGGGATTTCGAAACGGCCATCGCCCACGGCGCGACACATATCCGCGTCGGCAGCGCCATCTTCGGCGCACGCACCTACTGAACGCGCAGAACCTCGCCCCAGCGCACCCGCTGCGCGATCCACAAAAGGTCGCGCGGCGCAAAGGCCACGCAGCCCGCCGTGGGATACCCCGGACGTCGCCATGTGTGCACGAAGATCGCCGAACCCCGCCCCGGCGTCGCGGGCATGTTCCAGTCCACCACCAGAATCAGGTCGTAAAGCGGATCGGGGCGGCGCAGCGCCTCATGCCCGAACGCATGGGGCGCGCGGACCGGACGGTTGTAATCCGCATCCCGCACATCGTCAGACCACAGATCGCGCGGCCCGATCGGCTGCGCCCAGCCCGGCATCCCGACAATCCGGTCGGGACGGTAAAGCATCCCGACGATCCGGTGGTCGCCGCGCGGGGTCGCCATGTCGCCCTCGCGCTTGGCCTCCGTGACGCCGCCGCGCCCGATGGTGCAGGGAAACCGACGGCCAGCGAACCACGCGCCCATGGGGGTCACGCGGATCATGGCATTCCCCATTTCACAAGTCGTCGGCTCAACATCACTGCGGCGAATGCGACCAGTCCGGACATGAGCGCAAGGCCAATCGTGACCCCGCATTCGAGACTGAAGATCCTAATGCAATTGGGATACAGCGCCATAACAGCCAACCGCCATGCCAGCATCCCGGCCAGCATCCCCACGATCATCGTCACAGCGAATACGACCGACAGACCGGCACGCATCACCCACTTCACAGCAGATGCCCCGACTTCGCCGCCTTCGTCGCGAGATAGGCCGCATTCTGCGCGGTCTCTCCCACGCGCAGCGGCACACGTTCCACCACGCGCACGCCATGCGCCTCCATCATGCGGACCTTGGCGGGGTTGTTGGTCAGCAGCCGGGCAGAGGAGAACCCCATCTCCCGCAGCAACCCCGCGCCGATGCGGAAATCGCGCTCGTCATCCTCGAACCCCAGGCGATGGTTCGCCTCAACCGTGTCGAATCCCTGATCCTGCAGGGCATAGGCGCGCATCTTGTTGGCAAGGCCGATCCCCCGCCCCTCCTGGTTCAGATACAGCAGAACGCCCGCCCCTTCGGCCCCCATCCGCGCCAGGGCCGCGCGCAGTTGCGGGCCGCAATCGCATTTCAGGCTGCCCAGCACATCGCCGGTGAAACAGGCCGAATGCAGGCGGGCCAGAACGGGGGCGGCGCGGTCGGGGCGGCCGATCTCGATGGCGTAATGTTCGGCCGTATCATCCTCGGACCGGAAAATGTGGACCCGCCCCGCCTCGGACGCGGCCATGGGCAGGCGGGCGGAGACGACGGGGTGCAGGACATGCTCCGCCGCCAGCGCGCGCTGCGCCGCCCCCGCATCCAGAAGCGTCAGATCGGGGGGGGCCGCGGTCACGGGAACCATCACCGCGGCAGGCAGCATCTGGGCGGTCTTCGCCAGCCCCACCGCCGCGCGATGCGCTGCCGCGTCCCCGTGCCGCAGGCTGTGGAACGGGCCCTTCATCGGCCGCGCAAGATCGCCCGCCGGATCGGCCACCGCCCGCAACCACTCCAGCCCCGCGCCGTCCGGCACCCCGATCCGCGCGATGTCACCATCATAGGCGCGGGCGCGCAACGTCTCGGCCCGCCGGGCCGTCAGCGCCACTTCGATGCGGCCAAGACCGCGCAGATCATCCAACCGCGCGGGGGTCAGCGTCTCCACCGCCGTCGCCAGCCACAGGCCGTCGGCCTGCAGAACGATCGGCAGGCCAAGGCGAAGATCGGCACGGGCGCGCGCCATCCGTTCGGTCAGGGTCAGGGACAGCATCGCGCCTCCGGGGAACAGTCCCCCATATCTAGGGAAATTTGCCATGAATTGAAACAATTCCTGCGCAGGCGACACGTCCGCGTGAAGTTCTGTCGCATTTCTTGCCCCCCGTCCCGTTCACCCCGATGTGACATCGTGACGGCAACGAACGGAGGTTTCCATGGCGGCCCTGAAGAAAATCCTGCTGGTGGACGACGATGACGATCTGCGCGAGGCGCTGAGCGAACAGCTGGTGATGACCGAGGATTTCGACGTGTTCGAGGCCGACAACGGCGCGGGCGGGATGGAAAAGGCCAAGGCGGGGCACCATGATCTCGTGATCCTCGATGTCGGCCTGCCGGACACCGACGGGCGCGAATTGTGCCGCCGGATGCGCAAGGCGGGGGTGAAGTGCCCCATCGTCATGCTGACCGGCCACGACACCGACGCCGACACGATTCTCGGTCTCGACTCCGGCGCCAACGACTACATCACCAAACCGTTCAAGTTTCCGGTCCTTCTGGCCCGCATCCGCGCGCAGTTGCGCACCCATGAACAGTCCGAGGATGCGGTGTTCCAGCTTGGGCCCTATTCCTTCCGCCCGGCGCAGAAGCTGCTGGTGGACGACAAGGACCGCAAGATCCGCCTGACGGAGAAGGAAACCAACATCCTGAAGTTCCTTTATCGCGCGACGCAGGGCGTGGTGCCGCGCGACGTGCTGCTGCACGAGGTCTGGGGCTACAACGCCGGCGTGACCACCCACACGCTGGAAACCCACATCTATCGCCTGCGCCAGAAGATCGAGCCGGACCCCTCGAACGCGCGGCTTCTGGTCACCGAAAGCGGCGGATACCGGCTGGTGATCTGACCGCCTCTTGCAGGACGGCGGGCGCGTCATATCTGTGTCATGTCGCGCCTGTGGTGCGACACCTCCCTGTTGGACCTTGCTGGCACATGCCGGGGCCGGGCTTTCGCCCGGTCTTTTTTTATGGCTTATGGCTGCCAACAGGAGATGCCCATGCCCTTCACCCTTGCCACCTGGAACATCAACTCGGTCCGCCTGCGCGAACCCCTGGTCCTGCGCCTGCTGACCGAGGAGCTGCCCGACGTTCTGTGCCTGCAGGAATGCAAGAGCCCGGTGGACAAGATCCCCCTCGATGGGTTCCGCGCGCTTGGCTACAACTGGATCGTGGCGCGGGGGCAGAAGGGATACAACGGCGTGGCGATCCTGTCGCGGCTGCCGCTGGTGGATGCGGGCGACCGGGATTTCGCAAATCTGGGCCACGCCCGCCACGTCGCGGCCGCGCTGGAAAACGGCGTGACGATCCACAACGTCTATGTCCCCGCAGGCGGCGATGTGCCCGACCGCGAGGTGAATGCAAAATTCGGCCAGAAGCTGGATTTCCTGACCGAGATGCGGGACTGGGCGCATGGCGCTCCGCCCGCGAAATCCATCCTCGTGGGCGATCTGAACATCGCCCCGCGCGAGGATGACGTCTGGTCGCACAAGCAGCTTCTGAAGATCGTCAGCCACACCCCCGTCGAGGTGGAGCATCTGGGCGCCGCGCAGGATGCGGGGCGGTGGGTGGACATCACCCGCAAGGACATCCCCGACGGCAAGCTCTACAGCTGGTGGTCCTATCGCGCGGCCGACTGGAACGCGGCGGACAAGGGGCGCAGGCTGGATCACATCTGGGCCACGCCCGACATCGCGAACGCCGCCCATTCCAGCCGCGTCCTGCGCGACGCGCGCGGCTGGACCCAACCCTCGGACCACGTTCCGGTTTTTGCCACGTTCGACCTGTGATCCCCTTGGCGTCCGTCCTTCGGGCGCGCATATAGGTCCAAACCCAAACGGAGGCAGCCGATGTTCGGTCTTGGCGAAACACCCAAACCTGTTGCAAGCGACCTGATCAAGGACACGACCGAAGCCACCTTCATGGCCGACGTGATCGAGGCAAGCCAGGAGGTGCCCGTCATCGTCGATTTCTGGGCGCCCTGGTGCGGCCCGTGCAAGACGCTGGGCCCCGCGTTGGAGGCGGAGGTGACCGCCGCCAAGGGCAAGGTGAAGATGGTGAAGGTCGATGTGGACCAGAACCAGCAGATCGCGGCGCAATTGCGCATCCAGTCGATCCCCACCGTCTATGCCTTCTTTCAGGGCCAGCCGGTCGACGCCTTCCAAGGGGCCCTGCCGCAATCCGAAATCAAGGCCTTCGTGGCGAAACTGGCGGGGATGGCCGGGGATGGCGGCCTCTCCGATGCGATCGAGGCGGCCGAGCAGATGCTGGCCGAAGGGGCCGTGGCCGACGCCGCCGAAACCTTCGCCGCCATTCTGGAGGAGGAGCCGGAGAACGCGCAGGCCTATGGCGGTCTGATCCGCACCCGTCTGGCCGCCGGCGACGTTGACGGGGCGCAGGCCGCGGCCGACGCCGCCCCCGCCAAGATCGCCACCGCACAAGAGGTGGAGGCCGCCCGCGCCCAGATCGCGCTGGCCCGTCAGGCCGCGAACGCAGGCCCCGAGGCCGAGTTGCGCGCCACTGTGGAGGCCGATCCCGACAACCATCAGGCCCGGTTCGATCTGGCACAGGCGCTCCACGCCTCGGGCAAGGTGGAGGAGGCGGTGGATCAACTTCTGGACCTGTTCCGCCGCGACCGGGATTGGAACGACGGGGCGGCCCGGGCGCAGCTTTTCATCATTTTCGACGCGCTGAAACCGCAGGATCCCATCGTGTTGAAGGGGCGGCGCAAACTGTCGTCGATGATCTTTCTCTGACGCCTTTCCGAACGGGTCGCGCGGACTAGCTTCCCGGCCATGATGAATGCCGCCGACCTTCCGGATACGATCCCGCTTTTCCCGCTGTCGGGGGCGCTTCTTCTGCCGCGCGCCCGACTGCCGCTTCACGTCTTCGAACCGCGTTATCTGCAGATGCTGGAAGATGTGATGGCCACGCGCCACCGCCTTCTGGGCATGGTGCAGCCGCGCGGCGTTCCCGGATCGGGCAAGGAGAAACATCAGGCCATCGGCTGCGCCGGACGTCTGACGGGGTTTTCCGAGACCGAGGATGGGCGCTACATGATCACCCTGACGGGCGTGTCGCGGTTCCGCCTTGGCACCATCGCCACCGAAGACGCCCCGTATATCACGGCGCAGGTGGACTGGAGCAGCTTCGGCCGCGACCTGGGCCATGCCGAAGGCGATGCCGGTTTCGACCGCGAGGCGTTCATGGCCTTGCTCCAACGCTACTTTCAGGCGATGGACCTCTCCACCGACTGGGGCAGCCTGAACGAGGCGGAGGCGGAGTTGATGATCAACTCCCTGTCCATGCTGTGCCCCTTCCCGCCCGAGGACAAGCAGGCGCTGCTGGAGGCGCCTTCGCTGGTCACGCGACGGGAAACGCTGGTCACGCTGATCGAATTCGCCCTGCGGGGCGGCACCGAGGGAGAGCGCCTGCAATGACCCAATTCGACCGCCGGATGTTGGAGGCCCTGGTCTGCCCCCTGACGCAATCCACCCTGACCTATGACGCGGAACGGTCCGAACTGATCTCGCGCGAGGCAAATATGGCCTTCCCGGTGCGCGACGGCATTCCCGTGATGCTGGTGGCCGAAGCGCGCGAGCTGGATTAGGGCCGCCGCCCGTCCAGAAGGACGGGCACGTCGCCCGCCACCCCCGCCGCCTGCCGGATGAACCTGCGCCGCAGGCCGGGCAGGGCATTCACCGCCCCCAGCCCCAGATCCCGCACCAGACGCAACGCCGGATTGTCATTGGAAAACAGCCGGTTCATCGCGTCCATCCCCAACGCCATCGCCGTGGTGTCGAACCGCCGCCAACGCTGATACCGCTCCAGCACATCCGTAGCCCCGATATCCTCGCCCCGCCGCGCGGCCTGGATCACCACCTCGGCCAAGGCCGCCACGTCGCGCAGCCCCAGGTTCAGCCCCTGCCCCGCCAAGGGATGGACCCCATGCGCCGCATCCCCCACCAGCGCCACGCGCGGCGCCACGAAACGTTCGGCCAGGCTCAGCGACAGGGGATAGGTGAACCGTGCCCCCGCCAGCCGGATCTCCCCCAGGAAATCGCCGAACCGCGGGCGCAGCGCCTGAAGATATTCGGCATCGGGCAGGGCGTGGATCGCCTCGGCCAGCCCGCGCGTCTCGCTCCACACGATGGAGGACATGTTGCCGGGCAGGGGCAGGATCGCCAGGGGGCCGGAGGGCAGGAACAGTTGATGCGCCACGCCGTCATGGGGGCGGTCATGGGCGATGGCCGTCACCAGCGCCGTCTGGCCGTAATCGTGCCCCCGCCGTGCGATGCCCGCGCGCGCGGCCACCCCGCTGCCCCGCCCGTCGCAACCCACGATCAGCCGCGCCGCGATCCGGGGGCCCGAAGCCAGCGTGACCTCCCCCCCCCTCTGCGCCACAACCGTCTCCCCGCTCAGCAGGGTGATGTTCGCCTCGGCCTCCATCGCCTTGCGGAAGGCGGCATAAAGAAAGCGGTCCTCCAGCATGAAGCCCATCGGCCCGTCCTCGATCTCGGCCTGATCGAAGGTCAGCACGAAGGGCGATGCGCCAAAGCCCACCTGCCCGTCGCCGGTGCGGATGCGTGCGATCGGCTGCACCCGGTCCGCCACCCGTTCCCAGACGCCGATCGCCCCCAGCAACCGCCGCGAGGCGAGGGCCAGGGAATAGGCCCGCCCGTCGAACCCCCGCTCCGCCCGGTCGGGCGCGGGGCGCGCGTCGATGACCACGACCGACAGCCCCGCCTGTGCCAAGGCCAGCGCCAAGGGCGGACCGTTCAGCCCGCCGCCCACGATCACGATGTCCGCTTGCGTCTTCATGGATTGATTTAACTGTGGGGGGGTGGGATTGTCTATCATCTATGGTATTTTACATAGTTCGGTGTGGGTGATGGTAGGATGACGCGATGAATTGGCGAACCCAAACGGCAGCGGAGCTGGGACGCGGCATCCAGAGCGGGCAGATAAACCCTGTCGAACTCACCGAAGCTTTTCTGGATGCGGCGGAATCCGACCTTGGGCGGCGCATCTATGCCCGCCTCACGCACGACCGCGCCCGGGATGAGGCGATGGCCGCCGCGACCCGGGCCAAGGACGGACGGCGGCGCGGCCCGCTGGATGGCGTTCCGATCAGTTGGAAAGATGTGTTCGACACCGCCAACATCCCGACCGAGGCGGGATCGGCCCTTCTGGCCGGCCGCACACCCCAGACCGACGCGCCCGTGCTGACCACGGCGACGCTGAACGGTCTGGTTTGCCTTGGAAAAACCCATATGAGCGAGCTGGCCTTTTCCGGCCTCGGCCTCAATCCGGTCACCCAGACCCCCCCCAACATCAACAATCCCGACGCCGTGGCCGGGGGATCGTCCTCCGGGGCGGCGGCCTCGGTCGCGTTCGGCATGGCGGCGGCGGCAATCGGCATGGACACCGCGGGATCGGTCCGTGGGCCGGCGTGCTGGAACGATCTGGTCGGCCTGAAAACAACGTTCGGGCGGCTTTCGAATGACGGGATCGTCCCCTCCTGCGAATCGCTGGATACGATCGGCCCCCTGGCCCGCAGCGTGGAGGATTGCGCCCTCCTCCTTTCGGCGCTGGAAGGGCGGCGGCCCATCGACCTGACGGGATCGGACCTGTCGGGCGCGCGAATCGCCGTTCTGGACACCGTCGCGACCGAAGACCTGCGCGACGCCCCCGCGCAATGTTTCGAACGGGCGCTGTCGCGCCTTGGCGGCGCCGGGGCCCATGTCACCGCCCTGCGGTTCGAACCGATCCGCGAGGCGATGTCGTTCTCCGGCCCCCTGTTCACCGCCGAAGGCTTCGCTATCTGGCGCGACCGGATCGAGGCGCAGCCCGACCTGATGTTCCCCCGCATCCGCGAACGGATCGAGGCAGGACGGGCGGTCAACGCCGCCGATTACATCGCCCATGTCCGTCGTCTGGACCAGATCCGCCGCAATTGGGCCAGCGCCACCGCCGGATACGACGCGGTGGTCATGCCCACCTCCCCCATCCTGCCGCCCAACACGCAGCGGCTGATCGACGACGCGGATTACTACACCTCGGAAAATCTTCTGGCGTTGCGCAACACCCGCATCGCCAACATGCTGGGCCTGTGTTCGCTGACCGTGCCGGGGTCGGTGGCGTCCTGCGGATTCATGCTGATGTGCCCCCCGCTGCAGGAGGAACGCCTGCTCCGTCTGGGCTATGCGACCGAACGCCTTTTCCTGCCCGGACGGATACAGGCGGGCCTTGTGCGCAACTGATCGCAGGGGAACTTCTGGACCCGACGCGCAACTGCCGCTATCGTGCGAACAAAAGGGGCAAAAGACCCCGAACACGAGGCAGTCGATGCAGTTTCCCGAAAGGTTTTCGAACCTACCCGAATACGCGTTCCCGCGTTTGCGCAGTTTGCTGGACACCCACGCCCCCGGGGGCGAGGTCCTGCACATGTCGATCGGCGAACCCAAGCACCCCATGCCGCCCTTCGTGGCGGATGTCATGGCCGCGTCGCTGTCGGGGTTCGGCCAGTATCCCGCGAATGACGGCACGCCCGATTTACTGACCGCGATCACCGGCTGGATCGGGCGGCGTTATGGCGTGGGGCTGGAGGCTGACCGGGTCATGGCCCTGAACGGCACGCGGGAGGGGCTGTTCAACGCGGCCCTCGCCCTGTCGCCGGAAACGAAGAACGGCGCGCGGCCGGTGATTCTGATGCCGAACCCATTCTATCAGGTCTATGCCATGGCGGCGTTGGCCCTGGGGGCGGAGCCGGTTTACGTGCCCGCCACGGCCGACACGAATTTCCTGCCCGATTACGCCGCCCTGCCCGCGGGGGTGCTGGACCGCGTGACGATCGCCTATCTCTGCTCGCCCGCCAACCCGCAGGGCGCGATCGCGTCCGCCGATTACCTGCGCGACCTGCTGGCGCTGGCCGAAAAGCATGATTTCCGCGTCTTTGCCGACGAATGCTACTCCGAAATCTGGCGCGACGCCCCGCCCCCCGGTGCGTTGGAGATCGCAGCCCGGACCGGCGCCGACCCCGAGCGGGTCTTCGTGTTCCATTCGCTGTCCAAACGCTCCAACCTGCCGGGCCTGCGCTCGGGCTTCGTTGCGGGAGGGGCGGAGGGGATTCGCCAGATCCGCAAGCTGCGGGCCTTTGCCGGGGCACCGCTGCCCCTTCCGATCCAGGCCGTATCCACCGCCGCCTGGAACGACGAGGCGCATGTCGACGCCTCCCGCGCGCTTTACCACCAGAAGTTCGATCTGGCGGACCGGCTGTTCGCCGACATCCCCGGCTATCGCACGCCCGAGGGCGGGTTCTTCCTGTGGCTGCCGGTGCCGGATGGCGAGGCCGCGACGCTGCGGCTGTGGAAAGAGACCGGCATCCGCATCCTGCCCGGCGCGTATCTGTCGCGCACGGTGGACGGGGTGAATCCCGGCGAAGGGTATGTCCGGGTGGCGCTGGTCGCCCCCTATGATGCGACGGAACGGGGCCTGACCACCCTGCGCGACTGTCTTTACGGGAAGGATTGAGGACGATGGCATCCTATCACGCACGGCAGCGCGACCCGCTTCTGGACGAATCGACGCAGGAATTGCTGCACCGCCGCGGGCGGGAACTGCTGGGCGTCGGCCTCGTCATCCTCGGCCTTCTGTTCGTCATGATGCTGGGCAGCTATTCGCCCCATGACAAGGGCTGGATGATGGAGAACGATCAGGCGGTCCAGAACACGCTGGGATCGTTCGGGGCGGCGGTGGCCTCCACCCTGATCGTGGTCGTGGGCAAGGGGGCCTGGGCCATTCCGGTCATGCTGTTCGTCTGGGGCGGGCGGTTCGTGCTGCATCGCGGGGCGGAACGGGCCATCGGGCGGGCGGTCTTCGCCCTGCTGGGTGTCGCCGTCGCCGCCGTGTTCGCCGCCACCCATGTGCCGGGGGCGGAGTGGCAGGAGACGTTCGGCTTGGGCGGTCTGTTCGGCGATACGGTTCTGGCCGCGCTGATCGGCATCCTGCCCCTGCCCACGGGCGGCGCGCTGAAGCTTCTGTCGCTGACCTCGGGCTTTGTGCTGATGGCCGCGATGCTGTTCGTCACAGGATTTGCCATGGCCGAGGTGCGGGCGATCTGCCGTTTCCTGCTGGTGGGGCTTATCCTGACCTACACGACGCTTCTGGGACTTCTTGGTCAGTCGGCCTCGGGCGCGCGGCGGATGGCGGCGACGATGCAGGAACAGCGTCAGGCCCGCCGCGCCCATGTCCAGCAGGACTGGGACGAGGATGCCGTGTTCGAGGAGGCCGAGCCGCCCGCCCCCCGCGGCGTGGCGGCCTTGGGTGGCGCGATGCGCGGTTTTGCCGCCCGGTTTTCCGCCCCCCGGCCGACCGAGGTGGAGGTTGACCTTCCCGCGCCCCGATCGCGCGTGGGGGATCTGACCCGCGCCGCCGCCGAACGGCACGATGCGGCCTGGGGCACCCCCGACGCGCTGCACGCCACCCCCACCCCGCGCCCCCTGCGCGCCGATCCGCGCCCCGAGGAACCCAGCCCCCCGCGCGGCCTTCTGGCGCGCGGCGCGGAAATGATGCGCCGCGTGGTCGATCCCGATCCCCAGCCCGAGCGGGTGGAGATGCAGTCCGAACCCGAAGACCGCATCAAGGCCCGCATTTCCGACGTGATCCGCACCCGCGCGCATCAGTCGGGCGGCCCGGTCTCGGCCATCACGGCGGCGGTGCAGCGGCGCGAACCCCCCGTCGCGGGCCGCCGTCGCAGCCCGCAGCCGCTGATCGCCACCCCCCGCCGCGCGGCCGACCTGCCCGCCGAACCGCCCGTCACCGCCCGCGCCGTCCCGACGCCGCCCGCCGCGATCCCGCGCCTCGGCAGCCCGCTGGACGAACCGGAGACGACCGCCGCCGAACGACTTCACGACGATTACGTCGCGCCGGGGATGGAGGACGATCTGGATTGGGCCGACGAGATGGACGCGCTGGACCCGCTTCACGCCTCCTATGCCTCGGAAGACGATGACGATTGGCCCGAGGAACAGTTCGACGGCGCCCCCCCTGCCCCGCCGAAGGTGCAGCAGACGGTGGCGAAACCCGTCCCCTCGCGTCAGGCGCGCGCCGAATCCCAACCCGGCCTGCGGTTCGAGGATCGGGTGCAGGAGTATGAACTCCCGCCCCTGTCGCTTCTGGCCAACCCCGACACGATCACCCGCCGCCCCCTGTCGGTGGAGGCGCTGGAGGAAAACGCGCGGATGCTGGAATCCGTGCTGGACGATTACGGCGTGAAGGGAGAGATCGTCTCGGTCCGCCCCGGCCCCGTCGTGACCATGTATGAACTGGAACCGGCCCCGGGTCTGAAGGCCAGCCGCGTCATCGGGCTGGCCGACGACATCGCGCGGTCGATGTCGGCGCTGTCGGCCCGCGTGTCCACCGTTCCGGGCCGCACGGTCATCGGGATCGAGCTTCCGAACGCCATCCGCGAAAAGGTCATCCTGCGCGAGATCATCTCCTCGCGCGATTTCGGCGACGGCAACCACCGCCTGCCGCTGGCGCTTGGCAAGGATATCGGCGGCGACCCCGTCGTGGCGAACCTGGCCAAGATGCCCCACCTCCTGATCGCGGGGACCACGGGGTCGGGCAAGTCGGTGGCGATCAACACGATGATCCTGTCGCTGCTCTATAAACTGACGCCCGAGGAATGCCGCCTGATCATGATCGACCCCAAGATGCTGGAGCTGTCGGTCTATGACGGCATCCCGCATCTGCTGTCCCCCGTGGTGACGGACCCGAAAAAGGCCGTCGTCGCCCTGAAATGGGTCGTGGGCGAGATGGAGGAACGCTACCGCAAGATGTCCAAGATGGGCGTGCGGAACATCGAAGGCTACAACGGCCGCGTGCGCGAGGCGCTGGACAAGGGCGAGATGTTCAAGCGCACCATCCAGACCGGCTTCGACGAGGATACGGGCGAGCCGGTGTTCGAGACGGAAGAGTTCCAGCCCGTTCCGATCCCCTTCATCGTGGTGATCGTGGACGAGATGGCGGACCTGATGATGGTCGCGGGCAAGGAGATCGAGGCCTGCATCCAGCGTCTGGCCCAGATGGCGCGGGCAAGCGGTATCCACCTGATCATGGCCACGCAGCGCCCCTCGGTCGATGTCATCACCGGCACGATCAAGGCGAACTTCCCCACGCGGATCAGCTTCTCCGTCACCTCCAAGATCGACAGCCGCACGATCCTGGGCGAACAAGGGGCCGAACAGCTTCTGGGCATGGGCGACATGCTCTATATGGCCGGCGGATCGAAGATCACCCGCATCCACGGGCCGTTCGTATCGGACGAGGAAGTGGAGGAGATCGTCAACCACCTCAAATCCTTCGGACCGCCCAGCTACATGTCGGGCGTGGTCGAAGGGCCGGACGACGACAGCGCCTCGGACATCGACGCGGTTCTGGGTCTGGGCGGCAACACGGACGGCGAGGATTCGCTTTACGATCAGGCGGTGGCCGTGGTCGCCAAGGACCGCAAATGCTCCACCTCCTATATCCAGCGCAAGCTGGGCGTC
Organism: Falsirhodobacter halotolerans; assembly: GCF_022899245.1. Taxonomy (NCBI): domain Bacteria; kingdom Pseudomonadati; phylum Pseudomonadota; class Alphaproteobacteria; order Rhodobacterales; family Paracoccaceae; genus Falsirhodobacter; species Falsirhodobacter halotolerans. The sequence goes on from NZ_JALJAZ010000001.1 coordinate 2,367,156, forward strand.
GGATACAACAAGGCCGCCAAGCTGGTGGAGCAGATGGAGGAGCAGGGCGTCGTCACCCCGGCCAACCATGTGGGCAAACGCGACATCCTTCTGCCGGAACAATGAAAAAGGGGCCTTCGGGCCCCTTTGTTTCATCCGTTCACGCGCAAGGCCCCGCCCACTTGCGAAAGGGTGAAAAGATGCGACTGGAAGGGTGGCGATCTGCGTCCTAGATTTGACGCATGACACGCATACGCACCCTCTTGGCCTCGGCCATCGCCCTCGCCCTGTTCGCGCTGCCCGCCGCCGCCGAACGGATTCCGCTTTCGGAAATCTCGCGCTATCTGAACTCGCTCACCACGGCGCAATCGGATTTCACGCAAGTGAACCCCGACGGCTCCGTCTCCACCGGCAAGCTGATGATGCATCGGCCGGGCCGCGTGCGGTTCGAATACGCCCAGCCGGACAATTCGGTGGTGCTGGCCGGCGGGGGTCAGGTCGCGATCTTCGACGCGAAATCCAACCAGACGGCGGAACAGTATCCGCTGTCGCGCACCCCGCTCAGCATCATTCTGGATCAGAACGTTGATCTCAGCCGCGCGCGCATGGTGGTCGGCCATACCGAGGTGGAGAACACCACCCGCGTCGTGGCCCAGGATCCGCAGCGCCCCGAACAGGGCAAGATCGAAATGGTGTTCACCGCCAACCCGACCGAACTGCGCCAATGGGTCATCACGGACAATGCCGGTGCGCAGACGACGGTGATTCTGGGCGAACTGCAGAAGGGCGGCAACCTGGCCTCCTCGCTGTTCTCCATCACCAGCGAACAGCAGCGCCGCAGCCGCTGATCAGCCGCGACAGGTCGCCAGTTGCGTGCGGTAGCGTTCCGCACGTGTCCCCACGCGCGACGCCACGGCCACAAGCCACGGTTTGGCGGCATAGCTTTGCCGCGCAAATCCCGTCCGCCCTTCGTGATAGGCCAGATACTGGTTCGAGGCGTCGAAGGGCGCGATGCCCAGCGACCGCGTGGATTTCGCCATGTACCAGCCCATGAAATCCGTCGCATCCTCGATCCGGTCGCGGCGGGCACGGCGGTTGTTCGTTTCCGCCTGATATTCTTCCCACGTGCCGTCCAGCGCCTGGCTGTAGCCATAGGCCGTGCTTTGCCGTCCGACGGGAATCACCCCAAGGACATATTGGTGTGGGGTGCGGGCGTTGCCGATGAACTTCGATTCCTGATGGATGGTCGCCATCTGCACATGCACCGGCACGCCCCATTGGCGTTCGGTCTTTTGCATCGCGCGCCAATAGGCCGGACGTTCCGCGACGATGTTGCAGGCGTTTTCAAGATCGCGCGGCGCCGAGAAGTTGCTGCTCCCGCAGGATGCGAGCGTCAGCAGAAGTATCGACGCACGAAGAAATCGGCTCATATGCCCCTCATGCGTATTTTCGGGCACCATATCCAGAATCGCCCAGCGGGGGAATGACAAAGCCGTGCGACCGGACCGCGCATGGCAAGGTCGCGCCCAGTGGACTCATGCGCGCAACCCCAGTATGCGGGGCCGGAAAGGACGTTCCATGATCGCATCGCAGGCCAAATACCACCTTGGACAGGTGCTCCGTCATCGCAAGCATGCGTTTCGCGGGGTGGTTTTCGACGTGGACGCGATGTTCGCCAACACCGACGAATGGTATGACGCGATCCCCGAGGACAGCCGCCCGGCCAAGGACCAGCCCTTCTATCACCTGCTGGCCGAAAACGACCAAAGCTACTACATCGCCTATGTCTCGGAAGGGAACCTGACCCCGGACGAGACGGGAGAGCCGGTGGACCATCCCGATCTGGCCGAGATGTTCGGCGATTTCGACGAAGGCCGCTATCCGCTGCATTTCAACATGAACTGAGGCCCATGGATTACGACACGCTGTCCAACACCCTCGATGCGCTGTGCCACGGGGAAACCGATGCGGTGGCCCTGATGGCCACCGTCGCCTGCGAATTGCACCACGCGCATCCGCTGTCGGACTGGACCGGGTTCTATCGTGTCACGGGGCCGGAAATGTTGAAGATCGGCCCCTATCAGGGCGGGCACGGCTGTCTGGTGATCCCCTTCGCGCGCGGCGTGTGCGGGGCGGCGGCGCGCACGGGTCAGGCGCAGGTCGTGCCGGATGTGGACGCGTTTCCGGGGCACATCGCCTGCGCCTCCTCCACCCGGTCGGAACTGGTGCTGCCGGTCTGGAACGGCGCGGGGGATCTGCTGGGCGTGCTGGATCTGGACAGCAACACCCCGGCCGCCTTCACCGACGCCGATGCCGAGGCGCTGGCCACGATCCTGGCCCGCATCTTCAAGGACGCCGCGTGACCTTCGTCTATGCCCCGCCCGCGACCCCGCTGGACATCCTGCACGAGGATGCGCGGATCGTGGTGGCGAACAAGCCCGCCGGCCTTTTGTCGGTGCCAGGGCGCGGCGACGATCACGCCGATTGCCTGATCGCGCGGTTGCGGGTCGTGTTCTACGACATTCTTCTGGTGCACCGGCTGGATCTGGACACGTCGGGCGTGATCGTCTTCGCCCGCGACAAGGAGGCGCAGGCCGCCCTTGGCCAGCAGTTCGAAAAGCGGCTGGTGCGGAAAACCTATGCCGCGCGGGTCTGGGGTCAGGTTGCGGGCGACCGGGGCCGCGTGGACCTGCCGCTGATCGTCGATTGGCCGAACCGCCCGCGCCAGCATGTGAACCACGACACCGGCAAACCCGCCCAGACCGATTGGGAGGTGGTGGCCCGCGACGCGACCGAAACCCGCCTGCGCCTGACCCCCGTGACCGGGCGCAGCCATCAGTTGCGCGTGCACATGCAGGCGATGGGTCACCCGATCCTGGGCGATCCGCTTTATGCCACCGGCGCGGCGCAGGACTTTCCGCGCCTGATGCTGCATGCCGAACATCTGCGCCTGACCCATCCCGAAACGCGGCGCAGCCTGACCGTCACCGCGCCCGTTCCGTTTTAGGGGATCGGCGCGTCAGGCCAGCATGTCCCGCACCATCGGGATGACCTTTTCGCCGTAAAGGCGGATTCCCTCCATCGACACGTCATGCGGGACCGGACCGCCCGAATATTTCAGGTCGAACCGCGACAGGCTCAGCGCGCGGACGGTGGCCGCGATCTTGCCCGCAACGGTTTCGGGGCTGCCCACATACATGGATCCGCGGTCCACCTCTCGGTCGAAATCGGCGCGGCGCAGGGGCGGCCAGCCCCGCGTGCGGCCGATCAAGGCATGGGATATGCTGTAGCCTGCAAAGAACTGGTCCCGCGCTTCGGCATCCGTGGCGGCGACATGGCCGGGGGAATGCACGCCGATGGGGGGGGCGACCTTCCCCTCCGCCTCGAACGATTGGAGATAGAGGTCCACGTAAGGGCGAAAGCGCGCGGGCGATCCGCCGATGATCGCCAGCATCAACGGCAGGCTGTAATGCGCCGCCCGCACCACCGATTCCGGGCTGCCACCGACCCCGATCCAGGTTTTCAGCGGCCCGTTCTCCATCGGCGGAAACACCTCCTGTGCCTTCAGGCCGGGATGGATCGTGCCCTTCCACGTCACCTTCTTCTCGCGCGCAAGACGGGCGAACAGGTCCAGCTTCTCGGTGAACAGGCGCTCGTAATCGCTCAGGTCATGGCCGAACAGCGGAAAGCTTTCGGTGAAGGATCCGCGGCCCAGAATAACCTCGGCCCGCCCGCCCGAAATGGCGTCCACCGTCGCGAAGCGTTGGAACACGCGGATCGGATCGTCCGAGGACAGCACCGTCACCGCCGATCCCAACCGGATGCGTTCGGTGCGCGCGGCGATGCCCGCCAGAACCACCTCGGGGGCGGAGATCGCGAAATCCTCGCGGTGATGTTCGCCGATGCCGATGAAATCGACGCCGACCTGATCGGCCAGAACCCCCTGATCGACCACGTTGCGGATCACCTGCGCATGGGACAGCGGCGCACCGTCCGGTCCGTTCGTCATGTCCCCGAAGGTGTCGAGACCCAGTTCCAGTGTCATCGCATGGTCCTTTCTGCTGCGGTTCGAACGTAATGCATCGGCCCTTTTGCGACAATGTGCCGCGATGCCCAAGCCTCTGTGTGCCACGGCACAGAGGCACTTCGGGTTGACGCGTCAAAGTATTCCCAAGCATACCACGGGATACCACGCTTGAGGCAAGGGAGGGGAACCATGCTCACACTTATCGGCGTCCTGACGCTGGCAACCGTCATCCTGCTGCTGCTGTTCGGGCGCGTGTCGCCCGTCGTGGCACTGGCCAGCGTGCCGGTTGCCGGGGCTCTCCTGGCCGGCTTCGACCTCACGCAAATCTCGGAGTTCTTCGAATCTGGTCTTGGGCGCGTCATGAGCGTGGCCGCGATGTTCATCTTTGCCATCACCTTCTTTGGCGTGTTGCAGGATACGGGGCTGTTCCGGCCGCTGATCGACGGGCTGGTCCGTCTGACGCGCGGCAATCCGGTCTATGTCGCGCTTGGCACCGCGCTGGCCGGTATGCTGGCGCATCTGGACGGCGCGGGGGCCACGACCTTCCTGCTGACGGTTCCCGCGCTCTTGCCTCTGTATCGCCGGTTGGGGATGAACCCCTATGTCATGCTGCTGTTGCTGGCGTCGGGCGCGGGCATCCTGAACATGATGCCTTGGGCCGGTCCCTTGGGACGCGCGGCGGCGGTCACGGGGCTGGACGTGACCGAGCTGTGGCATCCGCTGATCCCCGTGCAGATCGCCGGGGCGGTGATCCTGATGGGGATGGCCTTCCTTTATGGCCGCCGCGAACAACGGCGCATCGCGTCGGGGCGGGCCTATGCCTATGACGCCGACACGGCCGAACCCCCGGCCGCGACCGATGCCGAAGATCCGGCCCGCGCGCTGGAGCGTCCGCGCCTGATCTGGGTCAACGCCGCCATCTTTTTCGCCACGCTGGTCATGCTGGTGTCGGGCGTCCTTCCGACCCCGCTGACCTTCATGCTGGCGCTGTCGGTGGCGCTGGTCGTCAACTATCCCGATGCGGGCGAACAGATGCGCCGCATTCAGGCCCATGCCTCGGCGGCGCTGACCATGGCCGCGATCATCCTGGCCGCCGGGGTCTTTCTGGGCGTCATGGACGGCACGGGAATGCTGCGCGCCATCGCGCAGGCGCTGGTGGCCGTCCTGCCGTCGCAGGTGGTTCCGGTCCTGCACATCCTTCTGGGCATCATCGGCCTGCCTCTGGAACTGGTTCTGTCGACCGACGCGCATTATTTCGGCCTGCTGCCGATCGTGGCCGAAATCGTGGGCCAGCACGGCGTGCCACCGCAGCAGACCGTCTATGCCATGATGGTGGCCAACATCGTCGGCACCTTCATCAGCCCCTTTTCGCCCGCGTTGTGGCTGGCGCTGGGGCTGGCGGGGCTGGACATGGGGCGGCACATCCGGTTCGCCCTGTTGCCGATGTGGGCCTACTCGCTGGCGATTTTCGCCGTGGCGTGGATGATGGGCCTGTTCTGACACCCGTTTGGCTGGACGATAAGGCGCCACGGGTGTAACCCCTGAGGCGCACACATCCCCACCCGAGGCCCCGCATGTCCTATTCCCCCGCGCAATCCGAACCCAAATGGCAAGCCGCGTGGGACGAGGCCGGAACCTTCACCGCCCGGCGGGACGAGGCGAAGCCCAAATATTATGTGCTGGAGATGTTTCCCTACCCTTCGGGGCGCATCCACATGGGCCATGTGCGCAACTATACCATGGGGGACGTGGTGGCCCGCTACAAGGCCAGCTGCGGGTTTTCGGTGCTGCATCCGATGGGCTGGGACGCCTTCGGAATGCCCGCCGAAAACGCGGCGATGGAAAGCGGCGGGCATCCCAAGGACTGGACCTACGGCAACATCGCCGTGATGAAGCAGCAGATGAAGCCCCTCGGCCTGTCCATCGACTGGAGCCGGGAATTCGCGACCTGCGACCCGGACTATTACGGCCAGCAGCAGGCCATGTTCCTCGACATGATGGAGGCGGGCCTCGTCTATCGCAAATCGGCGCAGGTGAACTGGGATCCGGTCGACATGACCGTGCTGGCGAACGAACAGGTGATCGACGGCAAGGGCTGGCGCTCGGGCGCGGCGGTCGAACGCAAGGAACTGACGCAGTGGTTCTTCAAGATCTCGGACTTTGCCGATGATCTTCTGGGCGCGCTGGACGGGCTGAAGGATTGGCCGGAAAAGGTCCGCCTGATGCAGGCCAACTGGATCGGCCAGTCGCGCGGGCTGCAATTCGCCTTTTCCACCGTGGACGCGCCCGAGGGGTTCGACCGGCTGGATGTCTATACCACCCGCCCCGACACGCTGATGGGGGCAAGCTTTGCCGCGATCAGCCCCGATCACCCGCTGGCGAAATATCTGGAACGCCACGATCCCGATGTCGCGGCCTTCGTCGCGGAATGCCGCAAGCTGGGCACCACGGCCGAGGCGGTGGAAACGGCGGAGAAGCTGGGCTTTGACACCGGCCTCAAGGTGCGCCACCCGTTCGACACGGCGTGGGAGCTGCCGATCTATATCGCGAACTTCATCCTGATGGATTACGGCACGGGCGCGATCTTCGGCTGCCCCGCCCATGACGCGCGCGATTTCGAATTTGCGCAGAAATACGACCTGCCCATCGACCCGGTGTTCCAGCCGGTGGACGAAGGCATCCCGCCGGGCGCCTATGCCCCGCCCAAGACCGAGGTTGTCCGCTATATCCGCGGTTTCGCCGGCGCGGCGGAGCAGACGGGGGAGGAGGCCGTTGCCGCCGCCATCGCGTTCTGCGAGGAGAACGGCGTCGGTCACGGGGTCACCAATTACCGCCTGCGCGACTGGGGCCTGTCGCGCCAACGCTATTGGGGTTGCCCGATCCCGGTCGTGCACTGCCCATCCTGCGGCGTCGTGGCCGAGCGGAAGGAAAACCTGCCCGTCCGCCTGCCCGACGACGTGACCTTCGATCAGCCCGGCAATCCGCTGGACCGTCACCCCACTTGGCGCGACGTGCCCTGCCCCGCCTGCGGCGGCGCGGCCAGGCGCGAGACGGACACGATGGACACGTTCGTCGACAGTTCGTGGTATTTCGCCCGCTTCACCGCGCCACACGCGCCCACGCCTACCACGGATGAAACCGACTACTGGATGAACGTGGACCAGTATATCGGCGGGGTGGAACATGCGATCCTGCACCTTCTTTATTCGCGGTTCTTCTGCCGGGCCATGCACAAGACGGGCCATCTGCCCGCCTCGGCGCAAGAGCCGTTCAACGCGCTGTTCACCCAAGGCATGGTGACGCACGAAATCTACATGACCCGCGACCCGCAGGGCCGTCCCGTCTATCACCTGCCCGAGGATGTGGTGGACGGCCGGACCCGCGACGGCACCCCGGTGGAGGTCATCCCCTCGGCCAAGATGTCGAAGTCCAAGAAGAACGTCGTCGATCCCATGAGCATCATCGACGCCTATGGTGCCGACACCGCCCGCTGGTTCGTGATGTCCGACAGCCCCCCGGAACGGGATGTGGAATGGACCGCCTCGGGGGCCGAGGCCGCGTCGAAGTTCCTGGGCCGCCTGTGGCGCATCGCGAACGACCTGACGGAGGCCACCGGCACGGGGCCGGGCGACGACGCCCTGGCCCGCGCCACCGCCCGCGCCACCCTCGACGTGACCCAGGGGATCGAGAATTTCGCCTTCAACAAGGCCGTCGCGCGCCTTTATGAATTCACGAGCACCCTGTCGAAATCCGATGCCGGGGGCGCGGCCAAGCGGGACGCGATGCGCGTCATGTCCCAGCTTCTGTCGCCCTTCGTGCCCCATCTGGCCGAAGACATCTGGCAGATGATGGGCGGCGCGGGGTTGGTGGTGCAGGCGCCCTGGCCCAAGGCCGATCCCGCCCTTCTGGTGGAGGACAGCGTCACGCTGCCCATCCAGATCAACGGCAAGCGCCGGGCCGAGATCACCGTGCCCAAGGACATGCCGAAGGACCAGATCGAAGCGCTGGTTCTGGCCGATGAAACCGTGATCCGTTTTCTGGAGGGGAATATGCCCAAGAAGTTGATCGTCGTGCCGGGGCGGATCGTCAATGTGGTCGCCTGATCGCCGCGCCCTTCTGGGCCTCGGCCTTCTGGGACTGGCCGGATGCGGGTTCACCCCGGCCTATGGCCCCGGGGGTCCGGCGGCGGGCCTTCAGGGCGCGTTCCGGCTGGATGATCCCACCGACAAGAACGGCTTCGACTTCGTCGAACGGATGGAGGAACGTCTGGGCAAGTCGGGGGCCGAACGCTACGAGCTGACCTATGCCATCGCCACCAAGGTGTCGGGCGTGGGCCAACGGCGCGACAACACGATCACCCGCTACAACATCGTGGGCACGATCGACTGGGGCGTGGTGGACATCGCCTCCGGGCGGCGGTTGACGGGGGGGACGGCGACGAACTTCACCGCCTATTCCGCGACCGGATCCACCGTTGCCGGCCTCGCGGCGGAGGAGGATGCCAATTACCGCCTGATGCGGATTCTGGCCGACCAGATCGTCACGCGCCTGACCGCCACCGCCGGGTCCTGGCACGCATGATCCTGAAGGGGGCGGAGGCCGCGCACTATTTCGCGCGCCCCGATGCGGGCAAGGCGGCGCTGCTGATCTTCGGCGCCGACACGATGCGCGTGGCCCTGCGGCGCCAGGAGGTCGTGGCCGCCCTGATCGGCCCCGAAGGGGAGGCCGAGATGCGCCTGACCCGCCTGCCCGCCGCCGATCTGCGGCGCGACCCCGCCGCCCTGATCGACGCGCTGCGCGCCAGCGGGTTCTTTCCCGGCCCGCGCGTGGTCCTGCTGGAGGAGGCGGGCGACGCCCACGCCCCGCAGGTGGCCACCGCCCTGTCGGACTGGCGTCCGGGCGATGCGGTTCTGGTGATCACGGCGGGCGGCCTTACGGCCAAATCCGCCCTGCGCAAGGCGGTCGAACCCCGCCCCGACAGCATCGCCATCGGCCTTTATGACGATCCGCCAAGCCGGGAAGAGATCGAGGAGACCCTGCGCCGCGCGGGCCTGACCGCCCTCGACCCCGCCGCGATGACGGATCTGACCGCGCTTGCCCGCGCACTCGATCCCGGCGATTTTCGCCAGACGGTGGAAAAGATCGCGCTTTACAAGCACGGCGACCCCACCCCCCTGACCAGCGCCGAGGTGGCCGCCATGGCCCCCGCCACGGTGGAGGCGGAGGTGGACGACCTGATCCACGCCGCCGCCGAACACCGCGCGGGCGATCTCGCCCCCCTTCTGCGGCGGTTGGAGGGGCAGGGCCTGCAACCCGTGGGCCTGTGCATCGCGGCGCTGCGCCATTTCCGCGCGCTTCACGCCGCCGCCAGCCATCCGGGCGGCATGTCCGAAGGCATGGCCCGGATGCGCCCGCCGATCTTCGGCCCGCGCCGCGACCGGATGCAGCGGCAGGCCTCCGGCTGGGGGGCCCCGAAGCTGGAACAGGCGCTGGCGCTTTTGGTGGAGACCGACCTTACGCTCCGCTCCTCGTCCCGCGCGCCGGCCATGGCGGTGATGGAACGGGCGCTGATCCGCTTGGCCATGATGCGACGCTAGCGCGGTTCCGCCGAGTTTGATAAACCGGCGGCATAAATATAAAAACGGAGCAGTGATATGAAACTTCTTGCCTCCAGCGCCGTGGCGCTGGCGCTGGCCGCCGCACCGGCCATGGCCTTCCAGTTCACCGGCGGCAATGCCGAACTCAGCTATTCCGCGTTCACCGACGACATGGATTATTCCAAGGCGGGCCTGTCGGGGCAGGCCACCTTCGCCTTCGGTCCGCAACTGGGCGCGCAGATCGACGCGGGCGTGTCGAAGTTCTTCGAGGTGGGCGAGACCGCGCATGATCTGACCCTGCACGGCATCTACAACGTCGCGCCCGAAGTGGCGATGGGCGTGTTCTATGGCGCGGAGCGGATCGGCGGCAATTCCCGCGACTTCTACGGCTTCGAACTGACGCAGAAATCCGCGATGTTCGAGGGGGAGCTGTATCTGGGGCGTGGGGAATCCGTGCGCTATGACGGGATGCTGGCCGGGATCTCCGGCAGCTATAACGTCGCGCCGGAATTCGGGCTGGGCCTGGCCTATGACCGCGCCGACATTCGCGGGCTGGACATGCGCAAATATGCGATCACCGCGGATTACGCGCTCAGCCCCGACATTTCGCTGGGCGCCGAGATCGGGCGGTTCAAGGCCGATCTGGACGAGGTGCACGGGTCGGAAACCTATGTCGGCCTGAACGCCAAGATGTATTTCGGCGGCGGCGATGCGACCTTCAGCCGTCGCGGCGTGCTGGACATCATCCCCGGCCTTTAAACCGTGCGGTTCACCGCGGCACGGGCCGCCCAACGGCCCGTCGCCAGACAGCCGGTCAGGAGGTAGCCGCCCGTCGGCGCCTCCCAATCCAGCATTTCGCCCACGGGATAGGTGCCGGGGCGGGCGCGCAGTTCCAGACCGTCGGTCAGCGCCTCGGCCCGGATGCCCCCGGCGGTGGAGATCGCCTGATCCATCGGCTGCGGGCCGTTCAGCGGAACGGGCAGCGCCTTGATCAGCCCCGCCAGATCGTCGGGCAAGGGGCGGTGGAATTCCTGCACCAACGCGGCGGCCGCCGGGGACAGGCCAAGCTTCCGCAGACGGTTCGCCGCACTGTCCTTTGGTTTGATCCGCGCGGCCAGCGCCGCTGCCGACAGATCCGGTGCAAGGTCCAGAACCAGCCCCGCCCCCTCGCGCAGGGGCCGCGACAGGGCATAGATGCCGCCCCCCTCGATCCCCGTGCGGGTCAGCACGAATTCCGCCCGCACCGACAGGTCCCCCGCGTAAAGGACAGCCCCCTTGATCGGCTGGCCGAAATGGCGCGCCATATGCGGCGACCAATCCACACGAAACCCCATATTCGCAGGGCGGAACGGGGCCAACGGCGCACCGATCCAATCGGCCCACGCCCCGTCGCTGCCCAAGCGCGCCCAGCTTGCCCCGCCAAGCGCCAGGATGGTGATCGGCGCGTCCAGCGCCTGCCGTCCTTCGGGCGTGTCGAAGGCCGTGCCGTCGAACCGCCAGCGGGTCCGCACCTCCACCCCCTGCGTCGCCAGCTGCGCCAGCCACGCGCGCAGCAGGGGGGAGCCTTTCATCGCCACCGGAAACACCCGCCCCGACGACCCGGTAAAGACCTCCTGCCCCAGCCCGCGCGCCCAGTCCTTGACCGCCTCCGGCCCGAAGCCGTCCACCATTCGCCGCATCCAATCGGGAAATTGGGTAACGAAATCGGGATCGTCCTTGGTCAGGTTCAGCCCCGACTTGCCCGCCATCAGGAACTTGCGCGCGACCGAGGGCTTCTGGTCCAGCACGACGACCCGCAGCCCCGCCGCCGACAGCACATCCGCCGCCATCAGGCCCGCCGGACCTGCCCCGATCACCCGCGCGTCGAACGTCATGCCCCGGCCAGCGTCAGCCCCTCGACCAGCAGGCTGGGCACGCGCGTGGACAGGTGGGCACGCGCATCGTTGGCCGGGGTCAGCGACATCAGCATGTCGCGCAGGTTGCCAGCGATGGTCAGTTCGTTGACCGGGAACGCAATCTCGCCCTTCTCCACCCAGAAGCCCGAGGCCCCGCGCGAATAATCCCCCGTGGTGCCGTTGATCGACGACCCGATCAGCGAGGTGACCAGCAGCCCCGTCCCCATCTGCGCGATCAGATCGGCGCGGGTCGCGGTGCCTTGGCTCAGGTCGATGTTCGACGTGGCGGGGCTGGGCGGGGCCATCACCCCCCGCGCGGCCGAGGCGGTGCTGTCCATCCCCAGCTTGCGCGCATTCGCCAAATCCAGCGTCCAGCCGGTCAGAACGCCATCCTCCACGATCGCGCGGCGGCGGGAGGCCAGCCCTTCGGCGTCGAAGGGGCGCGAGGATCCGGCGCGCGGGCGGGCCTGATCCTCGATCACCGACAGGCCCTTCGGCAGAACCGGCTGGCCCAGACGGTCGCGCAGCCAACCGCCACCCCGCGCCACGGTCGCACCGTTCACCGCCTGCAACAGATGCCCGATCAGGCTGGAGGCGATGCGTTCATCGAACAGGACCGGAAACGCGCCCGATTTCGGCTTGCGCGCGCCGGTCCGCGCCAACGCCCGTTCGGCGGCCAGCGCGCCCACCACATCCGCCCCCGGCAGGTCGGCCTGAAAGATGCGCGATTCGCCAGCCCAGTCGCGCTCCATCCCCGTGCCGCTTCCTGTGAAGGCCACGGCGGACATGGACCGCGACGTGCGCCCGTATCCGCCCGAAAACCCGTTGGTCGCCGCCAGCCACGCCGACCGGCGGCTGTAGGAGGCGCTCGCCTCCACCTGCGTGATGCCGCGGATCAGCGCCGCCGCCTCCACCGCGCGGGCGTCGCCCTCAAGATCGGCGGCAGAGGGTTCGGGGGCCGGATCGGCCAGGTCCAGATCGGCCCAGTCCCGCACGACCTGCGCCGGATCGGCCAAGCCCACATACGGATCCTCGGGCGCCTCGCGCGCCATGGCGACGGCCCGTTCGGCCGCCATGGCAAAGCTGGTATCCGACAGATCCGAGACGGACACGCAGGCCTGCCGCCCCCCGATCAGGACGCGCAGGCCAACCTCGACCGACTCCGCCCGTTCCGCCTGTTCCAGCGCGCCGCCGCGAATGTCCACGCCGACCGCGCTCTGGTCAATGGCGATGGCGTCGGCCTCGGTCGCCCCCGCATGGCGGGCCGCATCCAGAAGGCGGGCGGTCAGGGTTTCAAGACGGTCGGTCATCGGCATCTCCTTCATCGGGCCAGAGGTAAGCCCCCCGGCCCGACAGGACAAGTCACTGCAACCGCTGGCCGTTCACCAGAAGTTGCCCGTTGCGCATCTCGATCCGGGATTCGACCGCATCCTCCTGCCCCGTCACGGGGCGGGAGAACATGCCCAGCATCATCCGCGCGCCAAGCGCCTGCTGCTCGGGCAAAAGCCCCGCGGCGATGGCGTTGTCGATCAGCGCGTTGCCGCCCTTCAGCATCAGGTTCAGCGTGCCGTTCACCGTCGGGGGCGCTTCGGGATTGGTGTTGCGGTCCGGGCCCGTCACCGTCCCTTCGCCCGTGCCGGTCAGTTCGGCCCCGGCCAGACGGATCAGCAATTCGTTGATGGTCACGTCGGTCGGCGCGTCCGGCGCGGGGTTTCCTTCGGTCGGCATCACGCCCCGGCCCGACAGGTCCAGCGCGATGTCTGCCGGGTCGCGGGGCAGCGCGCCGTTCGGGTCGAACGCGTTCCACATCGCGTCGGACGCCGTCACCTCCGACAGGCGCAGGGCAAGCGCGAACGGCTGCGGATCGTTCGACTTGGCCACCGGCATCGACGTGGTGGACGTCGCCCGGCCCATCCGCAGATCGACCGGGAACGGGATTTTCCCGCCCCGCATCGTCAGCGTCGCATCAGCCGTGTCGCTGGAATAGACCATGCCCTCGGGCGCCGCGCGGAAATTCAGGGTGCCGGTTCCGCTGGTGCCCTTGCCTTCGGTCGTGGTGTCCGGCGCATCGATGCGGAAATCATAGGTGGAGCTGTCATAGGCAAACCCCGCCTGCATCCGCATCCCCCCGGCCACCGCCTCCGCCAGATCGCCGCCTCCCATGGCCCCCATGCCGGTGCCGGTGCTGGTCACGCTGACCCCTTTCAGGTGATAGTTCAGCGCCCCGCCGTTCTGCGCCTCGCCCCCCGTCATCGCGATATCGGTCGTGTCGGCGGTCATGGTCGACTGCACCTCGTCGCCCGACAGGTAGGAGCCTTCGACCGCGTTCATCACCGCCTCAAGCCCGAAGGCCACATCTTCGCCGCCTTCCGTCATGTCGTCGACAGTGATTGCCAGCGTGTCGGCGTCATAGTCATAGCGGACCGCGCCCGGATCGCCGCTGGCCCGCATGACAAGGCCCGCATTGCGCAGGTTCACCTTCATCGTCAGGGGTTCGGGGTGGGGCGTCTCCAGCGTCGCCTCCGGCACGACCGTCAGCGTCATGGGATAGTCGGGCGATGCGGTGACCTCCACCGTGCCGCCTTGGGCTTCGCGGAAGGTCAGCTGGTCGATCGTGCCATTCATCGTGGCGCCGTCCTTGTCCGACGCCACCTTGACGTTGCGCACGATCAGCGCGTCGCCCTCGCGCGTGGTGGATTCGGCGGTCATGTCCTGACCCCAATTGCGCGAGGTGGCCTGCCAATCCTCCCACACCTGTTCGGGCGTCACATCGGCCCATGCGACCCCTGCCGAGACGCAAAGGGCGATCAGACTTGCGCCCGTCCGTTGGAAGCGTTTCATCCGTTGACCTCCCGAAGAAAAAACATGGACATAAGGTTGTGCGCCCTGCGGCAAGGGTCAAGGGCGATAAAGGAGGCGAATATGGACATGACGGGCAAAGTGGTGGCGATCACCGGCGCGGGGCGCGGGATCGGGCTGGCCGCGGCGCAGGCCTTTGCGGCGGCGGGCGCGCAGGTGGTGATGCTGGGCCGCGACACGGGGGCGCTGGCGCGCCACGCGCCCGCCGGGGCCTCGACCTTGGCCTGCGACGTGGCCGACTGGGATCATGTGCAGGCGGCGGTGGCCGACATCGCCGCACGGCACGGGCGGCTGGACGTGTGGATCAACAATGCGGGCACCATCGACCCGATCGGCCCTTTGGCGACGGCGGACCCCACCGACTGGGCCCGTGCGATCGACGTGAACCTGAAGGGGGTGTTCCACGGCTTTCGCGCCGTGCTGCCGGTGATGCGGGCGCAAGGGGGCGGGACGGTGCTGACCGTCGGCTCCGGCGCGGCGCATCGTCCGTTGGATGGGTGGAGCGCCTATTGCACCGCCAAGGCGGGCGCGCTGATGCTGACCCGCGCCGCCCATCTGGAGGAGGCCGAGCACGGCCTGCGCGCCATCAGCCTGTCGCCCGGCACGGTGGCCACCGACATGCAGCGGCGGATCAAGCAAAGCGGGATCAACGCCGTCAGCCAGATTGATTTCGCCGACCATGTCCCGCCCGAATGGCCCGCGCGCACGTTGGTGTGGATGTGCGGCCCCGGGGGCGACGCCTGGCTGGGGGCAGAGGTGTCGCTGCGCGATGCGACCATCCGCGCGGCGGTTGGTTTGGCGTAAAAAAGGGGGCGCGAACGCCCCCCGATCCCTCAGCCCTTTTTCGGCGGGGTGAACCGCTTCGACGTGTCCTTGGCGTCGAATTTCGGCTTGGCCCGCGTCGGACGGGCGTCGGCCCCGGCGGTTTTCTTGAAGCCGCCCGTGCGGGGGCCGTTGCCATAGGGCTTGTCGCCCCCATGGCTCTTGAAGCCTTCCGAACGCGGCTTGTCGCCGGGTTTGCCGCCATGCGACTTGAACCCGGTCGAGCGCGGTTTGTCGCCATCGGCGCGGGGGCCATGGCTCTTGAACCCGGACGAACGCGGACGCTCGGCCTTTTCGGCGCGATCATCGGCCTTCCAGCGGGGCTTCTTGTCCTTTTGGAACGCCTCGCGCGGGAGGGCGTCCTTCCCGTCCTCGGGCGACCAGCGGGGGGCATCCTCGTCGACAAAGCGCGAGGGCTTGGGCTGGTAGGGGGCCTTCTCACGCGCCGGACGGGCCGGACGGTCGCCATAGGGCGGACGCTCGGACCGCTCGCCATAGGCGGGACGTTCGGTGCGGGCGGGACGATCTTCGCGGAAAGACCGCTCCTCGCGCGGGGCACGGGCGGGGCGGTCGTCACGCGACGGACGGGGGCCGCGATCCTCGCGCGGGGGGCGCGGCGGACGGGCGCCGCGTTCGGGGCGGTCAAAGGACGGCTCGCCGGCCATCCGCTCCATCTCGATGCCGTTTTCCACCGTCAGGCGGTCGCCGAACCGGGGGGCCGCCGCCTTGGCGATCTGCACGAAGCTGACCTCCTGCTGGATGCGGATCGCGCCGATGTCGTTCTTGGTGATGCCACCGGCCTCGCACAGCTTGGGCAGCAGCCAGCGGGCCTCGGCCCGGCCCGTATGGCCGACCGACAGCTGGAACCAGACCGAATCGCCGAACTCGCCCCGGTCGCGCGGGGCGCTGGCCCCGGCGGGGGCCGACACGTCCGTCAGCACCTCGGGGGCCGAACGCCCCTCTCGCCACAGGCGGATGAAGGCGGCGGCGACGCTTTCCGCGCCGAACTGTTCGACCAGCGCCTGCGCCAACGCCGCTTCCTCGCCCGCCGGGGCAAGGGCCGGGTGGTTCACGATACGCTCGTCATCCTTGGCCTGAACCTCGTCGGCGGACGGGGGGTTGCCCCATTCGGCCACGACCTTGGCCCCTTGCAGCAGGCGCTGCGCCTTGCGCAATTCGGCCTGCGGCACGATCAGCGCGGACACGCCCTTGGACCCCGCGCGGCCCGTCCGGCCCGAACGGTGCAGCAGGGTTTCCGAATTCGACGGCAGGTCGGCATGGATCACCAGCTCCAACCCCGGAAGGTCGATGCCGCGCGCGGCCACGTCCGTCGCGATGCAGACATTGGCCCGCCCGTCGCGCAGGGATTGCAGGGCGTGCGTCCGCTCCTGCTGGCTCAGCTCGCCCGACAGCGCCACGACCTTGAACCCGCGATTGCCCATGCGGGCCAGCAGGTTGTTCACATTCGCCCGCGTCTTGCAGAAGACGATGGCCGTCTGCGCCTCATGGAACCGCAAGGTGTTGAAGATCGCGTTTTCCTTGTCACGCGACACGACGGAATAGGCGCGGTATTCGATGTCCCCATGCTGCTTGGCCTCGCCACCCGCCTGGATGCGCAGGGCGTCGTTCTGGAAATCCTCGGCCAGGGCCGCGATCTCACGCGGGACAGTGGCCGAGAACATCAGCGTGCGGCGATCTTCCGGCGCGGCGGACAGGATGAATTCCAGATCGTCGCGAAAGCCCAGATCCAGCATCTCGTCGGCTTCGTCCAGCACGGCAGCGCGCAGGCCCGACAGGTCCAGCGACTTGCGTTCGATATGGTCGCGCAGACGGCCGGGCGTGCCGACGACGATATGCGCGCCACGGTCCAGCGCCCGCTTCTCGGTCCGGTAATCCATGCCGCCGACGCAGGTGGCGATCACGGCGCCCGCTTCGGCATAAAGCCATTCCAGTTCGCGCGCGACCTGCAGCGCCAGTTCGCGCGTCGGCGCGATGGCCAGCGCCAGCGGCGTGTCGGCGAACAACAGGCGGTCCGCGCCGTTCAGGATCTCGGGTGCCATGGCCAAGCCGAAGGCCACCGTCTTGCCCGACCCCGTCTGCGCCGACACCAGGGCGTCGCGGCCCTGCACGTGTTCGGCGATGACGGCGTTCTGCACCTGCGTCAGCGTGGAATAGCCCTTGGCTTCCAGCGCCGCGGCCAACGGCCCGGCGATCAATGTCGTATCCATAATGTCTGTTCCCAAAGGGGGCGGCAGCGCCGCCGGTTCAACCGGCCATCCATCCCCCCGAGAGGCAGTGGCCCATTTCCACCGCACCGGACCGTTCAGGCCGAAGGGGCGACCTCTACATCCCCCGCGCCCGAATGTATAGCCCCCGCACCAACTTGAAGCCCGCCGGGCGGCGGGTTACGTTGCGCCATCATCCGGCCAGCAGGAGGCACCATGGCGCAGCGGCTTCACCTCGTGTTCGGGGGCGAACTCGTCTCCCCCTCGAAGAACGTGTTCCGGGACATGAACGAGATCGACATCGTCGGCATGTTCCCCGACTATGACAGCGCGTTCAAGGCGTGGAAGGGTGCGGCGCAACGCACCGTGGACGACGCCCACACCCGTTACTACATCGCCCATATCCACCGCCTGCGGGACGAGGCGCAGCCCGCCTCCCCCACGGAAGAGCTGGGCATCTGATCCAGACCGGACATGGCCCATTCGTTCGGCCTTTCGCTTTACGCCGCAACACAGCGGCGTGAGCCCGGTGCGCCCGACCCCCGTCCCCGCCCCGCGGGGGCGCTGGTCTGGGTGCACGCCCCGACCGTCGACGCCGCGCGCCCCCTGACCGAACTGGCCCGGCGGCTGGCCGAGGAGCAGGACCGCACCGTCCTCATGACCGGCGCGGAAGGGCCGCCCCCCCCGCCCAAGGGGGTTCTGCGCGCCGATCTTCCGGGCGAGGGGCGGGCCCAGATCCGTGCGTTTCTGGACCATTGGCGGCCCGATCTGGGCCTGTGGATGGAGGGGGACCTGCGCCCCGCCCTTCTGGCGGACGCCGCGGCGCGGGGCATTCCCCTGATCTTCGCGGATGCACAGCACGCCCGCCTGCCCGACCGCGCGCGCTGGTTCCCCGGCCTGACCCGCGCCACCATGGGCCATTTCGCCCATATCCTGACGCTGGATGACGCCGCATCGCGTGCCTTTCTGCGCGCGGGCGCGGATGAGGGCCGCGTGAAGGTCGCAGGCCGCATGGAGGAGCCGCACCTGACCCTGCCCTGCACCGAGGCGGAGCGCGCGGAACTGGCGCGCACCATCGGCGCGCGCCCGGTCTGGCTGGCCGCCTGCCTGCCGCAGGTGGAGGAGGACGCCGTCATCGCCGCCCATCGCTCCGCCCTGCGCCTGTCGCACCGTCTTTTGCTGATCGTCATGCCGGAAAGTGCCGACCGCGCCGCCGAACTGGCGCGGCGGATGGAGGCGGCGGGCCTGTCCGTCGCCCAGCGCGCGCAGGAGGATGACATCCACCCCGAAACCGAGGTCTATATCGCCGACCACCCCGACGAACTGGGCCTGTGGTATCGGCTGGCCTCGATCTGTTACGCGGGCGGATCGCTGACCACCGGCGCGCGGCGCGATCCGCTGGAGGCGGCGGCGCTCGGCTCCGCCCTGATCCACGGGCCGAAAGCGGGGATCTATGCCGCGCCCTTCGCCCGGCTGGCGGCGCGGGGGGCGACGCTGCCCGTCACCCAGGCCAAGGGGCTGGGCGACGCGCTGGCCGACCTGATGTCGCCCGAACGGGTCGCCGCGTTGGCCGGGGCCGCATGGGACATGGCGTCCGATGGCAGCGAGGTCACGGACCGCGTGCTGGACCTGATCGACCGCATGATCGAGGAACGCGCATGACCGCCCCCGCCTTCTGGTTCACCCCGCCGGACCGCCCGGCCTGGCCCGCGCGCCTGCTGTCGCCCCTGGGGGCCGCCTATGCCGCCGCCACCGCGCGGCGGGTGGCGCGCGCAGGATGGCGCGCCCCGGTGCCCGTGATCTGCGTCGGCAACCTGAACGCGGGCGGCACGGGCAAGACGCCCACCGTCATCGCCCTTCTGGACCGTCTGGCGGCGCGCGGGGTGGCCGCGCATGTTGTCTCGCGCGGCTATGGCGGGTCGGAGGCGGGGCCGCTGCGGGTGGCGGGTCAGGGGGCGGACCGCGTGGGGGATGAACCGCTGTTGCTGGCCGCCTTCGCCCCCACATGGGTGGCCAGGGACCGCGCGGCGGGGGTGCGGGCGGCCGTCGCGGCCGGGGCGCAGGCCATCGTGCTGGATGACGGCTTTCAGAACCCCGCCGTCCACAAGGATATGTCGATCATCGTCGTCGATGCGGCCAAGGGGTTCGGCAACGGGCGCTGCCTGCCCGCAGGGCCGCTGCGCGAACCCGTGGCGGCGGGGCTGGCGCGGGCCGATCTTCTTTTGTCCATCGGCCCGCCCGCCGCACAGGCGGGGTTCACGGGGGATTGGTCCGTCCCCCATCTGCGCGGCGCGCTTCAACCGCTGGATACCGGCGTGTCATGGGCGGATGCGCCGGTGGTGGCCTTTGCGGGCATCGGCCACCCGGAGAAGTTCTTCGCCACCCTGACCGATCTTGGGGCAAGGCTGGTCGCCGCCCACCCCTTGCGCGATCATCAGCCCCTGACCCCCGCCCTCCTGACCCGCCTGACGGCGGAGGCACAGGCCAAGGGCGCGCGGCTGGTCACGACGGAAAAGGACGCGGTGCGTGTGCCCGCGTCCTTCCGGTCATCTATCATGACCCTGCCCGTGCGTCTGGCGCTGGACGATCCGGCCCCGCTGGACGCGGCGCTGGACCGCGCGCTTCACAGCTCGGCGTCGATCAGCTCTTTCAGGTCGGCATAGCTCATGTTCGAATGCTTGGCCCCGTTGACGAAGATCGTCGGCGTGCCCTCGACGCCGTCTTCCTTCACGTTCGCCTCGTAATTCTCGACCAGCGCCTGCGCCATGGCCCCGTCCTGCATGCACTGATCCATCGTCGCGTCATCCATGCCCGCCGTGCGGCCGATCCGCTTGAGGTTCTGCACCACCACCGCCGGATCGGACGACCCGGCCCATTCGCGCTGCTGGTCGAACAGCATGTCGGACACGCCGAAATATCGCATCTCGCCCCCACAGCGGGCGATCATCGACGCCCACAGGCCATAACGGTCGAAATACACCTCGCGGAAGATGAACTTCACCTTGCCGGAATCGATGTAATCCGCCTTCAACTTATCGAACACGTTGGTGTGGAAATCGGCGCAATGCGGGCAGGTGTAGGAGGCGTATTCCACGATGGTGACCGGCGCGTCGGCCTGGCCCAGCACCAGTTCCGGCACGGTGGGGGCGGTCTGTTCGCCGGCGGGGGCGGTATCTTGGGCCAAAGCGGGCAGGGCCATGCCCCCCAGGGCGGCGGCCAGCGCCACGGCGGCAAGACGGATTTTCATGTCAGGAGCCTTTCTTCGATTGCGCCATGCGCGTCAGATAATTGCGGGTGAGGGATTCGAGCGCGCGGCGCAACCCCTCGTCTTCCGTGCCGGTCGCCATGTTCGCCGCCTCCGCCTCGACCTTCGGGTCGGGCGGCGCGGGGGCCTTGGGGATGGCGGCGAAGTCGGCCTGCCCCCCGTCGAACCCCGTGGGGGCCGTCTGCGTCAGCACGACGCGGCTGATGGCGGCATATCCATAACAGGCGTTCACCTTGCCGATCAGACGCGGTTTTTCCATCTCCACCATCGGGGCGTGGGCGGACCGCACCAACAACGTCAGCGTCGCCCCGAACCCGTCGCGCGGATAGCTGACCTTCACGGGCCGCGTCACCCGCGCCAGATCCGGCCCGACGATCTCGGCCCAGGCGGTCAGCAACCGGGTGACGGCGAACCCGCGCGTTTCCCCCGCCGCGCGTATCCGCTCCTTCAACAGCGCGGATGCGGGCTCGAACCCGCGAAAGCGGCGTTCGGTCCGGGGGGGGGCGGGTTTGGCCATCTGGCTCCTCGGGCGGGTCATGACTATGTTATGCGGTGGGGTCCGGCGTGATGCCAGACACATACCGCGAAGGATGGCGTAAAACTTGCGTGACGAAAACCTGAGCCGACCGCTGCTGGACTGGTATGACCGCCACGCCCGCGACCTGCCTTGGCGCATTCCGCCGGGGTCGGACGTCCGGCCCGACCCCTATCGCATCTGGCTGTCCGAGGTGATGCTGCAACAGACGACGGTGGCCGCCGTCCGCGCCTATTTCGCGCGGTTCACCACGCGCTGGCCGACCGTGGCCGATCTGGCCGCGGCGGAAGATGCCGAGGTGATGGCCGAATGGGCGGGCCTTGGATATTACGCCCGCGCCCGCAACCTTCTGGCCTGCGCGCGGACCGTGGTGGCGGATCACGGCGGGGCGTTTCCGGGCACCGAGGCGCAGTTGCGCGCCCTGCCGGGCATCGGCCCCTATACCGCCGCCGCCATTGCGGCCATCGCCTTTGACGAACCGGCCGTGGTGATCGACGGCAATGTGGACCGCGTGATGGCCCGCCTACGCGCGATCGACACGCCCTTGCCCGCCGCCAAGCCCGAGATCGCCCGTGCGGCGGCGGCGCTGACCCCCGCCGACCGCCCCGGCGATTACGCGCAGGCGGTGATGGATCTGGGGGCCACGATCTGCACGCCCCGCGCGCCGGCCTGCGGCATCTGTCCGTGGATGGCCCCCTGCGACGGGCGGGCGCGCGGTATCGCAGCCGACCTGCCGCGCAAGACGGCGAAAACCACAAAGCCCACGCGCAGTGGCACCGTTTGGCTTGTCCGGCACCCGGATGGCCGGTGGCTGGTGGAGGATCGCCCCGCGCGCGGCCTGCTGGGCGGCATGTGGGGCTGGCCCGGAACCGGCTGGGATGTGGCCGGCGGAACCGGGGCGGGCGGGGACGCCCCCCTGACCGCCGACTGGCGCGATCTGGGCACGGTGCGCCACACGTTCAGCCATTTCCACCTGAGCCTGCGGGTGCTGTTCGCCCCCCTGCCCGCCGGGGCCAATCCCGAGCGTGGCAGCTTCCGCCCCCTGACGGGGCGCGAACTGCCCACCCTGATGCGCAAGGCCCACGCCCTTGCGGTGGAACCGCCCCCTCCTTCGGGCATTGACGGGCCATGACCCAGCCCCCCGTCGCCCCGGACCGTATCGCCCCGGACCATATCACCCCCGACAACGACCTTCAGGACATCGTGGCCAAGCTGCGCGATCTGGGGGGCCATCGGGACGATGTCTCCATCGCCGACATGCGCCTGACCATAGGCGAGCGGAGTTTCGGCCCGATGCTCGCGATCCCCGCCCTGATCGAGATCAGCCCCATCGGCGGCATCCCCGGGGTGCCCACGGTCATCGCCCTCATCATCACGCTGGTGGCGGCGCAGATCGTGTTCGGGCGCAGGCATCTGTGGCTGCCGGGGTTTCTCGACGATCGCACCGTGACGGGGGACAAGTTGCAGGGCGCGATGGACTGGCTGCACCGCCCGGCGGGCT
This sequence comes from Falsirhodobacter halotolerans, assembly GCF_022899245.1. NCBI lineage: Bacteria > Pseudomonadati > Pseudomonadota > Alphaproteobacteria > Rhodobacterales > Paracoccaceae > Falsirhodobacter > Falsirhodobacter halotolerans. The sequence continues at coordinate 2,389,861 of NZ_JALJAZ010000001.1, forward strand.
GGATCGACGCCGTGCTGCGCCCCCGCCTGCAGATCGTCGCCCGCGGCTTTGGCCTGCGCATCGTCGCGGCTTTGTGCATCGGACTGTGCGCGACCGTGCCGCCGCTGGAACTGGTTCCCTTCGCCTCCACCCTGCCCATGGCCGCGATTGCGCTGATGGGGCTGGGGCTGATGGCGCGGGACGGGGTGGTGATCCTGGGGGCGGCGGCGATCTCGCTGGGCAGTTTCTGGTTCGTCGCGCGGACGGTGGCGGGCATCACGACATGAAAAGGCCCCGCCGTGGGGTCACGGCAGGGCAAGGGCGCGCGCTGGCAGACGCGCGCAGGAACGGGAAATGTCAGACCATCTCGGCCCGGATCTGCTGGCGCAGCGCGTCGATGGGGATGAGCTTGCCCTCGCGCTGGATGTGCCAATAGGTCCAGCCGTTGCAGGAGGGCGCGCCTTCCAGACGGGCACCAACCTGATGGATCGAGCCCTTCACGTCATCCAGACCGACCAGCGTGCCGTCGGCGCGGATCTTGGCCGTGTGACGGTTGCCGACGGAATAGAGATTCTCGCCCGGACGCAGCATTCCCCGTTCGACCAGCGTGCCGAACGGCACACGGGGTTCGGCGCGCTTGGATCCGGTGACCTCCAGCGCCGCCGCCTCGATCGGGCGGACGCGGGAAATACGCTCGGCCGCGATCTCGCGATAGGTCTCCTCCCGCTCGATCCCGATGAAGTTGCGGCCCAGCATCTTGGCCACCGCCCCCGTGGTGCCCGTGCCGAAGAACGGGTCCAGCACGACATCGCCCGGATTGGTCGTGGACAGGATCACGCGGTGCAGCAGCGATTCGGGCTTCTGCGTCGGATGCGCCTTGTCGCCATTCGCATCCTTCAGGCGTTCATGCCCCGTGCAGATCGGCAGCACCCAGTCCGAGCGCATCTGCGTGCCCTCGTTCAGGGCCTTCATCGCCTCATAGTTGAAGGTGTATTTGCTGTTTTCGGACTTGGAGGCCCAGATCAGCGTTTCATGCGCATTGGTCAGACGCTTGCCGCGGAAATTCGGCATCGGGTTCGACTTGCGCCATATCACGTCGTTCAGCAGCCAGAACCCCTGATCCTGCAGCGCCGCACCCAGGCGGAACACGTTGTGATAGCTGCCGATGACCCAGATCGCGCCATTGGGCTTCAGCACCCGGCGTGCGGCGCGCAACCAGTCGTGGGTGAAGCGGTCATAGGCCTGGAACGAGGCGAACTGGTCCCACGCATCGTCCACCGCGTCCACCTTGCTCATGTCCGGGCGATGCAGGTCGCCGCGAAGCTGCAGGTTGTAGGGGGGATCGGCGAAGATCAGATCCACGCTCGATTCGGGCAGGGCATCCATCGCCGCCACGCAGTCGCCTGCAAGAATATCGTTCAGCGGCAGCGTCACTGCTGCCCCGCGCGCGGGTTTCGCCATAAATCTGCCTCATGATGTCCGGCTTTGCGCCGTGTCTTGTGGATAAATCATGGGGCAGAATTGGGGGTAACGTCAATTTATATAATGAATCAACGTGTTAGCTATTTCGCTTGTCACAACATCTTGTGGATGGTTTTGAACGAACGCCTATGATGTGGGGTTATCCCCAGGGTTTGCAGTCCGCGCTGATGATCTGCCGTGGGATAGCCTGCGTTCCGTTCCCACCCGTAACCGGGAAACTGTGCGGCCAATTCCGTCATTAGCCGGTCGCGCGCCACCTTGGCCACGATGGAGGCGGCGGCGATCGACAGGCATCGCGCGTCGCCCTTCACCAGCGGCACGCAGGGCAGCCCCAGATCGCGAATCGCAAGATTGCCGTCCACCAGCACGCAACAGACCGGACCCAGACCGGCCACCGCCCGACGCATGGCCAGATGGCTGGCCCAGAGGATGTTCAACTCGTCGATCTCCTCCACGCTGGCATGGGCGACGGACACCTCGGCCACGGCCCATATCTCCGCCTCCAGCGCCAGACGGCGCGCGGCGGTCAGCTTCTTCGAATCGTTCAGCCCCGCCGGAATGCGGGCTGGATCCAACCGGACGGCGGCGGCGGTGACGGGACCGGCCAGCGGGCCGCGCCCCACCTCGTCCACGCCCGCGATTCGGATGTGGCCTTGGGTCAGGGCATGGGTCTCATGCGTGAAATCGGGGGTGGTGGGCAGGGTCATGCGCCAGCCCTACGCCCCCGCGCCGGGGGCGGCAAGGCGTCACACGCCTGTCACCGCAAAAGGGCAAAACGCTTGCACAAGGGGGGGCGGGACCCTATGTGTGCCCCCTGATTTTTTGCCCCGAAGCGGAGGCGTGCGATGCCCCAGACGCCCTATTACCGGATCGACCTGGCTGCGGTGAAACGCAACATGGCGGTGATCGACCGTCTGTGCGCCGCGTCCGGCGCAAAGGCCCTTCTGGCGCTGAAATGTTTCGCCACATGGCCGGTGTTCGACACGATGCGCGACCACATGGCCGGCACGACCTCCTCCAGCCTCTATGAACTGCGCCTGGGGCGGGAAAAGTTCGGCAAGGAAACCCACGCCTATTCCGTCGCGTGGAGCGAGGCGGAAATCGACGAGGCGGTGTCCTATGCCGACAAGATCATCTTCAATTCCATCGGTCAGCTGGACCGGTTCGAGGGCAATGCCGCGGGGATCGAGCGCGGCCTGCGCCTCAACCCCGGCATCTCCACCTCCGGCTTCGATCTGGCGGACCCCGCGCGGCAGTTCAGCCGTCTGGGCGAATGGGATGCCGACAAGATCGCGGGCGTGATCGACCGAATTTCCGGCTTCATGATCCATTACAACTGCGAGAACGGCGATTTTGACCTTCTGGATCGGCAGTTGACCCAGATCGAGGAACGCTTCGGCCACCTGTTTGCCCAAGTCGAATGGGTCAGCCTTGGCGGCGGCATCCATTTCACGGGCGAAGGCTATCCGGTGGACGCCCTCGCCGCGCGGCTGAAGGCGTTTTCCGACCGTTTCGGCGTGCAGGTCTATCTCGAACCCGGCGAGGCGGCGATCACCAACACCGCCAGCCTTGAGGTGACGGTCTTGGACATCCTGAACAATGGCAAGGATCTGGCCATCGTCGATTCGTCGGTCGAGGCGCATATGCTCGATCTGCTGATCTATCGCATCGCGGGCAAAAGCCTGACCACCGGCCCCCACCGCTATCAGGTCTGCGGCAAGTCCTGCCTTGCGGGCGACATCTTCGGCGAGTTCGACTTTGCCCAGCCCCTGACGGTGGGCGACCGGCTGTCGATCGCGGACGCCGCCGGCTATACCATGGTCAAGAAGAACTGGTTCAACGGCGTCAACATGCCCGCCATCGTTCTGGTGGACGACGACGGCACCGAACGCACCGTGCGCGAATTCGGCTTTGCCGATTACCGGGCCAGCCTCGGCTGAGCCCCCCTTCCCTCTGTCCTTAAAGGAGACGGTTCGAAGTGAAACGAAACGTATTGATCATCGGCGCCGGTGGCGTCGCGCAAGTGGTGGCGCATAAATGCGCACAGAACAACGACCGTCTGGGCGATCTGCATATCGCCAGCCGGACGGTCGCGAAATGCGACGCCATCCTTGCTTCGGTCAATGAAAAGGGCGCGATGAAGGTGCCGGGCGTGTTCAAGGCCCATGCGGTGGATGCGATGGACAGCGCCGCCGTGGCCGCCCTGATCCGGCAGACGGACGCGCGGATCGTGATCAACGTGGGCTCCGCCTTCGTGAACATGACGGTGCTGGAGGCCTGTCTGGAAACGGGGGCCGCCTATCTCGACACCGCGATTCACGAAGATCCGGCAAAAATCTGCGAAACCCCGCCGTGGTATGGCAATTACGAGTGGAAACGGCGTGAACGGGCGGCGGCCGCGGGCGTGACGGCCATACTCGGCGTCGGCTTCGATCCGGGCGTGGTCAACGCCTATGCCCGTCTGGCGGCGGACCAGATGGACACGGTGACGTCCATCGACATCGTGGACATCAACGCAGGGTCGCACGGGCGCTGGTTCTCCACCAATTTCGACCCGGAGATCAACTTCCGCGAATTCACCGGCACGGTTTATTCCTGGCAGAACGGCGCATGGCAATCGAACGCCATGTTCGAGGTGGGGCACGAATTCGACCTGCCCGTGGTGGGCAAGCAGAAGGCCTACATGACCGGCCATGACGAGGTGCATTCGCTGTCGGCCAACTATCCGCAGGCCGATGTGCGCTTCTGGATGGGGTTCGGCGATCACTACATCAACGTGTTCACCGTGCTGAAGAACCTTGGCCTGCTGTCGGAACAGCCGGTGACGACCGCCGAGGGGCTGGAGGTGATCCCGCTGAAGGTGGTCAAGGCCGTGCTGCCCGACCCGTCCAGCCTCGCCCCCGACTATGTGGGCAAGACCTGCATCGGCGATGTGGTGAAGGGCGTGAAGGACGGGGTGGAGGTCGAGACCTTCATCTACAACGTCGCCGATCACAAGGACGCCTATAACGAGACCGGCGCGCAGGGGATCAGCTATACCGCCGGTGTGCCGCCCGTGGCCGCCGCCCTTCTGGTGGCGGATGGCACATGGGACGTGGCCAAGATGGTCAATGTGGAAGAACTTGACCCCGTGCCCTTCCTGCGCCTTCTGAACGACATGGGCCTGCCCACCCGCATCAAGGATGCGCAGGGCGACCGCGTCTTCACCGGCTGATCCCCGCCCCTCCGCCCGCCCCGATCCGTCGGGGCGGGGTCACCCCAGGTCGATGATCTCCTCGCGGATGGCGTCGATGATGTCGCTGCGCTGCATCGCCTTCGCCCCAGCCCGCGCGGCATAGCTGAGGGCCAGCAGGCGGATCACGCTGGCCAGCGCCGTGTTCGACGCGCCCAGCCCGAAGCTTGCGACATGGCAGGGCAGCACCACGTCCGACACCCGCTGCATGTCCAGAAGCGACCCGCGATCGGTCAGCGTCACGATCGACAGGCGGCTGGTGCGGGCATAGGCCAGAAGCGGCTTCAGCATCGCCGCATGGGGCGGCAGGGTGATCAGCAACAGCACGTCCTTGGGCCCCAGCATCGCCAGTTCCTCGGGCAATGCGCTTTGCCCCACGCCCAGAAGCATGACCCCGTGCCGAAGCCGCGCCAGTTGCAGGCGGGCGTATCGGGCCAGCCCTTCATGCAGCCCCATGCCCAGCACCCAGACGCGCGGCGCATCGGCAATCAGGTCGGTCGCACGACCCAGCGTGTCCGAGCGCATCTCCTCGAAGGTGCGGGTCAGGTTCTTGAGTTCCAGATCCAGATGCGCGCCGATCGTCCGCCCCATCGCCACCTGCGCCGATTGGGTCAGCGAAAATTCGTAAGGTTCGGTCCGGTCCCGCTCCTCGCGCGCCTGCGCCTTCACCTCGTTGAAATCGGCATATCCCAGATGCTGGAAGAAGCGGGCGGCGGTGGCCTTGGACACCCCCGCCATCCGCGCGATTTCGGACGCGGGATGGGTCAGGATGTCGTCCTGCCGGTCCAGGATCAGCTGCGCCAGCTTCTGTTCGCCCAATGTCAGGCGGTCATAGTTTTCCTGAATGCGCAGAACCAGTCGGGACGCCATGTCACACCTTCTCCATCACTTTCGATAGGGACATTAACAGCCCACTTGCAATGATGAAACTTGTGTTTCATATTCATGAAACACTGAAACCCTTTTGACACGCATCCGATGCAGCAGCCCCGGCTTATCCGTCAGCGCATTTGGGACAGGCTTCGCCCCGTCGCGCGGCCCGATGCCCGCTTTCATCTGGATTTCGACCAGTTCGTGCCCGATTTCGACGGGTCGGACGCCGCGACCGACCGCGTGGCGCTGCCGGACGGCCTCGTCTTCGTGACCCCCGACAACGCGATGCTGACCCTGCGCGCGCGCCTGATCGCGCAGCGGCGGCGGTTCGTCATCGCCAGTTACAATCTGCGGCGCGGGTTTCTGCTGGTCGATCCCGCCTTTATGCCCGCGCTGGCCCCGGACGATCTGGCGACGCTGGACGTGATGGAACGCCACGCCCGCCCGCTGGATCTGGCGGCGCTGTCGGCGTTGGGCCCCATCGGGCTGGTCGCCACGGGCGCCTCCGCCGTGTCGATGGACGGGGTGCGCTTTGGACGCGGGCATACCTTCCTCGATCTGGAATGGGGCATCTTCGCCCATCTGGGCATGGTGGGCGACGGCACGAAGATCGTCGCCATCACCCATGACGTGCAATTGGCTGACGATCTGCTGAACGTCACCGATCACGAACTGCCGGTCGATCTCATCGCCACCCCCACGCGCCTTGTCCGCGTTCCGCGCAAGGGCCGCCGGCCGCGCGGCGTCCGCTGGAACGATGTGGGCCCCGACCTTATTGCCACCATCCCGCCGCTGGCCGAACTGGCCCGCGAGCGGGGCATCGCCTGACCCCTGCAAACCGGAGATTGTCCATGTCCCTCGCTCTCGACCGTCGTCTGTTTCTCGGCCTTCTCGGGGCCGGCGCCGCATCCGGGTTGCTGCCCGCCTGGGCCCGCGCCGCGACGCCGTTCAACTTTCAGGCCAGCTGGATCAACGATGCGGAGTTCATGGGATATTTCCTGGCCCTCGACAAAGGCTATTATGCCGATGAGGGGCTGGAGCTGACCTATCAGTCCGGCGGCCCGGACGTGATCCCCGAAAGCACGCTGATCACCGCGCGCGCCGATCTGACGCTGACCACGCCCGACACCACGATCAAGGCGATCACCGAACAGGGCGCGCCCTTCCGCATCATCGGCGCGCAATACCAGAAGAACCCGATCGGCGTCGTGTCCCTGGCGAAAACCCCGATCAACGAACCGCGCGACCTGATCGGCAAGACGCTGGCCGTGCCGCCGGTCAACGTCATCTCGGTCGAGGCGATGCTGGCCGCCAACGGCATCGACAAGGCGCAGGTCAACATCGTCCCCTATGCCTATGACCCGACCCCGCTGATCCAGGGAGAGATCGACGCCTCGGTCGATTTCACGACCAACGTCCCCTACACGATCGAGCTGGCGGGCGAGGAGGCGACCTCGTTCCTGCTGTACGATTATGGATACACCGTGTTCAACGATACGGTCGTGGTGACCGAGGACACGCTGGCCAGCCGCCGCGACGATCTGGTGAAGTTCCTGCGCGCCTCGCGCAAGGGATGGAACGAAAACTTCGCCGATCCCGCAGCCCTGCCCCCCGCCTATGCCGACACCTGGTTCAAGGGCACCGGCCGCGCGGTGGAAAACGAGGTCTATTTCAACACGGCCCAGCAGCCGCTGATGGAGGCCGAGGGCGGCATCTTCTCCATGTCCGAAGAGGCGATCGCCGCCAATATCGAGGCGCTGAACGCCGTGGGCATCAAGGCCACGCGCGACCATTTCGACACCACCCTGCTTGACGAGATCTGATGTCCCTCAGCCTGACCCTGCACAACGTCACGCGCCGGTTCGATGGCCGTGGCGGGCGCGTCACCGCGCTGGACGACGTGTCGCTGACGGTGCCCCCCGGCACCTTCACGGCGCTGATCGGCCCGTCGGGCTGCGGCAAATCCACCCTGCTGCGCCTGGCCGTGGGGCTGGACGCGCCGGATGCGGGGTCGGTCGATCTGGGGGGCATGGCCCCGGCCGAGGCGGCGCGCAAGGGCCTGACCGGCATCGCCTTTCAGGATGCGGCCCTGCTGTCGTGGCGCAGCGTGGAGGCCAACATTGCGCTGCCCTTCGACGTGCTGCGCCGCCCGCATGACCGGGCCCGCATCGCCGACCTGATCGCGCTGGTCGGGCTGGACGGGTTCGAGAAGGCCCTGCCCGGAGAGCTGTCGGGCGGGATGCGCCAGCGGGTCGCCATCGCCCGCGCGCTGGTCAACGAACCGCAGGTGCTGTTTCTGGACGAACCCTTCGGCGCGCTGGACCAGATCCTGCGCCGCCAGATGAACATCGAATTGCAGCGCATCTGGATGGAGGCGCGGGCCACGACCCTTCTGGTTACCCACGGCATCGACGAGGCGGTCTTTCTGGCCGACCGCGTGGTGGTGATGTCCGCCCGCCCCGGACGGATCGCCCGCATCATCGACATCGACCTGCCCCGCCCCCGCCGCGCGGATCTGTTCGGCACCCCCGAATTCGCCGCACTCGAGGCCGAGATCGCCGAGGCGCTGGATGGCCGCTAAGCGTGCGCTGACGCCTCTGGTCCTTTTGGGCCTGTGGGAGGTGGTGGGCCGTCTGCGCCTTGTGGCGGACGGCGCGCTGCCCGCGCCCAGCCTGATCGCGGCCCGGTTCTGGGAGGATCGCGCCGATTATCCCCTGCATGTGTGGGCGACGTTTCAGGGGGCGGGTGCCGGGTTTCTGATCGGCAACCTGATCGCCGTGGCGGCGGGGATCCTGTTCGCCCTGTCGCCCGCCGCCGCCCGTCTGGCGCGAGGGGTGAACATCGCCATCTTCGCCCTGCCCGCCATCGCCATCGCGCCCCTGCTGACGCTGATGACCACGGGCATGACACCGCGCATCACGCTGGCGGCCATTGGCTGCTATTTCGTCACAATGACCGCCACCGTCACCGGCATCACGCAGGCCGACGCGCGGATGCGCGACGTGATCCGCGCCTATGGCGGCGGGCGGATCAGCGCGCTGCGGCTGGTGGAGTTGCGCGCCGCCCTGCCGCAGATCCTGGCCGCGCTGCGCATCGCGGCGCCGGCCGCCGTGCTGGGGTCGATCCTGGCCGAATTCGGCGGGGGCGGGCGGTTCGGCCTCGGGGCCTATCTCATCGGATCGCTGGGCCGGGCCGATCCCGCGCGCCTGTGGGGGATCGGGCTGGCCGCCACGCTGATGGCGGGGGCGGGTTACGCCCTTTTCGCCTGGGCCTCGCACCGCGTCACCGCCAGCACCCGCGCGGTGACCGTGCCCGCCAGCCCCCCGCCCGGCATCACGCGCGGCCCCATGTGGCAGCGGGCGACGCTGGCCGCAGGCTCCATCGCGCTGCCGTTCCTGATCTGGTGGGGGCTGATCGTGGCCTCCGGCGCGCCCGCGATGATCGCGAAAACCCCGGCGGCGCTGGTCGATTACCTGATCCTCGCCCCCACGGCCGACAGCGCGCAGGCCCGCGTCCTTGCCGCGCTGGGGCAGACGCTGCCGATCACCGCCCTTGGCATCGCGGCGGGGCTGATCTTCGCCTTCGCCCTTGCCATGGCCTCGGTCCTGCGGCCCGCCATCGTGCGCGCGTTCATGCCAATCGCGCTGGTGACGCAGACCATGCCGCTGGTGGCGCTGACGCCGCTTCTGGTGCTGATCCTGGGGCGGGGGCCGTCGGTGATCCTGTGGATCACCATCTCCGTCACGTTCTTTCCCGCCTTCGTCACGCTGGCCCAAGGGTTGCAGATGGTGTCCCGCTCGGCGCTCGATCTCTCGCGCGCCTATGGCGGGGGGGCGTGGCGGACCTTGCGGCTGATCTCGCTTCCGGCCTCCGCCCCCTATGCCTTCGTGGCGCTGCGGCTGGCGGTGCCCCGCGCGCTTCTGGGCGTGATGACCGCCGAATGGCTGGCCACCGGCACCGGGCTTGGCAATCTGCTGAACCAGTCGCGCGGGTATCTGGATTACGGGATGATCTGGACCGTCGCGGTCCTGTCCGTCCTCCTTTCCGTTCTCTCCTATCAGGTCCTCGTCTGGATCGAGCGTCGGGTTCTGGCCCGCCTCGGCATGGCGCAGGCCGCTTGACCCCCACCAAGGAACCCCTTCCATGACGATGACAATCCAGGAAATCGACCGACACAAGGCCACCGTGCGCGAGCGCGTCTGGTCCGACCTGCGCAAGGTCGCCGTGCCCGACAGCCGCTTTCATTTCGATTTCGGCGAATTCATCGCCGATTTCGAGGGGGGAGAGGCGGCGGTGGACCGCCTGATCGCGCACCACTTCTATCAGGACGCGCAGTTCATCTTCATCACGCCCGACAACTGTCTGGACCGCCTGCGCCTGCGCGCCCTTCAGGATGGCAAGACGGTGCTGATGACCACCTATTCCATCAAGCGCGGGTTCTGGCTGCTGGACCCGAGCAAGATCGACCCGTCGATGTATCTCTACGCCTCCACCCTCGACGGGATGGAGCGGGTGGGCGAGCCGCTGCGGCTGGCCGACATCGCCATGCTGCCGCAGATCGACTTCATGGTCACGGGGACCGGGGCCATCAACACCGAAGGCGTGCGCTTCGGCAAGGGCCACGGGTTCTTCGACGCCGAATGGGGGATGCTCTATCGTCTGGGGCGCATCACCAAGGACACCCCCGCCGCCGCCGTCGTCCACGATTGCCAACTGCTGACGGAAACGCTGACCCCCGACGTTTACGACACGGTGATGGACGCGATCTTCACCCCCACGCGCACCATCCCCGTCATCGGGCCGCACAAACCCACCTGTGGCATCGTCTGGGACCGGCTGGACCCGCATATGTTCGACACCATCCCGCCGTTGCAGGAACTCAAGGCGATGGGGCTGTAAGAGGGCGCGGTGACGGGGTAAGGCGTTGCGCATGATCGCCACCTTCCTTCTGCTGTTCACCTGCCAGATCCTGGGCGAGATGGCGGCCCGCGCTCTTGGCCTGCCGCTGCCCGGCCCTGTCGCGGGGCTTGTTCTGATGCTGGGCCTTCTGGTCGCCGTGCCGCGCGCGGTCGATCTGGTGCGTCCGACCATCGCGGGGCTGCTGTCCTGCCTGTCGCTCTTGTTCGTGCCGGCGGGCGTGGGCATCGTCGCCTATCTGGATGAGGTGCAGCGGCAGGGGCTGGCCCTTGCCGTCACGCTGATCGGATCGACCGTGATCGCCATGGCGGTCACCGCGCTGGTGTTCCGCGCCGTGGCCCGCCTGACGGGGAACGGGACATGACCGCGTTGTGGGAGGCGCTGCATCATTCGACGCTGATCTGGCTGACGGCAACGCTGGCCGCGTTTCTGCTGGGCGACCAGCTTGCGCGCGTGGCGGGGCGGCATCCTCTGGTCAATCCGGTGCTGGTCGCGGTGACGATCCTTGGCGCGCTGCTGCTGGTCACCGGCACGGAGTATGCCACCTATTTCACCGGGACCGCGCCGATCCATTTTCTGCTGGGCCCGGCGACGGTGGCACTGGCGCTGCCCATCCGCGACAATCTGCATCTGGTGCGGAAATGCCTTCTGCCGCTGGGCGTGGCGCTGGCGGCGGGGTCGGTCGCGGCGGCGGTGGCGGCGGTGGCCCTTGCGCATCTGACGGGCCTGTCCGATCCGATGCTGGCCACCCTTGCGCCGAAATCCGTCACCGCCCCCGTCGCCATGCCGATCGCCGAACGGCTGGGCGGCCTGCCGTCCCTGACGGCGGCGATGGTCATCCTGACCGGGATCACGGGGGCCATCGTCATGGTCCCGCTGATGCGCCTGCTGCGGATCACCGACCCAAGGGCCGCGGGGTTCGCCACGGGCCTTGCGGCGCATGGCATCGGCACCGCCCGCGCCTTGCAGCTTTCGGGCACGGCGGGGGCGTTCGCGGGCCTTGGCATGGGGCTGAACGCGGTGCTGACGGGGTTCGTGGCCCCTTGGGCGCTGCACCTGTTCCGCTGATCAGCGCAGCGCGCGTTCCATGGCCTCCAGAAACCGCGACCGGTCGGCCTTGGAGAAGCTTTTGCCGCCCCCCTGCCGGAACGGATCGGCGCTGCGCAGATCGGCCATCAGATCGCGCGTGGCCAGCACGTTGCCGATATTGGCCGCCGTCAGGGGGCTGCCGTCGGGACGCAGCACCTTGGCCCCCGCCGCCACGCATTTCGCAGCCAGCGGGATGTCGTTCGTCACGACCAGATCCCCCGCCCCCGCCCGGTCGGCGATCCACATGTCGGCCACGTCCGGCCCATCGGCCACGAACACGCTTTCGACCAGCGGATTGGCCGAGGGACGGATGCCGCCGTTGGAGACCATGAACACCCGCCGCCCATGACGGGTGGCCACCCGCTCCACCTCGGCCTTCACGGGGCAGGCGTCGGCATCGACATACACATCAGGCATAGAGCGCCTGCGCGTGGAAGGTCACATGTTCCTCCATGAAGGTGGAGACGAAGAAATAGCTGTGATCGTAGCCCTTCTGCATACGGAACACCCCGTCCTGCCGCCGCGCGGCCATCGCCTCGGCCAGCGTTTCGGGGGTCAGGCGGTCCAGAAACGGGTCCGACGCGCCCTGATCGATCAGCACCGGCCCGTCGAACCCCCGCTTGCGCATCAGGATCGTCGCGTCATGCGCGGCCCACAACGCCTCATCCTCGCCCAGATAGGCGCGGAACTGCCGCCGCCCCCAGTCGGAGGCGGTCGGGTGCGCGATCGGCGCAAAGGCCGAAACGGAGCGGAACCGCCCCGGCAGCCCCATCGCCAGCGTCAGCGCACCGTGACCGCCCATCGAATGGCCGGTGATGGACTGCGCGCTCTCATCCACGGGGAAGGTGCGGAACAAAAGCTTGGGCAGATCGTCGGCCACGTAATCCCACATGCGGAAATGCGGCGCCCAGGGCGTTTGCGTCGCGTTGACGTAAAAGCCCGCGCCCTGCCCCATGTCCATCGCATCGTCATTCGCCACCTCCGCCCCGCGCGGGGACGTGTCGGGAAAGACCAGCGCGATCCCCTCGGCGGCGGCCCAGGCCTGCGCCCCCGCCTTGACCATCGCGTTTTCATGCGTGCAGGTCAGGCCCGACAGGAACCAGAGCAGCGGCACCGGCCCCTCCTCCGCCTCGGACGGCAGGAACAGGCCGAAGGTCATGTCGGTGCCCGTGGCGTCCGAGGCGTGGGAATAGACCCCCTGCACGCCGCCGAAGGCGCGGTTTTCGCTGATGGTTTTCATGTCCTGTCCTTTCAGGTTTGCCCCCAGGCCAGCACGCCCCCGAGGGTCAGAAGACTGGCAAGGGTGGAGAGGAAGATCGCCGACGACACCCGTCGCGGCGCGATCCCGTAATGCTGCGCCAACATATACACGTTGCCCGCGACCGGAAGGGCGGCGGTCGCGATCATCGCCTGCGCCACAAGGCCGGACACGCCCGCGCCCCACAGCGCCGCCGCCACGGCCAGCGGATGCAGGATCAGCTTGGCCCCGCCCAGCCAGGCCGCGATGGCCGGACGCTCGCCCCCCGCGCCGGCCAGCGACCCGCCGATGGCAAACAGCGCGCCCGGCGTCGCGGCCGTGGCCAGCAGCGCCAGGGACGTGTCCACCGGCGGCCACAGATCGCGGCCCAGCGCCGCCCAGACCAGCCCCGCCGTCAGCGACAGGACCATCGGATTGCCCAGCCATCCGCGCAGGATGCGCCCCGGCAGGCCCCGGTCCAGCGTCGCCTGACGCGACAGGGTGATCATCACCACCACCAGCGTGGCAAACACCCCGATGTCCAGCACCAGCGTCATCAGGATCGGCCCCACGGCCGCCGTGCCCAAGACCCCGATCAGCAACGGCAGCCCCAGAAAGCCGGTATTGCCGGTAACCGCGCATTGCGCCTCGATCGCGGCGGGGGCGAGCGTTTCGCCCCGCCGCCGCGCCACGACAAACACCAGCGCGAACACCGCCCCCGTTCCCACAAGATAGGCAAGGACGGGCCGCCAGGTGAACACCTCGGCCAAGGACAGATCGGCGGCGAAACGGAACAGAAGCGCGGGCAACGGAAACAGGAACACGAACCGCGTCAGCGCGGCGATGGCCTCCGGGGTCAGCCACCCGCCGCGCACCGCCAGATACCCCACCCCAATCAGGGCGAAGAAGGGGGTCATCTGCGTCAGCATCGCGATCATGGCGGTCCGGTCATCGTTCGGGGCGACCCTTTCACGCGCGGCGCGGCAGGGCAAGTCAGCGGGCCATCGCCTCCACCCGCCGGTTCAGGGTGCGCCCCTCTTCGGTGCGGTTGGTGGCACGGGGGGCCAGGGGGCCGACCCCTTCGACATCGATGCGGTCCGCCGCGATGCCTTGGGCCACCAGCCAGTCGCGCACCGCCGCCGCCCGCTGCCGCGACAGGGCGATGTTCGCCTCCCGCCCGCCCGAGGAATCCGTATGCCCCACCAGAATAACCCCGCGCGCGGCATCCGCGTCCAGCCAGTCCCGCAGCGGGGCCAGGCCCGGCTGATCGGGGGCGAGCGCGCCGCCCCCCGTGGGGAAGGCCACGTCCAGCGGCACCGACCCCTCCTCGAACTCCGATCCGCCATCCGGCATCGGCGCGGGCGTCGTGGGCAGGGGCGCGCCGCCCGGGGCGATCTCGGTCACCTGAAGAAACCCCCGCTCGGGCGAGCGGCTGACCATGATCCCCAGCCACGCGGCCTCCTTCCGGGCCGTCAGCCAGCGGAAATCGCCCAGATCGACATGCATTTCCGGTTCGGGAAACAGATCCAGCCCGAAGCGGAAATCGAAGCCGCCGCAGCCGTCCGTCTCGCAGTCATAGACGAGGGTCCAGCCGCCTTCGGTCAGGGCGGCGCGGATGGGCTGAACCAGCGAGAGGGTGGTGAACCCGTCGGGCGGGGTGATGCGCCAGGCGGTGCGGGTGATCGCGCCCTCCCGCCCCTCGACCGTCTGCGGGCCGATGGGCAGGGTCGTGCTGTCGGGCGACAGGATTTCGGTCCGCGTCACCTCGGCCGGGCCGGGGACCGGGGGGGTGAAGGCGGCGGCGGGCGTGGCCATCAGCGCCAGAAGCACCAGCGCCCTCATGCCGGGGCCTTGCGATAGCGGTAGAAGCCGATGCAGGTCATGCCCAGCGCGTCGTAAAGGGCGCGGGCCGGACGGTTGTCCGCGCTGACCACCAGCCCGAAGCGGGTGGCACCCTGCGCCGCGGACCAGGCCACCGCCCCCGCCACGACCTGCCGCGCCAGACCCTTGCGCCGATGCTCTGCCACCACCTCCAACGCGTGCAGCACGGCCAGATCGCCCGCCACGCCGACGAAGGCCGCCGCCCCCGGCACCCAGATGACGGCCTTGGGCACGCCCGCCCGCTCCATCACCGTCCGTCGCCCCGCGCCGATCTTGCCGCCCGCCGCCCATGTGGCCAGCGCCTCGGGCGCGGGGGGCCATGCGGCGGCGCAGGGTGCGCTGGGCAGATCGGCCATGGGGGAGACATAGATCGCCACGACATCGTCCAGCGTATAGCCGCGCGCGGCCAGATCGGCGTCCAGTGCCGCCTCCGCATCGGTCAATTGCACGAAGGGCGGCGGCGCGCTGTCATAAGCCCCCTCAAGCGTGGCGGCGGACACGCGGCTGCCGCCCCCCCCGCCGTCGCGCATCCGCCAGGGCCCCTGCCGCCACCTGCGGACCGGGGGCCATGTGGCCTCCATCGCGTCCAGCACCGAACGCATCATGCGAACAGTGCCGCGAGCCGGGTCATCGCTTCGTTCAGGCGGGCGGGATCGGTGCCCCGCACCACAAGGTTCGTGCCCATCACGCCGTTTTGCTGAAAGGGATAGCTGCCCATGGACAGGTCGGGATATTCGGCCGCCAACGCACCGAACGGCGCGGCCACGTCGCCCTCCCCCCGCTTTACCCGCAGGGATTGCGACAGAAGCGGATCGCCGCCCTTGATGCCGGGCAGGACGGACGCCAGCATCGCCTCGAACACGTTGGGCACGCCCGCCATCACATGAACGTTGCCAAGGGTGAACCCCGGCGCGATGGAGACGGGGTTGTCGATCAGCGTGGCCGTGTCGGGAATGCGGGCCATGCGCTGGCGGGCCTCGTTGAACTCCCGCCCCGTGCGTTCGTAATGCGCCGACAGAAGCGCCGCCGCATCGTCGCGCACGCCGATCGCCACACCGAAGGCCGCCGCCACCGCGTCCGCCGTGATGTCGTCATGCGTCGGCCCGATCCCGCCCGACGTGAACAGGTGGTCGTATGTCGCCCGCAGCGTGTTCACCGCATCGACGATGACGGCGTGATCGTCCGCGATCATCCGCACCTCGGCCAGGGTGACGCCGGCGATGGTCAGCTCTTTCGCCAGATGATGCGCGTTGCTGTCGCGCGTGCGCCCCGACAGGATCTCGTCCCCGATGACCAGCATGGCGGCGGTGGGATTGGACATGCGCGTAAGCCCCTTCATCTGTGATCCCCAAGGTATAGGCCGCGGCCACGGGGGTTCCAAGGTCTGGCGTTTTGCCGCCCCGGCGATTATATCCGTGACCGGACAGGAAAGGACGATCCGTTGGAAGACAGCCGTGGCCGCGTGACCCGCGAGGGCATCCGCCTCTATGAACCCGCCGATTTCGACGGAATGCGCCGTGCCGGGCAGGCGACGGCGGCGATCCTGGACGCCGTGGCGCGCCAAGTGGCCCCGGGCGTCACGACCGAAGCCATCGACGCCTTCATCGAGGCGGAGATCAAGGCGATGGGCGTGACCTCGGCCACCATCGGCTACAAAGGCTATCGCCACGCGTCGTGCATTTCGATCAACCACGTCGTCTGCCACGGGATTCCGGGGCCGAAGGTGCTGAAGGATGGCGACATCCTGAACATCGACGTGACGGTGATCGTGGACGGCTGGTTCGGCGACAGCAGCCGGATGTATGTCGCGGGCCAACCGAACCGCAAGGCCGCGCGCCTGATCGAGGTGACGCATGACGCGCTGATGGTGGGGATCGAGGCCGTGCGTCCCGGCAACACCTTCGGAGACATCGGGCACGTCATCCAGGCCTTCGCCGAAGGCCACCGCATGTCGGTGGTGCGCGATTTCTGCGGCCATGGCCTCGGCCGCGTGTTCCACGCGCCGCCGAACGTGCTGCATTACGGGCGCGCGGGCAGCGGTGCGGTGCTGGAGGAAGGCATGTTCTTCACGATCGAACCGATGGTGAACCTCGGCCGCCCGGAAACCAAGGTTCTGGCCGATGACTGGACGGCCGTAACGCGGGACAAATCCCTGTCGGCCCAGTTCGAACATTCGGTCGGCGTGACGGCCGACGGGTGCGAGATCTTCACCACCTCCCCCGGCGGCCTGTTCCACCCGACCTACTGAAGGCCAAGAAGCGCGGGCAGTTCGCCCATATGCGTGAACAGCCTCGCCCCCTCGGCCTCCAGCGCCGGATGCGGGCCGTGGGGGGCGTAGCCAAAGCAGGTCATGCCCGCCAGCCGCGCGGCGCGGGCGCCCGGAACGCTGTCCTCGATCACCGCGCAATGCGCCGGATCGACGCCCAGAAACTGCGCGATATGACGGTAAAGCCCCGGATCGGGCTTCGGCATGTTCAGCTCCTGCCCCGAGAACAGCCGCCTCTTCAACCGGCGATAGACGTCCGGATGCTGGCCCAGCGTGATCCCCATCTTCTCTGTCGTGCCGTTCGACCCGACGGCATAGGGAAGGCCCGCCGCGTCCAGCCGGTCCAGCAGCGCGGGGATGCCGGAGATCAGCGGCGTGTGCCCCCGCAGCAGGGCATAAAGCCG
The DNA here is from genome assembly GCF_022899245.1 of Falsirhodobacter halotolerans. Classification (NCBI taxonomy): domain Bacteria; kingdom Pseudomonadati; phylum Pseudomonadota; class Alphaproteobacteria; order Rhodobacterales; family Paracoccaceae; genus Falsirhodobacter; species Falsirhodobacter halotolerans. Next base: position 2,407,221 of record NZ_JALJAZ010000001.1, read on the forward strand.
CTCATAGAAATCGCCGACCCACCCATCCGGCAGATCGGCCCCCAATTGCCGTGCCGAGCGAAAGATCAGCGGCATGGTCGTGCCCAGAAACAACCGCTCCATCATCGCATCGTCCACCGGCAGGCCATGAAGGGCCAGATCCTGCTTCAGCATGGCCAGCGTCGGGCCTTCGCTGTCCACCAGCACCCCGTCGCAATCGAAGATGACCGCCGCAATCATGCCGCGCCCTTTCGCAGGATGGTGACCAGCGTCTCACCATAGCGCCGCTGATCCAGCTGGTCGAACCCCTGCGGGATGACGGGGGGCGTCCCCTCCTCCCACAGGATCAGGGCGTCGTCGGTCAGCCAGCCGCCCGCCACGGCAGAGGCCAGCGCCCGTTCCCCCAAGCCCCGCGCATAGGGCGGATCAAGAAACACCAGATCGTAGGCCGCGCCCCGCACATCCCCCAGCCGGGTGGCATCGCGGCGGATGATCTCGGTGGTGTCTGCGGTCCGCGTCAGGTCGATGTTCCGGCGCAGCAGCGTCCGCGCGGCGGTGCCGTCATCGACAAAGGTCGCACGGGCCGCGCCACGGCTGATCGCCTCCAGCCCCAAGGCGCCCGTGCCCGCGAACAGGTCCAGCACCCGCGCATCGGCCAAGGGCGCGCCATAGCCGCCATTGATCAGCAGGTTGAAGATCGCCTCGCGCACCCGGTCGGAGGTGGGGCGCAGATGCGCCGCCGGATCGCCCGCCCCCACCTCGGCCAGACGCGTGCCGCGCAGGCGGCCGCCCACGATCCTCATAGCAGATCCTTCACGGCGGCGGCGGTGGCGACCGCGTGGGGGGTGGGGGTGCGCCCCGCTTCCAGCAGGCGCTTGCCCACCATGAAGGCACGGGGGTCGTTCGCCGCCTCCACCGCCAGCAGCCGATCGCCCGCGAATGACCAGAACGAGGTGCCGCTGTCCTGCCGCGTCACCACATGGTCCGCCCCGGCGCCCAAGCCCGCGATCTGCAACTTCACGTCATACTGGTCGGACCAGAACCACGGCATCGGCGCGTAATCCTTGCCCTGCCCCAACATGTCGGCGGCGACGGCCTCGGCCTGCTCGATGGCGTTCTGCACCGATTCCAGCCGCATCCGCCCCCCCGCCACGGGAAAGGACGCGCAATCCCCCGCCGCCCAGATCGCCGGGTCCGAGCTGCGCCCCCGCGCATCCACCGCGATGCCGTTGTCCAGCACCAGCCCCACCGCCTCGGCCAGACCCGTCGCGGGCGCGATGCCGATGCCTGCGATGACGAGATCCGCCGGAATGACCCGCCCGTCGGTCAGTTCGGCCCCCGTCACGCGCGTGTCGCCCAGCAACCGCGCAAGGCCGGTCCCCTCCAGCACCGTCACCCCGTGGCCTGTGTGAAGATTGCGGAAGAACGCCGCCGCCTCCGCGCTTGCCACGCGGGCAAGGATGCGGGGCGCGGCCTCGATCACCGTGACGTCCAACCCCAGCTTGGCCGCGACCGCCGCCGCCTCCAACCCGATATAGCCGCCGCCGATCACCACAAGACGCCGGCCCGCCACAACCTCGGGGCGCATCGCGTCCACATCGGCCAGCGTCCGCACCGCATGGACGCCCGCCAAATTGCCCCCCATCGCCGGGGGCAGGCGGCGGGCGATGGACCCCGTGGTCAGCGCAAGCTTGTCATAGCTGAGCGTCCGATCGCCCAGCGTGACGGTCCGCGCCGCGGGGTCGATCGCCGTGACCGGCTGACCCAGATGCAGGTCGATCCCCTGATCGGCATAGAAACCGTCGGCACGCAGGGTCAGGCGGTCCACGCCCATATCGCCCAGCAGATAACCTTTGGACAGCGGCGGGCGCTGATAGGGGGGGACCGTCTCCTCCCCCACCAGCGCGATGGGGTCCGTGCAGCCCATCGCCCGCAGACGCGCGGCCAGTGCCACGCCCGCCTGCCCCGCCCCGATCACCACGATGCCCGCCATATTCACCATTCCCGTCCCGCGCGGCGGAGCCTATATCCGTGCCACGGGAAAACGCAACCAATGGGGAACTTATGACCATCGCAAAAGGGGATCGCCTGCCGGGGGCCACGCTGATGCGCATCGGCGCGGATGGGGTTGAGGAGGTCGATCTGGCCACCCGCCTGAACGGGCGAAGCGTCGTGATCTTTGCCGTGCCGGGGGCCTTCACACCCACCTGTCATTCGGCGCATATGCCGGGCTTCGTCCGTCTGGCCGACGCCCTCCGCGCCAAGGGCGTGGACGAGGTGATCTGCACCGCCGTCAACGACCCCTTCGTGATGAAGGCATGGGACGAGGCGACGGGCGCGGGGGCCGCCGGCATCACCGTCCTGTCCGACCCCAAGGGCGAATTGGCCCAGGCGATCGGCATGTCGGTCGATTACGACGCGGCGGGCCTGATGGGGCGGTCGCGCCGCTATGCCCTTCATGCCGTCGATGGCGAGGTGCGCGTCTGGCACCCCGAAGAAGGCAAGGGCTGCGAGATGTCGGGCGCGGACGCGATGCTGGCCGCGATCGGCTAGATCCCTTCCTCCTCGGCCCCGCCTTTGCGGAAGGGGCCGTAGGAGGTCAGCACCTCCATCTCCTCATCCACCGCCGCGCGCTCGGCGTCCAGAAACTGGGCCACCGCGCGGCGGAATCCGGGATTGGCGATCCAGTGCAGCGAATGCGTCTCGGCGGGCAGATAGCCGCGCGCGAGCTTGTGTTCGCCCTGCGCCCCCGCCTCCACGCGCGCCAGCCCCTGCGCGATCGCCCAGTCCATCGCCTGATAATAGCACAGTTCGAAATGCAAAAACGGATGGTGCTCCGAACTGCCCCAATAGCGACCGAACAGCGTGTCGCGCCCGATGAAATTCAGCGCCCCCGCGATCCAGTGCCCCTCACGCTCGGCCATCACCAGCAGGATGTCGTCCGCCATGGTGCGGTGGATCTCGGTGAAGAACGCCCGCGTCAGATAGGGCCGCCCCCATTTCCGCGCGCCCGTATCCTGATAGAAGCGCCAGAAGGCGTCCCAATGATCGGGCCGCAGGTCGGACCCCGTCAGGACGTGGATCGTGCCGCCGAAGCCTTGTGCCGCCTCGCGCTCTTTGCGGATCATCTTGCGTTTGCGCGAGGACAGATCGGCCAGAAACGCCTCGAAATCGGCATAGCCGCGATTGTGCCAGTGAAACTGTTGGCTGGATCGCGGCAGAAACCCCACCGCCGCGCCCGCCGCCGCCTCCGTTGCCGTGCAGAACGTGGCGTGGACGGAGGAGAGGTCGTTGCGTTCCGCCAAGGCCAGCGCGCCCTGCATCAACGCGGAGCGGCCCACATCCTCCAGCCCCTCGGCGGTCAGGAACCGGCGACCGGTGGCGGGGGTGAAGGGCACGGCGATCTGCAGCTTGGGGTAATAGTCGCCCCCCGCCCGTTCAAAGGCATCGGCCCAGGCGAAATCGAAGATGTATTCGCCCTGGCTGTGGGATTTGACATAGAGGGGGGCGGCGGCGATCGCCCGCCCCGCCAGCCGCGCGACCAGCGGGTGCGGCTGCCAGCCCGACGCCCCCCCCACCGATCCCGACATCTCCAGCGCAGCGAGGAACCGATGCGTGGTGAAGGGATCGACCGGACGTCCGCCGCCGGGATTGGCCAATCCGTCCCATTCCGCCGCATCCAGTGCGGCGACGGCGTCGTGGGCGGTTACGTCGATGTCCTGTCTCATCCCCCTAGTGTGGCGCGGCGGGCGCGGGAAGGTAGCCCTCGAACGTCACATTTCCGGCAATCCGGCGGGCCTCAGCCTCGGCCTCGGCGGAGCGGATGGTCCAGCACAAAAGCGCCGCACCTTCGGATTGCAGCTCGCTCACCCGGCCACGGGCCAGATCGGCGGCCTCATGCGACAGGAAGCTGGCGGCCACCGCGTCGTAATCCGGGATCTCGCGCCGCGTGTCGCATTCGGCGTGGCTCAGCTCCGGCCACTCGTCATAGGCATAGGCGCAGGTCGTCAGCCCGCGCGGAACATGCGGGGCGTGGCGCGCCATATGGGCCATGCTGGCCGGTTCGAAGGACATGACGGCCACGGGGCCGGAATACCCCTCCAGCGCCGCCGCCACCGCCTGTTCCAGACGCCCGTCGGCGGGGGCCTGCGCCTTGATTTCCACCAGCAAGGGCACCTGCCCCGCCACCAGGGCCAGCATCTCGGCGAAGGTCGGGATTCCTTCGTCGCCGTGGCGCAGGGGGATGGAACCCAACTCCGCCGCCGTGCGGGCGGACAGGGGGCCGGTCGCCCCGGTCAGGCGGTCCAGATCGTCGTCGTGAAACACCATGGCCACCCCGTCGCGCGACAGGTGCAGGTCGATCTCGATCCCGAACCCGCCCGCGATGGCGGCGCGCGCCGCCGCCCGCGAGTTTTCAGGCCGCCCCGCCGCGATGTCGTGCAAGGCGCGATGGGCGATGGGGCGGTCCAGAAAGGCGGGCGGCAGCGGGATGCGCATCAGACGATCTCGAAGATGCCCTCGATCTCCACCGCGACGCCCATGGGCAGGCTGGCCGCCGAAACCGCGGAGCGCGCGTGCCGTCCGGCATCGCCGAACACCGCGACCAGCAGGTCCGACGCGCCGTTGATGACGGCGGGCTGATCGGTGAAGTCGGGGGTGGAGTTGACGAAGCCCGTCAGCTTGACCACCCGCTTGATCCGGGACAGATCGCCGCCGCAGGCCGCTTTCGCCTGCGCGATCAGGCCCAGCGCGCAGCTTTCCGCCGCGGTCTTGCCCGCCGCCACATCCATGTCCGCGCCCAGCTTGCCCACCAGCGGCTGGCCGTCCTTGCGCGCCACCTGACCCGAAACGTGGACCAGCGCGCCCACCTGCACATAAGGCACATAGTTGGCCACGGGGGCCGAGGCTTCGGGCAGGGTCAGGCCCAGTTCGGTCAGGCGGGTGTCATAGGCGGTCATCGCGATGTTCCTCATGTCGATTTGTCGCGACGGTAGCGGGCGGAACGCGGGCCTTCAACCCTCAGCTTTCGCGCATGGCCCGGTCGAAATACCCCGTCAGCGGTTGCAAGAGATAGGCGAAGGGCGACCGGCTTCCCGTGCGGATGAACGCCTCGGCCGGCATACCGGGGATCAGTCCTTCGGGCGGAAGGCCCGCCTCGTCCAGACGCAGTTCGGCGCGGTAATAGGGCACGCCCCCCTCCTCGCGCAGCGTGTCGGCGGAGACCGAGACGACGACGCCCTCCGCCTCTTTCGACATCGGATCGCGCAAGGCCGACAGCACGACGCGCACCGGCTGACCCGCCCGCACCTCGTCGATATGCAGGGGGGGGATCCGCGCCTCCAGCAGGCGGGGGCGCTCCTGGGGGATGAGGTGCATCACCACCTCGCCCGCACGGACCACGGCCTGCGGCGCGGTCACCGCCATCGCCAGCACCACGCCCGCCCCCGGCGCGCGGATGTCCAGCCGGTCGATCCGGGCCAGAAGCGCGCGCTGCCGCTCGCTCAGCTCCATCCGCTGATAGGCGAAATCGCGCATCTGGGTGATCGCCTCCTCCCGCCGTTCGGAGGTCAGGCGCAACTCCTCCATCGCGACTTCGGTCACGCGGCCCTGCGCCTCGGCCTTCTGTGCCGCCAGCGACCCCATCTCGCCGTCCAGACGCGCCTGTTCCCGCTCCAGCGCCAGCACGCGGCTGACCTGGGTCAGACCCTGTTCCAGAAGGTGGCGCTGATCGGTCAGTTCGCGGCGGATCAGATCCAGCTGGGTCGCGACCGCGCGGCTTTGCGCGTCGATCCCGTCGATCTGGCTGCCGATCTGGGCCTGACGGCGGCGAAGCTGGTCCAACTGGCGGGCGAACGTGTCGCGGCGGGCCACGAACAGACGGACCTGCCCCCGCATCTGGCGGCCCACCTGCGCGTTGGTCGTTGCGGCCTGCGTCAGGTCGGGGGGAAAGGCGATGGCCTCGGCGCCGTCGCGTTCCGCCTCCAACCGGCTGGCACGGGCGATGATCTCATACAGTTGCCCTTCCACGATGGTCAGTTCCGAGCGCAATTCGCCCCCGTCCAACCGCAGCAGAAGATCGCCCCGCGCCACGGCCTGCCCTTCGGCCACCAGCACATCGGCGACCACGCCGTCATCGGCGGCCTGCACCACCTGCCGCAGCATCTGCACCTGCACCTGCGCGGGCACCACGACCGCCCCGTCGATCCGGGTCATGGCACCCCACCCCCCCATGCCCGCGACCAGAAGGCCGATGGCCAACACCCCACCCAGGATCAGGCCGCGCATCGGGGCGATCATGCGACCTCCTCCGCCGCGCGGACGATTTCGGTATGGTTGCGGACCATGCGGCGCAGGATGTCGGCGCGCGGGCCGAAGGCGCGGCTGGCCCCGTCCTCCATCACCATCAGCAGATCGCAATCCTGAATGGCGGCGGGGCGGTGGGCGATGACCACGACCGCGCAGCCCCGCGCCTTGGCCGCGCGCACGGCGGCGTTCAGCGCCTCGGTCCCCTCGGCGTCCAGATTGGCGTTGGGTTCGTCCAGCACCAGCAGCACCGGATCGCGGTACAGCGCGCGGGCCAGGCCGATCCGCTGGATCTGGCCGCCCGACAACCGCCCGCCATTCGCGCTCAGCCGCGTGTCGTAGCCTTGGGGCAGGCGCAGGATCATCTCATGCGCGGCGGCCGCGCGGGCGGCGGCGATGACCGCGTCGGCCTCCGGCTCGGCCAGACGGGCGATATTCTCGGCCACCGTTCCGTCGAACAACGCAACGCGCTGGGGAAGATAGCCCACATGACCGCCCAGCGTGTCGGGGGCGTATTGATCCAGCGTCGCCCCGTCCAGCCGCACCTGCCCCGCCTGCGGGGCCCACAGCCCCACCAGCGCGCGGGCGAGCGAGGATTTCCCCGCCCCCGAGGCGCCGATGACGCCCAGCGCCTGCCCCGGTGCCAGCGTGAAAGACAGATCGCGCAGGGTGGGCTGGGACGCCCCCGGCGGGGTCAGGGTGATGCCCTCCACCCGCAGATGCGCGGCGGGGCGCGGCAGGGGCAAGGGGTCCGCCTCGGCCGGAACCTCGGTCAGCAGGGTGGCCAGACGGTCCGCCCCTTCGCGGGCGCGCACCACCAGCGTCCATTGCCCGATCACCGTTTCCACCGGCGCCAGCGCGCGGCCCAGCAGGATGGACGAGGCGATCATCACCCCCGCCCCCACCGCCTGTTCCAGCACCAGCCACGCGCCCAGACCCAGCATCGCCGATTGCATCATCAGACGCAGGGTGCGCGTGGCGGAGGAGAACGCCCCCGTCCGCTCCGCCCCCGACAGGGCGTGGACCAGGCCCTGACGGCGCGCCACGGACCAGCGGCGGAACGCCGCACCCGTCATGCCAAGGGCGCGCACCGTCTCCCCCTCGGCCCGCAGGGCGTGGGCCATTCCCTCCGCCTCGGCCCCGGCGCGGCCCGCTTGGGTCAGGGGGCGGTGCGACAAGTGGCGGTTCAGCAGCGTCATCGCGATCAGCACCGCCCCCGACACCAGCGCCAGAACCCCCAGCGCGGGGTGGAACAGGAAGATCAGCCCGGCAAAGACCGGCGTCCAGGGCAGGTCGAACAGCGCGGGCACGATGGGCGAGGCGAGACAGCGCTGCACCGCCTCAAGATCGGACTGGCTCATGCGGGCGGGCACATCGTCCGGCGCGCGGGCCGACCGGCGCAGCGCGGCGCGGAACACCCGCAGGTCCAGCGCGTCCTGAAACCGCGCCCCCACCCGCGCCATGATCCGCACCCGCAGCACATCCAGCCAGCCCATCACCGCAAACAGCGCCACCGCGAGCAGCGACAGGGCGACCAGCGTCTCCTCCGACCGGGCGGTCAGAACGCGGTCATAGACCTGCATCATGTAAAGCGGGCCGGTCAGCATCAGCAGGTTCACGACCATCGAGAACACCGCGACGGCCATCAGCGCCCCACGAGAGGCCCAGGCCACCGACCGCACCTCCTGCGCCCCCACCGTGGCATTTCTGCGCGTCATCGCGATCCCCGTTCCCCTGAAACATTGTCAATTCCGCGCGAGCCCCATATTGCACTGGGATGTATGTGCGGGCGTGGGCCGGTCGCTTGGGGGAATCAGTAGATGATGATGCTTAACAATACGTATCGCCGCGTGGGCCGGACACGCGTCTCCGCCGTGGTCGCCATGTCCGCCCTGGCCCTTCTGACCGCCTGCGGTCCCGCGCCGCAAGCCAGCGGCACCTATGACCCGCAGGAGGAGATCAACCGCCAGCGTCACGAGTTCAACAAGGGCTTCGACCGCACCCTGCTGCGTCCCGCGTCGCGGGGATACGGCACCGTGGTTCCCGGCCCGGTGCGCACGGGCGTGTCGAACTTCGCCGAGAATCTGGAACTGCCCGGCGACGTGATCAACGGCGTGTTGCAGGGCCGTCCGGGCGCCGCGCTGGAAAACACCGCGCGCTTTGTCGTCAACACGACCGTCGGCCTTCTGGGCATCTGGGATCCGGCCAGCCGCATCGGCCTCGAAGGCCGCTCCACCGATTTCGGTGAAACGATGTATGTGTGGGGCGTCGGCGAAGGCGCCTATGTCGAGCATCCGTTCCTTGGACCGTCGACCGAACGCGACACCTGGGGCAGGATCGTCGATTACGGCCTGAACCCGCTGCGCTTCCTGATCGAGACGCCCGAAAGCACCTATGCCACGGCGGCCAAGGGGGGCGAGATCCTGGACGACCGTTATCGTTACGACGCGACCATTGACGATCTTTTGTACGACAGCGCCGACAGCTATGCCCAGGCCCGTCTGGCCTACCTTCAGAACCGCAGATATACATTGGAGCAGGGTTCCGCCGGAACCATGTCGGCGGATGACGGGTTTATAGACCCGTATGCGGACGCAACGGACGGGGCCCCCGCCCCGGTCGCCGCCGCGCCCACCGACTTCATCGACCCTTACGAGGACGCTAATGCCCAATGATCTGACCTTCCCCGCCATCGACCGTCGCATGGTCATGGGCGGAATGCTGGCCGGCGGTGCGCTGGTCGCCCTGCCCGGCATGTCGTTCGCCCAAGGCGGTGCCGACGCCGCCCGTGCCGCCGTGGAACAGGCGGTCGCCGCCGTGAACCGCACCATCGCCTCGGGCAAGTCCGAACAGGCGATGTATGGCGATTTCGAACGCATCTTCGCGCAATATGCCGATGTGCCCACCATCGCCCGCTCCACCCTCGGCGTGGCCGCGCGGCAGGCGACGGCCAGCCAGCTTCAGGCCTATACCCAGGCCTATCAAGGCTATGTCTCGCGCAAATACGGCCGCCGCTTCCGCGAATTCGTGGGCGGCCAGATCGACGTGACCGGCGTGAACCCGATCAAAAGCTACTATGAGGTCGTCTCGGTCGCCCGCACGCGCGGCAATTCGCCCGCCGACGTGCGCTGGCACGTGTCCACCAATTCGGGCAGCCCGCGCTTTTTCAACATCATCATCCAAGGGGTGAACATGTTGGCGTCGGAACGGACCGAGGTGCAGGCCATTCTGGACCAGCAGGGCGGCAGCATCGACCGGCTGACCGAGGCGCTGCGCCGCGCCTGATTGCCCCCCCCACCCGACATAAAAGCCCCGCCGGATCGGCGGGGCTTTTTTCGGTCACCCGCCGAAGGCGCGGCGCACGTCGTTCAGGATGCGCTCGGCCACGTTCGGCTCCTGCATCGGCGGCGGCGGGGGCGGGGCCACGGGGGCCGCGTCCTGCACCGGCTGGTTGGTGGGCGCGGCCGGAGGGGTGCGCGGGGCGGGCACGATCTTGCGCAGCGGCGTCATCGGACGCCCCTCCTCCACCCGCGCCATCACCTCGCGCCAGATGTCGGCGGGCAGACCGCCGCCCGTGGTTCCCTGCAGCGGGGTGTTGTCGTCATACCCCATCCAGACCCCCACGACGTAATCGGCGGTGAACCCCATGAACCACGCATCCCGCGCGGCCTGCGTGGTGCCGGACTTGCCCGCCGCCTCGCGCCCGCCGGGAAGCTGCGCGCGCCGCCCGGTTCCCGTCTCGATCACCTGCGTCATCATATAGGTCAGAAGCTGCGCCGCCTCGTCCGAGATGACGCGTTCGCCCGTGCCGCCCGATTGGCCGATCAGGGGCGTGTCGTCGCCCCGCAGGCGCAGGTCCAGAAGGCCGTAGGGATGCACCGCCGTCCCGCCGTTCAGAATGCCGGCATAGGCGCCCGTCATTTCCAGCAGCGTCGCCTCCGACACCCCCAGCGCCAGAGAGGGGGCGTTCACCAAGTTCGACCGGATGCCGAAGGCAGACGCGACGTCGATCACCCGCTGCCGCCCCACCGCCTCGGACACGCGCACGGCCGGAATGTTCAGGGATTGGGCCAGCGCCTGCGTCAGCGTGACGACACCGCGGAACTTGTGGTCATAATTCGACGGCGTCCACGGGCCCGATCCGGGAATGTTCAGCGTGAAGGGCACGTCCTCCACGAAATCCGCCGGGCTGAAGCCTTCATCCATCGCGGCGGCATAGACGAAGGGCTTGAACGCCGATCCCGTCTGGCGCAGCGCCTGCGTCGCGCGGTTGAAGCTGCCCGCCGGTTCGACGGTGCGCCCGCCGACCATGCCGCGCACGGCCCCGTCGGCGGACATGACGACCACCGCCGTCTGCGCCTTGGATCCGGGGCTGACCTTTTCGCGGAAGACGGCCGTGACCGCCTCCTCGGCCTTGCGCTGGATGTCCTGATCCAGCGTGGTGTGGATGATCACATCCTCGGTCGTGTCGCGGGTCAGGAATTGCGGACCCGATTCCATGACCCAGTCGGCAAAGAAACCGCCGGTGCGGCTGGACGCGGCCTCGGACAGGCGGGCGGGATTGGCGATGGCCTGCTGCGCCTCTGCCTCGGTCAGATATCCTTGGGTCTGCATCAGCCCCAGGATCAGGTTCGCGCGGTTGGTCGCCCGTTCCAGACTGTTGGTCGGCGCGTAATAGGAGGGCGCGCGCAAAAGGCCCGCCAGCATGGCCGCTTCCGAGGGGGTCACGTCGGCGGCCGATTTGCCGAAATACCGCTGCGCCGCCGCCTCGAACCCGCGCGCGCCGGCCCCCAGATAGACGCGGTTGAAATAGATCGTCAGGATGTCGGCCTTGGAATACTTGGCCTCCATCGCCAGCGCATAGGGCACTTCCTTCAGCTTGCGCCAGATGGTTGTGCGGCGGCAGTCGGCCTCGTAATCGGCCTCGCTGTCCCATGTGTCACGGTCGAAGGGCACGCCAAGGCACAGAAGCTTGGCCACCTGCTGGGTGATGGTGGACCCGCCATTGCCCTCCAGCGGACCGCGCCCTTCCCGCAGGTTGATCGCGATGGCCGAGGCGATGCCGCGCGGGCTGACCCCGAAATGGCGATAGAACCGCCGATCCTCGGTCGCGACCACCGCTTCGCGCAGATATTCGGACGCGTTGTCCGAGGTCAGCGTGCCGCCATAGGTCTCCCCCCGCCAGGCGAAGGTCTCGCCGTTCTCGTCCAACATCGTGACCGAGCCGCGGACGCGCGCGTCTAGAAGCTCGTTCACCTGCGGCAGGGTGGAGGCGAAGTAAAGCGTGGCCCCCCCCACCACCAGCGCCAGAACCAGGGCCGCGCGCCAGAAGATGCCCCAGACCACGCGGCGCACCAGCGTGAAGATCCCCAGAACGAAGGCGACGATCGGGTTGCGGGATTTGCGCGGGGCGGGTTTGCGCGGGCTGGGCTTGCGACCGGGGCCCTTGCCCCCGCCGCCACTGGACCCATTGCCGCCACGTCCGCCGCCCGATCCCTTGCCGGGGGGTTGCGCATATCGCCGATCCGCCACCAAGGGGGTCCGCCTTCCCGCTCCACTCATTGCCTGTCTGCCCTTCGGTCCTTTTTATGCGCGCCATCATAGCGGCAAACGCACCCGATGTTTAGGCCGCGTTCGCCGGACAGGCGGTTTTTGATCCGCCGTGATTTTCATCGAATCGCCGCCTTGGTGGTGAAAATCGCGGCGGTTCACGATTCAGCTGCCTTATCTTTCGGCGGAACATTGCCCGATGCCCGAAAACGCTGCCTTTCTGCCATGGCACGCCAGACGGGGCTGCCCACCGGACGAGGGGACGCGAAACGTGAAACTGATCATTGCAGCAATCAAGCCGTTCAAGCTGGAGGAGGTCCGCGAAGCCCTGACCGCCATCGGCGTCCGCGGCATGATGGTAACGGAAATCAAGGGCTTCGGATCGCAGTCCGGCCATACCGAAATCTATCGCGGGGCCGAATACGCGGTGAATTTCGTGCCGAAGGTGCGGCTGGAGATCGTCGTGTCGGACGCGCTGGCCGAACCCGTCGTCGAGGCGATCGGCAAGACGGCCAAGACCGACAAGATCGGCGACGGCAAGATCTTTGTCTTGGATGTGGAACAGGCCGTCCGTGTTCGGACCGGCGAAACGGATGACGACGCGTTGTGATCGCGCGATTGGGGATTATGGGACAATGAAGCAACACATGAAAACCGCAGGACTTGCCGCGCTGATGGCGCTGGCCGCCCTGCCCGCGCTGGCGCAGGACGCCCCGGTGGAGGCGACCGAGGCCGTCGCCACCGCCGTGCCCACCGACGTCGCCTTCATCCTGAACACGCTGCTGTTCCTGATCGGCGGCTTTCTGGTGTTCTGGATGGCGGCTGGTTTCGCCATGCTGGAGGCGGGCCTTGTGCGGTCCAAGAACGTGGCGATGCAGTGCCTGAAGAACATCGCGCTCTTTTCCTTCGCCTGCACCATGTATTACCTCATCGGCTACAACCTGATGTATCCCTTGGGCAACTGGTCCATCGGCTCGGATGAGACGGGCGGCTATCTGGGGGCCTTCGGCGTCGCCATTCTGGAAGCGGTCGGCGTGGGGGCCGACGGGGTGGACGATTACTCCTATGCCTCCACCGGGTCGGATTTCTTCTTTCAGGTGATGTTCTGCGCCACCACCGCGTCGATCGTGTCGGGCGCGCTGGCCGAACGCATCCGCCTGTGGCCCTTCCTGATCTTCACCCTGATCCTGACCGCGCTGATCTATCCGATCCAGGCGTCGTGGAAATGGGGCGGCGGTTTCCTGGATGCGGCGGGCTTTCTCGACTTCGCCGGCTCCACGGTCGTTCATTCGGTCGGTGGCTGGGCCGCGCTGGCGGGCGCGCTGATCCTTGGGCCGCGTCTGGGCAAATATGTCAACGGTCGTGTTGTCGCGTTTCCGGGGTCCAACCTGACGCTGGCGACGCTGGGCACCTTCATCCTGTGGCTGGGCTGGTTCGGGTTCAACGGCGCGTCGCAGCTGGCGATGGGCACGATCAGCGATGCGGCCGACATCAGCCGCGTCTTTGCCAACACCAATTCGGCCGCCGCCGGCGGGGCGATCGCCGCCCTGATCCTGACGCAGCTGATGTACAAGAAGGCCGACCTGACGATGGTGCTGAACGGCGCGCTGGCGGGCCTTGTGTCCATCACCGCCGAACCGCTGACCCCGACGCTGGGCGGCGCGCTTCTGATCGGGGCCGTGGGCGGCGTTCTGGTCGTGCTGGTCGTGCCGCTGCTGGACCGGATGAAGATCGACGACGTGGTCGGCGCCATTCCGGTGCACCTTGTCTGCGGCATCTGGGGCACGCTGGCCGTGGTTCTGTCGAACCCCGACGCGACGCTGGGCGCACAGCTTCTGGGCATCGTGGTCGTCGGCGTGTTCGTCTTCGTGGTGTCGGCGGTCGTCTGGCTGATCCTGAAGGCCACGATGGGCCTGCGCGCCTCGGCCGAGGATGAGATGATGGGTCTGGACAAGGCCGAACTGGGGCTCGAGGCCTACCCCGAGTTCACCAAGCTCTGATCCCGGTCCATCCGAACCGGAAAGCCCCGCCCCCGGCGGGGCTTTTTCATGCGGTGACCTGGGCGATGGCGCGGGCCAAAACCGGAACCGTGTCCGCCGTCAGGCCCGCCACGTTCATCCGGCTGTCGCCCAGCATGTAGATGCCATGCCGGTCGCGCAGCGCCTCCACCTCGGCAGGGGAAAGGCCGAGGCGCGAGAACATGCCCCGATGCTCGGCCACGAACCCGAAGCGGTCCGACCGGCATTCGGCCCGCAGCGCCACGGCCAGCGCCTCGCGCAGGGCCACCATGCCGCGCCGGATGCCGTCAAGTTCCGCGCGCCAATCCGCCTCCAGATCGGCGGAGGTCAGGACGGTCGCCACCAGCCGCGCGCCGTGGTCGGGCGGGAACGAATAGGCCAGACGGTTCAGCGCGGTCAGGTTGTCCTGCACCACATCGCCGCCGCCGGTCGCGATCAGCACCCCGGTCCGTTCGCGATAGATGCCGAAATTCTTGGAACAGGAGGCCGCGATCAACGCCTCGGGCACCTGCGTCACCAGACGGCGGGTCGGCAGGGCGTCGTCCTCCACCCCCTCGCCAAACCCCTGATAGGCCATGTCGATCAGCGGCAGCGCGCCCCGATGCGCCAGTATCCGCGCCACATGCGCCCAATGGGCGGGGCGCAGGTCGGCCCCCGTCGGATTGTGGCAGCACCCGTGCAGAAGAATGACATCCCCCGCCGCCACCCGCTCCAGATCCGCCATCATCCCGTCCACGTCCAGCCCGCCCGTCGCCGTGTCGAAATAACGGTAGGTGGCTTGCCGCAGGCCCACGGCCGAAATCAACGCCGGATGGTTGGGCCATGTGGGATCGGGCAACCAGATGGTCGCGTCGGGGCGGGCCAGGCGGATCAGTTCGAACGCCTGACGCAGCGCGCCGGTGCCGCCGGGCGTGGCGATCGCCGCGCCGGTATCAGGGCCCAGCACTAGCCGCCGCATCGCGTCCAGAAAGGCCGGATCGCCGGGCATCGCGGTATAGACCTTGGTCTCCTCCGCCGCCCACATCCGCCGCCCCGCCTCGCGCACCGCGCGCATTACCGGCGTCCGGCCCGTCGCATCGCGATAGACGCCGACCCCCAGATCGACCTTGCCGCCGCGCGGATCGTCGCGGAACATCTGCATCAGCCGCAGGATCATGTCGGGGGCTTGCGGCCGCAGGGCGTCGAACATCAGTGCCCCTGTTTCAGCAGGCGCTGCTTCTGGCGGTCCCAATCCCGCTTGGCCGAGGTTTGGCGCTTGTCGGCCAGCTTCTTGCCCTTGGCGATCCCCAGCTTCAGCTTCACCACGCCCTTTTCATTGAAATAGAGCTTCAGCGGCACGATCGTCATGCCGTCGCGCCGCGTGGCCGACCACAACCGGCCCAGTTCGCGCCGGTTCACCAAGAGCTTGCGCCGGCGGCGTTCCTCATGCCCCCAGGTCTTGGCCTGAAGGTAGGGCGCGATATAGCCGTTGATCAGCCACAGCTCCCCATCCTCGACGCTGGCATAGCTGTCGGCGATGTTGGACCCACCCTGGCGCAGGGATTTCACCTCGGACCCCAGAAGCATGATCCCCGCCTCCAGGTCATCCTCGATGGCGTAATCGAACCGCGCGCGGCGGTTTTCGGAAATCAGCTTGCTGTTCGGATCGGATTTGGTCATCGCGTTCAGATAGGGGGCGATCCCGCCCCCGTCCATAGGTCAGTTGAGAAGACCGGCATGGCGCATCGCCGCGTCGATCCGCGCCTTCACCCCGTCCGTCACGCCCACCAGCGGCAGACGCACCTCGTTCGTGCAGCGCCCCAGACGCGACAGCGCGTATTTTGCGCCCGCAAGGCCCGGCTCCAGGAAGATCGCCTCATGCAGGGGCATCAGGCGGTCCTGATACTCCAGCGCCCGCGCGTAATCCCCCGCCAGCGTCGCGGCCTGGAATTCCGCGCACAGGCGCGGGGCCACGTTGGCGGTGACGGAAATGCACCCCACCCCGCCATGCGCGTTGAAGCCCAGCGCGGTCGCATCCTCGCCCGACAGCTGGACGAAATCGGCCCCGCAGGTGGCGCGCTGCTGGCTGACGCGTTCGATCTTGCCGGTCGCATCCTTGACCCCCACGATGCGCGGCAGCTTGGCAAGCTGGCCCATCGTGTCCGGCGTCATGTCCACGACCGACCGGCCCGGGATGTTGTAGATGATGATCGGCAGGTCGCAGGCGTCGTGCAGCGCGGTGTAATGGGCGATCATCCCCGCCTGCGTCGGCTTGTTGTAATAGGGGGTGACGACCAGCCCCGCATCCGCCCCCGCCTCTTGCGCAAAGCGCAGAAGGCCGATCCCTTCGGCGGTGGAATTGGACCCCGCCCCGGCGATGACCGGCACACGTCCGGCAGCATATTCCACGACCCGCGCCACCACCGTGCGGTGTTCGTCATGGGTCAGCGTCGGGCTTTCGCCCGTGGTGCCCACCGGCACCAGCGCCGAGGAGCCTTCCTCGATCTGCCAGTCCACCAGCTTCTTCAGCGTGTCCAGATCCAGTGCGCCGTCCTTGAACGGCGTCACGAGGGCGGGAATGGACCCTTTGATCATGACACGCTTCCTTTCTGCATGGGGCTGTTCGCCCGTCATTCGATGCCCGTGTCATATCGCCGCCCGTCCCGTATAACAAGCTGTCGCGCCCGTGCTGTCGCGCTTGTGTGTTGCGGCGCGGACGGGGGTTTGGCACAGTCGGCGCCATGCGATCCACGGCCCTTCTTCTCTGCACGCTCCTCCTTGCCCCGCCCGTCATGGCGGACGAGGCGACATCCCTCGGATCCGCCCTGCGTCTGGCGCAGGCGCGCGATTGGGCGGGGGCCACCGCCGCGACCGACGGCCAACTGGCGCGCGACATCATCGAATGGCAGCGTCTGCGCGCGGGCGACGGCAAGCTTCTGGACTATGAGACCTTCCTGTCGCGCCATCCCGACTGGCCGGGCCTGCCCTTGTTGCAACGGCGGGGCGAAGGTGTGATCGGCACCACCGATCAGGCGCCGCGGATCACCGCCTATTTCCGCAACCTCGCCCCCCAGACGGGGGCGGGCGCGATCGAGCTGGCCCGTGCGCAGATGGCGCAGAACCGGCTGGAGGAGGCGCAGGCCACCGCCCTGCGCGCCTGGCGCACCCTGACGCTGACGCCCGACGAACAGGCCACCCTGACCCGGATGTATCCCGACGCGCTGGCGGCCGAGGACATCGCCCGCGCCGACCGCCTTTTGTGGGAGGGGGAGGCCGCGCAGGTTCAGCAGATGCTGCCGCGCCTGACCCCGGGCTGGCAGGCGCTGGCCCGCGCGCGGATCGCGCTGCGCACCGATGCGGCGGGGGTGGACGCGCTGATCGAGGCGGTGCCCGCCGACCTCGCCGCCGATCCCGGTCTTGCCTATGAACGATTCGCCTGGCGGATGCGCAAGGGCCGGTATGAAGACGCGACCGCGCTGATCCTGGCCCAGACCGATCTGGGGCGGCCCGCCGTCTGGGCGCGGTATCGCGCCTTTCTGGTGCGGGAATATCAGGCGACCGACCCCGACCTCGCCTATCGCCTGGCCGCAGCCCACGGCCTGACCGAAGGCGGCAGCTTTGCCGATCTGGAGTTTCTGGCCGGGCACATCGCCCTGCGTCGCCTGAACCGCCCGGAGGCGGCGCTGGCCCATTTCCGCCATCTGGGCGACGGGGTGGGCACGGAAATCAGCCTGTCCCGCGCCTTTTACTGGGAAGGGCGCGCGCAGGAGGCGATGGGCCAACCCGACGCCGCCATGGCCGCGTTCGAGGAAGCGGCGTTGCAATCCTCGGCCTATTACGGGCTTCTGGCCGCCGAACGGCTGGGGCGGCGGACCGATCCCAAATGGCTGACGGTCACGCCCCCGGTGGACTGGCGCGGCGCGGCCTTCACGCAATCATCGGTCTTTGCGGCGGCGCAGCTTCTGCTGGCGGCGGGCGATGTGGCGGATGCGCGGCGGTTCCTGCTGCATCTGGCCGAAACGCAGGATGCCGAGGGGCTGGCCGCCATGGCCGCCTATGCGCTGGAGATCGAGGAGCCGAACACCGCGCTTGGCGTGGCCAAGCAGGCGGCGTTGCGCGGTGTGATGCTGCCCGCCGCCTATTATCCCACCCCCGCGATGGTGCCCGACGGCCTGCCCGTGACGCGCGCCCTGGCCCTGGCGATCACGCGCCGGGAATCGGAGTTCAACCCGACCGTCGTCAGCCCGGCGGGCGCGCGCGGGCTGATGCAGGTGATGCCCGACACCGGGCGGCGGGTGGCGGCCAGCGTGGGGGCGTCCGGCTACACCCCCGGCCTTCTGACCTCGGACCCCGCGTTCAACGTGCGCATGGGATCGACGTATCTGGCGCAGATGGTGGAGGAGTTCGGGCCGTCCGTCGCGCTCATCGCCTCGGCCTACAACGCGGGGCCGGGGCGGCCGCGCGCCTGGATCGGCCGGCTGGGCGATCCGCGCGACCCGAATGTCGATATCGTGGATTGGGTGGAGGATATCCCTTTCGCCGAAACCCGCACCTATGTGATGCGGGTGGTCGAATCCCTGGTGATCTATCGCGCGAAGCTGGCGGGGGTGCCGATCCCCGTCCGCGTCACGGACGAGCTGCGGGGATAGGTTTCTCCCCCCGCACATTGGCCCGCCACAGGGTGAACAGCCCCGCCGACACGACGATGATCGCGCCGACGACGATGTTCGTGCCCAGGGGTTCGCCCAGAAACACCACGCCGATGATCGCGATCCACACCAGTTGCAGGAACGAGAAGGGCTGGATCGCGCTCGCCTCGGCATGGTCATAGGCCTTGGTCATGCACCAATGGCCCAGAATGCCCGACACGCACAGGGTCAGCATCCAGGGCCAGCTTCCCTCGGCCAGCGGTTCCCAGAACCAGGTGCCCAGGATCGTCACCGTCACCGCCCCCGACACGCCCGCCCAGAAAAAGCTGACCGAAGCGCCGTCTTCCGCCGCGACATAACGGGTCAGAAGGCCATACATCGCGAACAGGAACGCCGCCAACAAGGGCAGGACCGACCAGAACGACAGCACTCCGGCCCCCGGTTGCAACAGGACCATGACCCCGACCAACCCCACGCCCACCGCCGTCCAGCGCCGCCAGCCGACGTTTTCGCCCAGGATCGGCCCCGACAGCGCGGCCACCATCAACGGAAAGCAGGCGAAGGCCGCATGGGTCGCGACCAGCCCCAGCTTGACGAAGGCCACGACCATCACGCAGATCTCCAGCACCAGAAGGATGCCCCGCGCGATCTGGATCAGCGGATAGCGCGGGCGCAGCACCCGCCGCAGCCCCCCCGGCTGGCGCAGGGCCAGTGCGATGACGAACAGCGCGAAGAACCAATAGCGGATCATCACCACGACGAAGACGTTGTTCGCCTCGCCCAGATGGCGCGACACGGCGTCCTGCAGGGAAAACACGACCGTGGAGGCGACCATGAACAGGATGCCGAGGCGGGTGTTCTGTTCGGTCATGTCATCTGTCCCCGTGCCATGTGGCGTTTGTGGCCGAAGCCCGCCGTGCGGGTGACGGCAAACCCCGCCGCCGCCAACGCGCGGCGCACATGGCCTGCGGCGGTATAGGTGGCGAAGGTGCCGCCCGCCGCCGTGTGCTGTCCGACCTCGGCCATCAGGTCTTCGGACCAAAGCTCGGGGTTCTTGGCGGGCGAGAAGCCGTCAAGGAACCACGCATCCGCCGCGCCGCCCCATGCGGGCAGCGTGTCACGCGCGTCGCCCACGATCACCTCCGCCTCCAGATCGGGCAGGTGGATGCGGCGGGCGCCGGCCGACCAGTGCGCCAGGATCGGCGCGGCCACCTCCGCCACCTCGGGGAAGGCCGCCAGAGCGCGAGCCATGTCGGGGGCCGCCATCGGAAACGCCTCGAACGAGGTGAAGCGCAGCGGTGTCGTCATCCCCGCCGCACGCCACAGGATCAGCGCGGCGATCAGGTTCAGGCCCGTGCCGAAGCCCAGTTCCGCGACGTGAAATCCGTCCCGGAACCGCGCGGGCAGGTCGTTGCCGTCCAGAAACACGTGCCGCGTTTCCGCCAGCCCGCCCGTCAGGGAAAAATAAGGATCGTCAAAGCGGGTGGAGACCGGAATCGCCCCGTCCCGCCATTCAAGCTCTGCCTGCATCGGAATCTCCGTTGCGCCTTCCATGCGCCTCTGGCGCGAAAAGCGCAACCGCCGTATCAGGGGGGCATGTTGCCCGATCTGGTCATCCACGGCGCCGGTATTTTCGGCCTGTCCATCGCGTGGGACGCGGTGCGTCGGGGTGCGCGGGTGCAGGTGGCCGATCCGCACGGCATCGGCGCGGGGGCGTCGGGCGGCGTGGTGGGGGCCTTGGCCCCGCATGTGCCCGAACAGTGGAATGCCAAGAAGGCGTTCCAGCTGGACAGCCTGCTGATGGGGCAAGACTTCTGGGCCGGGGTGGAGGCGGCGGGCGGCGTGCCTTCGGGATATGGCCGCACGGGGCGGTTGCAGCCCTTGGCCGACGCCGCCGCCGTGGATCTGGCGCGGGCGCGGGCCGAGGGGGCCGACCATCTGTGGCAGGGCCGCGCGGCGTGGCGGGTGGTTGAGGCGCCGGATTGGGCCCCCCCCTCGCCCACCGGGCTGGTGATCGAGGATACGCTGACCGCCCGCATCGCGCCGCGCCGCGCGCTGGCGGCGCTGGCCGCCGCGATCCGTGCCAAGGGCGGGGTGATCGGCGCGGATGCGCCCTCCGGTCCGCCCGCGATCTGGGCCACGGGGGCTGCGGGGCTGGCGGCGCTGTCGGACGATCTGGGCCGCAAGGTCGGCACCGGCATCAAGGGGCAGGCGCTGGTGATGCGGTTCGATGCGGCCGATCTGCCGCAACTGTTCGTGGACGGGTTGCACATCATTCCCCATGCCGATGGCACTGTGGCAATCGGATCGACCACCGAGAACGAGGCGACCGACCTTGCGATCGACGCGCAGGTCGAGGCCCTGCGCGATCGGGCCGCGGCGGCGGTCCCCGCGCTGGCCGCCGCGCCGGTGATCGAACGCTGGGCCGGATACCGCCCCCGGGCGCGGTCCCGCGCGCCGATGCTGGGCGCGTGGCCGGGCCACGTGGGGCGGTTCGTCGCCAATGGCGGGTTCAAGATCGGCTTCGGCATGGCCCCCAGGGTGGCGCAGGTCATGGCCGATCTGGTGCTGGAGGGGCGGGACACCATCCCCGACGGCTTTCGCGTGGAGGACAGTCTTTAGGGCCGGTCGATCTCCACCCAGATCGGCCAATGCGACGACGCCTCCCGCGCAAGGGGGCCGTCGATCAATCCGGCCCCCGTCACGGTCAAGCCCGCTTGCGGCAGGATGTAATCCACGCGCAGCGGCCCCGCGCTGTCATATTCGGCGGTGGGGCGATCGGTCAGCGCCTCGGGATCCTGAAGGGCGGGATGGGTCAGCAGCCGGTCGATCCCGGCCCGCAGGCCATCGCCCCGCACCGGATCGGCATTGGCATCGCCCAGAATGACGAACGGGCCATCGGGCGGAGGAAAGGGCAGACGCCCCTCGATCAGATCGGCCCAGAAGACGATCTCGTCATGGTTGCGGCGGCCGTTGCGATCCTCCGGCCCATCGAAGACCGGGGGCGTTGCGTGAAAGGCCAGAAGGCGCAGCGGGCCGGAGGGCAGGATCACCTCCACCTCCCAATGGGCGGTGGAGGACAGGCGCTGGACCGCCCGCGCGTCCTCGGTCATGCCGTCGAACAGCAGGGCATCCGGCAGATCGGCCCACAGGACGTCCGAAAAATCCCGCACCGCGCCGATGGGATAGCGCGACAGAACCGCCATGCCCCCATCGCCGGAAAAGAAGCCGAACCCCTGCGCGTCATCCGGCCCGCCCCGCTGCCCGTCAAGGTTCAGGTCCAGCCCCGTCGCCATGCCGCTGTTGGGCAGGCGCGCAAAGACATGGGGATAGGGGGCGTCCAAGAGATCGTTGAACGCAGCCAGCGCGGTCAGGTTCAGATCCCAATCCACATCGGTCAGCAGGATCACGTCGGCGTCCGTCGCCCCGACCATCGCGGCGGCGGCCAGCACCTGCGCGTCGCGCGTCCAGATGTCCTGCAGCAAAAGCCCCGGCCCCTTGCGCGACAGGCCCGCATTGTAGGTGGCGATGCGCACCGTGTCGGCCAGCGCGGCGCACGGCATCACGACCAGAAGAAACAGAAACACCCCGCGCATGGGCGGGGTGTATCGGGGCTTGATTAACGGGTGGTTAAGCCGCCCTCAGACCCAGGGCCGGGACGAAGCCATCCTGGCCTCGAACCCCTGAATCGCAGGGGTCTTCTCCAGCGTCAGGCCGATATCGTCCAGCCCGTTCAACAGGCAGTGGCGGCGGAACGGATCGATGGAAAAGGCGAACTCCTTCCCGTCCGAGGTCGTCACCACCTCCCGCTCCAGATCGACGGTCATGCGGGCGTTGGCGCCGCGGCGCGCGTCGTCCATCAGCTCGTCCACCACCTCTTGCGGGAAGGTGATGGGCAGGATGCCGTTCTTGAAGCAGTTGTTATAGAAGATGTCGGCAAAGCTGGTGGAGATCACGCAGCGGATGCCGAAATCCAGAAGCGCCCAAGGCGCATGTTCGCGCGACGATCCGCAGCCGAAATTGTCGCCCGCCACCAGAATCTCCGCCTGACGATAGGCGGGCTGGTTCAGGACGAAGTCCGGCTTCTCCGACCCGTCCGCCTCGTAGCGCAATTCGTCGAAGACGTTCTTGCCAAGGCCGGAACGCTGGATCGTCTTCAGGAACTGCTTGGGGATGATCATGTCCGTGTCGATGTTGACCAGCGGCATCGGCGCGGCCACGCCCGTCAGTTGGGTGAACTTGTCCATCACACGCCCTCCGCCATCACATCGCGCACATCGGTCAGGCGGCCCGTGATCGCCGCCGCCGCCGCCATGGCGGGGGACATGAGGTGGGTGCGCCCGCCGCGCCCCTGCCGCCCTTCGAAATTGCGGTTCGATGTGGCGGCGCACCGATCGCCGGGGTTCAGCTGGTCGTCATTCATGCCAAGGCACATGGAGCACCCCGCCAGACGCCATTCGAAGCCCGCATCGGTGAAGACCTGCGCGATCCCCTCCGCTTCGGCCTGCGCCCGGACAAGGCCCGATCCGGGCACGACCATCGCGCGGATGCCGTCCTTGACCTTGCGGCCCTTCAGCACCTCGGCCGCCGCGCGCAAATCCTCGATCCGGCCGTTGGTGCAGGACCCGATGAAGACGGTGTTGATCTCGATCCGGTCCAGCTTCTGGCCCGCCTGAAGGCCCATATAGTCGAGCGACCGTTGCGCCGCCGCGATCTTGCCGCCGGAGAAGCTGGCGGGGTCCGGCACGACGCCGGTGATCGGCAGCACATCCTCGGGGCTGGTGCCCCATGTCACCACGGGGGCGATATCCTCGGCGCGGATCGTGATGACCTTGTCGTAATGCGCCCCCTCATCGGAGAACAGCGTCTTCCAATAGGCGACCGCCGCGTCCCACTGTTCGCCCTTGGGCGCGTTGGGGCGGCCTTTGCAATAGGCGAAGGTCGTCTCGTCCGGCGCGACCAGACCGGCGCGCGCCCCCCCTTCGATCGCCATGTTGCAGACGGTCATCCGGCCTTCCATCGACAATTCTCGAATCGCCTGACCGCAATATTCGATGACATGGCCGTTGCCGCCCGCCGTGCCGGTCCGGCCGATCACCGTCAGGGTGATGTCCTTGGCCGTCACGCCGGGGGGGAGGGATCCGGTGATCTCCACCTTCATGTTCTTCGACTTCTTCTGGATCAGCGTCTGCGTCGCCAGAACGTGTTCGACCTCGGACGTGCCGATGCCGTGGGCCAGTGCGCCGAAGGCGCCATGCGTCGCGGTGTGGCTGTCGCCGCAGACCACGGTCATGCCGGGCAGGGTCCAGCCCTGCTCCGGCCCGACGATATGCACGATGCCCTGCCGGATGTCGTCGATGGGATAGTAGTGCACCCCCGAGGCGCGGGCGTTGGTATCCAGGGCCGCGACCTGAATCCGTCCCTCCTCGTTTTCGATATGCGTCTCGCGGCCCTCGGTCGTGGGGACGTTGTGGTCCGGCACGGCGATGGTCTTGTCGGGCGCGTGAACGCGGCGGCCCGCCATGCGCAGCCCCTCGAAGGCCTGCGGGCTGGTTACCTCATGCACCAGATGGCGGTCGATATAGAGAAGGCAGGTGCCGTCGGCATCCTGCTGGACGACGTGGTCGTCCCAGATCTTGTCGTAAAGCGTGCGTGCTTGAGCGGTCATGGCTCGTCCTGAGATTCGGATGGCTTTGGAACGTCGGATCAGCGGCGTATGGGGCGCAGGTCTGCACCCCGCCGCATCAAAGGCTGGCTAGGACGTTGCGGGTCGCGCCGAAGAACCGCGCCGGAAGGCGGGCATGATCGGTAATATTGAAATAAATGAACCCTTGCATGGGGTCGTATATTACCATCATCGTCACGGCAGACAAGTGTGCGATGGGGATCGCGGGTGTGAAATACGTTTTGGCGGCGATGGCGATGCTTTGGGCGGGGATGGTCGGGGCACAGGGCACCCGGCATGACATGGCCTCCCAGCTTGGGGCGATGCGGGTGGAGGTGACCATGACCTCGGGCATCAGTCTGGAACATACGGCCGGGGCAATCCGGTTCCTGAGCCGCACGGACAAGGACGATGCCGGAACCCTGATCCCACTGATCCTGGACGCCGTGCGTCGCAGCGGAACGTCGGGCATCTACACCTATCGCATCGCCGACGATTATCTGCGTGAGGCCAGCGGGTTCTGGGAACGGAACTGGCTGCCCGATCGGTCCGCCATCCGGCTGCCGGTCTGCGCCACGCGGAACCCCGCACGGCCCGAAAGCGTGTCCCACCGCATTTCGGTTCCGGGGTTCGGCTATCTTCCCCGCAGCGCGCTGACGCAGGCGGAGATGCGTGACCTGATGCGAAACCTCGACCCGTGCACGTCCCTGCCAACCGCCCGTTGAGGTCGCACCCCCTTCGTGGTAATCTTTGGCCAATGGCTCGGGGGCGATCCCCGCGCGCGACAAACTGGAGGACGATGTCCTGTCTCATTCCGATCCATCGACCGGCCTGCCGGTCGGGCCGCGTCCCGACATGAACGCGGAACCTCTCAACGACGCCAAGAGCGAGGCGATTCTGGCCCGCGTTCTCGAATCCCTCGAAGACGACAAGGCCGAGGATATCGTGCAGATCCCCCTGCGCGGCCGTTCCTCCATGGCCGATTACATGGTCATCTGTTCGGGCCGGTCGTCGCGTCAGGTGGCCTCCATCTCCGAAAAGCTGATGCAGTGCATCAAGGACGATTTCGGTCGCGTGTCCAAGGTCGAGGGCAAGGAGACCGGCGACTGGGTTCTGATCGACACGGGCGATGTCATCGTCCACGTCTTCCGCCCCGAAGTGCGCGAGTTCTATCAGCTTGAGAAGATGTGGCTCGCCTCCGATTTCGGGCACGATCAGGATCAGCAGCCCTCCACGCCGTGACGCGGGTCCATCTGTGCGCGGTGGGTCGGCTCCGCTCCGGCCCCGAGCGTGACCTGTTCGACGATTACGTCACGCGGTTCGACCGCACGGGGCGGGCGCTCGGCCTAGGTCCCCTTACGCTGCACGAGGTCGAGGACAAGAAGAACGCCGGCATGGAGGCGGAGGCCGAGCTTCTGACCCGCGCCCTGCCGCAGGGGGCCTTCGTCTGTGTGATGGATGAACGGGGCCGCACCCTGACCAGCCCCGATTTCGCCGACCATCTGGCCCGCTGGCGCGATGCGGGGCGTCAGGATGTGGCCTTCGTCATCGGCGGGGCGGACGGTCTGGCCCCGGCCTTTCGCGCGCGGGCGGATTTCGCGCTGTCCTTCGGCGCGATGGTCTGGCCGCACATGCTGGTCCGGGTCATGCTGGCCGAACAGCTCTATCGGGCGACCTCGATTCTGGCGGGCGCGCCCTATCACCGCGCCTGATCACGGATGATCCGGCGCGCGCAGGCGATAGGCCGTCTTGCCGCGATCGAACCCCATGCTTTCGTAGAACCGATGCGCCGCGACCTCGGTCGATCCGGTGGCCAGCAGGATCTTGTAACAGCGCGCCGCCCATGCCGCGTCGATGGCCGCGCGCAGCACCGCCGCCCCGTGCCCCTGCCGCCGGTGGTCGGCATGGGTCACCACATTCTCGATCACGCCGAAGGGCCGCCCGCCCCGCGTCAGGTTCGGGATCACCGCCAGCGTGACCGAGGCCACGATCCGATCCCCCGCCCGTTTCACCAGAACGCCGCTGCCCGGTATCTGCGCAAGGGCCGCAAGGTTGGCGCGGGTGGTGGCCGCATCCGCCTCCGCCGCCTCAGCCACCAGATGGCGGTAAAGCGCGATCAGCGCCTCCGCATCCTCCGGCCCGGCCCAGCCGATCACGCCCGCACCACCGTCACCGCATCCCCCACCGGCAGCCAGGCATACCCGTTCGGCCCCAGCCGCAAGGTGCCGTCCGACAGGTCGGCGTTGCGGTGCGGGCCGATCAACTCCTCGCCCCCCGTGATCGCCACGGCCACGGGATTGGCGCCGAGGTTGAAGACACAAAGCACACGCTCCGCCACATCCTCGTGCCAGCGGGTGAAGGCAAGGATCGGCTCCGGTAGGTCGTGGAACGCGGTGTGACCGGTGCGCAGGACGGGATGCGCGGACCGGAAGGCCAGCACCGCGCGATAGGTGTTCAGGACCGTATCCCCTTCCTCTTGCGCGGCCACGTTGCGGGCGGCCTGCGGCGGCTTCACCGGCAGCCACGGCGTGCCGGTGGTGAAGCCGCCCTCAGCGCTGTCGTCCCATGCCATGGGCGTGCGGCATCCGTCGCGCCCCTTCTCATCCGGCCAGAAGCGCAGGCCCTTGGGATCGGTCAGCTCGCTGTATTGCAATTCGGTGTCGGTCTGGCCCAGCTCCTCCCCTTGATACAGGCAGAGCGACCCTTCGAAACTGCACAAAAGGGCGGCGGACTGCTTGGCCACATCCTCGGTCTGGCCATGCGAAGACCACCGCCCCGCATGGCGCGGCACGTCGTGGTTGGAAAACGCCCAGCACGGCCAGCCGTCCGGCGCATCGCGAAAGAACCCTTCGATCGCCTGACGAAAGAACCCCGCCTCGTAATGATCGCCCAGCATGTCGAAGGAATAGGCCATGTGCAGCCGCTTGGTGCCCGTGGTGTATTCCCCCATGATCTCGATCCCGCGCAGGGCGTCACCCACCTCGCCCACCATCATGCGCGCGTCATAGGCGTCCGTGACCGCGCGCATCCTCTCCAGCCAAGGCAGGTTTTCGGGGCGGGATTTGGAGAAGATCTGATCCTGCATGTCATAGGGGTTGATCGGCGGGCGCTCCATGTCCAGCGCCGGGTTCGACCGCAACGCGCGGTCCTGGAAATAGTAGTTCACCGTATCCAGCCGGAACCCGTCCACGCCGCGATCCAGCCAGAAGCGGAACACGTCCAGAAAATACTCCTGCACCTGCGGGTTGTGGAAATTGAACGCGGGCTGTTCGGCCAGAAAGTTGTGCAGGTAATACTGCCGCCGCCCCGCATCCCACGTCCATGCGGTGCCGCCGAAAATCGCCAGCCAGTTGTTGGGCGGCCCGCCATCGGGCTGCGGATCGGCCCAGACGAACCAGTCGGCCTTGGGATTCGTGCGGTCGCGCCGGCTTTCGGCGAAGATCGGATGCAGATGCGAGCAATGGGCGATGACCAGATCGACGATGACCTTCAGCCCCAGATCGTGCGCCACCCGCACCAGATCGTCGAAATCGGCCAGCGTGCCGAACTCGGGATGCACGTCGTAATAGTCCGAGACGTCATAGCCCATGTCCAACATGGGCGAGGGATAGAAGGGCGACAGCCAGATCGCATCCACCCCAAGCGAGGCCACATGCGGCAGACGCCGCGTGATTCCCGGCAGATCGCCGATGCCGTCTCCGTTGTCGTCCTGAAACGACCGGGGATAGATCTGATAGGTTACCGAGCCGCGCCACCAATCCTGCATCGTTCACCTCGCATGTGCCTTCCTGCAAACCTACCCATGTATCGGAACAATGAAAGCGTTGATCTTGCCGGATGACGGACCCAAGATCGCGCGACATCGACCCGAGGTTCCCATGACACGCGCCCCCGTCTTCACCCCCGTCCTGATCGCGGGCTGCGTGATCCTGATGCTGTCCTTTGCGATCCGCGCCAGTTTCGGCGTGTTCCAGATCCCGGTGGCCGACACTTTCGGCTGGGCGCGGGCAGAGTTTTCGCTGGCCATCGCCATCCAGAACCTCGCCTGGGGCATCGGCCAGCCGATCTTCGGCGCGCTGGCCGAACGGTTCGGCGACCGCAAGGCGATCATCGCCGGGGCCGTCACCTATGCCGCGGGCCTGGTGCTGAGCGCGACGGCCACCACGCCCTTCCAGATGCAGGCGTGGGAGGTGCTGGTGGGCTTCGGCATTGCGGGCACGGGCTTTGGCGTCATTCTGGCCGTGGTCGGGCGGGCCAGTTCGCCGCAGAACCGTTCCATGGCCTTGGGCATCGCCACGGCGGCGGGATCGGCGGGGCAGATCATCGGCGCGCCCATGGCCGAACTGCTGCTGGGCCGCATGGACTGGCCGATGGTGTTCGTGGTGTTCGCGGGGGTGGTGCTGGTCTCGCTTCTGGCGCTGCCCTTCATGCGCGCGCCCGCGCTCGCCTCACGCACCGAGCTGGAGGAGAGCATGGGGCAGGTCCTGTCCCGCGCCTTTCGCGATCCGACCTTTGCGATGATCTTCCTCGGCTTCTTTTCCTGCGGCTATCAGCTGGCCTTCATCACCGCGCATTTCCCGGCCTTCATCGCCGAATTCTGCGGCCCGCTGCATCCGGGCGGGCTGCTGACGGGGGTGGGCATCGCCACGACATCGGCCCTGGGGGCGGTGTCGATCGCGGTGATCGGCGTCTTCAACATCATGGGCACGATCACCGCCGGATGGCTGGGCGCGCATTATCCGCGCAAATATCTGCTCTTCGGCATCTATGTCGCGCGGACGATCGTGGGGGCGTGGTTCATCCTGACGCCGATGACGCCGCCGACGGTCCTGTTGTTCTCGGCACTGATGGGCACCTTGTGGCTGGCGACCGTGCCGCTGACCAGCGGGCTGGTCGCGCATATCTATGGCCTGCGGTATATGGGCACGCTTTATGGCATCGTCTTTTTCTCGCATCAGTTGGGCGGGTTCCTGGGGGTCTGGCTGGGCGGCGCGCTCTATGATCTATATGGGAATTACACGCTGGTCTGGTGGATCGGGGTGGGGGTGGGCGCGTTTTCCGCGCTGATCCACCTGCCCATTCGGGAACGGCGGGACGTGGCATTGGCGTAAGGGGTCGGAATGGAAGATCTTCTGCAGGGGCTGGGTTGGGCGGCCATCATCCTGACGGCGTTGATCGGGGCGCTGGCGGGCTGGATCGCGGCGCTGATCGCGGGGGGGCATCGCGGGCGCTATGTCGCGATCGGCGTCGCCTCGGCCGTGGCAGTGCCGGTGGTGCTGGGTCTGATCGGCCTTAGCCTTCTGGCGGTCGGCGGGCTTCTGGCCGTCGCGGCGGTGGCGCTGGTGGGCGCGGGCGTGGTTCTGGTGATCGCCAAGCTGATCTTCGACTGATGGTGCCCGACGTCGTCGCCCCGAACCTCAAACGCCGCTTGTCGGGCGTGACGGCCACCATCGCGCGGCTGGTTCCGGTGCAGGCGCGCGACATCTCCATCGCGGCCACGGGGCCGGGCCTGCCTGCGGGCGTGCCGCATGTGCCCCTGATCCGGGCGATGACCGCGCCCCGCGACCGCTGGCGGGTCTGGCACGCGCGGCGCAACACCGAGATGCTGACAGGCCTTTTTCTGCGCCATGTCCTGCGGCGGAAATATCGGCTGCTGTTCACCTCCGCCTCGCAGCGCCGCCACAGCGGATATACCAAATGGCTGATCGGGCGGATGGACGGGATCGTGGCCACCTCGGAAAAGGGGGCCGCCTATCTGGACCGGGGCGCGGATGTGATCCTGCACGGGATCGACACGGAGGTGTTCACCCCGCCGCAGGACCGCCCCGCCTTGCGGACGCGTCTGGGACTGCCGCAGGGGCGGCTGGTCGGGTGCTATGGCCGCATCCGACCGTCCAAGGGGACGGACAATTTCGTGGCGGCGATGATCGACCTGCTGCCCCGGCACCCCGATGTGACGGCGCTTGTGATGGGGCGGGCGGTGGACAAGGACCGCGCCTTTCTGGATGACCTGAAGGCCCGCATCGCCGCCGCCGGGCTGACCGACCGCATCCTGCTGCGGCCCGAGGTGACGGTGGACCGGATGCCCGACTGGTATGCCGCGCTGGATCTCTATGTCGCGCCGCAGCGGTGGGAGGGGTTCGGCCTGACCCCGCTGGAGGCGATGGCCTGCGGGGTGCCGGTCGTTGCCACACGCGTCGGCGCGTTCGAGGAGTTGCTGGGCGATACGGGCCGTCTGGTCGCGCCCGACGACGTGCCCGCCCTTCGCGAAGCGATCGCCGCCCTGCTGGACACCCCGCCCTCCGACGCCCCGCGCGCGAGGGTGGAGGGCGGCTTTCGGATCGAGGATGAGGCCCGCGCCCTCAACGCCGTCTATCGCCGGATGCTGGCGTGAACCGGATCGGGTTCTGGATCGCGCGGGCCTTGCGCGAGGATGCCCGGCTCGCCCCCCTGTCGGTGCCGCAGGCCGAGGTTCTGGCCGCCTGGCGGGGCGCGCGCATCGCGCTGGTCGGCAACGCCCGCGCGCTGGCGGGCACCCGGCGCGGCACGGAGATCGACGCGGCGGATCACGTCATCCGCATCAACCGCGCCCCCATGCCCGACGTCGCCTCCCACGGCACGCGCACCGACGCGCTGGCGCTGGCGACCCGCCTTGCCCCCGCCCGCCTGGCCGACCTGTCGCCCGCCCGCGTGATGTGGATGTCGCCCAAGCGCAAACGCCTGACATGGGCGGTGGCCACGACCCCCGGCTTCTATCTGCATCCGCGCGCCGATTACGACGCGTTGAAGGCCCGGCTGGGCGCCCCGCCCACCACGGGGGCGATGATGATCGACCTTCTGGCCCGATCGGGCGCGGCGCGCGTGGATCTGTTCGGCTTCGACTTTTTCGCCTCGCTGTCGCTTTCGGGGCGGCGGCAGGCGGCGGACGTGCCGCACGACTTCGGGGCGGAGGCGACTTGGGTCCACACCCTCATCGCGCAAGATTCGCGATTTATCCTGCATCCGAACGGATAATCCTTTCAACCGCAGGGGGGCTGGGGTAAGGGACGGCGTCCCTCTCTCAGACGAAAAGGAGGTCCAGGATGGGCTACAGGGTCGTCGTCGCGGGTGCCACGGGAAATGTGGGCCGCGAAATGCTGAACATCCTCGCCGAGCGCGAGTTTCCGATTGACGAGATCGTGGCGCTGGCGTCGCGCAAGTCGATCGGCACCGAGGTCAGCTTCGGCGAGAAGACACTGAAGACCAAGGACCTCGATACCTTCGATTTCACCGGCTGGGACATGGCGCTGTTCGCCGTCGGGTCGGACGCCACCAAGACCTATGCCCCCAAGGCGGCGGCGGCGGGCTGCGTGGTCATCGACAACTCCTCTCTCTATCGCTACGACCCCGCCGTTCCGCTGGTCGTGCCGGAGGTGAATGCCGAGGCCGTGGACGGCTATACCCGGAAGATGATCATCGCCAACCCCAACTGCTCCACCGCGCAGATGGTCGTGGCGCTGAAGCCCCTGCACGACCGCGCAAAGATCAAGCGCGTTGTCGTCTCCACCTATCAGTCCGTGTCGGGCGCGGGGAAAGAGGGCATCGACGAGCTGTGGAACCAGACCAAGGGCCTTTACGTCCCCGGTCAGGAGGTCGCGCCGTCGAAATTCACCAAGCAGATCGCCTTCAACGTGATCCCGCATATCGACGTCTTCCTGGATGACGGGTCCACCAAGGAAGAATGGAAGATGGTGGCCGAGACGAAGAAGATCCTCGACACCTCCATCAAGGTCACGGCCACCTGCGTGCGGGTGCCGGTCTTTGTCGGCCATTCGGAATCGATCAACATCGAAACCGAGGATTTCTTGGACGAGGACGAGGCCCGCGACATCCTGCGCGAAGCCCCGGGCATCCTGGTCGTGGACAAGCGCGAGGCCGGCGGCTACGTCACGCCCATCGAATGCGTGGGCGAATACGCGACCTATATCAGCCGCATCCGTCAGGACAGCACCATCGACAACGGCCTGAACCTGTGGTGCGTGTCGGACAACCTGCGCAAGGGCGCCGCGCTGAACGCGGTGCAGATCGCCGAAGTGCTGGGCAAGCGCTGTCTGAAGAAAGGGTGATCGCCGGATCCCCCCTGCGGGCGCACGGGTCATGACCCTGCGCCTGCGGGCCCACCATCTGCTGTGCCTCCTGACCTATGTGGGGCGCGGCTATACCCCGGATTTCGTGGCGAATTACGACCGGATCGCCGCACGGCTGGCCCAGGGCGAGGATATCGTTCTGGTCGACGGCCCCGACGACATCTGCGCGCCCCTTCTGAACGGCCCCTCCCCCCATTGCCACGGCGACAGTGTGCGCGCACGGGACCGGCGTGCGGCGGCGGATACGGGGCATCTTCTGGGGCAGCGTCTGGACACGGGCACCCGGATCACGCTTGATGCGGCGCGGCTTGCGGCCCTGCGGCAGGGTTTTGCCGATGGCCGTCTGCGGGCGGCCTGCGCGGGATGCGCCTGGACCGACCTGTGCAACGTCGTGTCCGCCAAGGGATATGCGCAGACGCGGGTCCATCTTGCGCCCGCCGGACCGCATCCCAGATAAGCAAGGAAACCGAAGGGAACCCCATGCTCGACACCCAACAGCAGATCCTGATCGAACAGCGCGTGACCAATCAGGCGAAATCCACGGGGGCCAGCTATCTCCTGTGGTTCTTTCTGGGCACGTTCGGCGTGCACCGCTTCTATCTCGGGCGGCCCGGCACGGGGTTTGCGATGCTGGCGCTGATGCTTCTGGGGGTGCTGACCTTCGGCATCACCTCGCTCATCGTGCTGGTCTGGTGGGTGGTGGACCTGTTCCTGATCCCCGGCATGATCGCCGGGGACAAGGATCGCCTGCGCGCCCGGCTGACCGCCGAGATGCTGCGTTAAACCGGCTTGAACGCGCGGCTGGAGGCGTCGAACTGTTCGATCTGTCCTTCGCCGATGTCGTTCCAGACGCCGTGCAGCGACAAAAGTCCCTGATCCACCGCATCCTTGACGAAGGGGAAGGTCATCAGATTCTCAAGACTGACAAGGATCGCCTGATTTTCCAGCTCGCGCAGCGGATCGGCGGGGGCCGTGGCCTTCACGCGTTCGTATCCCGGGCGCAGGATGTCCATCCAGCGCCCCACGAATGAGGTCGATTCCTCCAGCGCGGGGGCGTTGCCTTCGCACATATCAAGGCACCCTTTCACCCCGCCGCAGTTGGAATGGCCCAGAACCACCACATGCGCGACCTTGAGCGAGGTTACCGCATATTCCACCGCCGCCGACGTGCCGTGGTAATCGTTGTCGGGATTGTAGGGCGGCACGAGGTTCGCGACATTGCGGTGGATGAACAATTCCCCCGAATCGGCGCCGAAGATCGCGGCCACATCCACGCGGCTGTCGCAGCAGGCGATGACCATGGCGCGGGGGTGCTGGCCTTCCGTGGCAAGGCGGCGGAACCAGGCCTGA
Organism: Falsirhodobacter halotolerans; assembly: GCF_022899245.1. Lineage (NCBI taxonomy): Bacteria > Pseudomonadati > Pseudomonadota > Alphaproteobacteria > Rhodobacterales > Paracoccaceae > Falsirhodobacter > Falsirhodobacter halotolerans. Next base: position 2,440,840 of record NZ_JALJAZ010000001.1, read on the forward strand.
TTGCCCTGATAATTGATGGCGCGCCAGCCGTGAAAGCGTTGCACGAGATAGGTGGGGAGGGGGCGTGCATCCTGCATGAGGGCTCCTTTTGGACATTCGGTTGCCGTCGCGGCACGTCCGGTTCTGGCATTAAACCCGGCGTTTGAACATACCGCGATCCGCCCGGTTTGGCGCGGGGGCGCGGGGCGGACCTCGGAATGCGCGGCCCCTTGCCATGCGCCCGGCGAATGCCCGCGTCCGCCGGGCGGGAATGGGCGGATCAAGACTTGCGGCGGCGGGGCAAAGGGCTAGGCTCCGCCGCGCCACGACCTTCGGAGCCTTTTTCATGGACCTGCCTCTCAGCCCCGCCGATGCCACGACCCGCCCCCTGATCGCCGTCCCCGCCGAGGGGCTGGCCGATTGGCTTCAGACACAGGATGCGGCCACCCGCGCCTGGCTGGACGGAACGGGCTTTGCCGCCGCGTTGGGGGATGTGCGTCTGGTGCCGGGACCGGACGGCGCGCCCGCCTTTGCGGTGATCGGGCACGGCACGGCCGCCGCCCGCCGCCGCACGCGCTTTGGTCTCGCGGCGGCGGCGCGTCTGCCGGCGGGCGACTGGCACATCGAAGGGCTGGACGGGCCCGATCTGGAGGAGGCGGTGCTCGCCTTCCTTCTGGGGCGGTATCGCTTCACCCGTTACAAACGTGGTCCGGTTGAGGGGCCGCGCCTGAAACTGCCCGCAGGGGCCGACCGGCTGGCCGCGCTGGCGCGGGGCGAATGGCTGACCCGCGACCTGATCAACACCCCCGCCGCCGACATGGGCCCGGAGGAGCTGGAGGCCGCCACGCAGGATCTTGCCACCCGCTGCGGGGCCGCGCTGGCGGTCACCAAGGGCGACGGCTTGCGCGACGGGTTCCCGATGATCCATGCGGTGGGGGCGGGATCGGACCGCGCGCCGCGTCTTCTGGATCTGACATGGGGCACCACGGGCCCGCACCTGACGCTGGTGGGCAAGGGCATCGTCTTCGATACGGGCGGCCTGGACCTGAAGCCCGCCGCGTCGATGCTGCTGATGAAAAAGGACATGGGCGGCGCGGCCACGGTTCTGGGCCTTGCGCAGATGATCATGGAACTGGCCCTGCCCGTCCGGCTGCGGGTGCTGATCCCGGTGGCGGAAAACGCCGTCTCGGGCCGGGCGATGCGTCCGGGCGACATCCTGACCTCGCGCAAGGGCCTGACGGTGGAGGTCAACAACACCGACGCCGAAGGGCGGCTGGTGCTGGCCGACGCGCTGGCCCTGGCGGCGGAGGGTGCGCCGGACCTCACCATCTCCATGGCGACGCTGACGGGGGCCGCGCGGGTGGCCGTGGGGCCGGATCTTGCGCCGTTCTTCACCGACAATGACGCCGATGCGGCCGCGTTGCAGACCGCCGCCGCGACCGCATTCGACCCCGTCTGGCGGATGCCCTTCTGGCAGCCCTATGAGGCGATGATCGAACCCGCCATCGCCGATCTGGACAACGCGCCCGCGGGCGGCATGGCGGGCGCGATCACGGCCGCGCTGTTCCTGCGCCGCTTCGCCCCGGAGCGGTATGTGCATTTCGACATCTATGGCCATCAGCCGACCGATGCGCCCGGCCGCCCGAAAGGGGGTTCCGGCCAAGGTGCGCGCGCCATTCTGGCCGCCCTGCCCGGTCTTCTGGATATCTGAACGATGGACCGCCGCCTGACCCCCGCCACCGCAGCCGTCGCCCATGAATCGCTGCGCGGCACGCTGGACCGCCCCCGTTACACCCAAGGCGAGGCGCGGCAGATCTCCCAGCCGCTGGTCGATCTTCTGGCCGCCCCCCAGGGCGCGCGCGACCGGCAGTTGCCGATGGGCGCGCCCTTCACCGTCATCGACCGCGATCCGCATTACGCCTTCGGCCAGGCGGGCCGCGACGGCTATTGCGGCTGGGTTCCCGTGACGGCGCTGGAACCCGAACTGGCCCAGACCCACTGGGTCGCGGCACCCGCCAGCCACCTTTACCCCGAACCCCGCCTGAAAACGCGCGAGATTGCCAGCCTGACCATGGGCGCGCGCGTGACGGCCCTGGGGGAACAGGACGGCTGGACGGAAACCACGAAGGGTTGGCTCTGGTCCGCGCATCTGCGCCCCTTGGGCGATTGGATGGCCGATCCTGTGGCGGTGGCCGAACGGTTTCTGGGCACCCCCTATCTGTGGGGCGGCAACAGTCGCAGCGGCATCGACTGTTCGGGCCTTGTGCAGATCGCGCATCTGGCCTGCGGGCGGCCCTGTCCGGGCGACAGCGACCAGCAACAGGCGCTTGGCCAGACGGTGGAGGGGGATCTGCAGCGCGGCGATCTTCTGTTCTGGAAGGGCCATGTCGCCCTGGCGATGGACGCGCGGCGCATGATCCACGCGACGGCCGCCTTCATGTCCGTGGTGATCGAGGAGACGGCGGTGGCCATCCGCCGCATCGAGACGGCGGGCGGCGGGCCGGTCACCGCGCGGCGGCGTCCTTAATCGATCACCCGCAGCGACTTCTTTTCCAGCACGCGCAGAACCTGCGCCAGATCCGCGCCCCGGCGCAGGGTCTGGCCGTCCATCCCCACCACCGCATACATTCCCTGCCGATGGCGCAGCGCGGGACGTTTCTCGATCCGATAAAGCGGGGTTTCCGCCGTGCGCCGGAACACCGCGAACACCGCCAGATCGCGCATCGCCGAAATCCCGTAATCGCGCCATTCGCCCTGCGCCACCATCCGGCCATAGAGGGACAGAATCAGGCCAAGTTCGGTCCGGTCGAAATGGACCTGTTCGGGAAAGGGGATCGGGGCATTCATTCCCCTGATGTTGCCACAGCCGCCCGCCAAATCAAGACATGCGTCACAGATGCGCGATTGCGGGACAGATGGTCTTTGAATCCGCGCGCAAATCACGGTATGGAAGGCGCATCGAGTTTAACGGGCCCGCGACCCCAAAAGCGTCTGCAAGGCGACAGGCCGGGCCGGAACGGAGGCTGGGACATGATTTCGACGAACGGGTGCCGGATCGGCGCTGCCATGCTGGCCCTTGCGGCCTTCACGACCGGCGCGGTGGCGCAGGAATCGACCAATCGTGTGGCGACGAAAACCGACTGGAGCGTGTTCACCGAAGACAACCCCAAGGAATGCTGGGGCGTGTCCAGCCCGAAATCCACCGCCAACACCCGCAACGGCCAACCGGCCGAGGTGCAGCGTGGCGATATCCTTTTGTTCGTGACCTATCGCCCCGGTGCGGGATCGGCGGGCGAGGTGTCGTTCACCGGCGGCTATCCCTTTGCCGGCGGATCGACGGTGGATGTGGCGATCAACGGCCGCACGTTCCAGATGGTCACCGACGGGCAATGGGCCTGGCCGGCCGATGCGGGGGCCGACAGCACGATCCTGGCCGCGATGCGCGGCGGGTCCGAGGCGGTGCTGACCGCGCGGTCGTCGCGTGGAACGCAGACGCAGGACACCTTCTCGCTCATGGGCTTCACGGCCGCGATGACGGAAGCCGAAAACCGCTGCAAGTGATCCTTGCGGCATCGTGAACAGGCGCTCCGGCAGGTCCGGGGCGTTTTTGCATTTAAATCCGGGCCGGAATCGCGTATAGGACGGCCTTCCCAAACACCCCGAGGCCATCATGAACGCCACCGCCCCCATCACGCAGGACGTGTTGACCCTTCCGCGCAAGCGGCCGGAGGGGGCGAAGACGAACATCATCGGCCTGACGCGCGCGCAGTTGCATGAGGCGCTGGTGGCGATGGGCACGCCGGAAAAACAGGCCAAGATGCGTCTGGGTCAGGTGTGGCAGTGGCTTTATCACTGGGGTGTGCGCGATTTCGCCCTGATGACCAACCTGGCCAAGGATTACCGCACCAAGCTGGCCGCGCATTTCGACATCGCCCTGCCCGAGGTGGTCAGCCGCCAGATCTCCGAGGACGGCACCCGCAAATACCTTGTTCGCATCGCCGGCGGGCATGAGGTGGAGACGGTCTATATCCCCGAAGAAGGGCGCGGCACGTTGTGCGTGTCGAGCCAAGTCGGCTGCACGCTGACCTGTTCGTTCTGCCACACGGGCACGCAGAAGCTGGTCCGCAACCTGACGGCGGGCGAAATCGTGGGCCAGCTGATGCTGGCTCGCGACGATCTGGGCGAATGGCCGGAACAGGGCGCGCCCAAGGACGAGACGCGTCTGGTGTCCAACATCGTCCTGATGGGCATGGGCGAGCCGCTTTACAATTTCGACGCCGTGCGCGACGCGATGCATGTCGTGATGGACAATGAAGGCCTCAGCCTCTCGCGCCGCCGGATCACGCTGTCCACCTCGGGCGTGGTGCCGGAGATCGCCAAGACGGCGGAGGAGATCGGCTGCCTTCTGGCCGTGTCCTTCCACGCGACCACCGACGAGGTGCGCGACAAGCTGGTGCCGATCAACAAGCGTTGGAACATCAAGACGCTTCTGGACGCGCTGCGCGATTATCCCCGCCTGTCCAACAGCGAACGGATCACCTTCGAATACGTCATGCTGAAGGGCGTGAACGACACGGACGAGGATGCGCGCCGTCTGGTCAAGCTGATCGCGGGCATCCCGGCCAAGATCAACCTGATCCCGTTCAACGAATGGCCGGGCAGCGCCTACCAGCGCTCGGACTGGGACCGGATTCAGGCTTTTGCCAATATCATCTATCACGCGGGCTATGCCTCCCCCATCCGCAAACCGCGGGGCGAGGATATCATGGCGGCCTGCGGACAATTGAAATCCGCAACCGAACGCGCACGCAAATCCCGCGCCGAAATCGCGGCCGACGCGGGCGTCTGACGGAACAGACCGACCCCCGGCGGGTTGCCCTGCCGGAGGTATCAGCATGTCGAAATTCCAGAAAGGCACCACGGTCACGTGGAAATGGGGCCAGGGCAAGGCCGAAGGCAAGGTGGAGGAGGTCTTCACCCGCCGCGTCAAGCGCAAGATCAAGGGCAAGGACATCACCCGCAAGGGGACGAAGTCCCGCCCCGCCTATCTTGTGAAGCAATCCGACGGGGACAAGGCGCTGAAGCTGGAAAGCGAACTGTCCAAGGGTTAACGGACCGCCGGGCCCATCGGCTCCACCGTCCAGGCATCCAGGGCGGCCAGCGCCTCGTCGGCGGTTTCCACAAAGCGGAACAGCTTCAGGTCGGCGGGGGAAATGGTCCCCGCCTCCTCCAGCGCCTGCCAGTTGATGATGCTTTCCCAGAACGCGCGGCCGAACAGCAGGAAGGGGATCGGCTCCATCCGCCGGGTCTGGATCAGGGTCAGCGCCTCGAACATCTCGTCCAGCGTGCCGAAGCCGCCGGGGAAGACGCAGATCGCCTTGGCCCGCATCAGGAAGTGCATCTTGCGGATGGCGAAATAGTGGAAGTTGAAGCTGAGTTCCGGCGTCACATATTCGTTCGGCGCCTGTTCGAAGGGCAGGACGATGTTCAGACCGATGGACCGACCGCCCGCCTCCACCGCGCCCCGGTTGCCCGCCTCCATCACGCCGGGACCGCCGCCGGTGCAGATGACCTCCTCGCGCCCGCCCGCCGCCATCGACCGTTCGGTGACCTTGGCCGCGAAGATCCGCGCCTCGTCATAGAAATGGGACAGTTCGGCCAGTTTGGCCGTCCGCGCGCGATCTTTGTGCTCGGGGGCGGGAATGCGCGCGCCGCCGAACAGGACGATGGTCGAATCGACCTTCTCCTCGTCCAGGATCATTTCGAACTTCAGCAGTTCCAGTTGCAGGCGGACGGGACGAAGTTCCGGTTTGGTCAGAAAATCCATGTCCGCAAAGGCCAGACGATAGGCGGGTGAACGGCTTTGCGGCGTGTCCGGCACCCGGTCGGCGGTCCGTTTGTCCTTCGAGGAATCGCGCAGCGGCTGCGCGCGGGTGTCGTCCGTCATGTCCTGTCCTCCCGTCATGGCCTTTGTGGAATTGCGGGGCCACGCCCCGCCGTTTATAGGCCATGGGAACCGAACGCCATTCGAAAGGACCGATCCGATGTCGAACGCCGCCTTGGAAACCGCGATCAACGCCGCGTGGGACGCACGCGACACCATCACCCCCGCCACCACGGGCGCGGCCCGCGACGCGGTGGAGGCGACTTTGTCGGCGCTGGACAGCGGCACCCTGCGCGTGGCCGAAAAGGTGGACGGCGCGTGGACGGTCAATCAATGGGCCAAGAAGGCCGTTCTGCTGGGCTTCCGCCTGAAGGACATGGAGATGCAGTCGGGTGGCCCGCAGGGCGGCGGCTGGTGGGACAAGGTGGACAGCAAGTTCGCAGGCTGGGACGAGGCGCGCTGGCGTGCGGCCGGGTTCCGCGCCGTGCCGAACGCCGTGGTCCGCCGGTCGGCCTTCATCGCCAAGGGCGCGGTCCTGATGCCCAGCTTCGTCAACTTGGGCGCCTATGTCGGTGAAGGCACGATGGTGGACACCTGGGCCACCGTCGGATCCTGCGCGCAGATCGGCGCGAACGTGCATCTGTCGGGCGGTGTCGGCATCGGCGGCGTGTTGGAGCCGCTTCAGGCCGACCCGACCATCATCGAGGACAACTGCTTCATCGGCGCGCGGTCCGAGGTGGTGGAGGGCGTGATCGTCCGTGAAGGTTCGGTTCTGGGCATGGGCGTCTATATCGGCCAATCGACCAAGATCCTGGACCGCGACACGGGCGAGGTCATGTATGGCGAAGTGCCCGCAGGGTCGGTCGTGGTCTCGGGTACGATGCCATCGAAGAACGGCGTGAACCTTTACTGCGCGGTGATCGTGAAGAAGGTGGATGCCAAGACCCGCTCCAAGACCTCGATCAACGAACTTTTGCGCGACTGATCGGCGGAACCCTGCCGTGTTCCAGTGCGTTGGGCGATTATAAACGCATTTCGAAAGGGACATGCCATGGAAGGTTTGGGTTGGATCGGGGCGATCATCGTCGGTGCCATTGCCGGTTGGATCGCGGAAAAGCTGATGAAGTCCGATCATGGGCTTTTGATGAACATCATTCTGGGTATCCTCGGCGCGGTGCTGATGAACTTCCTGCTGGTGGCCATCGTCGGCTGGACCGCAGGCGGCGTTCTGGGCCAGTTGCTGGTGGGTGTGATCGGGGCGTGCATCCTGATCTGGCTGGGCCGCGTGCTGCGCCGCAAGGGCTGACCCTTCCGGGCTGAGATCCGAGACACCCCGTGCCTTCCGGCGCGGGGTGTTTTCACATGCTTGCACCATGCCTGCGAACCTGCGACACCCGTGGGGCAAGATCAGGATGGACCCGATGACCGAAAAACGCCCCCAGCAGATCTATACCCTTCTGGTGGAGGTGGGGCGCAAATCGGGCGACGGCCTGCCGCCCAAGGCCACCGGCGCGGCGCTGGTCTGCTATGCCTCCGGTGTGGACGAGGCGGAGGCGGTGCGCGAAACCGTGGCGATCCTGAAACAGGCCGACCTCGCGCCGCTGGACGTGTCCGGCTATGGCACGCTGGAGGAACGGCTGGCCAATGGCGACGAGATCGAGGACGAGGAACGCGACCTGATGGACCGCGCCCTGGCCGAGAACTCGGTCGTGGTTGCCCAGATGACCCCCTTTTTCGATTGAGGCTTTCATGACCGATCCCGTCCAACTGACCGCCGATCTGGTCCGCTGCCCCTCCGTCACCCCGAACGAAGGTGGCGCGCTGGTCCTGATGGAACGCGTGCTGTCGGAGGCGGGGTTCACCTGCACCCGCGTGGATCGGGGCGGCATCTCCAACCTTTACGCCCGCTGGGGCCGCAAGGGCGCGAACCGGACCTTCGGCTTCAACGGCCATGTCGACGTGGTGCCCATGGGCGATCCCGGTGCCTGGTCGCAGGATCCGTTCGGCGGGGTGATCGAAGGGGACTGGCTTTACGGGCGCGGCGCGACCGACATGAAATCGGGGGTTGCGGCCTTTGCCGCCGCCGCGATGGATTTCGTGCAGGCCACCCCCCCCGATGGCGCCGTCGTCCTGACCCTGACGGGGGATGAGGAGGCGAACGCCGATCACGGCACCACCGCCATCCTCGACTGGATGCGCGACGCGGGCGAAATGATGAGCGTCTGTCTGGTGGGCGAACCGACCTCGGTCGAGGAGATGGGCGACATGATGAAGATCGGGCGGCGCGGCTCGGTCACCATCGGCATCACGGCGCATGGGGTGCAGGGCCACGCCGCCTATCCCCACCGCGCCAAGAACCCCGTGACCGCGCTGGCCCGCCTGATCGCGCGGTTGGACGCCACGCCGCTGGATCAGGGAACGGACCATTTCGACCCCTCCACCCTGGCCGTCGTCACCTTCGACACCGGCAATCCCGCCAGCAACGTCATCCCGGCCGAGGCGCGGGCCACGGTCAACATCCGCTTCAACGACGGATGGGACGGCCCGCGTCTGGTGGACCACCTGACCCGCGCGGCGGCGCAGGTGGAGGGCGAGACCGGGGTGGCCTTCACCCTGACCCACAAGGTCAACGGCGACAGTTTCGTCACGCCCCCCGGCGATCTGACGGCGCTGGTCGGCGGCGCGGTGCAGGCGGTCACGGGGCGCGAACCCTCCCCCTCCACCTCGGGCGGCACGTCGGACGCGCGCTTTGTCAAGGATCACTGCCCGGTGGTGGAATTCGGGCTGGTCGGCCACCGGATGCACGGCGTGGACGAACGGGTGCGCGTGTCCGACATCGTCACGCTCAAGACGATCTACACCCGCATCCTGACCGATTACTTCGCCTAGGCGACATCGCGGGCCAGAAGCTGCCCGCCTTCGCCCAACCGCACCTCGAACCGGCTGACCTTGCGCACCAGATCCGACAGCTTGGCCGCGCCATAGGTGCGGGTGTCGAAATCGGGATTGGCCTGCGTGATGTACTGGCCGATCTGGCCCAGCGAATACCATTCCCCCTCCGGGTCGATGGCGCGCATGGCGGCGGCGATCAGGGGAATGGCGTTGGCGGGCGGTTCCTTTGCGGCGCGCGCGGGGGTGGCCGCGGGCTCGGGCGCCTCGGCCGGTTCGGGGGCCTCGGTCATGTTCTCGACATAGATGAAGCGCTTGCAGGCCATGCGGAACGCCTCGGGCGTCTTCTTTTCGCCGATGCCATAGACGTCCAGCCCCTGTTCGCGGATGCGCGCGGCCAGACGGGTGAAATCGCTGTCCGAACTGACCAGCACGAAGCCGTCGAACAGGCCCGAATGCAGGAAATCCATCGCCGCGATGACCAGCCCGATATCGGAGGCGTTCTTGCCGCGCGTGTTGGAAAACTGCTGATCGGCCACCAGCCCCAGATGGGCCACCTTCTCGGCCCAGTTCTTCAGCCGCAGCGCCGACCAGTCGCCATAGATGCGGCGGACCGACGCCTCGCCCAGGGAGGCCACCTCCTCGAAGATCGCGGTGGCATAGTGGGCGGGAACGTTGTCGGCGTCGATCAGGACGCACAGGCGCGGGGCGCGGGTGTCGGGCATGGGGTCTCCTTTTCCCTGTTGTAGCAGAGATGCCCCCCCGCGCCAGTTGCCGATAACCCGCGGACAGCTAATTCCAGGGGACAACCGGAGGATTTGTCATGAAATATTTCACTCTCGCCCTGGCCGGTCTGGCCCTGACCGCCTGCACCACCACGACCGCGACCGTGGTGACGCCCATGTGCGACGCCGCCCCCTATCAATCGCTGGTGGGGCAGAAGACATCGGCCCTGAACGGGATGCCCATGCCCTTCACCAGCCGGATCATCCGTCCGAACCAGCCGGTGACGATGGATTACAACGAAAACCGCATCAACTTCGAAACGGACCGCAACGACACGATCACCGCGGTCCGCTGCGGTTAACGCAGGCGCTGCAACAGGGTCGGGCTGGGGAACCCGTCGGGGATGATCCCGGCCCGCCGCTGGAACGCGGTGATGGCGGTGCGGGTGTTCGGCCCCAGCCGCCCATCGGCCCCTTGGGTGTCGAAGCCCGCGCGGGTCAGACGCTCCTGCAATTCCACCGATTCCGCGCGGGTCAGCGCCCGTTCGGGGTTGGCGGGCACGCCGCGCAGGGGGCCAAGGCCCTTCAGACGGTCCGCCAGATGCCCCACGCCGATGACATAGCTGTCGGCGGCGTTGTATTTCTCGATCGCGCGGAAGTTCGGCATGATCAGGAAGGCCGCCCCCTGCGCCCCGCCCGGCAAGAGGATCGACCCCTCGCCGCCCGGCAGCGAGCGCCCGTCCACGGACCGGACACCCTGCGCCGACAGGGCCGAGGTCGGGATGCGGGTGCCCTTGCCCACCTGCCCGTAATCGAACCCCTGCGGCAGGGTGACTTCCATCCCCCAGATGCCGCCCCGCTGCCAGCCCGAGCGGGCCAGATAATTGGCGGTGGAGGCCAGCGCGTCGGTCGGATCGTCCGACCAGATGTCGCGCCGCCCGTCGCCGTTCCAATCCACCGCATATTCGAGGAAGGAGGACGGCATGAATTGCGTATGCCCCATCGCGCCGGCCCAGCTTCCGACCATGTTGTCGGGCGTCACGTCGCCCGCCTGCACGATCTTCAACGCGTCGATCAGCTGGGTCTCGAAAAACTCGGCCCGGCGTCCTTCATAGGCCAGCGTGGCCAAGCTTTCGATCAGATGGGTGCTGCCGCGATTGCCGCCGAAATTCGATTCCATCCCCCAGATGGCGACGACGATTTCCTTGTCCACGCCATACCGCGCCTCGATCGCGTTCAGCGTGGTCGCGTGGCGGGCTAGCATCGCGCGCCCCTGTTCCACCCGCGCGGGCGACACGGCGCCCGACAGATAGTCCCAGACCGTCTTGGTGAACTCCGATTGCCGCCCGTCCAGCCGGATCACCTCGGTGTTCAGGCGCACATCGGCAAAGGACCGGTTCAGGGTGGCCGCGCTGATCCCCGCACGTTCGGCGCGGGGACGAAAGGCCGTGATCCATTGCTGGAACCCCGCCTCGCCCACCGGACCCGAACGCGTGACCGGCGCGGGGGAGGAGGTGACATTGCCGATCCCCGGCCCCGCACAGGCCGACAGAAGGGCGACCGCGCCCACCGACATCAGAACTTTCCGCATGATCTTCACCGCTCGATTTTTATCGTTGGCGGAAAGTGTAGCGGCTGCGGCGTCCGCCGCAAAGTGTCGGGTCAGCGTTTGCGGGAGATCACACGCCGTTTGCGGTCCATCTTGGCGGGTTTCCGCGGGGAAAACCGGCCCTTCCTGCGGGGGCTGCGCGGCAAGGTGTCGCCCTCCACCTCCAGCAGCTCCAGCATCAGTCCGCCGGTGATCGGCGCGGCCTCGACCAGACGGACCAGAACGCGCTGGCCCACCCCCAGCACGCGACCCGAATCAGCCCCGATCAGGGCATGGGCGTCGGCGTCGTGATGGAAGAACTCATGCCCCAAGGACCGGATCGGGATCAGGCCGTCCGCCCCCGTCTCGTCCAGCTTCACGAACAGGCCGAAGCGTTGCACGCCGGAAATCCGTCCCGTGAACTCCGCCCCGATGCGGTCCGACAGCCAGGCGGCCAGATAGCGGTCGTTGGTGTCGCGTTCGGCCAGCATGGACCGGCGTTCGGTGTCGGAGATCATCTTGGCCGTGTCGCCCAGATTTTCGGTGTCGAACCCCGACAGCCCGTCATCGCCCCAACCATGCCCCGAAATCAGCGCGCGATGCACGATCAGGTCGGAATAGCGGCGGATCGGCGAGGTGAAATGCGCGTAATTCTTCAGCGCCAGCCCGAAATGGCCGAAATTCTCGGGGTGGTAATAGGCCTGCGTCATGGACCGCAGCGTGGTCAGGTTCATCAACTCGTCGAAGTCGGTGTTTTCGGCCTGCGACAAAAGCTTGTTCAGATGCGCGGTCTTCAGGACCTGCCCCTTGGCCAGCGTGAAGCCCGAGGCCTCAGCCACCTCGCGCAGGGCGTCCAGTTTCTCGGGGCTCGGCTCCTCATGCACGCGGAACAAGAGCGGACGGCGCAGGCGGATCAGTTCCTCGGCGGCGGCCACATTGGCGAGGATCATGAACTCCTCAATCAGCTTGTGCGCGTCCAGCCGCTCGCGGAAGGCGACGGAGGAGACCTTGCCCTCCTCGGTCAACTCGATCCGCCGTTCCGGCAGGTCGAGGTTCAGCGGCTGACGCCGGTCGCGCGCAGTCATTGCGGCGGCCGAGGCGGCGTAAAGCGGCGCGATCACCCGCGCCATCATCGGGGCCGTCCGGTCGTCCGGCGTGCCGTCCTGCGCCGCCTGCACCTGACCATAGGTCAGGCTGGCGGCGGACCGCATCATTCCGCGCACGAACCGGTGCGACAGCTTGTTGCCGTCCGCGTCCAGCACCATCCGCACCGCCAGACAAGGGCGATCCACCCCTTCATGCAGCGAACAGAGATCCCCCGACAGCGTATCGGGCAGCATCGGCACCACCCGGTCGGGGAAATAGGTGGAGTTGCCGCGCCGCCGCGCCTCGCGGTCCAGCGCCGATCCGGGGCGGACGTAATGGGCGACATCGGCAATGGCGACCCAGACGACATGGCCGCCCGCATTGGCCGGATCGGGGTCGGCTTCGGCAAACACCGCGTCGTCGTGATCGCGGGCATCGGCCGGGTCGATGGTGACCAGCGGCAGGTCGCGCAGATCGGTCCGCGCGCCCATCGGCGCGGGCTGGGCCGCGTCCGCCTCCGCCACCACCGCGTCGGGGAAATGGTCGGGAATGCCATGCTGGTGGATCGCGATCAACGAGATCGCCCGCGGGGCGGTCGGATCCCCCAGCCGCGCCACGATCCGCGCGCGCGGCAGGCCAAGGCGCTTGGACGCCGCCTCCGCCTCCACCAGTTCGCCGTCCCGCGCGCCATCGGTGTCGTCGCGCCCGACGGTCCATTCCTTGTCCTGCCCCTTGTCGACGGGCACGATGCGTCCGCCCTCGGACCCCGCACGGAACACGCCCAGAATGCGCAGCGGGTTGGAACCGATCTTGCGGATCAGACGCCCGTCATAGGCGTGATCCTCCCCCTCCACCGCCGTCAGGCGTGCCAGAACGCGGTCGCCCGCGCCCAAGGCGTCGGATGGGGCCGCGCGCATCAGGATGCGGGGCGGATCGCCCTCCCCCTCCCATTCCAGCGGGGTGGCGAACAGATCGCCCGCCGCATCGGGGCCGGTCACGCGCAGGATGGTCACGGGGGGCAGCGTGCCCGCCTCGCGGAAGGCGCGGCGGGTGCGGGTCAGCGCGCCCTCGCCCTCCATCTCCTTCAGCAGACGCTTCAGCTCGATGCGCAGGGCACCCCCCTTGATGCCGAAGGCCTTGGCGATGTCGCGCTTGGCCGTCTGCGTCGGGTGATCGGTGATCCACTGGCGGATCTGGTCTTTGGTGGGAAGCTGGTCCATCCCCCGCAGCTAGCACGCGGCGGGGGGCACGTCACGCGCGAACGCGCGTCAGCTGCCTTGGGGCGAGGACGTCTCCACGCAATGACGACGAAAGGCGCGCTTCAAAAGGTCCAGTTCGGCCCGCAGCGCCGCCACTTCGGCCCGCAGGTCGTCTTCGGCCCCGTGGCCCGCCGCCACGGCGAAATGGCCGATCACCGTGCCGTCCACCAGCCGGATCAGGAAGGTCTGCACCCCATCCTCCAGCAGCTCGGTGGGAACGGGGACAGAGATGCGGTGCCCCGCCTCCCCCTCGTTCGTGACGGTCACCCCGCCCACGGGCGCGCCGTGCAGCAGCACCTCCACCTCGGGCGTATCAAGGCCTTGCACGGTGCCGTGCCAGATGCCCGCGCGAAATCCCTCGTGTTTCAGGATGGCCATGTCAGATCTCCGCTCGGGGGCGACGGGTCAGGGTCAGGTCGTGCAACGTGATCCGGTTCATGCGCGGATCCTGCACGATCAGATCCAGCCACATCTTCTCCACCCGCGTTTCGTTCATGCGGGTATAGGCAAGGTCGAATTCGGCAATCGCGCGGTCGTCCTCGATCACGATGTCGCGGATCACCTGTTCGGTGTTGGGGCCGTGCCGCACGTTCAAACGGGCGATCAGGCGGGCGGGCCGCTCCTCCTCCAGATCCATGGTCAGGCAGACGAGGTGCTTCAGCCGCAGGCCCTGCACCGCCTCGGGCGGCAGGTCGATGGCCAGCGACAGGAACGATCCGGCAAAGCCGAACACCTCCATGTCCACGCCGAAGGCGGGGCGGGTCGGGTGCTGCGGCTGCCGCACCTGCCGCAACGCGATCTCGGCCCGCGGGCAATCGTGGAACAGCGTGATGCCGGGGGTCAGCGCCGTGGCATTGTCGCCGATCACGCCGGCGCCCCCCTCTTCCCGCCATGCGGCGGGACGCCAGGACCAGTCGGTGCCCATGGGCCGGTGAATGGGGGCCGCCGCCCCCACGGTCTGGTCGGAGGCGCGGATCAGATGCTCCAGCCGGGTCTTCAGAAGCGCGGCGCGGTGACGCAACAGGCCCAGACGGGCGTGGGGCGTGGTGTCGGCCCGATCCGCCTCGCGCGACCACCATGCCAGATGGCGGCGGTGCAAGAACGTTTCGATGCGGCCACTGTGTTCATGACGTGATGCCATGCGATGTCCCCGATCCGATCACGCGGTTTTTGTCGCGTGTTTTCCGGCATTCCACAATCGGGTAAATCAAAATCAACCATTACTTTTCCGCGCCTGCCCAAGAAATGCCTCGGCCAGGGCACGCCCTGCCGCGATGGGCATCGCATCCTCTCCGGTGACGTCCAGCGTGACCAGACGGCCCCGCAGCGGCACCAGCACGCGCCAGAAGGGTTTTGGCAGCGCCCGGTCGCGCAGCAGCATGACCAGCGCATCGCCCCGACTGCTGAGTTCCAGAATCTGCACATCCGCCGCCAGCCCGCGCGACGCCATCGCGGCTTTTCCCGCATCGGATGAAATCCAGGCCACCGTTTCGCGTATATCGTGCATCGCGCCCGCGCTGCCCTCCGCACCGATTCGCGCGGTCAGGATGGCGGGCGGCACATCGGCCCCCGCGCAGGGGTCGTATCGGATGGGGCCGGTATCCTCGGCCCCCATGCAGAACCCCGCGGGCGGGATCAGGGCGACCCCGGCGGCCTGCGCCACCGGGGTCAACAGCATCAGCGCAAGAAGGTTACTGATCCATATAGACATGCGTTTCGGCCTTGGCCCCGGGATGCGTCGTCGCACCATACCGCGCCCCGCCGACAAGTCGCGCGTATTTCCACAACGCGCCGGATTCGTAATCGGTGGCCTTCGCCCCCTTCCACGCCTGACGGCGACGGTCCAGTTCTTCATCCGGCAGATCGACCGACAATTCGCCCGTGACCGCGTTCAGCGTGATCATGTCACCGTTCCGCAGAAGGGCGATCGGCCCGCCATGTGCCGATTCGGGGCCGACATGGCCGACGCAGAACCCGCGCGTGGCCCCCGAGAAGCGCCCGTCGGTGATCAGCGCCACCTTCTTGCCCATGCCCTGACCCGACAGGGCGGCGGTGGTGGACAGCATCTCGCGCATACCGGGGCCGCCGGCCGGGCCTTCGTTGCGGATGACGATCACGTCGCCTTCGGCATATTGACGTTTCTGGACCGCCTCGAACGCCTCTTCCTCGCATTCGAACACGCGGGCGGGCCCCTTGAAGACCTGCTCGGCCTCGGACATGCCGGCAACCTTCACGATGGCCCCTTCGGGGGCGAGGTTGCCGCGCAGGCCGACCACGCCGCCGGTCTTGGTGATCGGCTTGTCGATGAAGTGGATGACCTTGCCGTCGGGCTCATGCGTAATGCGGCCCAACGCATCCCCCAACTCCTCGCCCGAGGCGGTGAGGCAGTCGAGATGCAAGAGACCGGCGCGCGCCAGCTCCTTCATCACCACCGGCACGCCGCCCGCCTCGTACAGGTCCTTGGCGACATAATCGCCGCCCGGACGCAGGTTCACGAAATAGGGCGTGTCGCGGAAGATGTCGCACACGTCGAACAGGTCGAAATCGATCCCCGCCTCATGCGCGATCGCCGGAAGGTGCAGGCCGCCATTGGTGGATCCGCCGGTGCAGGCCACGACCCGCGCCGCGTTTTCCAGCGCCTTGCGCGTCACCACGTCCCGGGCGCGGATGTTCTTCTCGATCAGGTTCATCACCGCCTGACCGGAGAAATCGCCATACTGGTCGCGCGATTCGTAAGGCGCCGGCGCGCCCGAGGAATTCAGGAGCGCCAGACCGATCGCTTCGGAGACGCAGGCCATGGTGTTGGCGGTGTATTGCCCGCCGCACGCCCCCGCCGACGGGCAGGCCACGCGTTCCAGGATCTGCAATTCGGCATCCGACATGGTGCCCGCGGCGTGTTTGCCCACCGCCTCGAACACGTCCTGCACCACGACATCCTTGCCGTTCAGCTTGCCCGGCAGGATCGACCCGCCATAGACGAAGACCGATGGCACGTTCAGCCGCACCATCGCCATCATCATCCCCGGCAGCGACTTGTCGCAGCCCGCAAGGCCCACCAGCGCGTCATAGCAATGGCCGCGCATCGTCAGTTCCACCGTGTCGGCGATCGCATCGCGCGAGGCCAGCGAGGAGCGCATCCCCTCATGCCCCATGGCGATGCCGTCGGTCACGGTGATGGTGGTGAATTCGCGCGGGGTGCCGCCGCCCTTCTTCACGCCCATCTTCACCGATTGCGCCTGACGATTCAGCGCGATGTTGCAGGGCGCGGCCTCGTTCCAGCAGGTGGCGACGCCGACCCAGGGCTGGTGGATCTCCTCCTCCGAAATCCCCATCGCATAGAAATAGCTGCGGTGCGGGGCGCGGGACGGCCCTTCGGTCACATGGCGGCTGGGAAGCTTCGACTTGTCGAAACGGGCGTTCTGCATGGGATCACTCCGGCTTTTTGGCTGCATGCGTCATAATCCGCAAGATTGATGGCCGCAAGAGGTTCGTTTATTGCGCAAGGCGCCTCTCACCGAATTGCGAGTTTACGGACCGGCGCATGGACCCTACGTTGGGGCGCATGGATGCCGTTTCCTCCCGCCGCCGCACCCTTTATTCCCGCAACGAATGGCGCAGCGATGCGACCGTGCATGTGCTGGGCACCGTTCTGGCGCTGGCCGCCGTGCCGGTCCTGATCACCCTGACAGCCGTGATGCGCCCCGACCCTTGGGCCATCACCGGCACGGCGATCTATGGCGGGGCGCTGATCGCGATGCTGGTGTGCTCGGCGCTGTGCAACATGGTGGGGCGGCCCGGGTGGCAGGGCGTGCTGGGGCGGCTGGACCATTCGGCCATCTATGTGAAGATCGCGGGCACCTATACGGCCTTCGTCCTTTTGTCCGGCGCGACCGAGGTGCCGCTGGTCATCCTGCTGTGGGTGGCGGCGGCTTTGGGCGTCGCGCTGAAGGTGCTGGCGCCGCACCGCTTCGCCTGGGTGGGGTTCGGCCTCTATATCGCGATGGGCTGGGCGGGCCTGATCGCGGGCGGGCCGCTGTTTGCCACCATGTCCCTGCCCGTTCTGGTCCTGATCGTGACGGGGGGCGTGATCTACACCCTCGGCACGCTGTTCTATCTCGGGCACCGGATGCGGTTCCACCGCACGATCTGGCATGTCTGCGTGCTGGCGGCCAGCGGCGTGTTCTTTGCCGCCGTGCTGACGCATATGGTCGGCACCGCCTAATCCCAGCGGATCGGCTGCACCGCATATCCGATATAGAGGGGGTGCTTGGGATGCCCCGCCGCCGACAGCCCCAGATGATAAAGCGGCCGCCCCGTGGCGCGCAGCAACGCCTCCACATGCGGGCCACGGTTCATATAGGCGCCATGCGTGCCCCAAGCGCAGACGATGGTGTCGGCCCAATAGGCGCTGTCCTCGATCGCCGCATCGTTCGCATCGCCCACCGGATTGGGGGCGGCGCGCATCTTCTTGGGATCGGTGTCGCGCCAGGCGAAGATGTTGCACACGCGGAACGCCCCATATCCCAGCGTGCGCGCCCGGCGTTCGCAGCGTTCCACCGTGGGATCGTTCTGCGCCTCGGTCGCGGTGGAGGGGTTGAGCATCACGAACAGCGCCTTGCGCCCCGTCGCATCCCAGATGCGGGTCAGCAGGAAACGATACCGTTCGTCGTCGGAATAGACGGCGGTGGAGGGCGCATCGCCCTTCACATGCGTTCGCGTGATCACGACACGAACACGCGGCTGGGATGCAGTTCGCCCGCCTTGTAGACGCCAACGGCCACCGCCCGCCCTTCATAGCTGGCCCAGGCCTCGTCCCCGAACTCGATCCCCGTCAGGACCATGCCCGGATTGCCGTTGCGCAGCCGGGCCGCCCCTTCGGGCGTCGCGCGCAGTTCGGGCAGATCGGCCAGACCGATTTCCAGCGGTCGCACATGATCGTCCAGTTCGGGGGTTTGGGCCATGCGGTCGATGTCGTCCATCGACAGGCCGTCCTCGGTGCGGAAGGGGCCGGACCAGGTGCGGCGCAGCCACGCGACATGCCCGTGACAACCCAAGGCCACCCCCAGATCGCGGGCGATGGACCGGACATAGCCGCCCTTGCCGCAGACCATCTCCAATTCCACGTGATCGTCGTCGGGACGGGCCACGACCTCAAGCCGTTCGACCCACAGGGGACGGGCGGCCAGATCCATCTCCTTGCCCGCGCGGGCGATGTCATAGGCGCGCTCGCCCTCCACCTTCACGGCGGAGAACTGGGGCGGCACCTGCATGATGTCGCCCCGAAAGGACGAAAGGGCCTCGGCGATGGCCGCATCCGTCGGGCGGGCGTCGGACCGGGCGATCACTTCCCCCTCGGCGTCGTCGGTGGTGGTGGCCTGGCCCAGGCGCACCAGGAAACGATAGCATTTCAGCGCGTCGGTGATGTAGGGGACGGTCTTCGTCGCCTCCCCCAGGGCCACGGCCAGAACGCCCGTCGCGGCCGGATCCAGCGTGCCCGCGTGGCCCGCCTTCTGCGCGCCCAGCGCCCAGCGCACCTTGTTCACCACCGAGGTCGAGGTGATTCCCGCAGGCTTGTCGATCACGACCCACCCCGACACCACCCGGCCCTTGCGCTTTCTGCCCATCTCCGTCTCCGTTTCTTATGGCCGCCAGTGCGGGTGCCGTCCCTTATCGGGGAACGGCCACCCCGACGATCGGCCCCAGCGGAAAGCCGATGTCGTCCCGCCCCAGATCCGGCGCATGAAGCCGCGAGATGGAGCCGTCGAAATAAAGCGCGTTCGGGGTTTTCAGCGCGTCGCGGAAGAACCGCCCGAATTCGTGAAAGGTCACCCGGTCGGCGGACAGGACGAACCACGCCGTCCGCCCGTCCGCGCTGACCCCCACCCCGTTGCGGATATGTCGCGAGGTGGCGTCCGCAAGAAACCGCGGATGCAGGGCGCCGTCGATCACCAGCATCGGCCCCGACTGGGTGGCAAAGCGGCAGGCGGGGGGATCGGCGGCAAAGGCGCGCGTCTCCACCACCGAAAACGTGTCGCCCACGCAGAAGACGCCGTTCGGCAGAAGGCCGAAATTGCCCGAGGACGCGCCGGTGACGATGGGCGCGATCTCCGCCCCGTCTTGGATCGTCAGCCCCACGGGGCGGCGATCGGGATGATACATGCCCGCATTCATGGCAAAGGCCAGAACCTTGCCCTCGTCGCGCAGGGCGGCGTTCACGCGGGAAAAGCTGCCGAAGGGGCGCCCGTCGGGGGCGGTCTGGAACACGCGCAGATCGTCGCCCGCCCGCGCCTCGCACAGGGCGTAATCGCGCCCTTCGAACGCCACCATCTCGCATCCCGTATCGGCCAGCGCGGCCCCGCCCCAGGGGGCCAGAAACGCAGCAAGGGCGGCGAAGACCTTAGCCCTCATCGCCACCCTCGACATCGCGCCGCACGCGTTCATCCGAGAACAGCCGCCGCGTGTCGTCCAGACGGTCGAACGTCTCATCCGCGCGGAACCGCAGGTCGGGGGCGTATTTCAGCTTCATCTCCTTGGCGACGCGGTGGCGCAGTTCGCCCTTGTTGCGCGCCAGCGCGGCGATCGCCGCCTGCACGTCGCCGCCCATGGCCGCCCCGCCCAGCGGCATGACATAGACCGTCGCGATCTTCAGATCGGGCGAAACCGACACCTCCCCCACGGTGATGGAGGTGGCGTTCAGGTCGGGATCGTGCACCTCGGCGCGGGTCAGCACGTCCGACAGGACGCGGCGGATGAGTTCGCCCACACGAAGCTGACGTTGCGACGGGCCGGGGCCGGTGGAATGGATGTTGCGTGCCATGGGCGCGATGTAAGCCTTTCGCGCCGCCCTTGCAATGCGGGCTTTCACCGGACCCACGCCCGCGTTACCACTCCTCCAAACGAAAGGATGCGAGATGAGCGAGACACCCGGACTGGTGGTGACCGGCGCGGCCGGCCGGATGGGCAGGCTGCTGATGGCCGAAACGCTGGCCTCGCCCCATGCGCGCCTGACGGGGGCCGTGGTCCGCGCAGGCCACGACTGGGTGGGCCGCGACGTGGGCGAGGCGATGGGCGGCGCCCCCGTGGGCGTCATCGCCACCGACGATCCGCTGGAGGCGTTCGCGACGGCGCAGGGCATCCTTGATTGCACCACGCCCGAGGCGTCGCTGGATTTCGCCCGGCTGGCGGCGCAGGCCCGCGCCGTCCATGTCTGCGGCACCACCGGCTTTACCCAAGCCGATCTGGCGAAGTTCGAACCGATGGGCCGGCACGCCGTCATCATCCAGTCGGGCAATACCAGCCTTGGCCTGAACCTGATGCTGGGCCTGACCCGCAAGGTCGCCGCCGCGCTGGACGCCGACTGGGATATCGAGGTGGTGGAGGCGCATCACCGCATGAAGGTGGACGCGCCCTCGGGTGCGGCGCTGATGCTGGGCGAAGCGGCGGCCGAGGGGCGCGGGGTGGAATTGGCCGACGTGACCGATGCGGGCCGCGACGGCATCACCGGCGCGCGGCGACGGGGCGACATCGGCTTCTCCTCCATCCGCGGCGGCAATATCGTGGGCGAGCATGACGTGATCTTCGCGGGCGAGGGGGAGCGCCTGATCCTGCGCCACATCGCGACCGATCGCGGCATCTTCGCGCGCGGCGCGCTGAAGGCCGCGCTTTGGGGTCAGTCCCGCGCGCCGGGGGTCTATTCGATGATGGACGTGCTGGGGCTGTGATCGTCCGCCACCTGCGCCCCGAGGATTGGGTTATTTTCCGCACCCTGCGGCTGGAGGCGCTGCGGACCGTGCCGGAGGCCTATGCCAGCACGCTGGCCGATTGGGAACCGCTGGCGCAGGACGAATGGATGCGTCGCCTGGGGGTGAACACGGTCTTCGCGGCGCTCAAGGGCGACCGGCCTCTGGGACTGCTCGCCCTGATGCCGGAGGGCGTCATCGCCATGGTCTATGTCCGCCCCGAAGCGCGCAGGCAGGGCGTCGCCCGTGCCCTGATGGACGCGGCGCTGGATGTGGCGCATCGCCGCCATCTGCCGGACGTGCGCCTGAATGTCAGCCACGCGAATGCGGGCGCGCTGACGTTTTACACCGGAATGGGGTTCCGCCCCACGGGACAGGACGCCACGCAAACCTTCATGGCGCTGACGCTTTAGAAGTCGATGGCGAGGCCCTTCTTCTCCCAATCGCCGTAACGCACGGGTTCGGGGCCGTCGCGGCCGCCCAACTCGGTCGGCAGATCCAGCGTGGCCGCCTTGCGCCGCTCCTCCGCCTCGGCCAGCGCGCGCAGGGCGGCGGGGGGCAGGTCGCTTCGGGAAAGATGGGGGGCATCGGTCATGGCACGCTCCTTGTTTCCACGGCCTTCGTGATATACCGCAAGCGGGTTGGCGAACAAGGGGAACGGCATGGCGGTCGAGGGATTTCGGGCACGGCACGCGGCGGTGCAGCTTCTGGGCGCGGTCCTGTCGGAAGGGGCGCTTCTGTCGCAAATCGCCACCCTGCCCAACGGCCCGCTGGAGGCGCTTGGCCCCGCCGACCGCGCCCGCGCGCAGCGGCTGGCGGCGATGACCCTGCGCCATCTGGAACAGGCCGATGCCGTGCTGGACCCCCATATCCGCCGCGCCCCGCCGCGTCTGGTGCAGAACGCCCTGCGGCTGGCGGTCGTGGAAATGGCGGTGGAGGGCGCGGCGGCGCATGGGGCGGTCAACGCCGCCGTGGACATCGTGCGCCATGGCCGCAAGACCGCGCATCAGGCGGGGTTCACCAATGCCGTTCTGCGCAAGGTCAAGGCCGACTTCTCTGGCCTGCCGCCGCAACGCCTGCCCCGCTGGCTGCGCCAGCCGCTGGTGCACACCTATGGGCGCGAGGCGGTGAGCATGATGGAGGCCGTGCAGGCCAAGGCCCCGCCCATCGACCTGACGCTGAAGGCCGCGGCCACCGCGATCCCTGAGGGCACGCGCCTTTCCACCGGCGGCCTGCGCCTCCCCGCCGGCACGCAGGTCTCGGCCCTGCCGGGATACGAGACGGGCGACTGGTGGGTGCAGGATGCCGCCGCCGCGATGGCCGTGCGGTATCTGGCCCCGCGCGCCGGCGAACGCATCGCCGATCTGTGCGCCGCCCCCGGGGGCAAGACGCTGCAACTGGCCGATGCCGGGGCCGAGGTGACGGCGGTCGACATCTCCGCCCCCCGGCTGGCCCGCCTGCAGGAGAATCTGGCCCGCACGGGCCTTGCGGCCCGGGTCGTGACCGGCGATGTGCTGACCTTTTCCGATGGCCCGTTCGATGCGATCCTGCTGGACGCGCCCTGCTCGGCCACAGGCACGATCCGCCGACATCCCGACCTGCCCTTCGTCAAGACGGGCGAGGAGGTCGCGGGGCTGGTCGACCTTCAGGCCCGCATGATCGACCACGCGCTGACCCTGCTTGCCCCCGGCGGACGGCTGGTGTTCTGCACCTGCTCGCTCCTGCCCGAGGAAGGCGAGGACCAACTGGCCGCCGCCCTGACCCGCCATCCCGACCTGACGGTCCTGCCCCCGCCCGAAGGGACCGATCCCGCCTGGCACGCGCCGCAGGGCGGATTGCGCCTGCGCCCCGATGTCAACGCCGAGGCCGGGGGCATGGACGGATTCTTTATCGCAGGGGTCGCGCGCAAGACGGGATGACAGGGCCGCAAACTCCGGTTATCGTTTATGAAAACCGAACGGGGATGCGGTGGCGACGGAACGGAACACGGCACGGCTGGGCGACCGGCTGGCGGTCTGGCAGACACGCGGCGCGGGCCGGGGCGGCGCGCGCGTCCTTCACCCCATGCCCGACCTGCCGATGGGGGGCGATCCCGATCGGGCCGAGGGGTGGATCGCGGGCGGACTCTGGGACGACCCGGCGGCGCAGACCTTCGGCTGGCTGTCCGATCTGGCCGCGCGGGGGGATGAGACGGCGGGCCGCTTCGCCGCCGCCGCCCTTGCGCAATGGACCGAACGATGGGGAAGGGGCGACGGGTGGACGCCCGGTTTCACGGGCCGCCGCCTGCTGCACTGGATCGCCCATGCCCGCTTCGCCCATCCGCGGGGCGTGCCCCTGGCCTCCTTGGACGCGCTGACCCATCAGGCCGCGTTTCTGGCGCGGCGCTGGCATCGCAGCCCCGACCGGCTGGTCGCGCTGGCCGGTCTGGCGGTGGCCAGCCACGCGCTGGAACGCCCCGCCCTGCGCCCCGATGCCGAACGCGTCGCCCGCGCCCTGCGCCCCGTGCCGCTGCCCCCCGACGCCCTGCCGGATGCGCTGACGGCGCTTCTGGCGATCCGCCTGTGCTGGCCCGACGCCCCCACCGCCCCGTTTCTGGCCGAACTGGTTCCGGCGGTGCGCGCCGCGCGGCATCCGACCGGGCACCTGACGCGGTTGTGGGGCGGCACCGGCGGCGATCCGGCGCAGATCGACGCGGCGCTGGCCCTGGCGAACCTGCGCGCAGCACCCCCCGCCTGCACGGGCCTGAAGCGACTGGCGCGCGGCGGCACCACCGTGATCCTGCGCACCGACGCCCCCCTGCCGTTCGAGATGTCGTCGGGCCGCCATCCGGTCATCGTCGCCACGCCCGAAGGCCTTGCCACCCCGCAGATCCGCGACACCCCCCTGCGCCGCCCCCCGGCGCGACAGGTGGCGGGCGACGGCTACTCCCTCTCCGCCGCGCATTCAGGCTGGAAAGGGGTGGTCCACCGCCGCCGCCTGACTCTGTCGCCCGACGGGACCACCCTGACCGGGCAAGAGGCGTTCGAAGGCCGCGGGCGCGCCACGCGCCACATCTCGGTCCACTTCCCCCTCGCCCCCGGCCTGACGGTGACCGAGGATGAGAACGGTCTGCATCTGCAGCTGCCCACCGGCGTGGTCTGGACCTTCGACGCGCCCGACATGCCGGTTCTTGCGACCCACCCGCTGCGCATCGTCATCCATCGCGCGGTGGACCGCCTGCCGGCCCGTCTGGACTGGACCTTGACGCGAAGGGACGCTACTGCGCAGCGGACCGAACATCAGACCACAGGAGAGATGGCATGACCGATCTCGTATATATTGGACGCGCGCTTCTGTCGGTGTCCGACAAGACCGGGCTTCTGGATCTGGCCCGCGCGCTGCACGACCGGGGGGTGGAGCTGGTGTCCACCGGCGGCACCGCCAACGCGCTGCGCACCGCGGGCCTGCCGGTCAAGGACGTGTCGGAGATCACGGGCTTTCCCGAAATGATGGACGGGCGCGTGAAGACGCTGCACCCCAACGTGCATGGCGGCCTTCTGGCGCTGCGCGACGACGACGAACACCTTCTGGCCATGGCCGCCCACGGGATCGAGCCGATCGACCTGCTGGTCGTCAACCTCTATCCGTTCGAGGCGACGGTGGCGCGGGGCGGCAGCTATGACGACTGCATCGAGAATATCGACATCGGCGGCCCGGCAATGATCCGCGCCGCGTCCAAGAACCACCGTTTCGTCAACGTGGTGACGGATGTGCAGGATTACACCGCCCTTCTGGCCGAACTGGACGCCAATGACGGCGCGACGACCTTCGCCTTCCGCCAGCGCCTGGCGCTGACCGCCTATTCCCGCACCGCCGCCTATGACGCCGCCGTGTCGGCCTGGATGGCGGACACGCTGGGAGAGGTGCCCCGCCGCCGCACCTTTGCCGGCACGCTGGCCCAGACCCTGCGCTATGGCGAGAATCCGCATCAGGCGGCGGCGTTCTATACCGACGGATCGAACCGCCCCGGGGTTGCCACGGCGAAACAGTGGCAGGGCAAGGAACTGTCCTACAACAACATCAACGACACCGATGCGGCCTTCGAATTGGTGGCCGAGTTCGCGCCCGAGGACGGGCCCGCGGTCGCGATCATCAAACACGCAAACCCCTGCGGTGTGGCGACGGGGGCGACGCTGGCCGAGGCCTATGCCCGCGCCTTCGATTGCGACCGCACCTCGGCCTTCGGCGGGATCATCGCGACGAACCAGCCGCTGGACGGGCCGACGGCGGAAAAGATCTCCGAGATCTTCACCGAGGTGGTGATCGCGCCGGGCGCGGATGACGCCGCCAAGGCGGTCTTTGCCAAGAAGAAGAACCTGCGGCTTCTGACCACCCGCACCCTGCCCGATCCCACGGCCCCCATCCTGTCGTTCAAGCAGGTCGCGGGCGGGATGCTGGTGCAGGACAAGGACACGGCGGGCCTGCCCGACCTGAAGGTCGTGACCAAACGCCAGCCGACCGAGGCCGAGATGGCCGACGCGCTGGTCGCATGGAAGGTGGCCAAGCACGTCAAGTCCAACGCCATCGTCTATGTCAAGGACGCCGCCACCGTGGGCATCGGCGCGGGCCAGATGAGCCGTGTGGACAGCACCCGCATCGCCGCCCGCAAGGCCGAGGACGCGGCCGAGGCGATGGGCCTTGCCGCCCCACTGACCCAAGGGTGCACCGCCGCGTCGGACGCCTTTTTCCCCTTTGCCGACGGGGTGGAGGTTCTGGCGGGCGTGGGCGCGACCTGCGTGATCCAGCCCGGCGGCTCCATGCGCGATGCCGAGGTGATCGAGGCCGCCGACCGTCTGGGCCTTGCGATGATCTTCACCGGCCAGCGCCATTTCCGGCACTGACATGCCCCAGGTCGTCCTTGTCGCCGCCATCGTCTTTGCGTTGGACCAGATCAGCAAGCTGATCGTGGTCCACGCCATGGGCCTTGCCACCGTGGGCCGGATCGAGGTCTGGCCCCCCTTTCTCACCTTTCAGATGGCCTGGAACCAGGGCATGAATTTCGGCCTGTTCGCGGGCGACGGATCGGTGACGAAATGGGTGCTGATCGTCCTGTCCGTCGCCATTTCCGCCTGGGTCCTGTGGTGGATCCGCAAGCCCGGCCATACGCGTCTGGCACGGATTTCTGCGGGGCTGCTGGTGGGGGGCGCGATGGGCAACGTCATCGACCGCATCCTCTATGGCGCGGTGGCGGATTTCCTGAACATGTCGGTCCATGGCTTCGAAAATCCCTATTCGTTCAACGTGGCCGACATCTCCATCTTTGCCGGGGCCATCGGTCTGGTGCTGTTCACCGGCGATCCCAAACCGCCGAAAAAGGCCCGCAGAAAGACCGCGTGACCTGACCACGCCTTTACGGTAACAACGAACCGAACTCAGACGGGAGACGACGGATGCAGGCAGCACGCGGCGCATTGGCCCTGGCAGGGGCGGCGGTTCTGACGCTGTCGGCCTGCGGCGGCGGCGATCCGAACCTGATCCGCCTGCGCTCCACCGGCGCGGGGCCGGACGCGTTTTCGGTCGTGCCGCAACGCCCTTTGGAAATGCCGCCGTCGCTGAACGACCTGCCCACCCCCACGCCGGGCGGCGTCAACCGGACCGAACCCAACCCGCAAGGGGACGCCATCGCGGCGCTTGGCGGCAATCCCAACGCCGCGCGCGGCATCCCGGCGGCGGATTCGGCCCTGCTGACCGCCAGCACCCGCTATGGCCGCGAGGAGGGGATCCGCCCCGAACTGGCCGCCGCCGACGAACAGTTCCGCCAGGACAATCGCGGCCGTCTGCTGGACCGCGCCTTGCGCAACACGACCTATTACCAGGCCTACGGCTCCGAAACCCTGAACCCGCAGGACGAGGCGGAGTTCTGGCGTCAGCGCGGCCGCCAGACCCCCGCCGCCCCCCCTCCGGGGCAGTAACAACCGCGTAGGCCGCCCCCGGCGCATCTTGCCCCCCGCCCGTCGATCGGGTCAGGTGGGCCCGATTGCCCACGGGGGAGGAACCCATGCTCCGAACGCTGCCCGCCGCATTGGCGCTGACCGTCACCATCAGCCCCGCCATCGCGCAGGAGGTCACGGATTTCACGCTGCCGAACGGGCTGGAGGTGGTGGTGATCGAGGATCACCGCGCCCCCGTCGTCACCAACATGGTCTGGTATCGCACAGGATCGGCGGATGAGAAGGCGGGCGAATCCGGCGTCGCGCATTTTCTGGAACATCTGATGTTCCAAGGGACGGACAGGATGGCGCCGGGCGAATTCTCGGCCACCGTCTCCGCCCTTGGCGGCACGGACAACGCCTTCACCTCCTACGACTATACCGCCTATTTCCAGCGCGTGGCGTCGGAACATCTGGACCGGATGATGGACATGGAGGCCGACCGGATGCAGGGCCTGACCCTGACCCAACCCATCGTCGACAACGAACGCAGCGTCATCCTGCAGGAACGCAGCCAGCGGACCGACAGCAATCCCGGCGCGCTGTTTCGCGAACAGATGTCGGCGGCGCAATACCTCAACAGTCCCTACCGCCGCCCCGTGATCGGTTGGCGGGCCGAGATGGAGGAGCTGTCGCGCGAGGATGCGCTGGACCATTACCGCACCTTCTATGCCCCCAACAACGCCATCCTGGTCGTGGCGGGGGATGTCGAACCCGACGCCGTGCGCCAGATGGCCGAGGCGCATTTCGGCCCGCTGATCCCGTCCGACACCATCCCGCCCCGCGCCCGCCCGCAGGAACCGCCGCAGATCGCGGCCCGGCACCTGACCTTTGCCGATCCGCGCGTGGCGCAGCCTTATGTCCTGCGCACCTATCTCGCGCCCGAGCGCACGTCCGGCGCGCAGCAGGACGCCGCCGCGCTGACCGTGCTGGCGCAGATTCTGGGCGGCGATCCGACCACGTCCGTGCTGGCCCAGGCGCTGCAATTCGGCGAGGCCCCCCGGGCGATCCATACCATGGCGGGGTATGACGGGGTGGCGGTCGATGCGACCACCTTCACCCTTGGCATCGTGCCCGCCCCCGACATCACGCTGGAGGAGGCGGAGGCGGCGCTGGACGGGGCGCTTCAGACCTTTCTGGCCAATGGCGTGGACGTCGCGCAACTGGACCGGATCAAGCGCCAGATCCGGGCCGCCGACATCTATGACCGCGACGACGCCTCCGGCCTTGCCAACCGCTACGGCGCGGCGCTGGCCGTAGGGCTGACGGTGCAGGACGTGCAGGACTGGCCCGCCACGCTGGAGGCGGTGACGGCCGAGGATGTCATGGCCGCCGCCCGCGACGTGCTGGACCCGCGCCGATCCGTGACCGGCTGGCTGATGCCCGAGGCCCCCACCGAGGAGACCGCAGAATGACCTTCCTTCGCCCCCTCGCCGCCCTGTTGTTTCTTGCCCTGCCCGCCCAGGCCGAGGTGCCGATCAAGGAGGTCACCTCCCCCGGCGGGATCACCGCTTGGTTGGTGGAATCGCATGACATTCCCTTCACCGCGCTGGACATCCGGTTCAAGGGCGGCACCTCGCTGGATGCGGAGGGGAAACGCGGCGCGACCAACCTGATGACCGCCCTTCTGGAGGAAGGCGCGGGCGATATGGACGCCAGCGCCTTCGCCACCGCCCGTGACGATCTGGCGGCGGAGTTCCGCTTTTCCTCCAACAGCGACGCGGTCGCCGTGTCGGCGCGCTTCCTGACGGAAAACCGCGATCAGGCGGCGGACCTGCTGCATCTCGCCCTGACCGAGCCGCGCTTTGACGACAACGCAATCCAGCGCGTGCGGGCGCAGGTCCTGTCGGGCATCCGGTCGGCGGCGCAGGACCCCGATGCCATCGCGGGCGACACGTTCAACGCCGAAGCCTTCGGACCCCACCCCTATGGCAGCGACGACAGCGGCACGCTGGACAGCGTGGCGGCCCTGACCCGCGACGATCTGGTGGCGGCGCAGGACGGCGCGCTGGCCCGCGACCGCATCTATGTCGCCGCCGCGGGGGATATCTCCGAGGCCGATCTGGGCGCATTGCTGGACCGCATTCTGGGCGATCTGCCCGCAACGGGCGCGCCGCAGCCCGGCCCGGCCGAATGGCGGGCGACGGGCGGCACCACGGTCGTGGACTTTCCGACCCCGCAGGCGGTGGTGCGGTTCGGCCAGCCGGGGATCGATGTGCACGACCCCGACTTCATGGCCGCCTTCGTCGCGAACGAGGTTTTGGGCGGGGGGCGGTTCACCGCGCGGCTGATGGACGAGTTGCGGACGCAACGGGGGCTGACCTACGGCGCGTCGGCCTATCTCGCCTCGTTGGATCATGCCGACATGATCGTGGGGCAGTTCGCCAGCGACAACGACAAGGTGGCCGAGGCGGTGGATGTCACGAAACAGGTGTGGGAGGGCATCGCGCAGGACGGCATCACGCAAGAGGAGCTGGACGCGGCCAAGACCTATCTGACCGGATCCTATCCGCTGCGGTTCGACGGCAACGGGCCGATCGCGGGCATTCTGGTGGGCATGCAGATGCAGGGCTTTCCCATCGACTACCCCACCACCCGCAACGCGCGGATCGAGGCGCTGACGCTGGACGAGGTGAACCGCGTGGCCAAGACGCTTTATGACCCTTCGGCGCTGCGGTTCGTGGTGGTCGGTCAGCCGCAAGGGCTGGAGTGACGCGGGTGGCCCTGTTAGACTCGCGGCCATGATGGACCGCCCCGTTTCCCCGCCCGTGATCCGCCAGTTGGACGAGGCCGCGATCAACCGCATCGCGGCGGGCGAGGTGGTGGAACGCCCCGCCTCGGCCGTCAAGGAACTGGTGGAAAACGCGCTGGACGCGGGCGCGCGCCGCGTGACGGTGGAGATTGCGGATGGCGGCAAGACCCTGATCCGCGTGACCGATGACGGCTGCGGCATCCCCGCGCCCGATCTGCCGCTGGCGCTGGCGCGTCATGCCACATCGAAGATCGACGGATCGGACCTTTTGGACATCCGGTCCTTCGGATTTCGCGGCGAGGCGCTGGCCTCGCTGGGCGCGGTGGGGCGGCTGACGGTAACCTCGCGCACGGCGGGGGCGGAAGGGGCGGCGATCACCGTCACCGGCGGGCGGATGGAGGCGGCGCGCCCCGCCGCAGCGCGCCCCGGCACGGTGGTCGAACTGCGCGATCTGTTCTTCGCCACCCCCGCCCGCCTGAAGTTCCTGCGCACCGACCGGGCCGAGACGCAGGCCATCGCCGACACGCTGCGCCGTCTGGCCATGGCCGAACCCTTCGTCGGCTTCACCCTGACCGATGGCGACCGGACGCTTCTGCGCGCCGATCCCGAATCCGGGCCGCCGATGGCGGCGCTGGCCGCCCGCCTGACCCGACTTCTGGGGGCGGAGTTCACCGACAACGCGCTGGCCGTGGATCTGGATCGCGACGGGCTGCGGCTGGTGGGCTATGCCGCGCTGCCCACCTATTCGCGCGGATCGTCGGCCCAGCAGTTCCTGTTCGTGAACGGACGGCCCGTGCTGGACCGCTCGCTGACCGGGGCGCTGCGGGCGGCCTATATGGATGTGCTGTCGCGCGACCGGCACGCGGCGGCGGTTCTGGACATCGTCTGCCCGCCGCAGGCGGTGGATGTGAACGTCCATCCCGCCAAGTCCGAGGTGCGGTTTCGCGACCCCACCGCCGCGCGCAGCCTGATCGTGGGCGGCCTGCGGCAGGCGCTGGCGGGGGCGATGCACCGCGCGTCCACGACCGTGGCCACCGAAACGCTGGCGGCCATGCGCCCCGAAGCGCCGCCCCCGCCGCGCGTCTATCAGATGGACCCGCGCCCCGCCCCGCAGATGATCCGCGCCGCGACCCTCTGGCAGGCGCCCGAGGGGTTCGCCGAAGCCCCCTCCGCCCGGGTGGAGGGGGCCGAAGACACGACGCCCCTTCCCCTTGGCGCCGCGCGGGCGCAGGTCCATGGCAATTACATCATCGCCCAGACCGAAGGCGGCATCGTCATCGTCGATCAGCACGCGGCGCATGAACGGCTGGTCTATGAACGGATGAAAGCGCAGCGCGACGCGGCGGGGGTGGCGGCGCAGGCCTTGCTGATCCCCGACATCATCGACCTGCCCCCCGCCGATGCGGAACGGCTTTTGGAGCTGGCGGACGATCTTGCCCGTCTTGGCCTGTCGATCGAGGGGTTCGGGCCGGGGGCCATCGCCATCCGCGAAACGCCCGCCATTCTGGGCCGGGTGGATGGCGCGGCCCTGCTGCGCGACATTCTGGACGAACTGGCAATGGGCGACAGCACCACCCTGGTGGCACGGATGGACGCGGTCCTGTCGCGCATGGCCTGCCACGGATCGGTCCGGTCGGGCCGCGCCCTGCGGGCGGAGGAGATGAACGCCCTTCTGCGCGACATGGAGGCGACGCCCACCTCCGGCCAATGCAACCACGGCCGCCCCACCTATGTCGAACTGAAGCTGACGGATATCGAAAAGCTGTTCGGCCGCCGTTAAAGGTGACGGTCGAATTCGGCCCGCGCCCGCGCCCAGACGCCCGCATCCAGATCGGTCAACGTGTGCAACGACGGCAGAAGCTGGCCCGCATAATCCTGCGAGCTTTCGACCGGCAAGAGCGAGGGCAGGTTGTCGATCGCCATCACGTCCAGCGGCGGGGCCTCCGCCACCCGCCGAACGGGGTGGCCCCAGTCCGTCACGCGGTCATAGACTTTGATGGGCGAAAAATCCGACGTGGGGTCACAGGCAATGTCGCCGATCACCCGCAGCGTGCGCGGTTCCGCCCCGGCCCCCGCCGGAACGAAGACCGGACATCCGGGGCGGGCGAGGATGCAGTTCAGAAACACGTCATGGGCCAGAACCTCTGGAAACGGGCCGCCCTGCGCCGTGTCCTTGGTGTCCCAGCCGGTGACCGGCACGCCCAACGCGGCGCAAAGATCGGACGCCCCGGTGCCGACGCGGCCATGCGCGCCGATGATCAGCGCGCGCGGAGACCCGATCATCGCCCCGCGCACCTGCGCCAGAAGCGCGTCGCGATCCGCGAACCGCGTCACCGGCCCGCAGATCCCGCCTTGCGCCTGCGCGCCCCATGCCATCAGCGTCACCGCCGCCCCGACATAGCCCGCCCAATAGCCGAACGCCGCCACCCGCCGCCCGTCCGCATCCACCAGCGCCTCAAGATCATACAGCGTGCCGCCCCCGGCGCGAAACCGGTCCAGCAGAACCCGCCCCGCCGGTTGCCCCTTGAAGGCATGACCGAACAGGATGTGGCGGTGGCGCAGCGGGGTGCCATCCTCCGGCAATTCCTTCAGCCCGAAGATGATCGCATCGGCGGGCGCATCGGGCCAGCTTTCGGCGGGCGCGATCACCGCCCCGGCGCGGGCATAGGCGTCGGTGGGAATGCAGCGCGTCGGGCTGTCCTCCACCGTCACGCGCAGCCCCCGGGCGATCAGCGCGGCGGCCCCGTCCGGCGTCAGGCCCACGCGGACTTCGTGCGGGCGTTGTTCGTGGCGAACCCAAAGATGCGTCATGCGGTCGTCTC
The DNA here is from genome assembly GCF_022899245.1 of Falsirhodobacter halotolerans. Taxonomy (NCBI): domain Bacteria; kingdom Pseudomonadati; phylum Pseudomonadota; class Alphaproteobacteria; order Rhodobacterales; family Paracoccaceae; genus Falsirhodobacter; species Falsirhodobacter halotolerans. Next base: position 2,473,532 of record NZ_JALJAZ010000001.1, read on the forward strand.
GTATCCCCGGCGCCGTGCGCGCCGTGTCCAGCGTTCAAGGGCGGCACAGGCCTCGCGCAGGTTGGCGAAACAGGCGATCCGCTGCCCGCGCCCCCAGTCACGCAACACCGAATATTCCCCGAACAGGTTGTATCCCAGTTCCACCCGGTAAAAGCGACGGGCCGGTCCGGCCCCGCGTTGAAGCAGGAAGGTCATCATGATGGCGTCCCCCGGGGCGGTTGCGGGGGTGATTCTAGCGGCAGGACCGCCCCGCAACAACTACCTTACGACGAATTCGGCATGCAGCGCGCCCGCGGCGTCGATGCTTTTCAGGATGTCGATCATGTCATAGGGCGCGACGCCCAGGGCGTTCAGCCCCGCGACCACCTGGCTGAGGCTGGTGGAGCCCTCCACCTCGGCCAGACCCGTTCCCGGATTCTGTTCGATCGCGGCTTGGGTGCGCGGCAGGACGATGGTTTCCCCCCGCGCGAAAGGGTTGGGCTGGACGGCCATCGGCGATTCCTCGATCCGCAGGGTCAGGCCGCCTTGCGCCACCGCCACGCGGCTGATGCGGACATCCTCCCCCATGACGATGGTGCCGGAGCGCTGGTCCACCACCACCCGCGCCGCCGTTTCCGGCTCCACCGTCAGGTTTTCCAGCCGCGCCAGCACATGGGCGGGGGATTGCCCGCGCAGGTTCAACTGCACCGTGCCCGCATCCGTCATCGTCGCCATGCGGCTGAACGCGCCGTTGATCGCCCCTTCGATCCGGGCGGCGGTGGTGAAATCGGGATTGCGCAGCGCCAGCCGCAGGGTCTGCAGGCCGGCAAAGTCGAACTCCACCTCCCGCTCCACCCGCGCGCCGGAGGGGATGGTGCCCGATGTGGGCACCCCTTGAACCACGCGCGCGGCCTCCCCCTCGGCGGCGACGCCGCCCGCAAGGATCGTGCCCTGCGCCACGGCATAGATCTGGCCGTCCGCCCCGTTCAACGGCGTCATGACCAGCGTGCCGCCCAGCAGGCTTTTGGCATCGCCGATGGCCGATACGGTGACGTCGATCTGGCTGCCCGAGCGGGAGAAGGGCGGCAGCGCCGCCGTCACGAACACCGCCGCCACGTTGCGGGGCCGCAGCATCTCTCCCGTCACATTGACGCCCAGCCGTTCCAGAAGGTTGGCCATGATCTCCTCGGTGAAGGGCGAATTGCGCAGGCCGTCGCCCGTGCCGTTCAACCCCACCACCAGGCCGTAGCCCACAAGGTCGTTGCCCCGCACCCCGTCGAAATCCGCCAGATCCTTGATGCGGATCGGCGCGGCCAGGGCGGGCAGCGCCAGGCAGATGAGAAAGACCGCAAGCCGCCACATCACAGGTAATCCGCCAGCGAAAGCTTCGACAGACGCGCCGTCACGGCATAGAGCGTCTCGATCTGGGTGCGCGTCGCCTCCAGCCGGGTGGCCGCCTCGAACGGGTCCACCGCCAGCATGTCGGCGCGCGCGGTCATCAAGGCGGTGCGTTCGGCGTCGTGACGCAGGGCGAGGGTGCCGATCCGCTCCTCCGCCACGCCAAGGCGGGCGGCGGCGGCGGTCCGCCCTTCATCGGCGCGCAACAGGGCCGCCCCGGCGCGGACCATCAGGTCCGCGCGGTCCTGCGCCCCGCCCGCCGCCCCACGATCCACCATCGCCGCCATGCCCAGCGCCTTCAAGGTGTCGGTGAGCGCGGGGTCCGCGGCGGTCAGGCCGATCTCCACCCCCTCGCCCGCACCCAAAGGCAGCGGCGCGCGCGGGCCGCCACCGGAATAAAGCGCGCCGAACCCCGCCGGATCGGCGAACCAGCGGTCCAGCGCCGCCTCGATCCCCGCGGGGCCGTCCGCGCCGGCGATGGCGGTCTCCATCGCCTCCAGCAGCGCGTCGGGCTGGGGCAGGGCCGGACCGTCGGGGCGGGTTCCCGCGAACAGGCTTTGCCCCGCCACCTGCGTGTTCAGCGCGGCCACCGTGGCGCGGAACGCCGCCGTGGCGCTGGCGGCCGTGCTGGAAACCGCGGTATCGTTGGCCAGGGCCGTCCGGTCGGACATCAGCCCGCCCAGCCCCTTCACGCCCGCGTCGATCGCGCCCAGCGCGGTCTGCATCCCCGCCGCCAGCGCCCCGGCCAGCCCCGTGGCGTCGGCAAAGGCGCGGTTGCGGGTCAGGGCGGCATCCAGCGCCGCCACCGCCGCATGATCGCCCCGCAGCGCCCGCCCCGGATCGGCGGCCTGGCCGGTCACCATTTCGGCCTGCTGCGTCTGCATCTCGGTTTTCAGGGCCACGTTCTGGCGGCGCAGGGCGAAGGTCTGGGCCATGTCGGACAAGGTCAGGCTGCTCATGTCTTACAGCTCCAGCAAGCGTTGCATCATCTGGTCGATGGTCTGGACCACACGGGCGTTGGCGGTATAGGCCTGCTCCACCTTCAGCAGGGTCTGCATTTCGGAATCGGTGTCCACGCCCTGCGCCAGTTCGGCCTTTTTCAGCGTGTCGAACCGGGCGGTGCTGAAATCCTGCGCCTCCTCCGCCCGCACGCGGCGCGCGGACATGGAGGACAGAACCTCCGCCGCCGCGCCGGACGCCCCGGTCAACGCCGCAAGCGCGGCATTCAGCCGGGTGCCGTCGCCCGGCGCCCCGGGGGCCGTGGCGGTCAGCCCGTCGCGCAACCGCCATGAGGCCTGCAGACGCGGATCGACGGCCAGCCGCCCCCCCGCCCCTTCGGTCACAAGCCCTGACGGGCCAAGGCGGTCGGTCAGATCCCCCGCCATCGCCGCCAGTCGGGACGCCGCTTCCACCCCGTGGGTGTCACGAACGGTCAGGCGCGCCCCCAGGGCCCCGTCCCCCAGGCTGGACGGTCCCATCGGTCGCCCGTTCAGGGTCACCCCCGACAGCGCCCCCCCTTCCACCGTCATGTCCGCCGTCATCGACATCACCGGCGTGAACCCCAGGACCGAACGCGGCCCGTCCAGCAACGCCGCCCCGACCGAGGTGTAGAGGGCGATCCGCCCATCCTCGCGCACCAGTTCGCGCACCGGAATCTCACCCGCGATCCGATCCACCAGCGTCTGCCGCTGATCCAGAAGGGCCGAGACGTCGCGCCCGCCGCCTGACAGGCCCGCGATCTGGTCGTTCAGCGCCTCCACCCCCGCAAGGGCGGCGTTCAGGTCCGCCACCGCCGCGGCCACCCCCCGATCGGCGGTCAGGCGCATGTCCTGCACCTGGGCGCGCAGGTCGTTCATCTTGTCCGCCAAGGCCGCCCCTGCCGCCACCGCCGTATCCAACCGCGCCGCCGATTGCGGCTGGTTCGCCGCGTCGATCAGCGCCGTCTCCACCGCCGACACGCGCTGCGACAGCGATCCCGGCGCATCGGAGGCACCCACCGCCGCCTCCATCCCCTTGAAGAAGTCCGCGATCAGGGTGGTGCCCGCCTGACTGCCCTCCGCCATACGCCGGTCGGCGATCAGGGCGCGGTCGGCAAAGCGGGTGATGCCCGTCACCTCCACCCCGCCGATGGCGCGGGCCGACAGGGTCACCTCGCGCCGGCCATACCCTTCGGTCAGGGCATTGGCCACATTCTGGGCGGTGATGTCGGCCAGCCGCGCGCTGGCCGTCAGGCCGGACCGCGCAACCGACAGGGCGGAACCAAGCGTCATGGCACCCTCTTATCGTTTGAGGTTGGTGGTTTCCTGAAGCATCTGATCCACCGTCTGGATGATCTTGGCGTTCGAGGAATAGGCGTGCTGGGTCGAGATCAGGTGCGTCAGTTCCTGCGCGATGTCGGTGGTCGATTCCTCGCGCATGTAGCCTTGGGTGGTGCCGGTGGGGCCGGACCCCGCATCCCACAGATAGAACGCCCCCGACGCCGCCGTCAGACCGAAGGTCTGGTTGTCGCGCGACTGCAGGCCGTTCGGGTTGGGAACATCCACCACCGGCACCTGGAAGATCACCCGGCTGAAGCCTTGGTCGTATTTCGCCCGCAGCAGCCCGTTCTCGTCGATCTCCACCGATTGCAGACTGCCGATGGCCGAGCCGTTCTTTTCGATCGTGCTGGGGGTATAGCGGTCGGAGAGTTGGGTCATGCCGTCGGACTGGCCCGGTTTGCCGATGCGGAAGCTGACGGGGTTGTCGCCCAGCCGAAGGGCAATGGTCCCATCCTCGGCGCTGTAGGCCCCGGCCAGGGCCGGATCCCCCACCCCGGCCACCCGCGTCACCGATTTCAACGTGCCGCCCGCCGTCTGGCTCCCGTCGAATTCCAGACGATAGGCGCCAAGGGTGGTGTTTCCCGAATCGTCCGTCAACCGCATCACCCAGGCGTTCGACGCCCGGTCCCCCGCAGCCTCGATCGGGGTGAATTCGGCCGTCAGCGCGCGGGACGTGCCCATCGCGTCGAAATATTCGATGGTCTGGGCGAACGTCTCACCCTCCGCCCCCGGAAGGGTGGCCGTGGCGGGCAGGTTCACCGACATCGTCATCCGCGTCGTGGGGTTCGACACGAACTGGTTCAGGTTCACCTGCACCGGTTGCAGCGCCGCCATGGATTCGCGCGCGACGGCGGGGATGGTCCCGTCCGGCCCGGCGGGCCACCCCATCAGCGTCAGCCCCGATTGCGATTTCAATGTGCCGGTCGCGTCGGGCCGGAACGATCCGGTCGTCGTCAGCACGACCGAGCGCCCGTCGTCCGACACCGGCAGGAACCCCCGCCCGTTGATCGCGATGTCGGTGGCGTTCGACGTGCCGATCAGGGCCCCGCGTTCATCCACGATCCGCGTCGAACTGGTGCGGACCCCACCCGCGGAATAGGTGGCGTCGGTATTGCCCGCGTTCACCATCTGGAAGAAATCCGTCTCGGCCCGTTTGTAGCCATAGGTGCCCGCGTTGGCGATGTTGTCCGAAATGCCGGCCAGTCGCGCCGCGTTCGCGTTCAGGCCCGCCACACCGGCATTCATGGAAGAAGTGATCGTCATCGGGAATCGCACCTTTCTAATGCACAGGGCGCACCTTCCGCGCGCTGGCTTAACATCGCCCTAACGGTCGCGGCGAAGCAGGATCACCTCGACCCGGTTGTTGCGGATGGCCATCGGGTTCTGCGTCACGGGACGGCGGTCGGCATGGCCCGCGACGCGCGTGATCCGCGCCGCCTCCAGCCCCATGTCGCCCAAAAGCCGCCGCATCGTCTGTGCCCGGTCCGCCGACAGCGGCCAGACGGGATTGTCGATCAGCGTCAGGGGATAGTTGCGGACATGCCCCGCCACCGCCACGCGGTTCGTGGTCAGGGCCAACACGTCGGCAAGAACCCGTGCCACGTCGCGCAGAACGGCGCGGGGCACCGCGGTGTCCCCCTCGAACAGGGCGGTGTCAGGCAGATCGAACACCTCGATCACCAGACCCTCATCGGTGACGCGGGTTACGACGTGGCGCAGGGCGCGTTCCATGGTCATGCTTTCGCCGCCGCGCGCCTGAAGCAGATCGTCCAGGGCCTTCTTCTCGTCCTCCATCCCCATGTCGCCGCGCCCCACCTCGCCCCGCGCCCGCTGCGCCTCGGTCGGGACGATCTGCGACGCGCCCGCACCGCTTTGGGCCATGCGATCTTCGGAAAAGACCGAATCCCCCCCGAACATGTCCGTCCCCCCGCCCGAGACGCGGTTGATCGGGATCGTCGGGTTGAAGAAATCGGCCAGCCCCTTGCGCTGCTTTTCCGTCGTGGCGTTCAGCAGCCACATCAGCAGGAAGAACGCCATCATCGCCGTGACGAAATCGGCATAGGCCACCTTCCACGCCCCGCCATGATGGGCATGGCCGCCGCTTTTCTTCACACGTTTGATGATGGGGCGATTCTGTTTCTGCATCCCCCGACCTTGGGGCGAAATGGTGAACGCGCCTTTAACCCGCGCCGGTCCAGCCTCGGATTAAAACTTGACCATTTCACTCAATAAATCTAGATCGCTGAAGATGAAGACGAGAAAAGGTCCGCCCATGACGCCCCTTCGCACCGCGCTTGCCCTGGTCGCCCTGACCCTGACCGTGATGACGCCCCCTGCGATGGCACAGGCCCCCGACGTGCCGACCGAGGCCCCCGCCGCGCCGGAGGCCCCGGACACAACCGCCCCCGCCGCACAACCCGCCCCGCAGGTCGAAACGCCGATCCTTCCGGCCCATGACCTTTCGCCCATGGGTATGTACAATCAGGCCGACTGGGTGGTGAAGGCGGTCATGCTGGTGCTTCTGGCCGCGTGTTTCTTCACCTGGACCGTCTTCGTCTTCAAGATGGTGGAGATGGCGGGCGCGAAAACCCGTCTCACCCGCGCCTCGCGGATCATTCGCGCAGGGTCCACCCTGCCTGCGGTGGCCGCGGAACTGACGGGCCCCCGCGATCCCGCCAGCTTCATGGTCGCCGCCGCGCTGGAGGAGGCGCGCAAATCCGACCCTGCCATCGACCACGCGGGCGGCACCGGCATCAAGGAACGGGTCGCCTCGATCCTGGCGCGGACCGAGGCGCAGGCCGCGCGTCGGATGCGCAAGGGGACGGGTCTTCTGGCGACGGTCGGCTCCGTCGCGCCGTTCGTCGGGCTGTTCGGCACGGTCTGGGGCATCATGAACGCGTTCATCGGCATCGCCGAAAGCAACACGACCAACCTGGCCGTCGTGGCCCCCGGCATTGCCGAGGCACTGCTGGCGACCGCCCTCGGTCTGGTCGCGGCCATTCCCGCCGTCGTCATCTACAACGTCTTCGCCCGCCGCATCGCCAATTATCGGCAGGCGTTGGGCGATGCGGGGGCGGGCATCGAACGTCTGGTCAGCCGCGATCTGGACTTCCGCCACCTGCCCCGCACCCCCGGTATGGAGTGAACCATGGCCGGAGGCATCAACCCGCGCGACGATGGCGAACTGGAGGAAACCCACGAGATCAACGTCACGCCCTTCATCGACGTGATGCTGGTCTTGCTGATCATCTTCATGGTGGCGGCGCCGATGTCCACGGTGGATGTGGCGGTGGACCTTCCCTCCTCCAACGCCGCCCCGCAGACGCGTCCGCCGGATCCAGTCTATCTGAGCGTGCAGCAGGACCTGACCCTCACCCTGGGCAACGCGCCCGTGCCCGCCGATACGCTGGCGGCCACGCTGGACGCGCGCACCGGCGGCGACAAGGACCAGCGCGTCTTCCTGCGCGCCGATCAGGCCGTGGCATATGGGGACCTGATGCAGGTGATGAACCACCTGCGCGATGCGGGCTATCTGAAGGTGGCGCTGGTCGGGATCGAGGGCGCGCCGGGCGGGGCGACCCCATGACCGATCGCGGCCCCATCTCAGGCGACTGGCAGGCCGCACGAACCCGCGCGGATCGGCGCCGCGAACGTCTGGGCTGGATCGGGGCCGCCGCTACCGTCGCGGGGGTGCTTGCGGCCACCACCGCCTGGGCGATCCACGCCCAACGCGACGGCCTGGACCTTGGGCGGAACGCCATCGAGATCAACCTCGAACCCCCGGCCGCCGCCCCGGCGGCCACGGCCGTCGCCCCGCCTGCGCCCGATGTGCCCGACCTTCAGGCCCCCGAGGCGCCCGATCTTGTCGAGGACACCACCCCCCCGCCCGAGGATCTGGCCGAGGATCAGCCGATCGACGAGATCGCAGAGATCGACCCCCTGCAGGACGCCGCGCCGGACGAGGTCGCACTTCCCGATGCGCCCGCCCCACCGCCGCCGCCGCCCACCGTGCGCCCGCCCCCCCGTCCCGAACGGGTGACCGAGCAACCCCGCCGCGAACCGGACCGTCCAAGCAGCGCTCCGGCGCCGTCACAGCCGCAACAGGCCGCGCCCTCCGCCACCGGTCAGGCACGGCAAGCCCTCTCCTCGGGGGAGCGTCAGCGGCTGGAGCTTCAATGGGGATCGCAGATCAACGCGCGGATCCAGCGGCAGATGCGCGGGGGTGGGCGCGATCAGGGGGTGGCCAATGTGCAGATCGTGGTGACCCCGGGCGGTCAGATGCTCAGCGTCGCGCTGACCCGTTCCTCAGGAAGTGCCGCGCTGGATCAACAGATCCTGCGGGCCATCAACGCCGCGTCACGCTCGTTCCCCGCCGCACCGGCGGGCGTCACGGGCAACGCGACTTTCGGCTTTCCCATCGGGGCGCGCCGGTAATCTTTCAGACCAGCGGCTTGCCGGCCCTGTGGCGCAACAGGGCCGTCACCACGAACAGGCCCGCAAAAACAACGAACAGAATCTGGCCCGCAAGGGCCAAGGCCCCCGTGGTCCCGCCGAACCCGATGGCGGCGGCCAGAAGGGAAATCAAGGCGTAGGTCAACGTCCAGCCCAGCATGGGCACATCTCCTTCTTATCAAGGGGGGCACGGCATCCGTGCCCGGTCATGTGCAAAATGGAACAGGGACGGGATGAAAATGTTCCTAAGCACTTGCCGCAAATGGGGGAACCGCCGCGCCACGGGCGCCGTTGGCTTCGTGACGAACGATCAAGACGGGCGCCACGCCCGCCGTTACGAAAAGGGGCAAGAAAATGAAAAACGGACGTTTTCACAAGATGCGCGCCGAACATGCAAGCCGGTCGGCCGCCCATACCGCCGACCGTGCGCGCAAGCGCGCCTCGGCGTTCCGCGACGACATTCTGGATGACGCCACGACCTTTGCCGAAGATGCCCGCCAGTCGGCGCGCGCCACGGCGGACCGCGTGAAGGCCACCGCCTATGACATCATCGACGACGTGCAGGGCAACGATACCGTCGCGCGCGCCTATGATTACGCACGTCGCCATCCGGTGCTGATGCTGGCCGGGGCCGTCGCGGCGGGCGTCGCGATCACGCAGCTGCTGCGGCGCTGATCCATGCGGCCCGCATATGAAGAGCGTGTGGCCGACGCGCCGGTGTCCCGGATGGCCCTTCTTCTGTCGCGCATGGTCGCGACCGAACTGGCCATGGCCAAGGAGGAGGTGGGGCGCAACGTCCGCAAGGCAATCATCGGCGCCGTCCTTTTGATCGTGGCGCTGGTCGTGGTCCTCGTGTCACTAAACATGCTGGCGGGGGCAGCGGTCATCGCCCTGGCCGCTGCGGGCGTGGGCGACACCTGGGCCGCGCTGATCGTGGGGGGCGCGGGCTTTCTGATCGCGGTCCTGCTGGCGCTTTTCGGGCTGTCGGCACTCAAGCCGTCGAACCTCGTTCCCACCAAGACCGCCGCCCGTGTGCGGCAAGATTTTGAATCCCTGAAGGAGATGATGAGAGATGAGCCGTAAACGCACATACCGTGATCTGGAAGACGACCTTGACCGCGATCGCGCGCAACTGGGGTCCATCTTCGACAGCCTGTTCAGCCGGTCCACCATCGACCTGCTGATGCGCGAGGCGATGCAGACCGTGCGCGCCAATGGTGGCGTTCGCGAAACCGCCGAATCCGTCGTGCGCCGCAATCCGGTCGCCGTGGGTGTGGTCGGCCTGGGTCTCGCGTGGTTGGCCCTTGGCGGCAATCGCGGCCCTTCGCGCGTGGATGAGGTGGAGGAGCGGGCCGAAGGCTTCGCTCGCCGGCTGGGCCGCGGCGCCGACCGCGCGCGCCGCGTGGTGCGCGACGAGGCCGACGCGATCGAGAACACCGATTGGATGGACGTGATCGACCGCCTGCGGGCCAAGGCCTCGGCCCGCCTGCACGATCTGGAGGAAGACGCCCGCGCCTATCGCGACGATATCGCCGCAGGCCTGTCCGACCGCGCCGATGACGCGCGCGACTATATGGCCGAACGGGCCGAGATTCTGTCCGATCTGGCCGAAGACATGCGCGAGCGTTTTGCCGAAGGGCTGGAGGATTTTTCCGCCGCCGCCCAGAAACGGATCGTGCAGGCGCGCGAAGAAGCCTATGCCGCCCGACTGAAGGCGCAGGACGCGTTGGGCAAGGGGGGCCGCGAGGCGAAACGGATCGTCGAGGATCACCCGATGGTTTCGGCCGCCGTGGCGCTGGCCTTGGGGGCCGCGATCGGCACCGCCGTCTATCGCAACAAACGCGGGAAAGAGGACGAGATGGAAGATTTCGTCAAGGACGTGAAAAAAGACGCCAAGAAGCACTGGCGCCGCCGCTGAAACACAAAAGGCCCGCGACATCGCGGGCCTTTTGACATTTGGGACGGGTCAAAGACGATTGGCGAAATCGTCGACCTCCCGCTCGGCCTCCTCCTTGGTGCGGCCATATTTCTGCTGCACCAGTCCGATCATCTCTTCCCGTTTTCCGGCCACGCGGTCCAGATCGTCATCGGTCAGGTCCCCCCATTTCTGACGGGCCTGTCCCTTCATTTCCTTCCACTTTCCAGCAACTTGATCCCAGTTCATACGATCTCTCCTCTCATGGGTTCACTCGGCGGAAACGGACGGGCGGATGTTGCGGTTCCGTCGGAACTTCCCGTTCCCGCTCGCGTTCCGGTGATGCCGAAAGGGGAATTTCATGGACCGGCTTGACCGATTTTCTCATTATGCGCTGATCTTCCTCGGGGTCTTTGCCATGTTCGCCGCCTTGCGGATCACGCAGACCTTCATGGTTCCTCTTGTCCTGGCCCTTGTCGCGGGCGTCATCCTGTCCCCCTTGACCGAACGGGTGTCGCGGTGGGGGATGCCCCCGGTCATCGGGGCCCTTCTTTCCCTCGTGCTGACGCTGGGCGTGATCGGCGGCATCATTGCCGCCCTTCAACCCCTGGTCATGCGCCTGATGGACGCCGCACCCCGCATTTGGGCCGACATGCAGAATGCGCTGGAGGCGGTGCATCGGACATTTCGCGGCGTCACCCAGATTTCCGACGGTATGCGCGAGGCGCTGGAAACCGGCCCCACTGCGGCCGCCGCTGCGGCGGATCCCGCCTCCGAAAACGCGCTGGAGGATGCGATCCCGACCATGGCCGACGCGCTGATGTTCGCCCCCTCCTTCGCGGGGCAGTTGCTGGTGTTCATCGGGGTGTTGTTCTTCTTTCTGCTGACGCGCAAGGACATCTATGATTGGGCCGCGCGCATGTCCCCGCCGGATGAACGCGGCGATCTGCCCCGTCGCCTCCTTCACGCCGAAAAGCTGGTGGCGCGGTATTTCCTGACCATCACCATGATCAACGTCGCCGAAGGGGCGTTGGTCGCCCTGGCCTTATATGTGATCGGGATGCCGGCGGCGCCGCTGTGGGGTCTGGTCGTCTTCCTCCTGAACTACCTTCTCTATATCGGGCCGGCGATCGTGACGGTGGCGCTGCTTGTGGCGGGGATGACCGAATTCACCGGCACCTACGTTCTTGCGCCCGTGGCCGCCTATGTTCTGATCAACGGGGCCGAGGGGCAGTTCATCACCCCCACGCTGATCGGGCGGCATACCGAAGTGAACCCCCTTCTGGTGTTTCTTTCCCTGATCTTCGGCATGTGGCTGTGGGGTCCGGTGGGGGGCATCGTCGCCATCCCGCTGCTGCTGTGGGTTCTGCAACTGAACAACACCTCCCGCAAGGCGCAACTGGCCTCGGCCGAGATCTAGACCATCTCGTCCGGGACGCCCGGCGCATGGCGGCCGAACCGTTCGGCGCGGGTCAGGTCATAGGGCAGGATGAACCCCCGCCGCTCGGCCGGCGCGCGGTGCAGATTGCTGTGGGCGAGGTCGGTCCACGCGCGCACCGCGCTGTCCAGCGCAAAGAATTCGGCCGGGGCATCGCGTGGCAGCCAATGCCCCATGACACGGCGGCGCAACTCGCCCACGTCGCGGCGGCCGTTCAGATATACCCCCGCCTCGCTGTCCCAGGTCAGGCTGCGCCCGTTCAGGTTGGCCGAAGACACGATCGCCGCATCGTCGTCGAAGATGGAGACCTTGGCGTGGATATAGATGACCGGCGCCCCATTCATGCGATCGCGGTCCAAGGGTTCGGCGCGCGGCGCGGACCGCGTCTGCGCCACCCCCCCGATGAACAGCCGCGCCCCGAATCCCGCCCGCAGGATGCGCAGGGCGCGCGCCTGCAGAAACTCGCCAAAGCGCGCATCCAGGGTGGAGCGGTTTTCAAACGCCACATCCTCAGGCGCGGCGGGCAGAACAAGGATCATCGTCAGATCGGGATTGGTCCGCGCCCGCCCCGCCAGATGGCGGGCCAACCGCAGGTCGCGAAAGAATTGCGTCTCGGCATAGATCAGGTTGGTCGTGCGATCCGACAGCGCCTCATGCGCCTGTCGCAATTCGTTTGCCACGGTCACCGGGCCGTAATGCCACAGGGGGATGCGCCGCCGCCGTGACAGGGTGCGCAGCAGGCGACGCTGGGGCCCGGGCGCGACCCGCCCTTCGGTCACGGCCAGAAAGCTGTCCAGATGGTGCCGCGCCTCGGCCACCACCGGACCTTCCATCATCACCTGCACATCGTGCCATGTCTGCGCGGCGGGGCGATCATGCTCCGGCGTGTCATAACGCCGTTCGTCCAGATCCATGCCGCCGATATACAGGCGGCGGTCGTCGAACACCGCCAGCTTCTGATGATGGGTCGCGGGGTAAAGGCAGGGCAGGTGCCCGCGGCGCGGGCGCCACGACCCGTCCGGCCCCGCAGTCAGGCGCGCCCGAATCCCCGGCATGTCGCGCAGGGCCGCCGCGCGCGTGGCGGGGGGCAGATCGTTCAGCCAGGCGCAGACCCGCCCCAGACGCCGCTGCGCCGCCCCCCAATAGGCGATGCGCACCAACAGGCCGCTGCGCGCCGGGTGCATCGCCGCGCGGGCCACCAGACGCGCGCGCGGGCCCGCCACCTCCGCCGCCGCGTGCAGCATCCGCAGGCTGCGCCATGTGCCGCGATGCAGCGCGGATCGGGCGACGGGGTCGAAATCCGCAATCGTCAGATGCAACGCCACCCCCGCGCGCAGAACGTGGACGATCAGGTCGAACCACGTCTCCCCCACGGCCCGCCCTTCGGCAGAGCGCAGGCGGGTGCGCAAATCGAAGATGCGAAAACTGGCATGGATGGCGGAATGGGCGTTCAGGAAGGATCGTTCCAGTTCCGGAAAGGCTTCCGACCCGGTGATGAACACCTGGGGAGAGCTTCGCCTGCCACTTCGCACGTCGTAATCCCGTCTTCGGCCGGACCCCGTCCGGACTTATGTCTCCGCCGCTGCGCCGCCGGAAATGCGGGCCTCTCCTTCGTTCAGGGGGCGCACTTCGAACACGACGCGAAGGGTATACATATCCTCTGTCGTCTCGGTGTCGAGTCTTCCGCCCACTTGCTGAGCAAACGCCGTCAGAAGCTGGGTTCCAAGACCCGTCCCCTCCGACGTGCCGGGCGTTGCCGGAATGGGGCCAAGCGTGTTGCGCACCTGAAGCACCGCATGGGTGCCCCCTTCGCGGTCGAGCGAGACCCTGATTTGCGAACGCCCGCTGGTCGACCCTGCGTATTTCACCGCATTCGCCAGGGCCTCGGTCAGAAGCAGCGACAGGGGCACGGCCTGATCCGGCGTCAGGCGAACCTCGCCGATGGCGTGGTCTATCCCGATCTGGGTGCCCGGCCCCGCCGCCAGCTGCACGACCTGCCGCGTGATATCGACCAGCAGCTCATCCGCCCGGATATCGGTCAGGCCGGTCGTCTGATACAGCCCGCGGTGAATGGTCGCGAGGCTCATAACCCGTTCCTGCAACCCCTTCATCAGCGACTTCGCCTCGGCCGACTTGGCCTGGCGCATCTGCATGTTCATGATCGAGGCGATCAGTTGCAGGTTGTTCTTCACGCGGTGATGCACCTCGCGCAGAAGAACCTCCTTTTGGTGGATCATGTCCTCCATCTCCGCCTCGTCGTGCAGGATGGTGTCGGTCATGTGGCTGAACGTGTCCGACAGTTCCTGGAATTCCACCGGAGCCGTCGCCATGTCCATGCGTCCGATGATCCGCTTGCCATCGGCAAAGCCCGACATCGCCTGGCGCAGGACGCGCACATGGCGGGTCACCAAGCGTTCGATGGCGGCGATGGCCACGAACAGACAGGCCAGCCACATCGCCAAAGGCAGGGTGACGGAGGGCAGCATCCGCATATACCAGATGCCCTGATCGTCCACCGGCCGGCTGCCCATCGCGTAAAGCAGATCGGGCACGATCGGGATCACGGCGAAAGACCGATTTTCGCCGCCCTCGGACGGGGCGGTGAACACCACATCCTCGCCCGACAGGGACAAGGCCTTGAGCGAGCGGTCCTTGGGCAGGATGCGGGACACGTCCGCCGTCCCGACATTCGACGTCAGGATCGTGCCCTCCGTGTCGAAGGTCACGAAGTCCGATGCAGGCAATCCGTCCAAGGACGGAGGCCGCTCCACCGTCAGCCTGTCATGCGGCAGGGACACCGTCACGAATCCCAGAAGTGTCTCGTCGTCGAACACCGGATCGGCCACCACGACCACCGGCTGGCTGGAAATACGCCCCTCATTCGCCAGCCGGATCACCGGAACCGGATCGGCCATCGCCTGCCGAAAGGCCTCAAGACCGCTGACATCCAATCCCTGTCCTTTGGATACGCAGGTCAGGATGCCCGAACGGTCCACGAAACCGGCGGCGGTATAGATGTCGGACCGGGCCACCAGATCCTGCATCGCCGCCGAACATCGCACGGGATCGTCCAGCAGCGGGGCGATCATGTTTGCCAAGGCCGTCGTCACACCCCGTGCCCGCTGAACCAGCAGCAGGTCGGCATCCGACGCACGCATCGTCTCTCCCAGCAGCGCGGCCTCGGACCGCGCGCGGGTTTCCTTCAGCATCGCCGCCGACTGAATGGCGGACACCAGGGCCAACGGCAGCAGCGCCACCGCAAGCAGAAACGCCAGGCGAAAGCCCAGCGTTCCAGAGTAGTAGCGCAGCTTGGCCTTCCAGGTGGTCATGCAGCGTTCACACCCGATCGCGACATGACGGCCATCGTCGTTCCGTCCACGTCCGAGAATACATGCTCGCCTTCGGCCAGGTTAAGGAGTTCGGCCAGACGGGCGCGCGCGCGGTTGGCGCGGCTTTTGACGGTGCCGACCGCGACATTCATCATGCCCGCCGCATCCTCGTAGGAAAAGCCGGATGCGCCGACAAGGATCAGAACCTCCCGGTGTTCGGGGGTCAGCTTGTCGAAGGCCGCGCTGAATTCGGTGAACGCCATGCGCCCGTCATGGTCGGGCTTCACATACAAGGTGGCCGCATGTGCCCCTTCGGGATCGGGCACTTCGCGCCGGTTCTTGCGCTTGTCGGAATAGAAGGTGTTGCGCAGGATGGTGAACAGCCACGCCCGCAGGTTCGTCCCCACGGTGAACTTGTCGAAATTCGTCCAGGCCTTGACGATGGTGTCCTGCACCAGATCGTCGGCCAAGGACACGTTGCGGGTGAGGGAGATGGCGAAGGCGCGCAACGCCGGCAGGTGGTCGGGCAACTCCTCCCGCGGATCGCGGGCCCCGGCGGGCATCTGGGCCGCCGTCATTTCTGCGCCCCTTTTTCCTTCAATTGGGCCAACAGTTGGGTGAACCGATCCGGCACCTCCTGCTCCAGAGCTTCGTCATACACACGCTTGAGATTGGCATCGATCTGATGTGTCATCGAAAGCCTTTCACGCTCTTTTGCCATTTGCCCCAAAACCCGTTACTTTCGCTGTCGCACCAACATTCTTCGGAACCAAACGCCATCACCCGCGTTTGGTTCCCGAGAAAATGAGCTTGAAGAGGACATTCAATGCCGTCGGACGCCACGCCTGACCTGTCGACCGTGATCGGGGCGAACCTTCCTTATCTGCGGCGTTACGCGCGGGCGCTGACGGGCAGCCAGTCCACCGGGGACGCTTTTGCCGCCGCAACCCTCGAAGCCATTCTGGAAGACCAGTCGATCTTCCAGACGACAAACAACGCAAAGGTCGCTTTGTTCCACGCGTTCCACCTTGTCTGGGCCAGCGCGGGCGCGCCCTTGGGCGAAGCCGACAACCGGCTGTCGCAAAAGGCGCAGGACCACATGGCCCACCTGACGCCCAACACGCGCGAAGCTTTGCTTTTGCACGCGATCGAAGGCTTCACCCACGAAGAAATTGGCGCGATCATGCAGATCGACACGAACGAGGCGTCCGAACTGGTGCACATCGCCCAGCGCGAGATGGCCGACGCGGTCGCCGGGCGCATCATGATCATCGAGGACGAGGCCATCATCGCGATGGACATCTCGGCCATCGTCAAGGAGATGGGCCATTCCATCACCGGCATCGCCCGCACCCGGACCGAAGCCGTGGCCCTCGCCTCGCGCGAAAAGCCGGACCTGATCCTTGCGGACATCCAGCTGGCCGACAATTCCTCGGGCATCGACGCGGTCAACGACATCATGGCGCAGTTCGACGACGTGCCGGTGATCTTCATCACCGCCTTCCCCGAACGCCTGCTGACCGGGCAAAAGCACGAACCGGCCTTCCTGATCACCAAACCCTATCACGAGGATCAGGTTCGTTCGGCCGTCAGCCAGGCGATGTTCTTCGCCTCCACCGAGACGCTGATCGCCTGAGGCGGGGCGCGAAAACCGGGCAGAACCAGGGCGGCGGGGGAACCTGCCGCCTTTTCCTTACGTTATGGCCGCATCGCCGCACCGATTGCGGCCTTTCATTTGGAGACTGTCATGCAAGGCAAACTGCTCGCCACCGCCGCGATTGCGGCCCTGTTCGCTGTTCCCGCATTCGCCCAGACGTGGAAGGATTCGGTCGATGTCGAAACCGACCTCGCCGCGATCCAAAGCCCGGAAGCGGCCCAACGCTACGCCAATCTGGACGACGATCTGACCACGGCCATCGTGGCGCTTCTGGAACAGCGCGCCGAAATGGGCGACGGCGGCAATGCCAACATCAAGGTCGATGTGGACGAGGTGTCCCTGGCCGCCCCCTTCATGGGCAATGGCGGCGTCAGCAGCTCGGCCCTGTCGGGCAAGGTCATCGTCGATGTCCGCGGCGGTACGCAGCTGTCGCCCGACAACTACACCCTGACCGTCTCCATGGATCAGGCGATGCCCTACATCCCCGCCAACATGGACGTCACCGTGATGGAGCCGTCCAGCGACGAAATCTACAACGCCCTGATCCAAGCGTTCGCCGCGAACGTGGTCTCCAAGCTTTACGACTGATCACAGATAGGTCTGGATCGGCAGGCGTCCCACGACCCAGGACGCCAGCCGCCGCGCCGATCCCGCACCGGGGTCGGCGTTTTCATAGGTGACCTGCCCCCCGCGCTCCACGCGAAACCGATGGCGACGGCCATGCGGCTCCAGCCGAAAGGCGGCCTCCGGGGCGATCAGCTTTTCGAACATCGCGTCCAGATCGTCCATCGTGCGGGGATCCGAGATCATGACCCCGGTCTCGGTGTTCAGGAAGGCGGATCGCAGGTCGTAATTGACCGATCCCACCAGCGCCTCCCGCCCGTCCGCCTTGAACAGCTTCATGTGCAGCAGATCGCGCTTGCCATCCCCGCGCGGCGGCGGGGCATATTCGTAAAGCTCAACCCCCGCCCGCAGCAAGGCCGGGCGATAGCGAGCATAGGCGCCATAGACGACCATGTTGTCGGCATTGCACAGCGCGTTCGTGACGATCTGCACCTGCACCCCACGTTCCGCCATCGCCACCAGCTGCGCCAGACCCGCCCGCCCCGGCACGAAATACGGGGTGACGATGCGAAATCGCCGTTCGGCCGAATCCAGCAGACCGGGCAGCCGGTCGATCAGCCACGTATCGCTCTGGCGCTTGAACACCTTGTCGGGCGGGTCGGCCACGAACTCCACCCCGCCGTCAAAGCGGAACGGACGCGCCAACACATCGCCGGGCAGGGCGCGCAGATCGGCGCGGATCGCCTTTCGGGCCGTATGCCGCCGAATGCGTCGGCGGAACGCCCGGTTCGACACCTGCGCCCGCGGCACCAGGGTCAGGATGGGCAGCGACAGGCCAAGGTTCCAGAAGGCGTCGAACACCTCCTCCGCCCGGCCCACCGCCGGACCCGCAACCGCGACATCCAGATCGCGTGAGTTCAGCCCCCCTTCGCCCACCGCCCCGAAATAGGTGTCGCCGATGTTGCGTCCGCCGATGATTGCCAGCCGCCCATCCGCGATCCACATCTTGCCATGCATCCGCCGGTTGAACCGCGCCAGCCCCAGCAAAGTTTCGGTCATGCGCCGCACCACATGGCCCCGGCTGCGGATCGGGTTGAACAGGCGCACCTCGATATTAGGATGCTGGTTCAGCGCAAGAAACGTCCGGTCCAGCCCCTGCACGTTCACATCGTCCAGAAGGATGCGCACCCGAACCCCGCGATTGGCGGCCTTGGTCACCTCCTGGATCATCCACCAGCCGGTCTGGTCCAGATACCAGAGATAGGACATGACGTCCAAACTGCGCCCCGCCGCGCGCGTGGCCTCGATCCGGGCGGCAAAGCCCTCCCGGTTCGGGATCAGGGGCAGAACGCCGCTTTGTCCCGGATGCGCATCGGTCATCGGGCCCATCCGGCGGTCAAGCGCGGTCGTGTCGCCCAAGGGCAGCGCCGCCTGATACGGCCCCCGCGCCCGCGCCGCCCAACGACCATAGGACCACCAGGTCAGCACCGACAGCGCCGCAAACAGCACCACCGTCCCCCCACCCCAGATCAGCGCGGACAGGCCGCCCGCGATCATGCGGGCAGGCGAAGCCGCGCGCGCACCGGAAGGTGATCCGACGCCCGCCGCGACAAGGGCGAGACATGCGCCGCGAAGGACACGATCTCGCCCTTGCTCAGCATCACGCGATCCAAAGGCAGGATGGGATAGGGGGCGGGAAAGCTGGGGGCGGAGCGGTTTTCGGGGAAATGCGGGAAAAAGCCGCGCAGCGTGTGGCTGCTGCGCCGCCATTCGTTCATGTCGCCCATCAGCACGGTCGGTCGGGCGGTCAGGGCGGCCAGCCGGTCCAGCACCGTCGCCACCTGCTTCACCCGCGAATGGCCCAAAAGCGCCATATGCGTGGCGATGGCGCGCATCGCCACCCCGTGCACGACCAGATCGGCCACCACCGCCCCCCGCGGCTCCAGCC
This sequence comes from Falsirhodobacter halotolerans, assembly GCF_022899245.1. Lineage (NCBI taxonomy): Bacteria > Pseudomonadati > Pseudomonadota > Alphaproteobacteria > Rhodobacterales > Paracoccaceae > Falsirhodobacter > Falsirhodobacter halotolerans. The sequence goes on from NZ_JALJAZ010000001.1 coordinate 2,492,530, forward strand.
CCGGCAGGGGGATCTGGTGGACATCGGCCACCTCCACCCCGTCCTTCACCAGCATGACATTGCCGTGCCAGCCATGGGCAAGGGGATGGCCCTCCACCTCCACCCGCCGCAGGCCCAGATCGCGGCGCATCGCCTCCAGATCCAGAAGCCCCCGCCGGTCGCCGAACCGGGCATCCGCCTCCTGCAGGGCCACGATGTCGGCGTCCAGTTCGCCGATCACCTTGGCGATGCGCGCCAGATCGCGGCGGCGGTCGATCCCGATGCCCTTGTGGATGTTGTAGGAGGCGACGGTCACCTCGGTCATTCTGCGGATCCTGCGGCTGATGGCGTTGCCCCCTTATATGGGGCGTGCCCCGGTCACGGCAAAAGGATGCGCGTGATCTCCGCCACCTTGTCGGCCACCAATCCCGCATTGCCGCGCGATTCGACGTTCAGGCGCAGCAACGGTTCGGTATTGGACGCGCGCAGGTTGAAGCGCCACGTCCCCATATCCATCGACAGGCCGTCGGTCCGATCCCGCGCGCCGTCGAACGCCGCCTCCACCCGCGCGACGGCGGCGGCGGCCTCCGCCACCCGAAAGTTGATCTCGCCCGAGGACGGGAACGCCGCCCGCCGCGCCGCGACCAGATCGGCCAAAGGCGAGCCGGTGCGCGAGATCAGTTCGGCCACCATCAGCCACGGAATCATCCCGCTGTCGCAGCAGGCGAAGTCACGGAAGTAATGATGCGCCGACATCTCGCCGCCATAGACCGCACCCATGTCGCGCAGGGCCTGCTTCAAGAACACATGCCCCGTGCGCGAGGCGACGGCCCGCCCTCCGGCCCGCGCCACCGCATCCTGCGTCGCCCACTGGATGCGCGGGTCATGGACGATGGTGGCCCCGGGCTCGCGCGCCAGAAACACTTCGGCCAGAAGGCTCACGATATATTCGCCGTCGATGAAATTGCCTTGGGCATCGAACAGAAAGCAGCGGTCGAAATCCCCGTCCCAAGCCACGCCCATATCCGCCCCATGCGTGCGCACCGCCTCGGCCGTCAGGTGGCGGTTTTCGGGCAAAAGCGGATTGGGGATGCCGTGGGGAAACGTGCCGTCCGGCGCGTGGCGGATGCGGGTGAAGGTCAGCGGCGTGTCCGACAGGGCCTCGGCCAACGCGTCGAAGGTCGGCCCCGCCGCGCCGTTCCCGGCATCGACCACGATGTGCAAAGGCCGCAGCGACGCGCGGTCGACAAACCCCGCCACACGGTCGACATAGGCGGCGCGCGCCTGACGCTGCACGTCACGGCGCACACCTTCGCCCGTCGCGGGCCGGTCCGCGTCCGCCAGGTCGCGGATCGCCGACAGATCGGGCAGCGGGGCCGCCCGCGCCCCCACCATCTTCATCCCGTTATAGTCGATGGGGTTGTGCGAGGCGGTGATCATGATCCCGCCATCCGCGCCGAAGTGATCGGTCGCGGCATAGACCTCTTCGGTCCCACCGAGGCCGATGTCCAGAACCTCCACCCCCTGCGCCATAAGCCCTGCGGCCACGGCATCGTCCAAGGCCCCGGACGACGCCCGATTATCCCGTCCCAGCACCACGGTCCGGGCCGACAGATGGGCGGCGAAACCCGCGCCGATCCGGCGGGCGATGCCCGTGTCCAGATCGACGCCCACGCGCCCGCGAATGTCATAGGTTTTGAAACAGGTCAGCATGGGCAGGATCATATCCCGCCCGCGCAAACAGGCAAGTCAGGCGGCCGACAGCCGGGCATAGCGTCCGCCCGACGCCTCAAGCTGGGCATGGGTGCCGATCTCGGTCACACACCCCTCCTCCATCACCACGATCCGGTCGGCGTGGCGGATGGTGGCCAGACGGTGCGCGATGATCAGCGTGGTGCGCCCGACCGACAGCGCATCAAGCGCGGCCTGAATCTCCCGCTCCGTCTCAGTGTCCAGCGCCGAGGTCGCCTCGTCCAGGATCAGAACCGGCGGGTTCTTCAGGAAGGCGCGGGCGATGGCCACGCGCTGCTTCTGCCCGCCCGACAGCATGACGCCGCGTTCGCCCACCACCGTGTCGAGGCCCTCGGGCAGCGCGGCGATCATCGGTGCCAGTTGCGCCCGCCGCGCGGCCTCGATGATCTGCTCCTCGGTTGCGGTCAGGTCGCCATAGGCGATGTTCTCGCGCAGCGTGCCGCCGAACAGGAACACATCCTGCGACACGATCCCGATCTGACGCCGCAGGCTGTCCAGCGTCATGTCGGTCAGCGCCACGCCGTCGATGGTGATGCGGCCCCCCGTCGGGTCGTAGAACCGCGGCACCAGTGCCAGAAGCGTGGTTTTCCCCGCCCCCGACGGACCGACGAAGGCCAGCGTCTCGCCCGGATGGACGTCGATATCGACGCCCTTCAGAATCTCGCGCCCCGCGTCATAGCCAAAGCGCACCCCCTCGAACCGTATCGCGCCGGTCAGGTCGGGCGCGGGCCGGGCGTCGGGCGTGTCGGCAATCTCCGGCTCCACCGCCAGCAGCTCCTGATAGCGGCGGAACCCGGCGATGCCACGGGGATAAAGCTCGATCACCGCGGCGATCTTTTCCAGCGGGCGGAAGAACACCGCGACCAGCAGAAGGAAGGCCACGAAGCCCCCGGCCGACAGATCGCCCGACAGCACATAGGCCGCCCCCGCCACCATCACAACGACCTGGATCAGCCGCATCCCCATGTAGTTCAGCGACACCGACTGCGCCATGACCTTGTAGGCGGCCAGTTTCGTCGTGCGGTAACCGGCGTTGTCCTTGGCGAACAGCGCCTTCTCATGCTCCTCGTTGGCAAAGGCCTTCACCACGCGGATGCCGCCCACATTCTCCTCCAGCCGGACGTTGAAATCGGCCACGCGGGAATAGATCGCGCGCCACGTCTTCGTCATGCGCCCGCCGAAGATCATCACGATGGCCATGGTCACCGGAACGATCACCGCCGTCATCAGCGCCAGGTCAAGGTTGATCCACGCCATCAGGCAGAAGGCACCGATGAAGGTCATGATGGCGATGAACAGATCCTCGGGGCCGTGATGGGCCACCTCGCCGATCTCTTCCAGATCGCGGGTGACGCGGGCCACCAGCTTGCCCGTCCGTTCGCGGTCGTAATAGCGGAAGGAGAGCTTTTGCAGATGGTCGAACGCGCGGCGGCGCATCTCCGTCTCGATGTTGATGCCCAGCATGTGGCCCCAATAGGTCACGACCGCCATCAGGCCGGTGTTCACGACATAGATGGCAAGCAATGCCACCGCCGCCATGACGGTCAGCGACAGGTTCCCCTGCGGCAGCAGATGGTCGATGAAGCCGCGAATTGCCAAGGGAAAGGCCAGTTCCAGAAGGCCCGACACCACCGCCGCCCCGAAATCGAGGCAGAACAGCCAGACCCACGGACGGTAATAGGAGAAGAAGTCGCGCAACATGGGGGCATCCTTTCGCCCCTTCCCTAGTGTTTTCGTCCGGCATTGACCAGAGCCTTGGCTTGCGGCACCACGGGGGGATGAAACTTCTGATCCTTGGCCATGGCTACACCGCCGCCGCCCTGTCCCGCCGCCTTGTCGTCAAGGGGTGGAAGGTGGTGGGCACCGTTCGTGACGACCGTCCCCTGCCGGACGGGGTGATCCGCCTCCCTTGGCCGTCGGATCTGCCCGAGGGCGTGACGCATCTTCTGGCCTCCGCCGCGCCAGATGCGGGGGGCGATCCGTTTCTGGCCACCCACCGCGCAGCCATCGCCCGCCTGCCGCTGGTCTGGGCGGGGTATCTGTCCACCACCGGCGTCTATGGCGATCATGGCGGTGCCTGGGTGGACGAGACGACGCCCCCCGCCCCCACCACCCGCCGCGGGCAGGAACGACTGGCGGCGGAGCGGGACTGGCAGTCGCTGGGCCTGCCACTGCACATCCTGCGCCTGGCGGGCATCTATGGCCCCGGACGCGGCCCGTTCGAAAAGGTGCGTGACGGCACCGCGCGGCGGATCATCAAGCCGGGCCAGGTGTTCAGCCGCGTCCATGTGGAGGATATCGCCACCGCGCTGGAGGTTCTGATCGACCGTCCCGCGCCCGGCATCTATAACATCTGCGACGACGATCCCGCCCCGCCCGAGGATGTGATCGCCCACGCGGCCCGGCTTCTGAACCGCCCCGTGCCCCCCGCCATCCTCTTCGATCAGGCGGACCTGTCCCCCATGGCGCGCAGCTTCTATGCCGAATCGAAACGGGTGCGCAACGACCGGATCAAGGCGCAGGGCTGGCGTCCCGCCTTTGCCGATTACAAGGCGGGCCTGGCCGACCTGCTGGCGTCCCAGACCGTCACGGCAAAGCAGGCGATCCCCGCCAGCGACAGGCCGACCCCCACATATCCCGACGACGGAAAGCCGTAACCCGCCGAAATCGCCACCGCCGCCAGCGCGGGCCCGATGGCGTTGGCGGTGTTGAACGCCGAATGGTTCATCGCCGCCGCCATGGTCTGGGCATTGCCCGCCACATCCATCAACCGGCTTTGCAGCGGGATCGACAGCGCGCCCGACATCCCGATCAAGAGCACCACCGGCACCAGCGTCCACATCGACCCGGTCGCCCAAGGGTAGATCGCCATCAGCACGACCGAGCACGCCATGATGCCGAAGGTGGATTTCACCGGCCACAGATCGGCGATCCGCCCCATGATCAACGTGCCCAGCACCATCCCCACGCCCATCACCGCCAGCACGGGGGGCACCGCCGCCTCGCCCGCCTGCGTCACCTCGATCACGTTCGATGCGACATAGCTGTAGACGGCGAAGAAACCGCCAAAGCCGATCGCCCCGGTCAGCAGGGTCAGCAGCACCTGCCGGTTGCCCAGCGCCGCCAGCTCACCCAAGGGGGAGACGTCGCGCTTGTCCTCGGCCTCGGGGGCGAAGCGGAAGATCAGGATCGCGGTCAGCACGGCCAAGGTGGCCACCACGGCATAGCCCCAGCGCCAGCCCACCGTCTGGCCAAGGATGTTTGCAAAGGGCACGCCCAGCACCGTCGCCACCGTCAGCCCCGTCATCACCCGCGCCACCGCCTGCGAACGCTTGCCACGCGGCACGACGCTGGCGGCCATCAGCGCCGCCACCCCGAAATACGCGCCATGCGGCAGGCCGGACACGAACCGCCAGAGCATCATCCCGCCATAGCTGTGCGCGGTGGAGGACGCCACATGCGCGATGGCATAGACCAGCATCAGCCCGATCAGCAGCATCCGGCGCGGCAGGCGCGCGCCCAGCGCCGCCAGAACCGGCGCCCCCACCACGACCCCAAGCGCATAGGCCGAGATCAGATGGCTGGCCGTGGCCTGCGAAATGTCCAGCGCGGGCGAGATGTAGGGGATCAGGGCCATCGCCGCGAATTCGGACGTGCCGATGGCGAACCCGCCCAAGGCCAGCGCGAAATGGATGACGCCGGGACGGAGGTCGGTCCGGGGAACGAAGGCGATGTCGGACATGATGGCTCCTGCTGGCAAGCCCAAGGGTTAGACCCGTCGCAGGACGCTGCCAAGACAAGAATGCGGGGCGATGGGCGGGTCTGCACCCGCCGCATGACTTCAGGCGCGCTTTTGCAGGCTGGGCACGCCCAGCGCGTCCAGAACCTTCGCCTCGATCTGGGCCGATTCCAGTCCGGCGATGTGATACATCGCGGCGGGGCTGGCCTGATCGATGAAGGTGTCGGGCAGCACCATGGAGCGGAACTTCAGCCCATGATCGAACGCGCCTTCATCGGCCAGAAGCTGCGCCACATGGCTGCCGAACCCGCCGACCGCCCCTTCCTCCAGGGTGATCAGCGCCTCATGCTCGCGCGCCAGCCGCAGGATCAGGTCGCGGTCCAGCGGTTTGGCAAAGCGCGCATCGGCCACGGTGGTGGAAATCCCCCGCGCCTCCAGCGCCTCGGCGGCCTTCTCCGCCTCGAACAGGCGGGTGCCGAAGGACAGGAGCGCCACGCGCGACCCCTCGCGCATCACGCGACCCTTGCCGATCTCCAGCGGGGTGCCGTGCAGCGGCAGGGGCGCGCCCGTCCCCTCGCCGCGCGGATAGCGGAAGGCGATGGGCCCATCGTCATGGGCGGCGGCGGTGGCGACCATGTGGACCAGTTCCGCCTCATCCGCCGCGGCCATCACGACAAAGCCCGGAAGGTTCGCCAGAAACGCCACGTCGAAGGATCCCGCATGGGTCGCCCCGTCCGCGCCGACCAGCCCCGCGCGGTCGATGGCGAACCGCACCGGCAGGCGCTGGATCGCCACATCATGCACCACCTGGTCATAACCGCGCTGCAGGAAGGTGGAATAGATCGCGCAGAACGGCTTCAGCCCCCCCGCCGCCATACCGGCGGCAAAGGTCACGGCGTGCTGTTCGGCGATGCCCACATCGAAACACCGGTCGGGAAAGCGACCGGCCATCAGGTTCAGGCCGGTGCCGTCGGGCATCGCCGCCGTGACGGCCACGATCTTCGAATCCCGCTCCGCCTCGGCCACCAGCGCCTTGGCGAACACGCCGGTATAGCTGGGGGCGTTCGCGGTCGCCTTGGCCTGGGCAAAGGTCTGCACATCGAATTTAGCCGTCGCATGGCCCTTGTCGGACGCACGCTCGGCCGGGGCGTAGCCCTTGCCCTTCTTGGTGATGGCGTGGATCAGGACCGGCCCTGTGGCCTTGTCCTTTACCGTCCGCAACACGGGCAGCAGCGCGTCCAGATCGTGCCCGTCCACGGGGCCGATATAGGTGAAGCCCAGTTCTTCGAACAAGGTGCCGCCGATGGCCATGCCCTTGAGCATTTCCTTCGCCCGCCGCGCCCCTTCGCGCAGCGGTTCGGGCAGAAGGCTGGCGGCCGATTTCGCCGCCGCCTTCAACTCATGGAACCGCGCATCGCCATAAAGGCGCGACAGATAGGCCGACAGCGCCCCCACCGGCGGAGCGATCGACATCTCGTTGTCGTTCAGGATGACAAACATCCGCTTGCCCAGATGGCCCGCATTGTTCATCGCCTCGAACGCCATGCCCGCCGACATCGACCCGTCGCCGATCACGGCGATGGCCTCGCCCGGCTGCCCCCCCAGATCGCGGGCCGCAGCGAACCCCAGCGCCGCGCTGATGGAGGTGGAGGAATGCGCCGCGCCGAAGGGGTCGTATTCGCTCTCGCTCCGCTTGGTGAAGCCCGACAGGCCGCCTTCCATCCGCAAGGTGCGGATGCGGTCGCGCCGCCCGGTCAGGATCTTGTGGGGATAGCATTGATGGCCCACATCCCAGACGATCTTGTCCTTGGGCGTGTCGAACACGGCATGGAGAGCCACGGTCAGTTCCACCACGCCCAGACCCGCGCCCAGATGCCCGCCGGTGACCGACACGGCGGAAATCGTCTCGGCCCGCAATTCGTCGGCCAGCTGGCGCAACTCGCGGTCGGTCAGGCGTTTCATGTCGGCGGGGATCGTCACACGATCCAGCACGGGGGTCTGGGGGAGGTCGCTCATGCCTGCCTTTTCACTTCTGGCGCGTGATGACGAAGCGCGCCGCTTCCTTCAGGGTGTCGGCCGCATGGCCGTAAGGGGAAAGCGCCGCCTGCGCGGTGCCCACCAGATCCGCCGCGCGCCTGCGCGCACCGTCCAGACCCAGCAACGACACGAAGGTGGCCTTGTTGGCGCCCTGATCCTTGTTCAACCGCTTGCCCGCCACACCCGCATCGCCCGTGACATCCAAGATGTCGTCGGCAATCTGGAAAGCAAGGCCGAGATCTGCGGCATAAGCGGCCAGCGGGGCGACGTCCGCCCCCGCGATCCGCGCGCCCGCCGTCGCGGCAAAGCCGATCAGGGCGCCGGTCTTGCCCGCCTGCAGTGCGGTGATCTGGTCCAATGTCAGGGGGGCGGCGGCCGTTTCCGCCGCGATGTCCAGCGCCTGACCCAGCACCATTCCCTGCGCGCCCGAGGCGCGGGCCAAGGCCGCCACCAGGTCGATCCGCCGGTCCGCCGTGCCGATCGCGGGATCGGCCAGCCGTTCGAACGCCAGCGTCTGCAAGGCGTCGCCCGCCAGAACGGCCGTCGCCTCGTCCCATTTCACATGCACCGTGGGCTGGCCGCGCCGCAGATCGTCATCGTCCATGCAGGGCATGTCGTCATGGATCAGGCTGTAGGCGTGAAGCGCCTCCACCGCCGCCGCGACGGGCAGGGCGCGCTCCTCGACCCCGTGCAGCCGCGCCGATTCCAGGACCAGAAACGCCCGAAGCCCCTTGCCGCCGCGCAGGGCATAGCGCATGGCGTGTACCACCGGCACATCCGCACGGTCCGACAGGACGGACAGCAGATGCGCTTCGGTCCGGGCGGCGGCATCGGCCAGACGGGCGTCGAAGCTCACAGCCCCTCCGCCGGGGTGGTGCCGGTGGCGCGACCGGCCTCGGCGCGGATCATCTCCACCTTCGCCTCGGCGGCCTTCAGCTTTTCGGCGCAGTGCGCGCGCAACGCGGCCCCGCGTTCATAAAGCGCGATGGACTGTTCCAGCGGCACGTCGCCTTTTTCCAGTGCGCCGACGGTGCGTTCCAGTTCGGCCATCGCCTCCTCGAAGGTCAGGGTGGCAATCTCGGGGGGTGCTGCGGTCATGGGGCCTCCTGTCTTGGCGCCACCATAGCCGCGCCGTCAGTCGGGCGCCAGCATATAGCCCGACCCCCGCACCGTCTGAAGATAGCGCGGCTGGCGGGGGTCGGTTTCGATCTTGCGGCGCAGGCGTGTGATCTGCACATCGACCGCGCGTTCCTGCGTCTCGGCCCCCTCCTCGCCCGCCAGATCGCCGACCAGACGTTCGCGGGTGACGGGTTCGTTGGGGCTGGCGGCGAAAATCCGCATCAACGCCGCCTCGGTGGAGGTGAGGCGGACCGGCTGCTGGCCCCGCCACAACTCCCCCCGGTCCAGATCGTAGCGCACCTCGCCCAGATGCAGCATCTTCGGACCCGCCTCGGGGCGGAGGCTGGGCACACGGCGCAAGACGGCATTGATGCGCAGCAAAAGCTCCTTCGGTTCGAAGGGTTTGGCCAGATAATCGTCGGCCCCCGCCTCCAGCCCGTCGATCCGCGCCTGCGTCTCGCCCCGCGCGGTCAGCAGCAGGATCGGCATCGTCCGGTCCGCCCGCAGCGCCCGCGTCAAGGAGACGCCATCCTCGCCCGGCATCATCACATCCAGGACCAGCATGTCGAATTCCAGCCCGGCCAGAAGCCGCCGCGCCTGCGCCGCGTCGCGGGCGGTGGTGACAAGAAAGCCGTTCCGCACCAGAAATTTCTGCAACAGCCCCCGGATGCGTTCATCGTCATCCACGACCAGAAGATGCGGTGCGTCGGTCATCTCATCCCCTCTCTTTCAATCCCTGATACTGCTTGCGCGGCTCGGGGTCCATCATCGCCTCCAGCACCTGACGGAACCCCTGCACGGCGGCGGGACCGGCGGCGCGATAAGCGGCCCGCATCCGCGCCCGCTGCGCGTCCGACAGCTCCCGCTCCAGCGCGATCCCCTTGGGGGTCAGATGCAGGTTCCGTTCGCGCCGGTCGGTCCGGCCCACGCGGGCCTCCACCAGATCATCCTCCAGCAGCGTCCGCAGGATGCGGTTCAGGCTTTGCTTCGTCACCCCCAGAATCGTCAGCAGGTTCGACACCGTGGTCCCGGGCGAGCGGTGGATGAAATGGATCGCCCGGTGATGCGCGCGGCCGTAGCCGAATTCCTCGAGGATCCGATCGGGATCGGCAGTGAAACCGCGATAGGCGAAGAACATCGCCTCGATCCCCTTGCGCAGCTGTTCATCCGTCAGAAACAGAAGCTGTTCGCCGCCGACCGGTCCGCTTGCCATCGTTCCCTCCCCCATCCGTCATCACGTTTTACGGCAGGGTTGTTGACATTCCAAGAGCGAACCGTTAGCGAAATGCCATGTTTGACGCAATTTTATGTCCAACACATACATTATGACGAAATATCGCTAAGGGGAACGACCATGGTTGGGGCTTACGACGACCGCGACGGCAAGATCTGGATGGATGGCACGCTGGTGGAGTGGCGCGACGCGAAGGTCCACGTCCTGACCCATGCGCTGCACTACGCCTCCTCGGTGTTCGAGGGAGAGCGCTGCTATAACGGCAAGATCTTCAAAAGCCGCGAGCATTCCGAACGCCTGCTGAAATCGGGCGAGCTTCTGGACATGCCGATCCCCTACACGGTCGATCAGATCGAAGAGGCGAAATACGCCATGCTGAAGGCGAACGGCTGGACCGACGCCTATGTCCGCGCGGTGGCCTTCCGTGGTGCGGGGGCGGACATGGGTGTGTCGGCGGCGAAAAACCCCGTGCGTCTGGTCGTGGCCGGCTGGGAATGGGGCGCCTATTACGGCGACGCCAAGATGCAGGGTGCCAAGCTCGGCATCTCCAAATGGAAGCGCCCGTCGCCCGAAACGATCCCCAGCCAGGCCAAGGCCGCCGGTCTTTACATGATCTGCACCATGTCCAAGCACGAGGCGGAGGCGAACGGATTCTCCGACGCGCTGATGATGGACTATCGCGGCTATGTCGCCGAAGCGACGGGCGCGAACGTCTTCTTCGTCAAGGATGGCGAAGTGCACACCCCGCTGGCCGATTGCTTCCTGAACGGTCTGACCCGGCAGACGGTCATCCAGATGCTGAAGGATAAGGGCATCACCGTGCATGAACGCCACATCATGCCCGACGAACTGACCGGATTCCAGGAATGCTGGCTGACGGGCACGGCGGCGGAATGCACCCCCGTCAGCCAGATCGGTGACTATCACTTCCAGGTCGGGCATCTGACGCAGGACGTGACGAAATCCTACGAGGCGCTGGTCCGCGCCTGAGGGTCAGGCTGTATGCCCGCGCTCGATGCGGGCATACTCCACCGCGCGGCGATTGTCGGTGCCGCGCGTCGTGGGGCGGCGGTGAAGCGCGGCGGCATTCTCGCTTTCGCGTTCACGACGGTCGATCTCGAAATAAGCCCGCTGGCGCGGATCGGGCTGCTTGGTCTCATCCATGGCGAATCCTCCTCCGCCACGGATCATAGCACGGACCTCAGAAATCCAGATTGGAATAATGCGGCGCGGGGGCGTGGCCCGGCACCTGATCGGCCAGGATCGACCGGAATGCGGGACGCGACTTGATCTTGGCATACCAGTCCTTGACCACCGCATGTCGGTTCCAGTCCACATCCGACACGTAATCCAACGCCGAGAAATGCGCGGCGGCGGTGAAATCGGCCAAGGTCATCGCATCCCCCGCCAGCCAGCGGCGCTGATCCAGAAGCCAGGCCATGTAATCCAGATGATACTTGATCCGCGATGATCCGGCCTTGATGTTCTTGCTGTCGGGATAGCCCTGCCCGCCGATCTTCACCCGTTCATAGACCAGCTTCGACGTCACTTCATCGTGGAACTTGTCGTCGAACCAAGCGCAGATGCGGCGCACCTCATACCGTCCATCGGCGTCGCGGGGCATCAGCGGCGGGGTCGGCACCGTCTCCTCCAGCCATTCGCAGATCGCCTGGCTTTCGGACAGGATGCGCCCGTCGATCCGCAGGATGGGCACCTTGCCCGCCGGGTTGCGGCGCAGGAATTCCTGGCTCTGTTCCCAATACCGCTCCTCGACCAGTTCGACCTCGACCTTCTTTTCGGCCAGCGTCAGGCGAACCTTGCGGCAGAAGGGAGAAAGGGAGAAGTGGTAGAGGCGATTCATCGAAGACTCACGCATTTGGGCAATCGCCCCTGCATGAACGCCCGCGCGTTGTTATGCAAGGTCGTCACCCTTCAAAACACGCGGCCCGCCCGTCCGCGCGGATCGTCGCCGCCCCGGAATAGGCCGCCTGCGACCGGCCGCGCACGAAGGGCGTCGGATTGACGGGATCGCGCATCTTGGGATTGGGCAGGATGGCGGCCAGGCGCGCGGCCTGCACCGGGGTCAGATCGGCGGCCGAGGTGCGGAAGTAATGCTGCGCCGCCGCTTCCACCCCGAAGACCCCTTCGCTGAATTCGGCCACGTTCAGATACATCTCAAGAATGCGCCGCTTGGACCAGGTCAGTTCGACGACCGGCGTCAGCACCGCCTCCAGCGCCTTGCGCGGCCAGCTGCGCCCCTGCCAGAGATAGACGTTCTTGACCACCTGCTGGCTGATGGTGGACGCCCCCCGGTTGGACCCGGCGGTGACCGCCGATCGGATGGCCGCCATGTCGAACCCCCAATGACGGCAGAAATTGGCATCCTCGGCCGCCACGGCCGATCGGGCCATGACCGGGGCGATGCGGTCCATCGACACCCATTCCCGCTCCACCCCGCCCAGACGCAGGCCCTCGGTGAAGATGTAGGGCGTGGTCGGCGGGGGCACGAACCGGAACAGCAGGATGACGAAGGCCAGCCCCCCCAGCGCCCAGAAGGCCACCCGCCGCGCCCACAGCCGGAAGGGGATGGACCGCCCCTTGGGGGCCGTCCGCGTGCGGGGGGAAGTCTTGCGGGCCATGCCGTCTTTAGCCATGGGGGGCGCCCCCCGGTCAATGAAAAAGACCCACCTTGCGGTGGGTCCTTTCGTCACTCGGCCGGCATGGCCTGCGGTTCGTCCGACAGGGGATGCGGCAGGTGGACCAGCATCTCCTTCGGGCAGGCCTGAAGGAAGTTCGCTCGCTCGCTCTCCCAATGGCGCAGGATGCGGTTGGCTTTCGCGCTGCCGGTTTCCGCCGCGTGGCGTTCGATCAGGCCGCGCAGCTGCGCCTCCCAATGCGGATGGCTCACGGCGCAGGTCACCAGCGTCTCAAGGTTCATCATGTCCTCGGCCACGCCGTCGGGATCGTAGAGATAGGCCATCCCCCCCGTCATCCCCGCACCGAAGTTCGCCCCGATGGAACCGAGGATCACCGCCACACCGCCGGTCATGTATTCGCAGCCGTTGGTGCCACAGCCCTCGATCACCACGGTCGCGCCGGAGTTGCGGACGGCGAACCGTTCCCCCGCACGGCCGGCGGCGAACAGATACCCCTCGGTCGCGCCGTAAAGGACGGTGTTGCCGATGATCGTGTTCGTCTCGGCCACCAGCGGGCTGCCCATCTGCGGACGCACCACGATCGTGCCGCCCGACAGCCCCTTGCCGACATAGTCGTTGGCGTCGCCCTGCACCTCGATCTTCAGGCCGCGCACGGCGAACGCCCCCAGGGATTGCCCCGCATTGCCCGACAGCTTCAGCGACAGATGGTCGGCCTGCAGGGTGTTCCGCATCCCGAACTTCTTGACGATATGGCTGGACGCACGGGTGCCGATGGTGCGCAGCGTGTTCCGCACGGCATAGGAGAGCTGCATCTTCTCCCCCTCCTCGAAGAAGCGCGCCCCGTCCTTGACGATGTCGGCGTCCAGCGTGTCCATCACCGCGTTGCGGGGTTTGGAACGGTCATAGGTGATCCGGCTCGCCCCATCCACGGTGATCAGCAGCGGGTTCAGGTCCAGATCGTCCAAATGCGCCGATCCGCGGCTGACCTGGGACAGAAGATCCGCCCGCCCGATGATCTCGTCCAGCGACCGCGCGCCGATGGAGGCGAGGATCTCCCGCACCTCCTGGGCATAGAAGGTGATCAGGTTCACCACCTTGTCCGCCGTGCCGGTGAACTTCTTGCGCAACGCCTCGTCCTGCGTGCAGACGCCGACGGGGCAGGTGTTGGACTGGCACTGGCGCACCATGATGCAGCCCATCGCAATCAGGGCGGCGGTGCCGATGCCGTATTCCTCGGCCCCCATCATCGCGGCCATCACCACGTCGCGCCCCGTCCGCAGCCCGCCATCGGTGCGCAGCGTGATGCGTTCGCGCAGGTTGTTCATCGACAGGACCTGATGCGCCTCGGTCAGGCCCATTTCCCACGGCAGGCCCGCATATTTGATGCTGGTCCCCGGGGATGCGCCCGTGCCGCCGTTGTGGCCCGAGATCAGGATGATGTCGGCCTTGGCCTTGGCCACGCCCGCCGCGATCGTGCCCACGCCCGAGGACGACACCAGCTTCACCGTCACCTTGGCGCGCGGGTTGATCTGCTTCAGGTCGTAGATCAGCTGCGCCAGATCCTCGATGGAATAGATGTCGTGGTGCGGCGGGGGGGAGATCAGCGTCACCCCTTTGGTCGCATGGCGCAGCCGCGCGATCAGTTCGGTCACCTTCATGCCCGGAAGCTGGCCGCCCTCGCCCGGTTTCGCACCCTGGGCGACCTTGATCTCCAGCTCTTCGCAGGCATTGAGGTATTCCGCCGTCACGCCGAACCGGCCCGAGGCGACCTGCTTGATCTTGGCCGACGGATTGTCGCCGTTGGGTTCGGGCACGAAATGCTCGGGCAGCTCGCCGCCTTCACCGGAATCGGATTTCGCGCCAATGCGGTTCATGGCGACGTTCAGTGTCTTGTGCGCCTCCGGCCCAAGGGCACCCAGCGACATGCCCGGCGTCACGAACCGCTTGCGGATGGAGGTGATGCTCTCCACCTCCTCGATCGGGACGGGCTTGCCCAGGGGCTTGATGTCCAGAAGATCGCGCAGGTGGATCGGCGGGTTGGCCCGCAACGCGGCGGTGTATTGCTTCCAGATGTCGAAGCTGGCCCGGTCGCAGGCGGCTTGCAGCATGTGCATCGTCTGCGCTTCCCAGGCGTGCTTTTCGCCCGACCGGCGCGCCTTGTAAAAGCCGCCGATGGGCAGCACGTCGGGCTGGCCCCGCCAGCCGCGGGCATGGGCCTCCTCCACCTTCTTCTGAAGGCCGTGCAGACCGATGCCGGAGATGCGCGACTGCATTCCGGGGAAATATTCCGCGACCATCGCGCGGCTCAGGCCCACCGCCTCGAAGTTCAGACCACCGCGATAGGAGGAGATGACCGAGATCCCCATCTTCGCCATGATCTTCAGAAGACCCGCGTCGATGGCATCGCGGTACCGGCGCATCGCCTCGGTCAGCTTGCCGTCGATCAGGCCGCGGTCGATCCGGTCGGCAATGCTGTCCTGCGCCAGATAGGGGTTCACCGTCGTGGCGCCGCAACCGATCAGCACGGCGAAGTAATGCGCGTCGATGCATTCCGCCGACCGCACGTTGATCGAACAGAAGGTCCGCAGGCCCTTGCGCGTCAGCCAGGAATGCACCGCGCTGGTGGCGAGGATCATCGGCATGGGCACACGCCCCTCGCCCTGATCCTCATCCGACAGCACGATATGGCCCGCGCCGGAGCGCACGGCATCCTCGGCCTCGGACCGGATGCGGGCCAGCGCCTCGCCCATGTCGGCGCCGCTGGCGAAGGTGCAGTCGATCCGCGCGACCTGATCGCCGAACTGGCGTAGCATCACCTCGAATTCGGCATTGGCGATGAACGGGCTTTCCAGAACCAGAATCTCGGTCTGGCCCGAGTTTTCGTCCAGCACGTTCTTGAGGTTGCCGAACCGGGTCTTCAGGCTCATCACCCGCGCTTCGCGCAAGCTGTCGATGGGCGGGTTCGTCACCTGGCTGAACGCCTGCCGGAAGAAATGCGACAGCGGACGATAGACCGAGGACAGGACGGCGGCGGGCGTGTCATCGCCCATCGACGCGATCATCTCCTTGCCGTCCTCCGCCATGGGGGACAGCACCTGCTCCATCTCCTCCAGCGAATAGCCGGCGGCGATCTGGCGCTGGCGCAGGGCGGCACCGTCGAATTTCGGCTCCTCCGGCACGTCGCGCAGCAGGGTGGACAGGTCCACGACCTTTTCGATCCAGTCGCCGAAGGGGCGCTCGGCGGCCAGTTTGTCCTTCAGCTCGGCATCGTGATAAAGCCGTCCTTCGGCCATATCGACGGCGATCATCTGCCCCGGCCCCAGCGCGCCCTTTTCGCGCACGTTCATCTCGTCGATCGGGACCATGCCCGCCTCCGACCCCGCGATCAGCAGCCCGTCGCCGGTCACGACATAGCGCATGGGGCGCAAGCCGTTGCGGTCCAGCCCGCCGCAGACCCAGCGCCCGTCGGTCATCGCCAGCGCGGCCGGGCCGTCCCACGGCTCCATCACCGCGTTGCAATAGGCATACATGTCGGCCCAGGCCTTCGGCATCTCTCCGGTCTGCTTGGACCAGGCTTCGGGCACCAGCATCGTCTTGGTCATGGGGGCCGTCCGCCCGCCGCGCACCAGCACCTCGAACACCGCGTCCAGCGCGCCCGAATCGGACGTGCCCGACGGGATGATCGGCTTGATGTCCTCCGCCGCCTCGCCGAACGTGCTGGAGGCCATGCGGATTTCATGGCTCCGCATCCAGTTCACGTTGCCCTTCAGCGTGTTGATCTCGCCGTTATGGGCCAGCATGCGGAACGGCTGGGCCAGGGACCATTGCGGGAAGGTGTTGGTGGAATAGCGCTGGTGATAGATGGCAAAGGCGCTTTCGAACCGTTCGTCCATCAGGTCGGGATAGAAGACCGCCACCTGTTCGGCCAGCATCATCCCCTTGTAGATGAGCGAGCGGCAGGACAGCGAACAGATGTAAAGGCTGGTGATGTTGGCGGCCAGCGCCGCCTTCTCGATCCGGCGACGGATGACATAAAGGTCGCGCTCGAACGCCACCTCGTCGATATCCTTGTCGCAACGGATCAGGATCTGCTCGATCTCCGGCCGGGTGGCGTTGGCCTTTTCGCCCAGAACGGCGGTGTCCACCGGAACGTGCCGCCAGCCATAGATGTAGTGCCCCATCCGCAGGACCTCGGTCTCCACGATGGTCCGGCAACGTTCCTGCGCGCCGAAATCGGTCCGGGGCAGGAAGATCTGGCCCACGGCGATGCGCTTGTCGGTGTCGGGCTCGTGCCCCGTGCGGCGGACCTGGTCATAGAAGAACGGGACGGGGATCTGGACATGGATGCCCGCGCCATCGCCTGTCTTGCCGTCGGCATCGACCGCGCCGCGGTGCCAGATGGCCTTCAGCGCGTCGATCCCCGCCTGCACCACGCGGCGCTGCGGCGCGCCGTCCATGGCGACCACAAGGCCGACTCCACAAGAGGATTTCTCATCCTCGAACCGAAAGAGGCCGTTATCGGCCATCCACTGGCGCTTGGCTTCCTCGGCCTTCACCCAGGCGTCATCATATACGGTCATGGCTGGCCTCCTTCCGAGGAACTGGCAAGTGTTGCGGAAACATCGGCGCCGGTCCGGCGCGGATGATCTTCGGCAAAGGCATGGGGGTCGGGCAGGCCCGACATGATCACATCGCAATCAAAGATCGGCTGGCTGGCCTGATATCCCTGATCGCCGGGAAAGGCGAAGGTCACGGGGCGGCCGTCGCTTTTGGCCCATTGGCCCGACCCGTCGCCATATTCGGTCGGGCCGCCGAAGAAGGTGCCCAAGGTCCGGCTGACATATTCCTGCCCGCGCGACTGCCGCGTCACATCCCCGTTCTCATCACGCTCGGTAAAGGCGAACTGCGTCACGGCCAGCGACTGGCCCCCGATCGTCACCGTCTCGCCCGTCAGCCGGTCCTTGCCGGTGACGTGGCGGCGGGTGCCGTCCGCGCGATCCAGCCAGAAATCGAACGTGTCGCGGCCCGTGGCGAACAGAGTGGACAGCGATCCGGGATCGGCCCGTTCGCCCAGGGTCTGCACGGGGCCGCCGTCATGGCTTTCGACCCATTCCGCCTCGGCATTGGTCAGGGTCAGGAAATACGGCCCCTCCTGATCGGCATCGAGCCGCCATTGCGCGCCCTCTTCCATCCCGTCGCAGGCATAGTAGTTCGAGACGCGGCATTCCTTGGATTGCACCGTCATGATCGTGGTGCAGCCTTCGGGCGGGGAAAACGCCCCCGCCTGCGCAAAGGCCCCCGAGGGGAGCAGCGCGACAAGACCCAAGGCCCGGATCATTCCGCCGCCACCGCGGACGGCGCCGACAGGTAATCCATGATCGCATCCGCCGCCTCGCGCCCGTCGCGGATGGCCCAGACGACCAGCGACGCGCCGCGCACGATGTCGCCCGCGGCATAGACGCCGGGCAGGTTGGTCGCATGGCTGCGGAAATCGGCCTTCACCGTGCCCCAGCGGGTGGTGCCCAGATCGGGGGCGTTCCACATCTGGGGAAGGTCTTCCGGCTCGAAGCCCAGGGCGGTGATGACCAGATCGGCGGGCTCGACGTAATCGGCACCCTCGATCACCTCGGGGCTTTGACGGCCCGACGCGTCGGGCGGCCCAAGGCGCATCCTCTGCACGACGACGCCTTCGACATGATCCTCGCCCACCAGACCGAGGGGGGACGTCAACCAGACGAATTCCACGCCCTCCTCCTCGGCGTTCTGGGTTTCGCGTTGGCTTCCCGGCATGTTCGCGCGGTCGCGGCGATACAGACATTTGACCGAGGTCGCGCCCTGACGGATCGCCGTGCGCACACAGTCCATCGCCGTGTCGCCGCCGCCGATCACCACGACGCGCTTTCCCATCGCGTTCAGATGGCCGTTGTCATAGGCCTCGACCTCATCCCCGAAGCTTTTGCGGTTCGACGCGGTCAGATAGGCGAGCGCCGGCACCAGACCGTCGGCCCCAAGGCTGTCTTTCGACAGATCGCGCGCCTTGTAGACGCCGGTGGCGATCAGCACGGCGTCGTGCTGGCCGCGAATCGCATCGAAGCTGATATCCACGCCGACATCGCAGTTCATCACGAACTGCACGCCCGCCTGCTCCAGCAACTCCACCCGCCGCATGACGACGTGCTTTTCCAGCTTGAAGCCGGGGATGCCATAGGTCAGCAGCCCGCCCGCGCGGTCATAGCGATCATAGACCGTGACCTGCACGCCCTGACGCCGCAGCATGTCCGCCGCCGCAAGGCCCCCCGGCCCCGCGCCGATGATGCCCACCGATTCGGTGCGCTCGGCGATCGGGGTGCCGGGCTTCACCCACCCCCGCTCCCACGCGGTGTCGGTGATGTATTTTTCCACCGCGCCGATGGTGACGGTGCCGTGGCCGGATTGCTCGATGACGCAGTTCCCCTCGCACAGGCGGTCC
Source organism: Falsirhodobacter halotolerans (assembly GCF_022899245.1). NCBI lineage: Bacteria > Pseudomonadati > Pseudomonadota > Alphaproteobacteria > Rhodobacterales > Paracoccaceae > Falsirhodobacter > Falsirhodobacter halotolerans. The sequence continues at coordinate 2,511,516 of NZ_JALJAZ010000001.1, forward strand.
TGCGGGCAGATGCGGCCGCAGATCTCGGGGAAAGTGTTGGTGGCTTGGCTGAGGGCATAGGCCTCCTCCAGCCGGCCCGAGGCGGTCATCCGCAGCCAGTCGGGGATGTTGTTGTGGAGCGGGCAGTGCGATTGGCAATAAGGAACGCCGCATTGGCTGCACCGGCTCGACTGCTCCTCGGCCTTGATCGTCGCGAACTCGCGATAAATCTCGTCAAAGTCCTGACGACGGCTGTCCGCCCCACGTTTTTCGGGCATTTCGCGCGTCGTCTTGACGAACTGAAGCATCCGTTCCTTGGCCATGGCTGGGCATTCCTTGCGATGAGGCGGCACAGACGTCCATATACAAGGCAATTTCGACATAAAAGTCAGCAAAGCTGACCTTAGTGCGATTATTTTGGGCCGACAGGAAACGACCCCAAGGATCGTTGACGCGAATAGGTCAGTATACGATACCTAACCCCACAGCGTCAGGGCGGTCATCGCCAAACATCCGACCCCGATCCGCCACCAACCGAACACCGCATACCCGTGGCGCGAGATGTAGCCGAGCAACCAGCGCACGACGCACAGGCCCGACACGAAGGCCGCGGCGAAGCCGATGGCGATCATCCCCGCCTCACCCGCGTCCAGCACATCGCGGTTCCGCCACAGATCATAGGTGAAGGCCCCCAGCATTGTGGGGATGGAAAGAAAGAACGAAAACTCCGCCGCCGCCCGCTTTCCGACCCCCATCAACAGCGCGCCAACGATGGTCGCACCCGATCGCGACACGCCCGGGATCATCGCCACGCATTGAACGAAGCCGATTCGCAGCGCCACGCTCAGCGGCAGGCGCATCGCATCCTCATGCTTGGGTTCGGGGGCGAACCGATCCACGAACAGCAGGATCACCCCGCCCAGGATCAGCATCAGCGCGATCAGGCGCGGGGTTTCGAACAGCACCGTCTTGATCAGGTCATGCGCCAGAACGCCGATGAAGACCGCCGGCAGAAACGCCACCAGCACCGAAATCAGAAACCGGCGCGCCGCCGGATCATGCGGGGCGGCGCGCACCACATGCGACAGGCGCGCGGCATAGACGGTCATGATCGCCAGCACCGCCCCCAACTGGATCATCACGGCGAAGGTGTTGCCTGCGCTTTCGAACCCGATGAAATGGCCGATCAGCAGCAGATGCCCGGTAGAGGATACCGGAATGAACTCGGTCAGCCCTTCCACGATGCCAAGGAACAGGGCTTCGAGTGCGTTGGTCATGGAAAGGTCACACTTTCGGTAAGGTCTTTATCTCGTGCTGGCGGGCGTATTGCCCGTCGGGGCGATACGGCCACAAATATTCGGGCAGCACGGATTCGAACGCCAGAGGCGCAATCCCCAGTTCGGCAAAGCCTCGCGCATCGGGCGACACCACGTTGTTCTTCGCCAGCAGCTTCAGCTGATCGCGGGTGGCCGCCGGATTGGCGAAAAGACCGCCCGTCACCTTCGACAGCCCGTCGAATCCGCAGGCCATCACACGGGCCACGACCAGCGGCACGTCCACGATCTTGCGGCGGCGCAGGATCACCCCCAGCATGTCCCGCATCAGGGCGCGGAAGGTCCGCACCTCCGGCCCGCCCAGTTCATAGATACCGGCGGCCGCCCCATCGACGCCCGCCACGACCGCGCGCGCCACATCGTCGACATAGACCGGCTGGAATTTCGTATCGCCGTGAATCACCGGCAGGATGGGCGAGGTGCGCGCCATCGCGGCGAATCGGTTGAAGAACCGGTCCTCGGCCCCGAATACGACCGAGGGGCGCAGAATGACCGCCGCCGGAAAGGCCGCCTGCACCTGCCGCTCACCTTCGGCCTTGCTGCGGGCATAGGTGCTGCCCGACGCCGCATCGGCCCCCAAGGCCGAGATGTGAACCAGACGCGCCACGCCCATCTCCGCGGCCAGACGGGCGATGCGGCCCGCCCCTTCGGCCTGCACCGCGTCAAAGCCGTTCTTGCCCGACGGGCTGAGAACGCCGACGCAGTTCACCACCGCCGACGCCCCCACCATCGCGGCCCGGACCGAGGCGTCGTCGCGGATGTTGCAGAACACCGGCTCCACCTGGCCCACCGCGCCATAGGGCTTGAGAAACAGCGCCTCGTTCGGGCGGCGGACCGCGATGCGGATGCGCCAGCCATCCTTGGCCAGACGCCGCGCGGCGTAACGCCCGACAAAGCCGGACCCTCCGAATATCGTGACGAGCTTGGTCATCCTGGGATCCTCCGGGCCGCACCTGATGCCCCACGGATACGCCGCCGCGCCCCCATGGGCAAGCGCCCCGACGTCGTCGCAAAAAAGTTGGAAATCCGCGTTGACACCGCCCGGCGGCAACGGTAGATCACCGCCACGACATCAGCCCAGATGGCGGAATTGGTAGACGCGCACGGTTCAGGTCCGTGTGCCGCAAGGCGTGGAGGTTCGAGTCCTCTTCTGGGCACCAAGTCTTGGCGAAAGCCCCGGCATCGTCCGGGGCTTTGTCATGTTCAGCCCCCCGCATTCCGCCGCTCCGGCATGAAAAAGCCCCGGACGATGCCGGGGCCATACCGCTGCCGAAAGAATCAGTGCGCCGTCCAATAGGCGAGGGCGTGGATCTCCCCCCGCTTCAGCCCCAACGCGACCCCATGCTCGCGCGCGAGCGCCGCCTCGCCCTTCTCGCCCGCGAAGAAGACATAGCGCGGGCCCGCCGGAACCTCGGTCGCGCGGAAGGCCTCGATCAGGGTGGCCCCCTCGTCGCGGAAGGCCCAGCGCAGAACGATCCCCTCGGGGGTGCGCACGGTCTGCACATCCGCGCGGCTGGGGACAAGGATCGTCGCCACGCCCTGCGTTCCGGCGGGCGCGCCCTCGATCATGCGAATGATCACGGGCAGGGCCGTCTCATCCCCGATCAGCCCGATCCACGGCGCTTCGGTCAGGCCGGTGCCGCCCGGTCCGGTCAGCGCGACCTCATCCCCCGGACGCAGGCCGTCGGCCCAGTCGTTCACCGTGCCGCCCGCATGACGGAAGATGTCGAACTCCATCCACGACCCTTCGGGACAAACCTTGCGCACCGTATAGGCCGGGCGATGCCATGCCTCCACCCCGCCGGGCCAGACGGTGCCGCCGGTATCGTCCGTGGTGGGCCACCCCGTGCCCGCAGGCCCCAGCAACAGGCGGAAATGCAGCCCGCCATCCAGAAACCGGGTGTAATCCCCCCCCAGCCGAACGCGGGTAAAGGAGGGCGAGATCTGCATTACCCGCTCCACCCGCCCGATCGCCAGATTGGCGGGATTCGGGCCCGCGCGCATCCGCGCCCAGGTGATGCAATGCTTCAGCCCCGCCTGATCCAGATGCCAGTCCAGCGTGTCGCGCAGATGCAAAAGCTCCACGCTGTCCTTGGACGTGATCTGCACCGTGGTGACGCGATCGACCTCGAACACCTCCAGCGTGCCGTAATACATCGCGACCGACATGCCGCGTGCCGTGGGCGTGACGGGATAATCAAGCTCGGCCGCGCGCGCCTTCAGTCCGGGAAGGAAGTCGCGCATCGGAACGGCAAGCGTGGCGGTCGTGGTCTGCATCGGCGCGTAACCTCGGGCTCTGGGTCGGGTCCGCAGGCAAGGCGATCCCGTCTTTCGCGGACATAGCACCGGCCTGCGCGGACGACAAGAATTTCCCACCTTTTTTATCTGGAAATAGACCGCGACACCGCGCCCGGTGCAAAAGGTTGCGGCCCGCCCCATATCGACGTTATCGATAGATCACCGTTTTTCAGGAGAATGACTGCCCATGCGGATGTCCGATGTCGTGTTGAAGCCGATGCACCCGGAGGGATGGCGTTTCGTCGGCATCTTCGCGGTCGTGACCGTGATCCTGTTCCTGATCTGGGAACCGCTGGGCTGGCTGGGCGTGATCCTGACCATCTGGTGCTATTACTTCTTCCGCGATCCGATCCGGCAGGTGCCGGTGGGCGACGGGTTGGTGATCAGCCCCGCCGACGGCATGATCTCGCAGATCGGGCTGGCGCCGCCCCCGCCGGAACTGGGAATGGATCCGGCGCCGCGCATGCGCATCTCCATCTTCATGTCGGTGTTCAACGTCCATGTGAACCGTTCGCCCGTAACCGGCAGCCTGACGAAGATGGCCTATACCAAGGGCAAATTCGTCAACGCCTCGCTGGACAAGGCGTCCGAGCATAACGAGCGCAACGCCCTTTTGCTGCACACGCCCACCGGGCACGACATCGCCTGCGTGCAGATCGCGGGGCTGGTCGCCCGGCGCATCCTGCCCTTCGTGGCCGAAGGGGCCGCGCTGCAGGCAGGCGAGCGCTTCGGCCTGATCCGATTCGGCTCGCGCCTTGACGTCTATCTTCCGCCGGGGGTGGAGCCGCTGGTGGCCGAAGGCCAGACGATGATCGCGGGCGAAACCGTTCTGGCACAGCTGGACGGTCTGGCCCCCCTGCGCCCCGCCCGAGCCGACTGATGGCCGCCCCCCGCGCCCCCCGCCTGTCGCTGTCGCGGCTGGTCCCGAACCTGCTGACGCTGGCGGCGATCTGCGCGGGCCTCACCTCCATCCGCTTCGCGATCGAGGGGCGGGTCGATCAGGCCATCGGCCTGATCATCCTGGCCGCCGTGCTGGACGGGATGGACGGGCGGCTGGCGCGGATCTTGAAAAGCGAAAGCGCCATCGGCGCCGAGCTGGACTCGCTGGCCGATTTCCTGAACTTCGGCGTGGCGACGGGCCTTCTGGTCTTCTTCACATTGCTGAGCGCGGAAACCGGCCTCGGCTGGATCGCGGTGCTGATCTATGTGATCTGCTGCGTCATGCGGCTGGCGCGGTTCAACGTGGGATCGAAAACCCCCGATCCCGACGCCATTCCCGGCTATTTCACCGGCGTCCCCTCGCCCGCCGGGGCGTTGCTGGCGCTGATGCCCATCGCGGTCGATCGGGCGTTCCCCGGAATGACCCCGACATCGGGCGTGATCGTCGCCTTCTGGCTGATCTTCGTGGGCTGGCTTCTGATCAGCCACATTCCCACACCGTCGCTGAAACTGGTGCGCCTGCGCCGGGACCGGATGCATTACATCTTCGTCGGCATGATCGCGGCGGGCGCGATCCTGTTCACCTGGCCCTGGCATGCGCTGGTGGCCCTGAATCTTCTTTACCTGGGCGTGGTGCTGTGGTCGTTCAGCCGCCGCCAGCGCCGCGGCCCCAAACGGAGACCGGATGAAACCTGACGCCATTGCCAGTTCCTATCGCCGCTGGGCACCCGTCTATGACGTGACCTTCGGACGGGTGACCCATGCGGGCCGCAGACGGGCCGCCGAATACGTCTCCTCCCGCAAGGGCCGCGCGCTGGAGGTGGGGGTCGGCACCGGTCTTGTCCTGCCGCTCTATGCCCCGCACACCGACATCACCGGCATCGACTATTCGCCCGAAATGTTGGACAAGGCCCGCCGCAAGGTGGAGGAGATGGACCTGTCCCATGTCCGCGACCTGCGGCAGATGGATGCCCGCGCCCTCGATTTTCCCGATGCCAGCTTCGACACGGTGATGGCGGCCCACGTCCTGTCCGTCGTGCCCGAGCCGGAGCGTGTAGTGGCCGAAATGGCCCGCGTCTGCCGCCCCGGCGGGCGCATCGTCATCGTCAACCACTTTTCGGCCACCAAAGGCCCGATGCGGAAACTGGAGCGGATCATCGCCCCGCTGGAGGATCAGTTGGGGTGGCAATCCGATTTCCCCATATCGCGCGTGCTGGGCGATCCGCATCTGCGCGAGGTGGAGCGGGACCGCCTGCCCCCCTTCGGCATGATGACCTGGCTGGTGCTGGAGCGACTGCACGCCTCCTGATCAGGGCATGTCGGGGCGGGAGGCGTCGGCCCGCTCTGGCGCGCGTTCGTCGATGATCCGCGCCCCCGACTGCCGGGTCAGATATCGCCAGACCCATTGGATGCTGACCAGGATCCGCTTTTCGAAATTCACCAGCAACCAGACGTGGACCAGCGCCCACAGGACCCAGGCGAACCAGCCGCGCATCTGCCACCGCCCGAAATCGAACACCGCGTCGTTCCGGCCGATCACGGCGGTGTTGCCGCGGTTGTGGAACGTGAAATCGGGCAGGGCCGGGCCCCCGGTCATTTCGCGCCGCAAGTGCTTTCCCAGCCAGTCGCCCTGCTGCTTGGCCACCTGCGCCAAGGCGGGCAAGGGCGCCCCCGACGCATCCTCCAGATGCGCGACATCGCCCAGCGCGTGGACATTCTCCAGCCCGATGACCCGCAGACGGCCATCGACCGCGATCTTGCCCCCCTTGCCCGCCGGCACGCCCAGCCAGTCGGCGGCGGGCGAGGCGCGGACCCCCGCCCCCCAGACGACAACCCCGGCGGGCACGAACTCCTCGTCGATCAGGACGCCATCGGGCCGCACATCCTTGACCGACCGCCCGGTCCACACATGCACGCCCCGCGCCGTCAACGCCTTCAGCGTGTAATCCGACAGTCGCTCGGGAAAGGCCGACAGCACCCGGTCCCCCGCCTCCACCAGAACGACATGGAAGCCCTCCGGCCCCAGATCGCGAAAGTCCCGCGCCAGCACGTCGCGGCCCAGTTCGGCGATGGCCCCCGCCATCTCCACCCCCGTGGGACCGCCGCCGATCACCACGGCGGTCAAGAGCCCGCGCCGCGCCTCGGCATCCTTGGCCAGTTCCGCCCGCTCCAGCGCCAAAAGCAGCCGCTGGCGGATCACCCGCGCCTCGGACAGGGATTTCAGGCCGGGCGCATGGGTGCGCCAATGGTCGTTTCCGAAATAGTTGTACACCGATCCCGTGGCCACGATCAGCGTGTCATAGGGCACCGCATCCCCGCTTTCGGTCGTCACCACCTGCGCGGCGGTGTCGACCCCGGCCACGGCGGCCAGCATGACGCGGATGTTGCGAAACCGCCCCAGCGTCTTGCGGATCGGTTCGGCGATGTCGGCGGGCGACAGGGCGGCGGTCGCCACCTGATACAGAAGCGGCTGGAACAGGTTGTGGTTGCGCTGGTCGATCACCGTGACCTGCGCCTCCGCATCCCCAAGACCGGCCGCCACCGCCAGCCCCCCGAATCCGCCGCCCAATATCACGATCCGTTTCTGCGTCATGCGCGCGCCCCCTGTTCCGGGGGGCAACGCCTGCGGGCACGCCCCGTTCCCCGCCGCGTTCAGTCCCCGGCGGGAGAGCGCAGGCGACCCCGGAACAGTCCCCGTTTGCCGGGCGCCTCGAACATCTCCTCGGGGCCGTCAGGGTCCAGTATCTCGTTGTCGGCCAGCCATTCCTCCACCGCGTTCAGGTCGGGCACCTCATAGGGGACGAGCGACCGCCCCGGCCCCCGCAGCGCCTCGATCGCGGCGATGACCGATCCGTGCCGCGCGATTTCCGCCGTCACCCGGGCCGCATCGCATCCCAGATGTTCGGCCAGAAGATCATCGCGCAGCGCCATCAGCGCCCGCCTCATGTCGCCGCTGGCATCCTGCGCGGCGTCCAGCGCCACGTCGCATTCCGAATCCAGCCGCATGGAGCGGTTGTTGAAATTCGACGACCCGATCCGCAGAAACCGATCATCCACGATCATCAGCTTGGCATGGACATAGATCGGCTTTTCCGCCGCCGTCACGGGGTGATAGACGGCCAGCCGCCCATGGGGATCATGCTGGCGCAACGACTGGATCAGCCGCGCGCGCGCCGTGTCCATCGCCAAAGGCTCCAGCCAGCCGTCGGCGGTGTGGGGATTCAGGATCACCACCTCCGGCCCGTCCGGCTCCTCCAGCCGCCTCGACAGGGCCACCGCGATCCGGCGCGAGGCGAAATACTGGCTTTCGGCATAGATCACCCGCTTGGCCTGCGCGATCAGGTCAAGATAAAGCGCCTCGATTTCGCGCACGGGGGTCTGGTCGGTCATTTCGGGGCGGCTGCGGCTGACGGCGACACGCGCATGGCGGGCCAGCGGGCGCACCCTGTCCGGCCAGTCCAGCGCGGGCGTGGTCGCGGCTTCCAAGGTTTCGCCCGTGGCGCGTTGCCAGCGGCGGCGGCCCACCTCGGCCAGGGCCTTGGCGGCGGGACCGTCCACCAGCGCCGCGCAATCGTGCCAAGGTTCCAGCTTGCGCCCCGAGGGTGAGACGCGGCCCGGTTCGTCATCCGCATGGGCGCGGGTGTCCCAGCGTTTCACGGTCATGTCGATCCCGCCGCAAAAGGCCAGCGAATCGTCCACGATCAGCAGTTTCTGGTGATGGGATCCGGCGGGCGGATGCATCCCGTCCATCCGTGCGGTGATGCGCTTGTGCATCTTCCACCGCGCCAGATACCAGGCGTTGGTGCCGCGGAACCAGTTCTTCATCATGCCCGAATTCCACTGCAGCAGGCGGATTTCCAGCCCGGGCGTCCGATCCACCAGCCACAGGACGAAATCGCCCAGACGGTCGGGGCCGTCATCCGAATGTCCCGGCGAATCGAACCGGATGCGGGCGTCGAAATCCCAGCCGACCATCATGATCGAATGGCGCGCGCGCATCATCGCGTCGCGGGCGGCGTGAAAGTAATCCTCGGCATCGATGATGACGGCGACGTTGTCGGCCTCTTCGACCCGCCATGCGTTGCGTCCGGGGGTCAGGATCTCGTTCATGGGTCGGGGTTGCCTTTGCTGGATACCCCGCACAACATGGGTCGGGCGTGGGCGCTCGTCAAATCTCGGCATAATCGCCCATGACGGAGGTTTCATGACGGATCTGACCCGGTTCCGAACGGCGCAGGACGCGATCTGGCCCGCCCCGCTGGAGGAGATCCGCGCCGGTGCCAAGCGGACGCACTGGATGTGGTTCGTGCTGCCGCAACTGCGCGGTCTGGGGCATTCGGCCATGGCCGAACGCTACGGCCTTGACGGGCTGGCCGAGGCGCGGGCCTATCGGGCCGATCCGGTTCTGGGGGACCGTCTGGCGCAGATGGCGGCGGCGCTGATGCAGCATCGGGACCGGCGGGCCGAGACGATCCTGGGCGGCATCGACGCACTGAAGCTGCGATCCTGCGCCACCTTGTTCCAAGCGGCGGGCGAGCCGTCTTTCGGTGAGGTTCTGGCCGCCTTCTTCGACGGCCCCGATCCCGAAACCCTGCGCCGCCTTCAGGGGGAGCGTGACAGGGGATAGCGCCTTATCAGCCGGAACATCCCGTCCTCCCCCTCGCCCATCAGACACAGGCTGTCCACGGTGAAGGGGTCCGGCAACACAGGCTCCAGATGCGGGGCCAGCGCCTCGGGGGCAAGATCGCAGGGGCCGGTCAGGGTCATGTGGAAACGGAACTCCTCCATGACCTTGGGATAGCCCCAGCGGTCCAGAAGCAGCCGTTGCTTCGGGGTCAGGCGTTCGGGCTTGCGGTGCGCGATCTCGGCTTCGGTCAGGGGGGCGCGGAACGGATCGAGGAAGGCCACCACCTGCCCCGCCAGATCGTTCAGCGCGCGGGTGTCCCCCTGCGGCACCAGCGCGAGAAACGTCCCCAGCCGCGCCAGCCCAAGCGCACCGGGGAAAACAGGCGACAGACGGTGGGCCAGATCGTTCACCGCCGCCTCCAGATCCTCGGGCGGGCCCACCAGCCGGAACGGCGCCTTCAGCGTGGCGTGAAACCCGTATTTCCGCGCCGGGGCCACCAGCGCGTCGGTGGACAGGGGATGGGACAGGCGGCACCCCGCCTCGGCATCCCAGCCCAGCCATTCCGCGCCCCATCGGGCGAAGGGACCGGGGGGCGGAACATAGTAGATGGCGTAACGGGTCGGGGGACGGTCGAAAAGGCTCATGTCACGGGGTTCCGGTTGTTTGAACACAGATAGGGCCGGATCAGCCGGGCCCCAGAAGATCGCGGCGATACCGTTCCCGCACAAAGGCGATGTCGCCCTGACCGGGCAGGGACAGGATCGCCTCCACATGCAGGAACACGTCGCCCTGCCCCGGTTCCATCCGCGTCACGCGGCGTTGGGGGTGCAGGGGGGCGATCAGCGTGCCGAAAGGCCGGTCCCCCGCCAGAGCCGCCGCCAGATCGGGGGGCAGGCTGGCGGGGCGATACCAGTTCTCCGCCTCGGACACGCAGGTCGTGCCCCAGGCCAACGCCACGCGGCGATGGTGCAGCATGCCGGTCAACGGCACGTCCGCCGCGCCGCAGGGCACGTCGAAGATCACCCGCGCCACAAGCGTGTCGCCCGCCAGACGCCCCCGACACCACGCCGCCAACGCCGCGCTGGCCGTGGGATGGGCCGCCAGATGGGCGATGAACCCGTCCGCCGTCACAGCGTCAGGCGATAGGTGACAAAGCCATCCTCGGTCCGGCCCGCCTCCTCCAGCGCCAGACCCCGGGCGCGCACCTCGTCCAGATAGGTGGCGGCCCCGGGGCCGGTGTCGAACAGGACGGTCGCGCCCGCCGCCGGGGCAAAGGACCAGTTGCCGTCCGCCGCGGGCCGGATCGTTCCCTGATCCCGGATATACCGCACGACGATGTCGCGGTTGGTGTCGGGGGCCGCGAAGATCGTGGTGCTGCCATCCGCGCCCGCGAAACTTCCCCCGCCCGAGGCGCGGTAGTTGTTGGTGGCCACCACGAATTCCTGATCCGGCGCGACGGGCTGCCCGTTCCAGGCCAGATCGACGATGCGGTGCGCGCCTTCATCCGCCAGCGCCCCGTCGGCGTCGAAGCGCGACGGCTGCGTCACGTCGATGCGATAGGTCACGCCGTCGATCACGTCGAAATTATACGACCGGAAATCGGGGTTCAGCAGCGGCTGATCCGTCCCCCCGGCCTCGATCCGGTTGAACGCCCCGGCCGAGCGTTCCAGCCAGTCGGCCAGCTGCGCCCCGGTGATGCGCACGGCGCACAGCGTGTTGGGATAAAGATAAAGATCGGCCACGTTCTTGATCGCCACCGGACCCGCCGGCACGTCGGTGTAATAGTCGGGGCCCCCGCGCCCGCCCGCCTTGAAGGGGGCCGCGGCGGACAGCAACGGCAGATCCGCGTGTTCGGTCCCCTGCAATTGCTGCGCGACATACCAGCTTTGCGCCAGACCGACGATCTGCACCGACGGATCGTCGGCCACCTGCGCGAAATAGCTGTGCAGGGGGGCGTCCGACTGCCCCACCTCGGCCCGGACATAGGCCAGCGTCGCCGTATGCGCGTCCGCCGTGGCGGCGATGGCGGGGGCGAAATCTTCGACCAGCGGCTTGACGGACCGATCCTCGGCCCGGGCCGAGATGGCATAAAGCGCGGTCTCCCCCTGCGCCACGGTCCAACGGTCGCCCTCCCGCGCCAGCAGCAGGTCGATCATCCCCAGATGCGAGCCCCAGAATCCCGCCATGACCGCCGGCACCCCGTGAATCTGGCCGTTGCGCCGGTCCAGACCCGCACCGGAATACTCGTCGGACGGCCACGTGCCATGCGCATGGCCCAGAACCAGCGCGTCCACCCCCTCCACCTGCGCCAGGTGGAGGGCGGCGTTTTCCATCATCGGCGTCCGGTCGGCCATGTCGATGCCGGAATGGCACAGCGCCACCACGACCTCCGCCCCCGCCGCGCGCATTTCGGGAATCCATGCCTCTGCGGCCTCAAGGATGTCGCGCGCCGCATAGTGTCCTTCCAGATGGGCGCGGTCCCATTGCATGACCTGCGGCGGGACGAACCCGACGATGCCGATGCGCAACGGCGACGTCCTGCCCGCGCCATCGGTGATCTCACGCTCCAGAATGACATAGGGGCGGGCCAGAAGATCGTCCTCCAGCGGCGTGTCGCCCAATGTGCGCGCCACATTGGCGCAGACGATCGGAAAATCCGCCCCCGCATTCACCCGTTCCAGAAACGGCACGCCATAATTGAATTCGTGATTGCCCAGCGTGCCCGCGTCATAGCCGACCGCGTTCATCCCCGCGATCACGGGATGCACGCCGCGCGCCATCCCGTCCTGCGCGGCCCAGTCGCCCATCGGATTGCCCTGCAGGTAATCGCCGTTGTCCACGGTGATGGAATTGGCGGCCTCGGCCCGCAATCCGGTCAGGATCGTGGCCGTGCGGGCCAGACCCGCCGTGTCGATCGGACGATCCGCGAAATAGTCATAGGGCTGAACGTGGCAATGCAGGTCGGTCGTCGCCAGGATGCGCAGATGCGCCTGCCCCGCCCCGGCCCGCGCGGTGAACGGATGCAGCAGGGTCACGGCCCCGGCGGCCCCCGACAATAGCAGCGTGCGGCGGGTCAGGATGGTGGGCATGGGGCGCGTCCTCGGCAAGGGTTGGTTCGCCACCTTACCGCGGGAATGTGACAGGTTTCCAGCCTTCGTCCCCGGCGCACCTTTCCAGAACCTTTCCAGAACCCGCGCGATTTGAGGCATAGGTCACGAACATGCCCCACCGCCGACGCTCCAATGCGCCGACCGGCCCATATCCTGATCCTACGGGTTTCGACGGGTGAGTGTGTGGCATGTGGACGCTGGTGGGACACGCAAAAAGCGGCAATGGTGCGGGGCTGTTCGACGATCTCCGCCTTCTGGACGTCGGGGGCAAGACCGTCCTTTACGGCGCCACGCATTACGGCGGCACGCTGGCCACCTGGGCGGTGGACGGCAAGGGCCTGAGCGCGATGGGCAGCGCCATCCCGCAATTGCGCACCGCCGGGGGCGCGGGGGTGGACACCAGCCTTGCCTTCATCGGCATGAACGGCGGCAGCGCGCTGCTTTACGGCGGCGGTGGCACCGGGGGGATGTATCTGCGCAAGATCAAGCCCGACGGATCGCTGGACACGGCCATATCCCTGGGCACGCCGGACGGGTTGAAGGGGGGCGATCTGGTTCACGCCTCGACGGTCACCCTGGCCGATGGGCGCACCGCCGTCTATGGCGGCCTGGCCGAGGATCGGGGTCTGGGCACCCTGATCTTCAATGCCGACGGCACGTTGCAGCAGGCCCGCACCTGGCGCGATACGGAGCATGTCAACGCCTTCGACGTGACCGACACCGCCGTGGGCAAGGTGGGGGGACAGACCTATCTCTTCACGCTGGGCACGGGGCGGGAAACCGGCCTGTCGGCCTGGGCGGTGAACCCCAACGGCACCCTGTCGGCCAAGCACAGCATCGGCCCGGACAAGGGGTTGTGGATCTCCGACCCCACGGGGGTGGAGGCGGTGACCCTGAACGGCACCACTTTCCTGATCGTCAGCGCCGCCGGGTCCGGATCGCTCAGCGTCGTGCGCGTGGGGGCGGGCGGCACCATGACCCCGACCGATCATGTGCTGGACGATCTGAACACCCGTTTCGCCGGCGCCACCGCGCTGGAGGTGGTGAGCGGGGGCGGCAATGTCTGGGTTCTGGTGGGGGGCGCGGATGACGGGATCACCCTGTTCCGCCTGCTGCCGGACGGGCGGCTCTTGTCCGTCGGCACGCTGGTCGACACACAATCCATGGGGCTGGACAACGTCGCCTCCATCGTCGCGCGGGTGTCGGGCGGGATGCTCGACATCTTCATCTCCTCGGGCAGCGAGAACGGGGTCACGCATATGCGCGCCGCCCTGCCCGACGGCGTGGTGCGCAGCGCCCCGGCGGGCGGCGGGTCCGTGTCCGGCACCGCCAAGGGCGACGTCATCGTGGACGGGGCGGGGGTGGACCGGCTGACCGGGGGCGCGGGGGCGGATGTCTTCGTGCTGCGCGCCGACGGGCGGGCCGACACGATCACCGATTTCCAGCTGGGGGTGGACCGGATCGACATCTCCTCCTGGGGGTTGATCCGCGATCTGTCCCAACTGGTCATCGTCAAGACCGCCAACGGGTTTCGCGTGGAATACGGCAAGGAGGTGCTGCACGTCATCTCGTCCAACGGCAAGCCCATCGATCCCGCACGCCTGACGCTGGAGGATCTGGTGGACGGCACCCGCATTCCCCCCGTCCTGCCCGAACGCCCCCCCTCGGTGGAGGTGCCCCCCCCGCCCTTGCGCCCCGTCACGGGGGGCCACGGCAACGACCGGATCATCGGCATGTCGGGCAACGACACCCTGTCCGGGGGGCGGGGAAACGATTCCCTTTATGGCAACGGCGGCAATGACCATCTGGACGGGGGCGAAGGTGACGACCTGCTGGACGGGGGATCCGGCAACGACACCCTGATCGGAGGAAGCGGCAACGATACGCTTCTTGGCGGCACCGGAAATGACCGCCTGGACGGGGGCGACGGCGACGATCTGCTGATCGGGGGCGACGGCCATGACAGCCTTGTCGGGGGAAACGGCAACGACACGCTGCGCGGCGATGCGGGCAACGACACCCTGATCGGGGGCGACGGCAACGATCTGCTGGAGGGGGGGGACGACCGCGACCTTCTGATCGGCGGGACGGGGGACGACACGTTGATCGGAGGCAGCGGCAACGACACGCTGGACGGGGGATCCGGCAACGACCTGCTGAACGGGGGCGATGGCGACGATCTGCTGATCGGAGATCTGGGCAACGACGTTCTTGACGGCGGCGCGGGTGCGGACACGCTGCGCGGGGGGCCGGGCAACGACACCCTGTTCGGGGGCAGCGGCAACGACCTGCTGCAAGGGGGGCACGGCGACGATCTGCTGCGCGGGGGCGGCGGCAATGACAAGCTGGTGGGGGGCAGCGGCAATGACACGCTGGAAGGCAACGGCGGCCATGACACCCTTCTGGGCGGCCCCGGAAACGACGCGCTTCTGGGGGGCGACGGGCGCGACCGTCTGGTCGGGGGGGGCGGTCACGATCTGCTGGTCGGGGGCAAGGGGGCCGATACGCTGCTGGGCGGCCCGGGCAACGATACGCTGGATGGCGGCAAGGGCCACGATGTCCTGAGCGGGGGCAACGGCCGGGACATCCTGTATGGCGGATTGGGGTCGGACACGCTGACGGGCGGCGGCGGGGCGGATGTCTTCGTCTTTCGCGCGCGGGGCGAAAGCCCCGTGGGTCAGGGGCGCGACACGATCACCGATTTTCACCGCGGCATGGACAAGATCGATCTGAGCGGCATCCTGAAGGCCGGGGCCAGCATGTCCTTCATCGGCACAAACGAATTCTCCGGCCATGGCGGGGCGGAGGTGCGCCACACCGGCGCGGGCAATCACCGGATGGTGGTTGTGGACCTGAACGGCGACGGGGTGGCCGACATGCAGATCCTGCTGAACCACGTGGGCTCACTCGGGGCGGACGACTTCCTTTTGTAGCTCGGCCATCTGGATCGGGGGCCGAAAGCGCAGGCCGGTCCACACCGCCTTCCAGATCTGGCGTTGCAGGGGCTTTGCCACCTGACCGCCCCGCATCTGGCGATAGATTTGCCAGACGAACTGCGCCACGCCCGGCCATCCCTGTTCGCGCTTGCGAAACGATGTCTCGTTCCGCGCGCCATAGCGGAATTTCCACACGTTCTTGTCGGTGATCAGGCCATAGTTCACGCCCGCATTGTCCGGCGTGTCATGCACCACCAGACTGTCGGGCACGAAGATGCCGGGATAGGATCGGGCGATGCGCTGCGTGTATTCGGCATCGTCATACCAGATGAAGTAGTCCCGGATCGGCAGGCCATGCGCCGTCACCGCCCAGCGCGGCACCAGCGCCGACACGAAGGAACAGGACCGGACCAGCGTCCACGGCGTTTCGGGCGTGTAAAAGCGCGGCCAGTCCCAGACCGTGCCGGGGGTGTTCATCTCGCAATGCGATCCGTCGATCCATTTTACATTGGAACAGGCGAATGACGGACGCCACTGATACCGCGCCTCGAACCCCGTGATCGCGTCCAGCAGCTTTTTCAACGCGTCCGGTTCGGGATAGGCGTCGTCATCGCTGATCCAGAGATAATCGGCCCCCTGTTCATAGGCCAGCCGCATCCCTTCATGAAACCCGCCCGCGCCGCCGATGTTTTCCGGCAGGCGGATGTGGCGAAGGGTGGGGTCGGTCATGCGGCCCATCACCTCGGCCGTGTCGTCGGTGGAGGCGTTGTCGATCACCAGAATGAAATCGGGCCGCACGGTCTGGGCCTGCAACGCCTCGATCACGCGCACCAGCTTGGCCGACCGGTTGAAAGTGACGATGACGGCGGCGGTGGCGGTTCCTCTCATGCCGTGCCCTCCAGCGCGTCGGCATAAAGGGCCTTGATCACGTCTTCGGCCCGCGGATCGGCGGCGATGGCGGCATAGTTGGCGTGCAGCGCCGCCACCTGCGCCATGCGGAAGGCGTCATCGCCCCACAACCGCCGAACGGCGGCCACGGTGGCACGGCGCGCCTTGGCCGGATCGCGGGGCACCAGAAGCGCAGGTGGGATCAGTTCCCCCTGCGCGCCCACATCGGTGGAAATCGGGATCGCCCCCTTCTCCACCGCCTCGTAACAGACCAGCGCAAGCCCTTCGTTGGACGAGGGCAGAAGCAGGATATCGGTGCGCGCCAGAAGGGCGGGCACATCGGTGCCGGCGGGATGCATCCGCACCCGGTCGCGCAGGCCCAGACGGCCCAGCATCTGGATCACGGCGGGGGCGAACGGCCCCTCGCCCACGAAATCAAAGGTCAGATCGACCCCGGCGCCCTTTGCCCAATCGGCCAGCGCCTTCATCGTCAGCACCACCGTCAACGGACGCTTCTGGTAATAAAGCCGCCCGACAAAGGCGATGGACATCGTCTTGGCCTTGCCCTGCAGGCGGGCGGGGGGCAGGGCCTCGGCCCCGGCGGGCAACATGCGCCCCAGATGCACCCGCCCGGTCGCGGCAAACCGCGACGTCAGCGTGTCGCGCAGCTGGCGGCTGATCACGTGATGCGCGTGGATATAGTTCGACCAGACCCCGGCCATCCGCACATATCCGCCATCGGCATATTCCACCACATGCGTGGAATCGATGATGCGCACCCAGGGCGTCATCGCCCGCAACTGCGCCGCACAGGCATAGAGCGCCGAACAATGATGGATATGGACGATGCGGATGTTCTCCTCCCGCACCAGCGCCTCGACGAAGATCGGCCATTCGGCGGCGGGCAGGTAACGATCCAACCGGATGAACTCCACCCCCTCGGCCAGTTTGGGGGCCAGTCGTTGCAGGGCGGGCACGTCGCACACGACGAAGACGCGCAACCCCATCTGCCGCGCCCAGGCAACACAGTCCAGCGCCAGCTTCTCCGCTCCGCCGGTTTCCAGCCAGTGCATCCCGATCAGAATGGCGGGCGCACGGTCCGCCGCCGGTTCCGCCGCATGGGGAAAGATGGGCGACAGCCCCCCGAACGGCAGGCTGCGCCACGGATGGCGCGCGCCCCGCGCCTGCACCATCCGCTCGCGGGCATAGCGCAGGCGTTCATAGGCCATGGGCGCGCGGTCCACCAAGGTGCGCAGCACGCGGGAACGGGGCAGCCACGGCGCCTCGCCTCCCGCCAGTTCGCCGGGGTTGGGCGGCCGCGGGATCGTGACATGGGCCGTGACACGGGGGGCGGGCGCGTCGGTCGGGCCCACCTCGATCACGCCCAGACATTCGGCGCGAATGTGGTCGGGTTCCAGCGTGTGATGACCCGCCACGATCTTGGCGGGCTTGCCCACCGCATCATCTCCCCGGGTCAGGACCAGCCGCACGCGGTATCCCGGAAACCGGCGCAGATAGATGGCGATGACCTTCTCCGCCTCGGCCCGGTAGTAGGCGTCCGTCCCATCCCCCGTGTCGTAGCGCGAGGCGGGGATGGCGGTGGCGTCGGCGATGTCGGACATGGGGACTTATGGTTCCATCAGAGGCAGGATCGGCAAAATCTCTAACGAATCGCGGCGAATTCGCAACCCTCCGGCGCAGGATCACGCCAGGATGCGCGGATCGGCCCCCAGATCCAGTCCGGGGAAGATCGCCCCCTCCACCGCCGCGCGGTCCAACCCAAACAGCCCGCGCATCGCCCACCCGGCATAGGCGCGGACATCCGCCGTGGGCATCAGGTCACGGCCGGCATAAAGATCGCCGTCGCCCAGGCCCGGCCATTGGCCGAACACCTGCCCGCCGCGCACCGCGCCGCCCGCCAGGATCATCGCGCCCCCTGTGCCGTGATCGGTGCCGCCGCCGCCGTTTTCCGCCGCCATGCGCCCGAATTCGGTCATCGCCAGCACCGTCGTGCGCGCCCAGTCCGGGCCCAGCCCCGCCTTCAACGTCAAGACGACGTCCGACACCTGCCCAAGACCGCGCGTCAGGCCGCCCTTCTGACCGCGATGCGTGTCCCAGCCGTTGATGGAAAAGGTGGCGATGCGCGTCTCTTCCCGCAGGCGCGCGGCGGCGAAACGGGCAATGGCCGTCAGGCCCTCCCCCTCGGCCTGATCGGGCATGGTGCGGCTGATGGCCAGCGCCTCGGCGGCGGGGACGGCGAAACGGGGGTCGTCGTGATACAATTCGTCGAACAGACGCTGCGCCTGCCCGTCCAGCACCAGCTTCGTTTCGGGCGCCCAGCTGGAGAAGGGCGCGCCCCCCGCCAGCACCGGCATCGCCTCCGCCCCCACGGAATAGGCGGTCTGCGACCGCACCCCCGGCACCGCCTGCAACAGACGGTTCAGCCAGCCGTCGCGCCGCAGATGGGCGGGCACATCCATGCCGGTGCCCGCCTCCAACAGGTCCTGCCCGTCGAAATGGCTGCGCTTGTCGCGATAGGGGGTGGAGACGGCCTGCACGAATCCCAACTCTCCCGCCGCCCATAACGGGCGCAGGGGGGCCAGGGCCGGGTGCATGGCGTAAAAGCCGTCCAGATCGAAGGCCCCGCCCTCCGGCCCCACGGACAGGGTCGGGCGCAACGCGCGCAAGGCCGCGTCGCCGTAAGGCTGGACCACGTCCAACCCGTCCATCGCCCCGCGCAGGATGATGACGACCAGCCGGTTGTCGCCCGGCGCCTCGGCCAGGGCGACCGTGCTCAGAAACGGATGCGCCGCGGCCGAGCATCCAAGCAGCGCCGAGCCTTGCAGGAACAGACGACGATTCAGCATGATCCTCTCCTATCGCGTGTTGAAACCGGGCGAGGCGAGGACGAGCGCCACACCGTCGCTGCGCTGCTCCGCGCGCGGCACAAGACGGGCCAGCACCGCCCGCTCGGCCTCGGGCACGACGGCTTCCACCAGCGCGCGGGGGTCGGGCAGCGGGTCCACCAGATGCGCGGGGGTGGACATGGCCCAGCCGATCCGTTCGGCCAGACCGGGCGGCGTCAGCCAGTCCGCCATCCCTTCGGGCCAGCCGTCGGGGCCGGGGGGCACCTGCCAGCGTTGGCCCATGCGGGTCATCGGCAGGATGAGATGGCGTTGCAGATCGCGGGGGCGCAGCGCAGCCAGCGTCGCCCCGTCCACCCCCAGACCGCGCATGGCCGTGGCCAGCCAATCGAAGGGCTGGCGTGCCTTGGCACCCACCGGCCCCTGCGCGGCGGGATGGGTCAGCAGCACCTCGTAAACCGGCATCAGCGCGGTGTCATGGGCGGCATAGGCGGCGGCCATCGCCTCCACCAGATCGTCCTCGGGGGTGTCGGCCACGAAATGCACGGCCAGCTTGCGGGCCAGATGCCGCGCCGTGTCGGGGTGGCGAGCCAGATCGACGAAGACCTGCCGGATGGGCGGTTCGATCCGGCCCGGCCCGCCATAGGTGCGGCCCAAAACCGTCTCCGCCCCCGGTTCGGCCCAGTCGCGGCGGAATACGGTGGCGGTCTTGTCGTCGCCCATCCCCGTCAGCAGCAGGGCCAGTTGCCGCACGTCGTCCTGGGTATAGGCCGCCCCGACGCCCAGCGTATGCAACTCGATCGCCTCGCGCGCCAGATTTTCGTTCACCCCGCCGCCCCGCCGTTTGGCCTGGGGCGAGTTCGGCCCGCGCGAGGCGCTCTGGTCCAGATACATCAGCATCATCCGATGCGTGTCCGCCGCCAGAAGCAGATCGGCGAACCGCCCGGTGATATGTGGGCGAATGGCCAGATCCACATGCTCCAACTGCGTGGCGCGATGGCTGGGATCCGCGCCCGATGTGGTGAAATGATCCGCCCAGAATTGATGCAGCCGTTCGCGGAACGTGTCGGGCGCGTCCAGAATGCGGCCGAATCGCGCGACGACGCTGCGTTGGGTCAGGGCGTTCACCTCGTTGCGCACGGCAAGATGGGCGCGGCGGGCCGCCTCACCTCCGGTGCGGCGAGCCTGACGGGTCTTGATGAACCGTTCCCGCAGGTCCGCGCCCTGCCCTTCGGCGATCATGGGCCAACGGTCCCGCATCGCATCGGGGCCGTCCAACGCCAACAGCATCGCCGCCGCATCCGCAGGCGCCGCGTGGCGGGGGGACAACCCGTGGCCGAAGCGCAGGGCGGCCATGTCGGAAAACGGCAGGGACGGCATCGGGCACCCGTGGATCAAGGACTGCGCATCACATGGGAAGCCCGCAGCGCCTTTGCCATTCCCTGCGCGAAAGATCGCGCATCGGGTGGAAAGCTGGGAGGGTTTGGCGAGCCTGCGATGTCGCCGGACAGAAGAGTGGTGCCGCTGAAGGGACTCGAACCCCCGACCCCATCATTACGAATGACGTGCTCTACCAGCTGAGCTACAGCGGCCTTCTTCTGGGTGCAGCACCTACTATGACAGCGGGCGCGGCACAAGACGCTTTTTGCGGGGGCGGTGGCGCCCCCGGCGGGTCAGATTGCGGGTTTGTGCGTCCCAGGATCGTCCACCGCGGCGGGATCGGGGTTCACGACCCGCGGCTCCGGCCCGCCGACGATCAGGGGCAGCAGTTCGGTCCCCGTGGCCGACGGGCCCGCGGTGTCCGCCGGTTCGCGCCAGGACAGGGTGTCGAACCCGCCGCACTGATCGCAGATCGGCGTCCATTGGGCATGGACCGTCTGGCATTTGTCGCAGCACCATTGCGGCCCGCGCGGCGCGGTCAGGGCGCGGGTCAACCAGCCGCGCACCACGGCATCCTCCGCCCCTTCGCCACGTTCGATCGCGGCCATGATGGTCAGCGAACGGACGGTGGGATGGTCGAAGGGCAGGCGACCGATGGCGCGGCGCGCCTCGGGGAATTCCTCGGCGGCGATGGCCAGTTCGGCCTTCAGCATCATCGCCTCGGGCGTGTCGGCGCGCACGTCGGTCAGCGGCCCGAAGCGTTGCAGGCGCTGGCGGGGCGTCTCGTCCGGGGCGATCTCGGCAAAGGCGGCGGCCAGATCGGGATGGGGCTGCACCTCCCACGCCTTGCGCAGGATGCGGGCGGCGTGGCGGGTGTTGCCCTGGGCGATATAGCTGCGGGCGGCCATGACGGCGGCGGGAATGAGGTCGGGCGACAGTTTGTTGGCCTCGATCGCCGCCTCGCGCGCCTCGATCGAGGCGTCGTCCTCGATCACGGTCCGCGCCTGCTGCAAGGCCAGGATCGCGTCGCGCCGCTGGAACACCGCCTTGGGCAGGGTCCCCTGCTTGCGCTTGGCCTCCAGCGTTTGCCGCGCCCCCTGCCAATCGGCGGTTTCGGCCTGCAGCTTCAGCAGGACGTCCTGCGTTTCGGGGTGCTTGGGTTTCAGCGCGAAGGCCTTTTCGGCCAGCTTCAGCGCGGTGACGGTGTCGCCCTGCTCCAGCCGCTGACGCATCAGGCCGCGAATGCCGACGAACCGCGTGCGGTCTTGCGCCAGAAGCGCTTTCCACGCCTCCTCCGCCTTGTCGCGCTCGCCCGCCGCCTCGGCCGCCTGCGCCACCAGAAGGGTCGTCATGTCGGACCGGTCCAGCAGCTTGCGGGCCTTTTCCGCGCGGGTCAGCGCCAGCTTCGGTTCGCCCGAGGCGAGCGCGAGATAGGCGTCCGACACCGCCTCGCGCCCCTTTCTGTCACGGTTGCGCTGGAAATGGCGGGTCAAGGCCGTCTCATCCCCGTTCAGGAACCGCAGCACCGCGACCAGAAGGCCCGCCAGCTTCAACAGCACCCACAACAGGACGATCAGCACGAAGGCCGCGATCAGCACCTGCACCGGGCCCAGCGTGAATTCCCAATCCGACACGGTCAGCCGCAGGCCGCCGCCATTGTCCAGCATCCAGCTGGCCGACAGGCTGAGGCCCGCGATCACGCCGATGAAAACAAGGATCTTGATAAGCGACCAGATCATTCAGTTCGCCCCCCCGGAGGAGGCGAGACCGCTCAGCGCGTCCTGCGCGGCGATGCGCTGTTCGGCCTTGGCCCGCCAGTCGGACATGGCCGACTGGCCTTCCAGCGGCAGGGTCCCGATCTCGCGCAGGGCCCCTTGCAGATCGCCGGACCGCAAGGCGGCCTCGGCGCGCGACAGGATGGCGTCGGGGGCGTTGCCTTCGCGCGGGGTCAGGGACCGCGCGCCGGTCTGCGCGCGCAGGAACGCGCCCGCCCGGTCGGCCCAGCCCGCGCCCCCGTCCGCCTTAAGCGAGGCGTCGATCGCCGCGCGCGCCGCGTCGGGGAACGAGTCCTCAAGCGCCGCCAGCGTCGGCACCCCCGAATTTGCGACATCCGACAGGGCGGAGGGCACGTCCTTCCCGGCGTTGCGCAGGTCGCTGACGGCCGACCCGAAGGGCATACCGCCGTCCACCGCACCCGCGATGCGCGACAAGGCGGCCGCGACGATATTCGCGCGGCCCGCGCTTTCGGCCTCGTTGCGCAGGCGTTCGGCCTCGGACCGGGCGTCGGCCAACTGGCGCTGCGTGTCGTCGATCGCGGCCTGAAGGTCGGGCGGGATTTCGGCGCTGGCGGTGGGGGCGCGGTTGCGCAACTCCTCGATCTGGGCCTGCAGATCGTCGATGCGGCCCTGCCCGCCTTCCAGCGCGGTCAGACGTTCCTCCAGCGGGGCGAGGTCGGGCATGGTCAGCGCGTCGACCCTGTCGCGCAGCGAGGTGATCTCCTGCGCCTGACGCTGGATCTCGGTCCGCAGGGCGGATGTGTCCTGAATGGGCCAGCCGCCGGGGATGTAGCGCGCAAGACCGAAGCCGATCACCGCCGCCACGATCCCGCCCAGCATCAGGGGCAGAAAGACGGGGGGGCGTTCATGCGCCTCGGCATGGGGTTCGGCGGAATGGGTCAGCGTGGGCGGCACGGAGGGCTTGGGCCCCGGCGCGTCCTGGCCCATCGGGTCATCGGACGCCGCAGGGGCGGGCGTGGTCGAGGGCGCGTCCGCCACCGGGTCCGAGGTCAGGTCGGGGGGCGCACCGGCCTTGGCATCGCCCCCTGCGGCCGCCGCAGGCACCTTGTCCTTGGGGTCGGACGCCTTGGACGGATCGGACGTCTCGGGGCGCGTATCCTCGTTTGCCATGCCATGCCTTTCGCTTGTCTCGCAGGGGTCGGGCCTTGGAAAGGGCCGGGATGGTAAGGAAACTAGCCCTACCGCCCCGATGTCTCAAGTGCCCGCATCGCAAGGATTGCCTCCAGCATGGCGGCGGCGTCCGGGCGGGGGCAGACCCGCACAAGGCCCGGCGGGGCCGCCCTTGCGACGGCGGGGCTGAGGCAGGGCAGGCACAACGGCGCGCGGGCCCCCGCCGCCACCGCCGCGAACCGGCCCGCGGCGGCGGGCGAGAACAGGGGCACGATCACCGGCGCCGCGCCATCCAGAAGGGCCTGCCCTTCGGGTGAAAGGGGCCGGGGCTGCATGTCGTAGATCACCCGTTCGACGGTCGGGACGCCCGCATCCGTCAGGCGGCGGGCCACGTCGCCCCGACTGTCCCGCCCGCGCAGGTGCAGCAGCGGCCCCCGTTCGTTCGACGCAAGGATCGCCGCCACCAACGCCTCCGCATCGCCTTGGGCCGAGATGGCGTCGTATCCCGCCCGCCGCGCCGCATCCGCCGTCCGGTCGCCCACGCACCAGGCGCGGGGGGCCACGGCGGGCGGGACGATGGCATTGGCGGACGTGAAGACGACCGCCGCCGCCGGGGGCAGGTCGGGCGTCAGGCGACGCATGTCGAACAGGGGCGCGCGCACCACCGGCGCCGCCAGGCGCGCCGCAAAGGCCGCGTTCTGCGGTTCGGGCCGGATCAGAAGGATGGGGGCGCGGGATTGCCGGGGCATGGCGGGCAGGTTACACCCGGGTCACACCTTTGCGCAACGGGCGGGCATGACGGACGACCTGATCTTTCTGGGCATCGAGAGCAGCTGCGACGACACCGCCGCCGCCGTTGTGCGGGGCGACGGCACCATCCTGTCCTCGGTGGTCGAGGGGCAGGTGGCGCTTCACGCCGATTTCGGCGGCGTCGTGCCGGAAATCGCCGCCCGCGCCCATGCCGAGCGGTTGGATCTGTGCGTGGAACGCGCGCTCGATCAGGCGGGGCTGCGGCTGGCCGATCTGGACGCCATCGCCGTGACGGCGGGGCCGGGGCTGATCGGCGGCGTGCTGTCGGGGGTGATGTGCGCCAAGGGGCTGGCGGCGGCGACCGGGCTGCCCTTGGTGGGCGTGAACCATCTGGCGGGCCACGCGCTGACCCCGCGCCTGACCGACGGGGTCGCGTTGCACTATCTGATGCTGTTGATTTCGGGCGGGCATTGCCAATTCGTCATCGTGCGCGGGGCGGAAGAGTTCACGCGCCTTGGCGGCTCCATCGACGATGCCCCGGGCGAGGCGTTCGACAAGACGGCCAAGCTTCTGGGCCTGCCGCAGCCCGGCGGGCCGGAAGTGGCGCGCGCGGCGGAACAGGGCGATCCGACGCGCTTTCCCCTGCCCCGCCCGCTGCTGGACCGCCCCGGCTGCGACATGAGCTTTTCCGGCCTGAAGACCGCGCTTCTGCGCGAACGCGACAAATTGGTGGCGGCGCAAGGCGGGCTGTATCTGCAGGACCGCGCCGACCTGTGCGCGGCGTTCCAGGCGGCCGTGGCCGACGTGCTGGCGGAAAAGACCCGCCGCGCGCTGGAGATCTATCTGGCCGACGCACCGGACACACCCGTTCTGGCGATTGCGGGCGGGGTGGCGGCGAACACGCGGATCCGCGCCCGCCTTCTGGATGTGGCGGCACGGGCGGGCGTGGCCTGCGTGCTGCCGCCGCTGGCCCTGTGCACCGACAACGCGGCGATGATCGCCTGGGCCGGGATCGAACGCTTCCGCAGCGGGGGGCGCGACGGCATGGACCTTGCCGCCCGCCCCCGCTGGCCGCTGGACACCACCGCCACCCCCCTTGTCGGCGCAGGCCGCAAGGGGGCCAAAGCCTGACCCGAAAGGAACGCCCGATGCTTGTTGCCGTCATCTGCAAGGACAAACCGAACGCCCTGCCCCTGCGCATGGAGACACGCGCCGCCCATCTGGACTATGTCGCCCGCACGGGCGTCGTGACGCTGGCCGGCCCCTTCCTGAACGCGGCGGGGGAGATGTCGGGATCGCTGATCGTGCTGGACGTGGCGGACCTTGCGGCGGCGAAGGACTGGGCGGCGGGCGACCCCTATGCCGTGGCAGGGCTGTTCGCCTCGGTGGAGATTACCGAATGGAAGCGGGCGATCGGCTGATGGCATATTGGCTGTTCAAATCCGAACCCGATGCGTGGAGCTGGGACCAGCAGGTCGCAAAGGGTGAGGAGGGCGAGGAGTGGACCGGCGTCCGCAACTACCAGGCGCGCAACAACATGCGGGCGATGAAGGTGGGCGATCGCGGGTTCTTCTATCACTCCAACATCGGCAAGGAAGTGGTGGGCATCGTCGAGGTCATCGCCGAAAGCGCCCCCGACAGCACGGCGGAGGACCCGAAATGGGACTGCGTGACGATCAAGGCCGTCTGCCCCGTGCCCGTGCCCGTCACGCTTGAGGCGGTGAAGGCCGATCCGCGCCTGACGGACATGGTGCTGGTGAAGAACTCGCGCATGTCGGTCCAGCCGGTGACCGAGGAGGAGTGGACGATCGTCTGCGCGCTGGCGGGGCTTTAGGTCCCGCCCGCATATGGCTCAGATCAGGTATTCGGCCAGTGTCGCATCCTGCGTGATGTCGCGATAGGCGAAGCCCTGCGCCTCCATTTCGGCAAACAGGCGGGTGAAGTTGGCCGGATCGGTGGTTTCCAGACCGATGAGGATGGACCCGAAGTTCCGCGCCGATTTCTTCAGGTATTCGAACCGCGCCACATCGTCGTCCGGGCCCAGGATGGACAGGAAGTCGCGCAACGCGCCGGGGCGTTGGGGCAGGCGCAGGATGAAGTATTTCTTGCGACCCTGGAACCGCTGGGCGCGCTCCTTTACTTCGGGCAGGCGTTCGAAATCGAAATTCCCGCCCGAAACGACGCAGACGACCGTTTTGCCGCGGATCTCCTCGGCAATGTCGTCCAGCGCGTTGATGGGCATGGCCCCCGCCGGTTCCAGAACCACGCCTTCGACGTTCAGCATGTCGATCATGGTGACGCAGATCCGGTCTTCGGGCGCAAGGATGACATGCGCCGGATCGACCCAAGCCAGATCGGCAAAGGGCTTTTCGCCCAGACGGGCGACCGCCGCGCCATCGACGAAGCTGTCCACCTCGTCCAGTTGCACCGGATGGCCCGCCTGCAGCGCGGCCTTCAGGCTGGCCCCGCCCAGCGGTTCGACAAAACGAAACTCGGTCGTCGGGCTGACATCGCGCAGATAGCGCGACACGCCGGAGGACAGACCGCCCCCGCCCACCGACAGGACGACCATATCGGGCGCATGGCCCAGCTGATCAAGGATTTCCACCCCGACCGTCGCCTGCCCCTCCATCACGTCGGCATCGTCGAAAGGCGCCAGAAAATACGCGCCCTCGGCCGCGCACCACGCCTTTGCCGCCGCCAGCGTCCGGTCGAAATAATCGCCGGTCAGCACGACCTCCACCCATTCGCCGCCGAAGGCCTTGGTCTTGGCGATCTTCTGCTGGGGGGTGGTGATCGGCATGAAGATCGTGCCCCGCACGCCGAAATGACGGCAGGAGAACGCCATGCCCTGCGCGTGGTTGCCCGCGCTGGCGCAGACGAAGCGGGTGACCGAGGGGTCGCGTTCGCGGATCTTGCGCATCGCGTTGAAGGCGCCCCGCAGCTTGAAGCTGCGCACCGGGGTCAGATCCTCGCGTTTCAACCAGATCTCCGCGCCATAGCGGAGCGACAGATAGTCGTTCCGCTGCAGCGGCGTTTCGGGAAACAGCTCGCGCAGGGCGCGGGTGGCGGTGCGGGCGGCGGGAACGAAATCGGTCATGATGCAGGTGTTCTATCGGGGGTCGTGGCGTCACACAAGCGGGCGGCCTTCGATGTAATGGCCGTAGAGGGTGGTCAGGACGCTGATGCCGAAGATGGTCAGGAACCAGTCGAGGGCCAGGGACAGAAAAAATGTAACACCCACATAGTGGGACGGGGTGAGGCCGATCACCATCCCGACCGCCATCAGGATCAGGAAAAAGAACACCGCGCTGAGCAACCAGAGGCCCAGAATGGCCCAGGACGCCCGCCCTGTGTGCCGCCACACCTCCCGAACGCCGATCCCCCGCCCCAAGGCCGCCGCTG
The DNA here is from genome assembly GCF_022899245.1 of Falsirhodobacter halotolerans. NCBI lineage: Bacteria > Pseudomonadati > Pseudomonadota > Alphaproteobacteria > Rhodobacterales > Paracoccaceae > Falsirhodobacter > Falsirhodobacter halotolerans. Next base: position 2,538,932 of record NZ_JALJAZ010000001.1, read on the forward strand.
GAAGCATGACGGACAGACGCGTCCAACACACCAGCAGAAACAAACCCATCACCGCGGCGGCGGGAAGGTAAAGGTAATCCCAGACCGACAGTTCTTCGGGATCATAGTTATCCCATGCATAGATGGCAAAATACGACCAGATGAGGAGCGGTGCCGCCAAAAGCAACATCACAAGGAACATCTGGGTGCTTCGTAGAAAGTAGGCCCAGACCCTGCGCCCCATCCATTGGGTTGCGACCGCAGGTTCCTCCAGCAGAATATGGCGATGCCAGTTCACGGCAAGTGCCAGACCGAAGATCAGGGCTGACATGGAAACGATGTTTTGCAAATATCTTCCACCTTCCGAACCATTGTCGATATGGGCGGTCACTATCAGCTGACCCAGAACGGCAAAGATGACATATGGAATGGACAGCCGGACGGCTGCGGAGAAATTGCCGGTGACCTGACGCAGCGAATGACGGAAAAGGCGGTAACTTTTCATGGCTCTCGATATCGTGATGAACGCGTGATCTTTGTGGGGCGGCCCGCGTTTCGGCAAGCGATACTTGCAGCAGGGGGGCAAAATCGGTAATCGCCAAGCAAAGGCCTTGCAACGGGGAACCCACCATGTCCGCACCGAAGAAAGTCGTCCTCGCCTATTCGGGCGGTCTGGATACCTCGATCATCCTGAAATGGTTGCAGACCGAATACGGGTGCGAGGTCGTGACCTTCACCGCCGATCTGGGTCAGGGCGAGGAGTTGGAGCCTGCCCGCAAGAAGGCCGAACTCTTGGGGATCAAGCCCGAGAACATCCATATCGAGGATGTGCGCGAGGAGTTCGTGCGCGACTTCGTCTTCCCGATGTTCCGCGCCAACGCGCTTTATGAAGGGCTGTATCTGCTGGGCACGTCCATTGCCCGCCCGCTGATTTCCAAACGTCTGGTGGAGATTGCGCGCGAATGCGGCGCGGACGCCGTGGCGCATGGGGCGACCGGCAAGGGCAACGATCAGGTGCGGTTCGAACTCTCCGCCTATGCCCTGAACCCCGACATCAAGGTCATCGCGCCGTGGCGTCTTTGGGATCTGACCAGCCGCACCAAGCTGATCGAGTTTGCCGAGGCGAACCAGATCCCGATCGCCAAGGACAAGCGCGGCGAGGCGCCGTTCAGCGTGGACGCGAACCTGCTGCACACCAGTTCCGAGGGCAAGGCGCTGGAAAACCCCGCCGAGGCCGCGCCCGAATACGTCTATCAGCGCACCGTGTCGCCCGAGGAGGCACCGGACACGCCCGAATTCATCGAGATCACCTTCGAGAAAGGCGACGCCGTGGCGATCAACGGCGAGGCGATGTCGCCCGCCACGATCCTGACCAAACTGAACGAGTTGGGCGGCAAGCACGGCATCGGACGTCTGGATTTCGTTGAGAACCGTTTCGTCGGCATGAAGTCGCGCGGCATCTATGAAACCCCCGGCGGCACCGTCCTTCTGGAAGCCCATCGCGGGATCGAGCAGATCACGCTGGATTCCGGCGCGGGCCATCTGAAGGATTCGATCATGCCCCGCTATGCCGAGCTGATCTATAACGGGTTCTGGTTCTCGCCCGAGCGGGAGATGCTGCAGGCGCTGATCGACAAGAGCCAGGAGCATGTGTCGGGAACGGTGCGCCTAAAGCTCTACAAGGGGTTGGCGACGACCGTGGGCCGTTGGTCGGACCACTCCCTCTATTCCGAGGCGCATGTGACCTTCGAGGAAGATGCGGGCGCCTATGACCAGAAGGACGCGGCCGGGTTCATCCGTCTGAACGCCCTGCGGCTGAAGCTGCTGGCCACGCGGAACGCGCGGGTGAAATAAGAAAGGCGCCCCGAGGGGCGCCTTTTTGTTTGGGGATCACCCGATCTTGCAAGCGGCCATGACGGCCATGTTCAGGATGTCGTTCACCGAAGACGTGGTCGAACAGATCTGGATCGGCTTTTCCACGCCCGTCAGGATCGGGCCGATGACCGTCGCCCCGGCCATTTCCTGCATCAGCTTGACCGAGATCGACGCCGAATGCCGGGCGGGCACGACAAGGATGTTGGCCGGCCCCGTCAGGCGGCAGAACGGATACTGCGCCATCTGGCGGGGATTCAGCGCCACGTCGACGGCCATTTCCCCTTCGTATTCGAAATCGACACCGCGGGCGTCCAGAACCTTTGGGGCCAGCGCCAGCTTGGCCGAGCGTTCCGATTTGGGCGACCCGAAGGTGGAGAAGGACACGAACGCCACGCGCGGAACCAGCCCCAGATCGCGGGCCACACCGGCGGCACGTTCGGCGATGGTCGCCAGATCCTCGGGTTCGGGCCATTCATGGACCAGCGTGTCGGCGATCAGCAGGATCTTGCCCTTGTGCAAAAGCGCCGTGACCCCCGCCGCCCCCTGACCGGGGCGCGCGTCGAACACGTGGTTGATCGCCGACAGGACATGCGCCGATTTGCGTGTGACGCCCGTGATCAGGCCGTCGCCATGCCCCTGCGCCAGCATCAGCGCGGAAAAGACGTGCCGGTCGCGCCCCACCAGACGGCGGATGTCGTGGCTATCGAACCCGTCGCGTTGCAGGCGATTGGACAGGAAGGACTTGTAGGCCTCCAGATGCGGCGAGTTCGCGGCGTTCACCACCTCCAGCTCGGGTATCGCGTCGGCCAGACCGGCGGTGGTCAGCTTTTCGGCCACGTCGGCCTCGCGCCCCACGACCAGCGCCTTGCCAAGGCCCGCGCGCTGATAGGCGACGGCGGCGCGCAGCACGCGCGGTTCGTCCCCTTCGGCGAAGATCATGCGGGCCTGCGCCTTTTTCGCCCGCGCATGGACGCCCTGCAGGATGGACGCCGTCGGGTCCATCCGCGATTTCAGCGAAAGTTCATAGGCGGCCAGATCCTCGATCGGGCGGCGGGCGACGCCCGTGTCCATCCCCGCCTTCGCCACGGCGGGCGGCACCACGTGGATCAGGCGCGGGTCGAAGGGTGTCGGGATGATGTAATCGCGCCCAAAGGTCAGGTCGCGGCCATAGGCGGCGGCCACCTCGTCGGGCACATCCTCGCGCGCCAGTTTCGCAAGCGCCTCGGCGCAGGCGATCTTCATCTCGTCGTTGATGGCGCGGGCGTGGATGTCCAGCGCGCCGCGGAACAGATAGGGGAAGCCGAGGACGTTGTTCACCTGGTTCGGGTAATCCGAACGCCCGGTGGCGACGATGGCGTCCTCGCGCACGGCGTGCGCCTCCTCGGGGGTGATCTCCGGGTCGGGGTTGGCCATGGCGAAGATGACGGGATTGGGTGCCATGGACCGCACCATGTCCTGCGTCACCGCGCCCTTGGCCGACACGCCCAGGAACACATCCGCCCCGTCCATCGCTTCGGCCAGCGTGCGCAGGGGGGTGTTGGCGGCATGGGCCGATTTCCACTGGTTCATGCCTTCGGTCCGGCCGGCGAAGATCACGCCCTTGGTGTCGCACATGATGCAGTTGTCGTGCCGCGCGCCCATGGATTTCAACAGTTCCAGACAGGCGATGCCCGCCGCGCCCGCGCCGTTCAGCACGATGCGCACATCCTCGATCTTTTTGCCGGAGATGGACAGCGCGTTGATCAGACCCGCAGCACAGATCACCGCCGTGCCGTGCTGGTCGTCATGGAACACGGGAATGTCCATGATCTCTTTCAGCCGGCTTTCGATGATGAAGCATTCCGGGGCCTTGATGTCTTCAAGGTTGATGCCGCCGAAGGTCGGGCCCATCAGGCTGACGGCCTTGATGATCTCGTCCGGGTCCTCGGTGTCCAGTTCGATGTCGATGGCGTTCACGTCGGCGAACCGCTTGAACAGCACCGCCTTGCCCTCCATCACCGGTTTCGACGCCAGCGCCCCGAGGTTCCCCATGCCGAGGATCGCCGTGCCGTTCGACACCACAGCCACCATGTTGCCCTTGACGGTATAGTCATAGGCCGTTTCGGGATTGTCGGCGATGGCCTGCACCGGCACCGCGACGCCGGGGGAATAGGCAAGGCTCAGATCGCGCTGCGTCGCCATCGGGGTGGAGGCCACGACCTCGTATTTGCCCGGCATGGGGTCGAGGTGATAGGCCAGCGCCTCTTCGGGTGTGATCTTGGTCTTGGACATGGCGGCTTCCCCTTTTCGCCCTTCTGCATATCCCCCTGCACGCGTTGCGGCAACCGCCCGCGCGTCGTAAGACAGGCCGAACGAAGGGGAATGCGATGACCGAACCGACGCCCATGATGGCCCAGTATCTGACGATCAAGGCCGACCATCCGGCGGCGCTGCTGTTCTATCGCATGGGCGACTTCTATGAATTGTTCTTCGACGATGCGGTTCTGGCGGCCGAGGCGCTGGACATCGCGCTGACCAAGCGCGGCAAGCATCTGGGCGAGGATATCGCCATGTGCGGCGTGCCGCATCACGCCGCCGAAAGCTATCTTCTGGGGCTGATCCGCAAGGGGTTCCGGGTGGCCATCGCCGAACAGATGGAGGATCCGGCCGAGGCCAAGAAGCGCGGGTCGAAATCCGTTGTGCGGCGCGAGGTGGTGCGGCTGGTCACCCCCGGCACCCTGACCGAGGATGCGCTGCTGGAGGCGCGGCGGCACAATTACCTCGTCGCCCATGCGCAGATGCGGGATGAAGGGGCGCTCGCCTGGACCGACATTTCGACGGGTGAGGTGCGGGTGATGCCCTGCCCCCTGCCCCGCCTTCTGCCCGAACTGGCGCGCCTGTCCCCGCGCGAGATTTTGGTGAGCGAGACGCGCGAGGTGGAGATGGCGGCCCTTTTGACCGACATTCCCGCCGCCGTGACCCCCCTGTCGCGGGGCAGTTTCGACAGCGCCTCGGCCGAGAAGCGGCTGCGGGAGTTGTGGGACGTGCGGTCGCTGGATGCGTTCGGCGGCTTCGGGCGGGCGGAGATGGCGGCGCTTGGGGCGCTTATCGATTATCTGGACCTGACGCAGCGCGGGCGGCTGCCGCTGCTGCGTCCGCCGGTGCGGGAGGTTCCGGGCGCGGCGCTTCAGATCGATGCGGCGACGCGGCGCAACCTCGAGATTTCGCAGGCCCTGTCGGGGGGGCGCGACGGCTCGCTTCTGTCCGCGATGGACCGGACGGTGACGGCCCCAGGTGCGCGGCTTCTGGAACGGCGACTGTCGGCCCCCTCCTGCGATCTGGCGGTGATTCATGCGCGGCAGGAGGGGGTGCGCTGGCTGGTGGACACCCCCCGCGCGCGGGACGGGCTGCGCGACGCGCTGCGGCGGGTGCCCGACATGGACCGCGCGTTGCAGCGCATCGCCATGGACCGCGCCGGCCCGCGCGACATGGCCGCCATCCGCGCGGGGCTGGATCAGGCGCGGCGGCTGACCCTGCCGGACGCGCCGCCGCATCTGGCCGAAGCGATGGCGGCGCTGAACGGTCATGGCGATCTGGTGGACCTTCTGGACCGCGCCCTGATTGCCGAACCGCCGCTTCTGGCCCGGGATGGCGGATTCATCTGCGAAGGCTATGACACCGAACTGGACGAGACCCGCGCCTTGCGCGACGAAGGGCGCGGCGTCATCGCCCGGATGCAGGCCGATTACATCGCGCAAACGGGGGTCCAGAGCCTGAAGATCAAGCACAACAACGTGCTGGGATATTTCATCGAGGTGACGGCGCTGCATGACGCGACGTTGCGCGGCGCGGGGTTCATCCATCGCCAGACCACGGCGAACCAAATCCGTTTCACCACCGTCGAACTGTCGGAGATCGAGACGCGCATCCTCAACGCCGGCAATCACGCGCTGGAGCTGGAGAAGCGTCATTTCGCAGCACTGCAGGCCGACATCCTGCGCCATGCGGCGGCGATCGGCACCGCGGCCCGCGCCTTGGCGGTGCTGGATGTGGCCGCGAGCCTTGCCGATCTGGCGGTGGCCGAGGACTGGACGAAACCCAAGGTCGATGCCAGCCGCGCCTTTGCCATCGAAGGGGGGCGCCATCCGGTCGTGGAACGCGCCCTGCGCCGCAAGGGGGAGGCGTTCGTGGCCAACGACTGCGCCCTGACGGTGGAGGCGACGCCCGCAATCTGGCTGCTGACCGGGCCGAACATGGCCGGGAAATCGACCTTTCTGCGGCAGAACGCGCTGATGGCGCTTCTGGCGCAGGCGGGCAGTTTCGTGCCTGCCGCCTCGGCCCATATCGGGCTGGTCAGCCAGCTCTTCAGCCGCGTGGGCGCGGCGGACGATCTGGCGCGGGGCCGCTCCACCTTCATGGTGGAGATGGTGGAAACGGCGGCGATCCTGAACCAGGCCGACGATCGGGCGCTGGTGATCCTGGACGAGATCGGGCGCGGGACCGCCACCTATGACGGGCTGTCCATCGCCTGGGCCACGCTGGAACACCTGCATGACACCAGCCGCTGCCGCGCGCTGTTCGCCACCCATTACCACGAGATGACGGCGCTGGCGGCCAAACTGGACGGGGTGGAGAACGCGACCGTCACCGTGCGCGAATGGAAGGGCGACGTGGTCTTCCTGCACGAGGTGGTGCGCGGCGCGGCGGACCGGTCCTATGGCGTGCAGGTGGCGCGGATCGCAGGGCTGCCCGCGCCGGTGATCGAACGGGCGAAGGTGATCCTTGAGGCGTTGGAATCCGGCGACCGCGAGGGGCGGCGCAAGACCGCGCTGATCGACGACCTGCCCCTGTTCCGCACCCCGCCCCCCGTGGCCGCGGCGGCGTCCGAGGTGGAAGACCGCCTGCGCGGCGTGCAGCCCGACGAGATGTCGCCCATGGAGGCGTTGAAGCTGATCTATGAATTGCGGGGCATGGTAAGGTGAGGGGGGCGGTATCAGCCGCCCGTCCGACGCCGCTTCATGACCCACAAAAGCGCCAGGCTGCACAGGCCGACGGCCACGATCGCCAGCGGATAATGGATATGGGCGCGCAGATGGCCGAACAGCGTCTCGATCGCCTGTCCGCACAGATAGCCCAAGGCCACGAAGGTCGCCGCCCATGACAGGGCGGCTGCGGCGTTCAGCAGGGCAAATCGCCCCCAGGGATACGCGGTGGTGCCGATCGTGACGGCGCTGGCCATCCTGAGCCCATAGGCAAAACGGAACCCGAAGACGAAGAGATCGCGGCGCCGATGGAACGCGCGCAAAACCCGCGCCCCGGCCGGTCCGGCCTGAAGCCTGCGCACCCGTGGGCTGTTGCGGAATTTCCGCCCGGCCAGAAAGAAGATCTGATCCGTCAGGAAGGAGCCTGCCGCCACGGCCAGAATGGCGGCCCAGACATCCAGCAGACCGCGATGGGCCAGCACCCCGCCCAGCATGGCCACGGTCTCCCCCTCGAACCCCGATCCGGCGAACAGTCCGAACGTGCCGTAATCGGATACGAGGGTCTCAAGGCTCATGCGTCACCTTTGGCGTCTTCGGGGCGCGGCCGTCATCCCGCCGCAGGACGGCAGGATGATCCATACTGGCGGGAGTTTCCAGCCCCATCCCGCACCGTGCAGGGACCGGGCGGGATCAGGAGGCCGGGGTCGAGGACACGCCCACCTGCGCCGGACGCAGCAGGCGGTCGTGGATCATGAAGCCTTCGGTCATCACCTGAATGATCTGGCCCGCCTTGGTGCCGGGCACGGGGGCTTCGAACATCGCCTCGTGGTTCTGCGGGTCGAAGGTGTCGCCGATCTGGGGGGCGATGGCCTTCACGCCATGCTTGTCCATGACGTTCAGCAATTCGCGCATGGTCAGTTCCACACCCTCCAGCAGGCCGGAGGCGGCGGCGCGTTGTTCGTCGGTCGCAGCCTCCAGCGCGCGGCGCAGGTTGTCGTGGACGGGCAGCAGGTCGCGGGCCAGACGGGTGCCGCCGTAATTCTCGGCCTCGCGCCGGTCGCGGTCGGCGCGCTTGCGGGCGTTTTCCGCATCGGCCAGCGCGCGCATCCAGCGGTCGCGCATGTCGTCGCGTTCGGCGCGCAGGGCCTCCAGTTCGTCGTCCGCGCCGTCCATCATGTCGGTGTCCAGCATGTCGTCAGTCTTGTTGTCGTCCGTCATTCTCTCATCCTTTGCCGCGTTCCGATACGAGGCGTCCGACCAGATGGGCGGTGTAATCCACGATCGGCACGATGCGTCCATAATTGAGCCGCGTCGGCCCGATGACCCCCACCGCACCAATGATCTTACGATCGGCGTTCATATAGGGAGAGACCACCAGAGAGGAACCCGAAAGTGAGAAAAGGGTATTCTCCGAGCCGATAAAAATGCGCACCCCGTCGCCGGTTTCGGTCAGATGCAGGTATTCCGCGATGTCGCGTTTGCGTTCAAGATCCTCGAACAGCGAGCGGATGCGGTCCACGTCGCGGGCGTCCGCCTCCAGCAGGTTGGCCTGGCCGCTGACCAGAAGACGTTCGGATTGCTTGCCCGGATTTTCCCAGACGGCCAGGCCCGCATCGACCAGCGCCTGCGCCAGACCGTCGATCTCCTGCCGGCGGCGGGCCATGTCCTGCACGATGGTCTGGCGCAGTTCGGTCAGGGTCCGGCCCCCGGCCAGGGCGTTCAGGAAATTCGCCGCCTCGCGCATCGACGACGCCGTCTGGCCCGGCGGCGGGGCGAAGACGCGGTTTTCCACCTGACCATCGGCGAAGACCAGAACCACCAGCGCGCGATCTGCGCCAAGGCTGACGAATTCGATATGGCGGATCGGCGCCTCATGCTTGGGCGTCAGGACCAGGCTGGCCCCGCGGGTGATGCCGGACAGGGTCTTGCCCACGCGGTCCAGCAGGGTCGCCACATCGGCATCGCTGCCGGTGGCGTCGATGCGTTCCCGATCCTCGGGCGCGATCTGGCCCACCTGCAGGATGCCGTCCACGAACATGCGCAGGCCCAGCTGCGTGGGCACGCGCCCCGCGGACACATGCGGGCTGTCCAGAAGGCCAAGATGCTCCAGATCCTGCATAACGTTGCGCACGGTGGCCGCGCTGATCTTTTCGTTCATCACCCGCGTCAGGGTGCGCGACCCCACCGGCTCGCCACTGTCGAGATAACCTTCGACCACGCGGCGGAACACCTCGCGCGAGCGGTCGTTCATTTCGGTCAGCAATTGTCGGGTATCGGCCATCCTTTCAATTAGGGGGCACGGACCCGAAACGTCAATCCGGCTTGCATCATGGGGGGCGGGGGCGGTATCTGACGGCCAGCAGAATAAGGAGCTTTCCCATGCGTCCCTCCGGCCGTTCCCTGAACCAGATGCGCGATGTGGTCATCGAGACCGGCGTGACCAAACATGCCGAAGGGTCGGTGATGATCCGCATGGGCGACACGCATGTCCTCTGCACCGCCTCGATCGAGGAAAAGCCGCCTGCCTTCCTGCGCAATACGGGTCTGGGATGGGTCACGGCGGAATACGGCATGTTGCCCCGCGCGACCAACACGCGGATGCGGCGCGAGGCGGCGGCGGGCAAGCAATCGGGCCGCACGCAGGAAATCCAGCGCCTGATCGGCCGCGCGCTGCGCGCCGGCGTGGACCGCAGCGCCTTGGGCGAACGTCAGATCACCATCGACTGCGACGTGATCCAGGCCGATGGCGGCACCCGCTGCGCCGCGATCACGGGCGGGTTCGTGGCGCTGCGTCTTGCGGTGAACAAGCTGCTGAAATCGGGCGTGATCGTGTCCGATCCGATCATCGATCACGTGGCGGCGGTTTCCTGCGGCATCTATGCCGGTCAGCCGGTAATGGATCTGGATTACGCCGAGGATTCGACCGCGGGCACCGACGGCAACTTCATCCTGACCGGGGCCAAGCGCCTGATCGAGGTGCAGATGTCGGCCGAAGGGGCGACCTTCTCGCGCCCCGAGATGATGGAGCTGCTGGATCTGGCCGAACTGGGCACCGAGGCCTTGGTCGCCGCGCAGAAGGCCGCGCTTGCATGAGGAAGTTCGACGGCGACCGCATCCTGTTCGCCACCGGCAATGCGGGCAAGCTGGCCGAGATGCGCGCCCTGCTTGCCCCGTTCGGCATCGCGGTGGACAGCCTGTCCGATCACGCCCTGCCCGAACCCGAGGAGACGGAAACGACCTTTGTCGGCAATGCCCGCATCAAGGCCCATGCCGCCGCCAAGGCCACGGGCCTGCCCGCGCTGGCCGATGACAGCGGCATCACCATCGACGCGCTGGACGGCGCGCCGGGCGTCTATACCGCCGATTGGGCCGAAACGCCGCAGGGCCGCGATTTTCCGATGGCGATGACCAAGACGTGGGACAAGCTGGAGGCGGCGAACGCCCCCTTCCCCCGCACCGCCCAGTTCAACGCGACGCTGGTGCTGGCCTGGCCCGACGGGCATGACGAGGTGTTCGTGGGCCGTCTGGATGGGCAGATCGTCTGGCCCATGCGCGGGGCGCAGGGCCACGGCTATGATCCCATCTTCCAACCGGACGGGTTCGACACCACATTGGGTGAGATGCCGACCGACAAGAAGAACGATATCTCCCACCGTGCGGATGCGTTCCGCAAGCTCGTCAAAGGATGTTTCGCGTGAAACTCATCTCCTCCGGTTCGCCGTTCGAAACGAAAATGGGCTATTCCCGCGCCGTCGTGAAGGGCGACTGGTGCTTTGTGTCTGGCACCACGGGCTATGTCGACGGGGTCATGCCCGAGGGCGTCGCGGATCAGGCGCGGGCCTGCTTTGCCACCATCGCGAAGGCGTTGGCCGAGGGCGGGTTTGCAATGACCGACGTGGTGCGGGTGCAATACACCGTCACCGACGCGGCGCTGGTCGATGATCTGATCCCCGCCTTGGGCGAGGTCTTTGCCGATATCCGTCCGGCCGCGACGATGGTGGTCGCCGGTCTGATCCGCCCCGAAATGCTGGTCGAGATCGAAGTCACGGCATTCAAGGGCTGACCGATGGAAGACTGGCGGAACGGCGGGTTCGGGCTTTACCTGCACTGGCCGTTCTGCCAGTCGAAATGCCCCTATTGCGATTTCAACAGCCATGTGGCGACCCGGATCGACCAGAAACGGTGGCAGGCGGCCTATCTGGCCGAGATCGACCGTGTGGGACGTGAAACCTCCGGGCGGGTGCTGAACACCGTCTTTTTCGGCGGGGGCACGCCGTCCTTGATGGAGCCGGAGGTGGTGGACGCGATCCTGAGCCGCATCCGCGCCACTTGGCCCAACGCCAACGACATCGAAATCACGCTGGAGGCCAATCCGGGCTCGGTCGAGGCAGGACGTTTCCGCGCCTTTGCCGAAGCGGGGGTGAACCGCGTGTCGATGGGGGTGCAGGCGCTGAACGATACCGATCTGCGCCGTCTGGGCCGCTTGCACACGGTGGCCGAGGCGCGGGCCGCATTCGATGTCGCACGGACCCATTTCGCGCGTGTCAGCTTCGATTTGATCTATGCCCGTCAGGACCAGACGCTGGAGGCATGGCGGGCCGAACTGACCGAAGCACTGACGATGGCGGTCGATCACCTGTCGATGTATCAGCTGACGATCGAGGATGGGACGGCGTTTGGCGATCGGTTCGCACGGGGCGGGCTGAAGGGCCTTCCGTCCGACGATCTGGGCGCGGATATGTATGATCTGACGCAGGACATCTGCGAGGCGCATGGCCTGCCCGCCTACGAGGTGTCGAACCATGCCCGACCGGGGGCCGAAAGCCGACACAACCGCATTTACTGGCAGGGCGGCGATTACGCGGGCATCGGTCCGGGGGCCCATGGACGGCTGACGCTGGACGGGGTCCGTTGGGCCACGGTGGCCCCGCGTGCGCCCGGTGCCTGGCTGGCGGCGGCGGAGGCGGGCCGCGGCGAGGATCCGCGCGAGGCGGTGACGCGGCAGGAGCAGGCGGACGAATATCTGATGATGGGCCTTCGGCTGCGCGATGGGTTGGATCTGGACCGTTTGCGCGCGTTGTCGCCATCCCATCCGAACCCGCGCGGGCTGGCCGAAATGGCGGATCTCGGAATGGTCGAGATGGACGCCGCGCGTCTATGGGCGACGCCCAGGGGGCGCGTGGTGTTGAACGGCGTCATCCGGGCCTTGGCGGCGTGAAACGGGCGCTGTGGGGGCTGTGCGGCGGGCTGGCGCTTGGTCTGGCGGTGGTGGGGGCTGTCCTGCCGCTTTTGCCGACCGTGCCTTTCCTGCTGCTGGCCGCGTTGTGCTTTTCCAAGGCCTCGGATCGTTGGCATCGCTGGCTTTTGTCCCACCCGCGCTTTGGCCCGCCCATTCGCGATTGGCGGGCCCGGGGTGCGGTGTCGCGGCGGGCGAAGATGTTTGCATCCATCTGGATGGCGTTGGCCTTGGCCCTGTCCCTCGCGGTGGGGGTCCCGATATGGGCGATGACCGCGCAGACCATGGTGCTGATCTGCGTGGCCGTTTTTCTGTGGACTAGGCCCGATTAGAGGACAGGATGCGGCACAGCGTATCGAGATCCTCCAGCGAGGCGTAACGGATCGAGACCACGCCCGTCTCTCCCCCGGCCAGATGATCGATCTGCACCGTCATCCCCAGATTGGCCGAAAGGTCGCCCTCAAGCGCCCGCGTGTCGGCATCCTTGTCGTCGAAGGCGGGGCGCGCCTTGGGGGCCCGCTCCGGTGCGCCCTTTGCCAGCCGTTCCGTTTCACGCACCGACAGCCCCTTGTCCACCACCTGACGCGCCAAAGCGGAGGCATCGGGCGAGGTGATCAACGCGCGGGCGTGACCGGCCGACAGAACCCCTTCCGCCAGCATCTGCTGCACGTCCGCTGGAAGATTCAACAATCTCAATAAGTTAGCGATGTGGGACCGGCTTTTTGACAGGGCGTTGGCCAGTTTTTCCTGCGTATGACCGAAGCGATCCATCAGGGCCTTGAATCCCAACGCCTCCTCGATCGGGTTCAGGTCGGCGCGCTGGATGTTCTCGATGATCGCAACTTCCAAGACCTCGGTATCGTCGAAATCGCGGATGATGACCGGCAGATCATGCAGCTGCGCCATCTGCGAGGCACGCCAGCGACGCTCGCCCGCCACGATCTCGTACCGGTCGCTGTTGGGCTGCGGACGAACGATGAGAGGCTGGATGACACCTTTCGCTCGAATGGAGGCCGATAAATCTTCAAGCGATTGCGGATCGAACGCGCGACGGGGTTGGTTCGGGTTCGGAACGATCTTTTCGATCGGCAGTGTCGTATCCGCCCGACGCGGTGCGGCATCACCGGGATCGACATTGATATCCGCCATGAGGGCGGACAGCCCACGCCCCAGCCCGCGCCGTTCCATCTTGCGGTCCATCATGCCGATTCCCTTACTTTCGAATGCCGCGAAATCATCTCCCGCGCCAAGGCGCGATAGGCCTCGCTTCCCTTGGAGGCGCTGTCATACGAGAGCACAGGCAACGCGAAGGAAGGTGCCTCGCTGACGCGCACATTCCGGGGAATGATGGTTGAAAACACAAGGCTCCCCAAGGTCTTCCGCGCGTCGTCCTCAACAAGTTGGGAAAGGTTGTTGCGCTTGTCATACATAGTAAGAACCACGCCCTCGATACGGAGGTTGGGGTTCGCGGTCTGCCGAATTTCGCGCACGGTCAGCATGAACTGCGAAAGACCTTCGAGTGCGAAAAATTCGCTTTGCAAGGGAACGAGCACCGAATCCGATGCCACCAGCGCATTCAGCGTCAGAAGGCTGAGCGATGGCGGACAATCGATAAGGATATAGTCGATATCGATCTTATGCGGAATGCGCAGGGCATTCCGCAGCAACGTGACGCGATGTTCGTTTCGCATCAGCTCCATATCCGCCGAAGACAGATCGGCATTGGCCGGGCAGACAAACAGGTTGGCAATGCGGGACGGAAGCGCGACCCGATCTATCGACAACTGGTCGAGAATGAGGTCGGACGTTGTCAGGGTTCGGGACTCTGCCTCGATCCCAAGCCCGGTGGATGCATTGCCTTGCGGGTCCAGATCTATCAACAGAACCTTGTGACCGCTTTCCGCAAGGGCCGCCGCAAGGTTGATCGACGTCGTTGTCTTCCCCACCCCGCCCTTCTGGTTTGCAATGGCGATCACACGGGCTGCGTCAGACACGGGAGATATTCCTGAGTTCAAGGATTACGGCATCCGCATTCGTGGTGCTCGGATGGATTTCGCAGTCAAAGTGCCACATATGTCGGGCATGTTCAATTTCTTTGGCGTGGTTCGCGCCCTTTGGATACAACGAAATCCCCCCGGGACGTTGATGCCGCACGCTGAAGGCGCAAAGCTTGTCCAAAGGTGCAAGCGCGCGTGCGGATACGATATCGGCATTCAAGGGCGCAACAGCTTCAATCCGCTGCGAAATCACACGGGCATTTAGATCAAGAATACGAATCATTTCGATAAGAAAAGCGGATTTGCGCAGATCTGATTCCACAAACGTGAATTTCCCCGCCATGTCGTCGTCTTTGGCGCATATAGCCGCGATGACGCCTGGGAAGCCGCCCCCCGTTCCCAGATCCACCCAATGGGAGAATGCCGGTGCATGGTGGAAAACCTGAACGGAGTCTTCAATATGCCGGCGGGCGAAATCATCATCTGTCGATTTCGAAAAAAGATTTATCTTTGCGTTCCATTTCCGGGCATGCTCCGTAAATTCTGCCATTCGGCCTGATGTTTCACGTGAAACACTCACGCCGCCTTGTCCCGGATACGAAGATGGCTGAGGATCAGCAGAAGCGCGGAAGGGGTCATTCCCTCCATCGCCTTCGCTTTGGCTATATTCTCGGGCCGAAAATGCTCCAGTTTCGACCTCAACTCATTTGACAGACCACTGATGCGACCATAGTCGATATCGTTCGGGATACCTTTTTGCATGTCCTTCGCCAGCGCAGCAATGCCGTCGGCCTGACGATCCCCATATTGAGCGTAGCGCGCATCCGTGATGACTTGCTGACGCAGGTCGGGAGAGAGCTCTGCAAAGGAGGGGACATCCTTATGCAGCGCATCGGTGTTCACGCCATCTATTCCAACAACCGCAAAGCCGGACCTTTTAACACCGTCTTGGCTGACGGCAATTCCGATGTTGAGCAGCGCCTGCGGTGAAAATGTTATTGCGGCCAAATCCTTGGTCGCATTTTCCAAAGCCTCCGACTTCTGACGATAGGCGGATGCCCGTTGTGACCGAACAACACCCAAGTCACACCCCTTCCCGGTCAAACGCTGATCTGCGTTGTCGGCGCGAAGGCTCAGACGATACTCGGCTCGTGATGTAAACATTCTGTACGGTTCGGTTACCCCGACGCTTGTCAGATCATCGACCATGACACCGATATAACTCTCAGCGCGTGAGAAGATAACGGAGCCGTTCCCCCGCCCCTGCGACGCCGCATTCATACCCGCAAGCAAGCCTTGGGCTGCGGCTTCTTCGTATCCGGTCGTGCCGTTGATCTGACCGGCGAGATACAGGCCCGCGATCTGTTTCAACTCCAGCGTTGACTTCAAACTCCGAGGATCGAAGTAGTCGTATTCAATCGCGTATCCGGGCTGAAGAATCTCGACATTTTCAAGCCCCTCAATCGATCTCACATACTTCTCCTGAACCTCGGCGGGAAGGGAAGTGGATATTCCGTTGGGATAGACGGTATCGTCGTCCAAACCTTCCGGTTCCAGAAATATCTGATGAGACGATTTATCGGAGAACCTGACGATTTTGTCTTCGATTGACGGGCAATACCGCGGCCCGACCCCCTCGATGAATCCCCCGTACATTGCGGACCGGTTAAGGTTGGCACGAACAATATCATGCGTGCGTTCATTCGTGTGGGTGATCCCGCAGGCAATTTGGCGCGCCACGGGCCCTTTGGACAGAAACGACATCATCACCGGCTCGATGTCACCTTCCTGACGCTCCAAGGATGCCCAATCGATGGTTTTTCCGTTCAGTCGTGGTGGGGTACCTGTCTTAAGCCGCCCCGTGTCCAAGCCTAGGCGAGCAAGCTGCATGGCAAGCTTTTGCGAGGGAAGATCACCCATGCGGCCGCCGGTCTGACGCTTATCACCAATATGGATGACCCCATTAAGGAACGTTCCAGCGGTCAGGATAACCGAAGGCGCGATAATATCTGAGCCATCGGCAAGCCGAACTCCCCTGACTCGCTCACCTTCGAACAAGAGGCTCGCGACCTCCCCTGCCAAGCGCTCAAGATTCTGAGTGCATTCCAACGCGGATTGAACGGCCGCCCTGTACAAACGACGATCCGCCTGAACACGCGGGCCCTGAACCGCAGCGCCCTTGCGACGATTGAGCAATCGATACTGGATCCCTGCTTTGTCCGCAGCGACACCCATGATCCCATCCAAGGCGTCAATCTCACGTACCAAATGCCCCTTCCCCAAGCCACCTATGGCGGGATTGCAGGACATGACGCCGAAATTGTCCAAACTCATGGAAATTAGAAGAGTGCTGCTGCCCATGCGAGCAGCCGCCGCCGCCGCTTCCACGCCAGCATGTCCGCCGCCCACAACGATCACATCATAATGTTTCACGTGAAACACCCTACTTACCAATGCAGAAACTTAGGAAAATCTCATCAAGCAGATTTTCAACATTAACATGTCCGATCAGGCTGTCCAACGCCAAGGTCGCCTGCCGTAACGTCATGGCCCCAATCTCAGGACTTTGTGAACACCAGTCGCCCGTCAAGGCGTTGAGCTCGGTCAAGGCCACCGTCAGCGCCGTGCGGTGCCGAACATGCGTGATCGTGGCAACGTTGGCACTCACGTCGGCCAAGATCCGTGAGATGTCGGTTATCAGTCGGTCAACGCCCTGCCCCGTCAGACCGGAAACACCGTCCGACTGATCCACGTCCGCTTTCGCCCGAACCACGATATCGATTGGCAACGGTTGAAGGCCAAGCGGCTGACCATCGTCCAAAAACACCCGCAGGTCCGCGCGGCCCGCGCGTTCGATCGCACGCTCAATTCCAATTCTCTCGACGTGATCATTTGCCACACGCAGTCCGGCCGTATCCAGAAACGTCACCGGAAGGCCGGACAAGGTCATCCGAACCTCGATGATATCCCGTGTCGTGCCAGCGATATCGGACGTAATTGCCGCCTCCCTGCCAGCTAACCTATTCAAAAGAGTAGATTTTCCAGAATTCGGCGCCCCTATGATCGCCACCTCATACCCATCCCGGATACGTTCTGCCGCGAAGGATCCGTCGATCTCCTGTTGCAGCTCCGTCCGAACCTGGTTGATGAGGTCGGTGACCTCCGGGGTCACATCGACCGGGACATCCTCATCCGCGAAGTCAATGGTGGCCTCCACCAAGGCCGCCGCCCGGATCAGCTTGCGGCGCCATTCGTCGGCCTTTTGCCCGATGGCACCCGAGAGCACACGAAGCGCCTGCTTTCGCTGAGCCTCGGTCTCCGCGTCGATCAGATCGGCAAGCCCTTCCACTTGCGTCAGGTCCAGCCGGCCGTTGTCCAAGGCACGGCGGGTGAATTCCCCGGCCTCGGCCAGACGCAGGCCCGGTTGACGGGCCAGCGCATCCAGAACGGCGGCCGTGATCGCAATGCTGCCGTGGATATGCAGTTCGGCCACATCTTCGCCGGTGAAGCTCGCCCCCTTCTCGAACAGAAGCACCACCGCCTCGTCCAGAAAAAGATCCCCGTCATACAGGCGGCGCAATGCCGCCCAACGTGGAACCGGCAGCGCGACATTCATCGCCTGCACGGCTGCGAAGGCCTTGGGACCTGACAGACGGATGACCGCGATCCCGGCCCGCCCCCGGGCCGTGGCGAGGGCGAAGATCGTATCCATCCGTCCAGCCTCCCGTCAGGTGTTCATCGAATCGAAGAAATCCGAGTTCGACTTGGTCTGTTTCAGTTTCGAAATCAGGAATTCGATCGCGTCCGTGGTGCCCATCGGGTTCAGAATGCGGCGCAGGACATAGGTTTTCTGCAGATCCGTCTTCTCGACCAGCAGATCCTCTTTCCGCGTGCCCGATTTCAGGATGTCCATCGCCGGGAAGACGCGCTTGTCGGCCACCTTGCGATCCAGCACGATCTCGGAGTTGCCGGTGCCCTTGAACTCCTCGAAGATCACCTCGTCCATGCGGCTTCCGGTGTCGATCAACGCGGTGGCGATGATGGTCAGCGACCCGCCCTCCTCGATGTTGCGGGCGGCGCCGAAGAAGCGTTTGGGGCGTTGCAGCGCGTTGGCGTCCACACCTCCCGTCAAAACCTTGCCGGAGGACGGCACGACGGTGTTGAACGCGCGGCCCAGGCGGGTGATCGAATCCAGAAGGATGACCACGTCACGCTTGTGTTCCACAAGACGCTTGGCCTTCTCGATCACCATCTCGGCCACGGCCACGTGGCGCGTCGCCGGCTCGTCGAAGGTTGAGGAGACGACCTCCCCCTTCACCGACCGCTGCATGTCCGTCACCTCTTCGGGACGTTCGTCGATCAGCAGCACGATCAGATAGCATTCGGGATGGTTCGTCTCGATGCTGTGGGCGATGTTCTGCAACAGAACCGTCTTGCCCGTTCGCGGCGGTGCCACGATCAACGCCCGCTGCCCCTTCCCGATCGGCGACACCAGGTCGATGATGCGGGCGGAGCGGTCCTTCACCGTCGGATCCTCGACCTCCATCTTCAGCCGCTCGTCGGGATAAAGCGGGGTCAGGTTGTCGAAATGCACCTTGTGGCGGGCATTCTCGGTCGTGTCGAAGTTGATCTTCTGCACCTTGGTCAGGCAGAAATACCGCTCATTCTCGCTTGGCGCCTTGATGACGCCCTCGACCGTGTCGCCGGTGCGCAGGCTGAACTGGCGGATCATGTCGGGGCTGACATAGATGTCGTCGGGGCCGGACAGATAGTTCGCCTCGGGGCTGCGCAGGAAGCCGAATCCGTCCTGCAGCACCTCCAGCACGCCGTCGCCGCCGATTTCCCAGCCTTCCTCGGCATGTTCTTTCAAAAGCGAGAACATCATCTCGCCCTTGCGCATGGAGGGGGCGTTCTCGATTTCCCACTCCTCGGCCATGGCCAGAAGGTCGGCCGGCGTCTTGGCCTTCAGATCGGACAGGTTCAGGCGTTCAATGGAAACGGGGGTATCGGTCATACGGGGGAATACATCGATGTTGGGGCGCATTGCCGAAAATGGCAGGCCGCGGTCACGTCGGAATGGAAAGAGCGACAGGCCGGACGGCCCCGCTGGCCGCGTTCCTATGCCCTTGCCGCCCCCGAGTCAACTAGAACCGCACGATGACCGAGATCACGATCACCACCATCAGCAGCGTCGGCACCTCGTTCATGATGCGATAGGTGCGGCCCGTCAGGCGGTTGCGCCCCAATTCGAAATCCCGCCGCCGCGCGGCCAGCCACCCGTGAAAGCCGGTCATCCCCAGAACCGCCGCCGCCTTGGTCCAGGGCCAGACCTGCCCCCAATCGACGATCCCCGGCGTGAAGACCAGGCACAGCCCGAACACCCAGGTGGCGATCATCGCCGGGTTGATGATGGCGCGCAGCAACCGCCGCTCCATCGTCTGGAACAGCGCTTCGGGCACGTCATTCTCGGCATGATAGACGTAAAGCCGCGGCAGATAGAACAGCCCCGCCATCCACGCGATGACCGCGATCACGTGAAACGCCTTGATCCAGGGATAGGCGGCGAACAACAGGTCGGTCATCGGGCATCCTTCAAATAAAATAAGAATAGAGAAAGAAAGGATGATGATGAAGTAGGGGCATGGGATAACTGAATCCAGCGCGTGTTCCACAGCCCTTTGCGGACATTTCCAGACTGGGGACAATCATCGGGATGTCACCCTGATCCCTCACGGCTTCACCCAATCCAGCTTGAAAAAAACTTACAGAAATCGCCTGTGAATAAAATGGGGGAAAGTGATGGATGCCATGGGGGTGCCCCGCTTGTCCACAGGTCGGATATGCGCCCACGCACAGGTGGATAACAGGCCCCGGAAGCTTGACTTGAGGGCGGGGTTATCCCACACCTCGCAGACCGGGAAATTTTCCCAAGAGGCGATCCTCCCGATTCGACCCTGATTCCTCCACAGATTCGCCCCGCCACAATGCGCCTTATTCTTGCCACATCCTCCGCCACCCGCTGCCAGCTTTTGCGTCAGGCCGGCATTGCGTTCGACGCCCTGCCCGCGCGGGTGGATGAAAAATCCATTCGCCTTGCGCTGCAGGCCGAAGACGCCCATCCCCGCGACGTGGCCGACACGCTGGCCGAGATGAAGGCCCGCAAGATTGCGGACCGCCATCCCGACACGCGGGTTCTGGGATGCGATCAGGTTCTGGCCATGGATCGCACCGTGTTCGCCAAGCCCGAAACCAAGGAGGAAGCGCGCGATCAACTCGCCACCCTTGCCGGGCGCAGCCACATGCTGATCTCGGCCATCGTCGCCTATGAGAACGCCCGCCCCGTCTGGCGCCATGTTGCCGAGGCGAAGCTGACCATGCGCCCGCTGTCGGATGCCTATCTGGACGATTACCTTGCGCGGAACTGGGACAGCGTGCGCCATTCCGTCGGCGGCTACAAACTGGAGGAGGAGGGCGTGCGCCTGTTCACCGAGATACGCGGCGATCATTTCACCATTCTGGGCCTGCCGATGCTGCCGCTTCTGGCCTGGCTGGGGCAACGGGGGGCGATCGCGACATGACCGACCGCATTCCGCTGGCCGGCGTCATCGGCCATCCCATCGCCCACAGCCGGTCGCCCCGCCTGCATGGATACTGGCTGAACCGCTATGACCTGAAGGGGCATTACGTGCCCATGGATGTCGGTGGCAACGATCTGGCCGGGGTGTTGCGGCACCTGCCGAAGGCGGGATTCGTCGGCGTCAACATCACCATCCCGCACAAGGAGGCGGTGCTGAAGATCGCCGATGTGGTGACCGACCGCGCCGCCCTGATCGGGGCGGCGAACACGCTGACCTTCCTGCCCGACGGACGCATCTATGCCGACAACACCGACGGCACGGGGTTCATCGCCAACCTGCGCCAGAACGCGCCCGAATGGCAGCCGAAGGCCGGCCCCGCGGCGGTGATCGGCGCCGGGGGCGCCGCACGGGCCATCGTCGCTGCGCTGATTGAGGCGGGCGTGCCGGAGATCCGCATCGCCAACCGCACCCGCGCCCGCGCCGAAGGGCTGCGCCATGATTTCGGCCCCCGCGTCGTGGTTCAGGACTGGATCCAGGCGGCCAACATGCTGGAGGATGCGACGACCGTCGTGAACACCTCCTCGCTCGGGATGGCGGGCAAGCCGGATTTCCGCATCCCGCTGGACGCGCTGTCGCCCACGGCCACGGTGACGGACATCGTCTATACCCCCCTTCGCACCACTCTGCTGGACGAAGCCGCCGCCATGGGCTGCGTCACGGTGGACGGCCTTGGTATGCTCTTGCATCAGGCCGCCCCGGGGTTCGAACGGTGGTTCGGCAAAACGCCCGAGGTGGACGAGGCCACCCGCGCCTTCGTTTTGGGATGATCCGCCTCGGCCTCACCGGGTCCATCGGCATGGGCAAAAGCACCACGGCGGCGATGTTCCGGGATGCGGGCGTGCCGGTCTGGGATGCGGATGCCGCCGTCCATCGCCTCTATGCCCCGGGGGGTGCGGCGGTCGGGCCGATGCGGGCGGCCTTTCCGCAGGCGGTGACCGATCACGTGGACCGCGCGGCCCTGCGCGCCCGGATCGCGCAGGACCCTGCGGCGCTGCCCCGGATCGAAGCCATCGTGCATCCTTTGGTCGCCGCCGACCGTGCGGCCTTTGCCCCGCCCGGCGATCTGGCCGTGTTCGACATCCCCCTTCTGTTCGAAAACGGCACCGAGGGGGCGTTCGACGCGACCCTGCTTGTCACCGCGCCGCCTGCCCTGCAACGCGCCCGCGTTCTGGCGCGCCCGCATATGACGCCGGACCATTTCGCGGCCATGATGGCGCGCCAGATGCCCGATGCGGACAAACGCGCCCGCGCCACCCATATCATCGAGACGCTGGACCTTGACGCCACCCGCGCGCAGGTCCACGCCCTCATCGCCTATCACCGGAGCCTGCCCCATGCGTGAGATCGTCCTCGACACCGAAACCACCGGCCTTGACCCCTTCACCGGCGACCGGATCGTGGAGATCGGGGGGGTGGAGCTGTTCAACCACATGCCCACGGGCCGCACCTATCACCAATACATCAACCCCGAGCGCAACATGCCCGCCGAGGCGTTCGAGGTGCATGGCATTTCCGAGGATTTCCTGCGCGACAAACCGGTCTTCGCAAAAATCGGGCGCGAGTTCGTGGAGTTTGTGGGCGATGCGAAACTGGTCATCCACAATGCCAGCTTCGACATGAAGTTCCTGAATTTCGAATTGTCGCGCATGGGGCTGGCGGAATTGCCGATGGCGCAGGCCGTGGACAGTCTGGCCATCGCACGGCGGCGGTTTCCCGGCTCTCCGGCTTCGCTGGACGCGCTGTGCCGCCGGTTCGGCATCGACAATTCATCACGCACGAAACACGGCGCGCTTCTGGACAGCGAGATTCTGGCCGAAGTCTATCTGGAACTGATCGGCGGACGGCAGCCCGATCTGGTCCTGTCGCAGGCGCAAACCGCCAGGACGGACCTTGCGGACCAGACATGGCGGCCCCGTCCCCGGGCCACCCCCTTGCCCCCTCGCCTGACCGAGGCCGAAGCCGCGGCCCATGCGGCCTTCGTGGACAAGATGGGCGAGGCGGCGATCTGGCGCCGCCGGGGCTGACTTACGACACGGTCGTGGGCGTTTCCGGTGCGGCCGCCTGCGCCTGTGCGCGCCGCTGCAACTCTGCACGATAGAGTTTCACGAAGTCGATATTGTCGATGTTCAGCGGCGGGAACCCCCCATCGCGCGTCACGTCCGAAATGATCCGGCGCACGAACGGAAACAGCAGGCGCGGGCATTCGATCAGCAGGAACGGATGAAGCTGTTCCTCCGACACGCCTTCCACCTGAAACAGCCCGCCGTAATCCAGTTCCAGAAGAAACAGGGTATCGCCGCCGTTGCGGTTCTTGGACGTGACCTTGTATTTGCAGATCACTTCGAATTGCCCGGCCTGACCGCGTTTGCGGGCATCCAGGCTGACCTGAACCTGAATGTCGGGCTGCACGTCCGCGCCGCCAAGGCCCTTCTGGGCGACCATGTTCTCAAACGACATGTCGCGCACATATTGGGCCAGCGCCTGCATCTTGGGGGCTGCGGCCTGGGTCGGCTGTTCGGGTGGAGTGGCGCCGTTGGTGTCGGTCATGAAATTCTCCTCGTGGACGTTGCCAAGGGTTCTAGCAGCAAGATCAGTGGCGGGTCCATGCCGAAGGCGGCTGATGCGTCGGCCGGGTGGGGCCCTCGCCCGCATCCAGATCGACGAAGTCGCCATCGATCGTGGTGGGGCGCTGCGGCGCGTCGGGCATGACCACCCTGATCCGCTTGGCGATGCGCGCGATCACCAGCTTGCGCACGGGGGGCAGCAGCAGCAAAAGCCCCAGCGTGTCGGTCAGAAAGCCCGGCAGGATCAGGAACACCCCGGCCATCACCAGAAGGGCCTTGTGCGCCAGGGGCGACATCGGGTCTTCCTGCATCCGCCGCATCTGCGCAGCCCCCCCTTGGGCGCGGATCAGGGCCATGCCCCCGATCCCGGTCGCAAGGATGACAAGCAGCGTCGGACCCAGCCCGATGGCCGCCCCCACCGTGACGAACAACGAGATTTCGATGATCGGAAGGGCGATCAGTAGGGCAAAAAGCCACATGCGGGCATTCCTTTCTTTGGCGGGGCAAGAGTGGACTCGGACGGTTTGGATGCCTACATAAGGGCATCGGGGTCAAAACCCAAATCCGTCCGGCCCATCCGAGGTTTCTGCATGAGCTCTGCCACTTTGATCCAGCTTCTTGTCCTTGCGGCGATCGCCGTGTTCCTGATCCTGAAGCTGCGGTCGGTTCTTGGCACGCGCGAAGGGTTCGAAAAGCCCCCCCTGCAACCGGGTGAGCGGGAGGCGGTTGTGAGCGGCCCCGCCCCCGTGGCCGAGGAGGACAGCCGCGACATCACCGATCATGTTCCCGAAGGCTCCGACAGCGCCCGCGCGCTGATGGCGATGAAACGGGCCGAGCCGTCTTTTTCCCTGTCGGAATTCCTGGGCGGCGCCCGCGGCGCGTATGAGATGATCCTCGTCGCGTTCGACAAGGGCGACATGTCGGAGGTGCGGGGCTTCATCGCCCCCGATGTCCTTGCCGCCTTCGAAGAGGCGATCGCCACCCGCCGCGATCAGGGGCTGGTAGTGGACAGCAAGATCATCGGCATCCGCGAGGTGGCGGTGAACGAGGCGACCTTCCTGACCGACAGCCGCATCGCCGAAATCACCGTCCGCTTCCAGGCCGAGATGACCACCGTGGTCACAAATGCCGCCGGCGATATCGTGGAAGGAAGCGAAACCGACATGCGCCGCCAGCGCGATGTCTGGACCTTCCAGCGGGCCATGGGCGCCGACGATCCGAACTGGCGGCTCGTCGCGACGGGGGAATGATCCGCGCCCTGGCGCTGCTGGCGGGCCTTTCCCCCGCCGCCGCGCAGGACCTTGCCACCTATGACGGATGGGCCGCCGAGGATCCTCGGGCGGCCCTTGCCGTATTCGCGGCGGGATGCGACCGCATGGACGCCACATGGGACGCGGTCTGCGCCACCGCCCACACCGCCCCGGACGCCCGCGCCTTCTTTCAGACCGCCTTCACCGCCACGCCCGTGGATGCGGACACGCTGTTCACCGCCTATTACGAACCCGAACTCGCCGCCGCGCCCCGCCGGACCGAACGGTTCACGCAGGCGATCTATGCCTTGCCGCCCGAAGGCCCGCCCCGTATCCCCCGCGCACAGATGGAGGCGGCGCTGGCCGGGCGCGGTCTGGAAATCGCCTGGGTCGAAGATGCGGCGGAGGCATTCTTTCTTCAGGTTCAGGGCTCGGGCCGTCTGAAGATGGCGGACGGGCGCGTCCTGCGCGTGGGCTATGCGGGCAAGAACGGGCTCGACTACCGCTCCATCGGCCGCGAAATGGTGCGGCGCGGGGCGATGACGGTGCAACAGGCCACCGCCCCCGCGTTGAAGGACTGGATCCGTGCCAACCCCGCCGAGGGGATCGCGCTGATGAACCACAATCCGTCCTTCGTCTTCTTCCAGCCGCTGGACCTGCCGGAGGACGCGGGTCCCATCGGCACGATGGGCCTGCCGCTGACCGCGCACCGGTCGCTGGCCGTCGATCCATCCATCATCCCCCTTGGCGCGCCGGTGCTGGTGCAGGTGGGCGGCACGACCCGCCTTTTCATCGCGCAGGACACGGGCAGCGCGATCACCGGCCCCGCCCGCGCCGACATCTTCATGGGCAGCGGCGGCCCCGATCTGGGCGACGCCGCAGGCCGCATGGCGCAGCGGGGCCGCATGACCCTTCTTCGGCCCGCATCATGAGCCGCCGCCGCCGCACCCTGCGCCCCGAAGAGGAAGAGCTGTGGGCCGCCGTCGCCCGCACGGCGCAGGCGATGCACCCCGTCCGCCGCATCCCCCTGCCGACCGCCGATCCCGCACCCGTCCCGCCCCGCCCATCGCTGCTGGCGGCCTTTACCGTGGGTGCGAAAGCCACCGCCACCCGCCCGCACGATCTGGCGCCCACCGTGTCCGAACGGCTGGCCACGGCACCCCTTGCGATGGACGCGCGCCAGTTCACCCGCATGTCGCGCGGGCGACTGGCGCCGGAGTCGCGAATCGACCTGCACGGCATGACCATGGCCGAGGCGCATCCCGAACTGGTGCATTTCATCCTGGATGCGCATCGGCGGGGCCATCGGCTGGTGCTGGTCATCACCGGCAAGGGCAAGCGGCGGGACGACGGGGGCCCTATCCCCGTGCGCACCGGCATCCTGCGCCATCAGGTGCCGATGTGGCTGCGCCTGCCCCCCCTCGGCCCCGTCGTGCAGCAGGTGGCCGAGGCCCATGCCAAACACGGCGGTGCGGGCGCGATGTATGTCTATCTGCGGCGGGGGTGAGCGATGGAGCTTCTGACGGCCAGCGTGGTGATCGGCACCGTCGCCACGGCGATCTTCGATCTGTGGGGGCTTCTGATCGCCCGCCTGCGGGGTGCGCCCGCCCCGCGATGGGACATGGCGGGCCGCTGGTTCGGTCATATGGCTCATGGCCGGTTCCGACACCGCGACATGGACCATGCCCACCCCATTCCGGCGGAATCCGCCATTGGGTGGGCCGTGCATTACCTGATCGGCATCCTTTATGCCGCGGCAATCCCGCTCATATGGGGCCGCGGCTGGCTGGACGCGCCCACCTTTGGTCCGGCGCTTATCGTCGGCGTCGTCACCATCGGGGCCGGATGGTTCCTGATGTCGCCCGGCATGGGCAACGGCATCGCCGCCAGCAAAACCCCCGCGCCATGGGTGGCACGGGGGTTGGGTCTGGCCGCCCATGTCGTTTTCGGGGCGGGTCTGTGGATCGGGGCGCTGATCTACAGCATGTAGCGTGAGACGTCGGTGCTGCGGGCCAGCGATCCCAGATGCGCCTCGACATAGGCGGCATCGACCGCCAGCGCCTCTCCCCCCTTGTCGGGGGCGGTGAAGGACAACTCCTCGAACACCCGCTCGATCACGGTGTAAAGCCGGCGCGCGCCGATATTCTCGACCGAGCCGTTCACCTCTGCCGCGATCCGCGCCAGGGCGGCAATGCCGTCCTCGGTGAACGTCACGTCCACCCCTTCGGTCGCCATCAGCGCGGAATACTGGCGGGTCAGGGCATTGTCGGTATCGGTCAGGATGCGGACGAAATCCCCTTCGGTCAGGGCCTGCAACTCCACCCGGATGGGCAGGCGGCCCTGAAGTTCGGGCAGCAGGTCGGACGGTTTGGCCACATGAAACGCGCCCGAGGCGATGAACAGGATGTGGTCCGTCTTGACCGCCCCGTGCTTGGTGGACACGGTCGTCCCCTCGATCAGGGGCAGAAGATCGCGCTGCACCCCCTCGCGGCTGACATCGCCTGAGCGGTTGTCGGTGCGGGCGCAGACCTTGTCGATCTCGTCGATGAAGACGATGCCGTTCTGCTGCACCGCCTCCAAGGCCGCGGCCTTGACCGCTTCGTCGTCCAACAGCTTGTCGGCCTCGTCGTTCATCAGGACGTCGTGGCTCTCGGACACGGTCATCTTCTTCTTCGTCGTGCGCCCGCCAAGCGCCTTGCCGAAGATATCGCCCAACTGCATCATGCCGGGCTGCTGGCCCGGAATGTCCATGTTGCCCAGCGGGTTGGAGGTGTCGCGCACCTCGATCTCGATGACATGGGCGTCCAACTCGCCCGCCTTCAGGCGCTGGCGGAACATTTCGCGCGTCTGCTCACGCGCGTCCTTGCCGGCGATCGCCTCGATCACCCGGTCTTCGGCGGCGCGGGCGGCGCGGGATTTCACATCCTCGCGCATCCATTCGCGCGTCTCGATCATCGCGGCATCCACCAGATCACGAACGATGCTTTCCACGTCGCGCCCGACATAGCCGACTTCGGTGAACTTCGTCGCCTCCACCTTCAGGAACGGCGCGCGGGCCAGTTTCGCCAAGCGGCGGCTGATCTCCGTCTTGCCGACGCCGGTCGGCCCGATCATCAGGATGTTCTTGGGATAGACCTCGTCGCGCAGCTCCGGTCCCAGCTGCTTGCGCCGCCAGCGGTTGCGCAGCGCCACGGCCACGGCCCGTTTGGCATCGCGTTGGCCGATGATGAAACGGTCCAGCTCGCTCACGATCTCGCGGGGGGTGAGGTCAGTCATCGTATCTCCTTCACGCCGCACATGGAACATTCGCCACGGGCGTTTCGTTGGTCTGAAAATCAATGGAGGAAGCGTCATGCCGACACCGGCAGAACTTGAAAAGAAACTGTGGAAAGCCTTGGACGACCACGCGACGGTGTTTCTGGGCCTGTCCAACGCGGAACATGGCCACGCCCGCCCGATGACCGTCATCACCGATGGCGACAACCGGACGCTGTGGATCTTCACCACCAAGACGAACGACATGGTCGAACACGCCCATGCGGGCAGCGCGGCCTTCGCCCATTACGCGTCCAAGGGGCATGACCTTTGGGCCTGCATCCACGGCAACGTGTCGATCACCGATGACCGGGCAACCATCGACCGTCTGTGGAACAGCCACATCGCCGCGTGGTATGATGGCAAGGACGACCCCAAGATCGCCCTGATCCGCTTCGATCCCGACCATGCCGAGATCTGGGAGGACAGCTCCAGCCTGATCGCGGGCGTGAAGACCGCCCTTGGCCTCTCGGACCCCAAAAGCGACGCCCAAGGCAAGAAGGCCACCGTCCAGTTGTAAGCCGTCAGGGGCGGGCAATGCGTTCCACCGTCAGATTGCCGTTGGTGTAAACGCAGATGTCCGCCGCGATGGCCATTGCCTGCCGGGCGATCCCCTCGGCAGGCAGATCCGTGGCCATCAGGCCCCGTGCCGCCGCAAGGGCGAAGTTGCCGCCCGATCCGATGGCCGCCACATCATGCTCCGGCTCCAGCACGTCGCCCGCGCCGGTGATGATCAGCAGTTCGGTCCCGTCGCTGACGATCAGCATGGCTTCCAGCTTCTGAAGATACTTGTCCGTCCGCCAGTCCTTCGCCAGTTCCACACTGGCCCGTGCCAACTGGCCGGGAAAGGATTCAAGCTTCTTTTCCAGACGTTCCAGAAGGGTGAAAGCGTCGGCGGTCGATCCGGCGAACCCCGCGATCACGTCGCGCCCGCCGGGGGACAGACGGCGGACCTTGCGGGCCGTGCCCTTGATGACGGTCGGTCCAAGGCTGACCTGCCCGTCGCCCGCGATCACCACCTCGTCACCCCGCCGCACGCCGATGATGGTTGTGCCGTGCCAGCCGGGAAAATCTTTGTCGGACATTTGGGTCTCCTGTCTGCGTCTTGCCCGCTATATGGCGGCGACGCATCTGCGCCTCAACCCGTGGGGGGAGGCATCGGCGAAAAGGGCGCCCGAAGGCGCCGCAGTTTCAGATCTCGCTCTTGATCCAGTTGGCAAGCGCGGCCTTCGGCGCGGCCCCGATCTTGTTCGACACGGCCTCGCCGCCCTTGAACATGAACAGGGCAGGGATGCCGCGCACACCCAGTTCGGACGGGGTGACGGGGTTCTGGTCGACATTGACCTTCACGATCTTCACCTTGCCTTCGTATTCGGCCGAAAGTTCTTCCAGCGCCGGGCCGATCTGGCGGCAGGGGCCGCACCATTCGGCCCAGAAATCGACGACGACGGGAATGTCCGACTGACGCACTTCGGCGTCGAAGGTGGCATCGGTAACGGCAACGGTGGCCATGGGCGTTCTCCTGAATTTATTGTTCACGACGTAGGTATGCCGCCCGCAGCCGTCAAGGCGCGGGCCAGCGCCGCCGATGTCAGGCGGTCGGGCAGGGGCATCAGCGCCCCGGTCCGCGTCCAGAGGATGGCCGTTTCGACACCCCGGTCGGGATAGATCGCGGCCAGCGCCCGGGCATAGGCCCCCATCTGGCGCAGCAGGCCTTCGGGCACCTGATCGGGCGTGGCGGGCACGGTGGCATTGGTCTTGAAATCCACCGCAAGCACGCGGTCCGGCATGACGATCAGACGGTCGATCACCCCCATCATCGGGGTGCCGTCCAGATCGGCGGTCACCGTCACCTCGGCCAGGGTATCGGCGGCAAAGACGCCCTGATGCGCGGCCAGAACCGCCTCCACCTCGGCCATGAGGGGGGCCGTGTCTGTGTCGGGCAGCAGGCGGGTGGCGGTGGCCGCGCGATCCTCGGCCTGCGGCAGATGTTCCAAGAGCAGATGCAGATGGGTGCCGCGCAGCTTGGCGGCCTCCTCCTCCAACCCTTCGCCCGGCAAGGCCTTCGCCCCGCCAAGGTCGGACGGGGACAAGGGGGGCAGCGCATGGGGCGGGATATGCGCCGGAACGCGGGCCCAGTTGGGCAGGGGGGCGATCATGGGCACCGTCTCTGTCGCCCCCGGCGCGGGGTCGGGCCAGATGCCCCCCTCCAGCCGCAAGCCGCCCTGCCACGGGACCGCGCCCGCCGCCTCCATCCCCCGCCGGATGCGGTTGTACCAGTTGCCCTCATCCGCGACCTTGCCCGCCGCCGCCGCGATCAGCCAGCATTGCGCACGGGTCAGCGCAACATACAGGAGCCGCAGCGATTCCGCCTTCGACGCCTCCGCCCGGTCGGCCAGCGTCGCGGCCAGCGTCGGCGGTGCCTCGGCAACGCTCGCTTTCCAAAGCGCGGGGCCCTCCGGCATCGGGATCAGGTCGGCCCGGTCGCGCACCGGATGATCGGCCAGATCGGGTAGGATGACGATCGGCGCCTCCAGCCCCTTGGCGCCATGCACGGTCATCACGCGGATCATCCGCCCCGCCCCGTCCATGCGCCGTTTCACCTCCACCTCGTCCGAGGTCAGCCAGCTCAGGAACCCCGTCAGGCTGGGCACGTCGGTGCGTTCATAGGCCATGGCCTGCGACAGCAGTTCGTCGATTCCATCCTCCGCCTCGGCCCCCAGCCGCGCCAGAAGGCGGCGGCGGCCGTCATGGCGGGTCAGCATCCGTTCGATCAGGTCATAGGGGCGCAGGAAATCGGCGTGGTTGCGCATGTCCCCCAGCACCGCCACCGCCGGATCGTCGGTCCCGCGCAGCACGGCCCAGAGATAGCCCGTCCGCCCATGCGCCAGCCGGAACAGCGCATCCTCCGACCAGCCGAACAGCGGCGATTTCAACAGGGCGGCCAGCGACAGGTCATCCTCGGGCGTGGCCAGAAAAGCCAGAAGGGCGGTCAGATCCTTCACCGCCAGTTCGGCCGCCAGTTTCAGCCGGTCGGCCCCGGCGATGGGAAGCCCCGCCGCCTTGCAGGCGCGGATCAGCGGGTTGAACACCCCGCCGCGCCCCCGGACGAGGATCAGGAAATCCCCAGCATGGCAGGGCCGCATCCCGCCGCCCTCGGGGATCTGCACCCCCTGCTCGATCATCCGGGCGATCCGACGGGCGATCTGGCTGGCCAGCCGCGCGTGATGGTGTTCGTCGGAAATCAGGTCGACCGGGCGGGACCAGTCCTCGTCCTCGGGCGTGTCGGAGGGGTCGATGACCGGCCACAGGTCCACCCGCCCCGGAATGTCGCGAAAGGCGATGTGGTGCATCGCGCCGCCCACGGCCTGCGGCGGGGCGTCGGCAAAGGTCCGGTCCACCAGATCCAGCACGACCGAGGACGACCGGAACGAATGTTCCAGCTGCAGATCCTGCAAGGCTACGCCCGCCCCGTCCAGCCGCGCGGCGAAATGGGTCTTCATCCGGTCGAACGCCGCCACATCCGCCCCCTGGAAGGAGTAGATCGACTGCTTCTTGTCGCCGACGACGAAGATCGTCCGCTCCACGTCCCGCGCGCCTTCCCCGGCCGAGAATTCCTGCGCGAGACGCTCGATCACCTGCCATTGCTGGGGCGAGGTGTCCTGCGCCTCGTCCACCAGGATGTGGTCGATCCCGCCATCCAGCCGGAACAACACCCATTCGGCCACCGAAGGGTCGTTGAGCAGCGCGCCCGTGCGCCGGATCAGGTCGTCGAAATCCAGCCAGCCGCGCGCGGATTTGCGCCGGTCGTATTCGGGCAGGAACACGGCGGCAAAGGCGTGCAGCGCGCGGCTGCGCTCGGCCACACGCAAGGCCAGCCGCAGGGGGCGGGCGGTTTCCACGCGGCGCATCAGGTCTTCCAGACGATCCTGCAAGGGCCCAAGGGTGGCGCGCGTGCCTTTGGTGGGGAAGGTCCCGACCTTGGCGGTGAACGGACCCGCCTTTTCGGCTTTTGCGCCGTTCAGCAGCACCCCCTCCAGTTCCGCCAGCGCCGCCATGTCAGGTGCGGCGATCCGCAGACGGGGCGCGGCCTTCACCTCGGTCGCCGATCCCGCCGCCAGCAAATTGGCGATCTGGCCCAGCCACTCCGCCTCGCCGCCCAGAAACACGTCCGCCAACAGGGTGTCCGCCGTCACGCCCTCCGGCAGGCCCGCCGCCGCCGCGACATCGCCGCCGAACCCGTCGCGCGTGGCGGCGATCTGGTCGGTCAGCCGCTCGAAATCCTCGCCCGTCCAGCTGCGGGCCAGACCGGCCACGGCCTCGGGGGCCAGACGGTCGGCCATATCCTCGACGATTTCGGCGCGCAGCAGGCGGGCGGCGCGATCGTCCATTTCGGTGAATTGCGGCGACACCCCCGCCTCCAGCGGAAACCGCCGCAGAAGCGAGGCGCAGAACGAATGGATCGTCTGGATGCGCAGGCCCCCAGGCGTCTCAATCGCGCGGGCGAACAGGCGGCGGGCGCGGGCCAGCGTATCGGGCGCGGGGGTCGGCACGCCAAGCGCGGTCAGCGCGGCGGCCAGCGGCCCATCCTCCAGCATCGCCCATTCGCCAAGGCGGCGGAACAGGCGGTTCTGCATCTCGGTCGCGGCCGCCTTGGTATAGGTCAGGCACAGGACGCGCTGCGGCGCGACCCCGTCCAGAAGCAGCCGCGCCACGCGGTCGGTCAGCACACGGGTCTTGCCCGATCCCGCATTGGCCGACAGCCAGGTGGAGGCGTCGGGCCGCGCGGCGGTGATCTGGCGGCGGGTGGCGTCATCCATGGCCGACATCCTCGGGCTGCGACGGGTCCTGCATCTCCCATTCGCCGAAACGGGCCAGATGGTCGTAATCCTGCGACAGGCGCGATTCGAACAGCGCGCGGCGCGAGGTGTAGCCCTGTTCGGCATGGGCATAACGGCCGATCAGGGCATGCAGCTTCTCGCGCTCCTGCCCCAGGAATTCGTCCGTGATCTCGGTCGCCTCGATCTTGGGATTGGTGCCCAGACCGATATAGCTGACCCGCGCCACCTCGGAAGGACCGAAGGCAAAGCCGCCCTCCGCCGCGATCAGCGCCGTCAGCGACAATTGCTTGTCATAGACGGCCTGCTGTTTCGCCGTGGGGGGCGTGCCGGTCTTGTAGTCGATGATGTGCAGCCGCCCGTCCGACAGCCGGTCGATCCGGTCGGGCCGCGCGGTCAGCGTGAAATCAAGGCCGGTCAGCGTCATCCGCCCCCGGTCGCGGTCCAGCACCAGCGGCGTGCCGTCGCCCGCGTTCTGATCCAGAAAGAAATCCGCCGCCCGGTCCATCCGCGCCGCCCAAAGGGCGCGGGCGGCGGGCCATGGCACCAGATCGTCCAGCACGCGGTCGGTGGTGGCCGACAGGCGGGCGCGAGCGTCCTTGCGCGTTGCGTCCGGCCCTTCGCGCACGAAGATTTCCAGTATCTTGTGCAGCACCTCGCCCCGCAACCGTGCGTCGGGCGTGTGCCGCAGCGGGTCCAGGGGAAAGAGGCTCAGGATGCTGCGGG
Source organism: Falsirhodobacter halotolerans (assembly GCF_022899245.1). Lineage (NCBI taxonomy): Bacteria > Pseudomonadati > Pseudomonadota > Alphaproteobacteria > Rhodobacterales > Paracoccaceae > Falsirhodobacter > Falsirhodobacter halotolerans. Next base: position 2,572,311 of record NZ_JALJAZ010000001.1, read on the forward strand.
CATAGACGGCATAAGGGTCGCGGATCAGCCGCGCGATGGCGGTGACGGGCAGTTCGCGCGGGCGCGCGGCCACCGGCGGGCGGGGGGCGGGGCGGTGCGCCGGGGGCATGGGGGCATCGGGCGCATCCACCCGTTCGGCCATGTCCAGCCAGACGTCGCCGCGCGCCTGCATGGCGCGCAACGCCTGCGGCCCGTGGTTCGCGGGCAGCCCGCTCATCAGGTTCTGCATCCGGTTCAGCCAGCGCGACGGCACGGTTTCGGCCTCGGCATCGCGCACCGATCGGGTCAGGATCACTTCGGGCGCGGCGATGGCCTGCTGGTAGTCATGCGCCGACAGGCCGATCTGGCGTTCGGGCAGAAGCAGCCCCGCATCCAGCCGCATCTGGCGGTTCAGCCACGGGTCGGGCGTGGGCATCGCGGGCCAGATGCCATCGTTCAGACCGCCGAGGATCATCAGATCCGCGCCCTGCACCCGCGCCTCCAGCGTGCCCCAGATCATGATGCCGGGATGGGACTGCACCGGCTCGCGCACCTCGCCGCGCGCAAGGACGCTGTCGAACAGATCGACGTAATCGGCGGGGGACATCGGATGCCCCTCGTCCTGCCCCGCCTCGCGCTCCAGATCGGACAGGCGGGAGAGCGCCTCGGCCCCCGCCGCATTCGCCCACAGATCGCCACTGCCCGTCTGCCCCGGCCCGGCGGCAAGGGCGGACAGAACGGTCAGATGATGTTCCAGATGCGCCGCCAGATCGCGCGGGCCGACCGTGTCGAGCCCCTCCAGCGTTGTGCCGATCCAGGCCGCCCAAGCCTCGACCCCCTCCTCGTCCCGCGCGCGGGCCCAAGCCAGAAGGCCGTCGGCATCGGGAAAGGCCGGGCCTTTCCGGCGCAGGGTCAGTTCCAGTTCGCGCGTCCAGCGTAGGTGGTTGCCGCGATCGGCCCCGGTGGCGGCCAGCGGGTGCTTCAGCAGGATCAGCAGGGTTTCGGGCGTCAGGCGCTGCCCCATCAGGCGGGCGACATGGCGCATCAGCCGCCCCGGCGCGGATTGCGCCAAGGGCGTGCCCGCGGAATCGTCGGGCCGGATGCCCCAGCGGTCCAGCGCCGCCGTCACCTGCCGCGTCAGGTTCCGGTCGGGAGAGATCAGCGCCGCGCGCCGCCCCTCTTCCGCCGCGCGCCGCAGGACAAGGGCGATGGCCAGCGCCTCCGCCCGGGGGCGCGGCGCCTCGATCAGGGTCATGGCGGCGGTGGCGGTGCGCAGATCGCCAAGGGTCGGCCCTTCGGCCAGCCATTGATCCGTCACCGGCGCGGGGCGCAGCGACAGCGACACCAGCCGGTTGCGGGCGGCGGCCACGGGCGCATCGCCCGTCCACGGGCGCACGGCGGCGGGCGACAGGCCAAGATCGGTCAGCAAACGATGAAAGCGGTATTGCGGATGATCCTCGGCGGTCATCGCGTCGGACAGGCTGTCCCATACGTCCAGCGGCAGGTCGGTGTCGAACCCCGGCAGGATCAGCACCCCCTGTTCCAACCCGGCGACCGCCCGCATGAAGAGCGCGGTCGTGCCGCGCGACCCGGTGGAGCCTGCGACGATCACCGGCCCCGGTGGGGGATGCACCCGCCACCGATGCGCCAGCGCCAGCGCCGCCAGACGTTCCCGCCCCGTGGCGTCCGGCTCCCCCTCCATCAGCGGGGCGACGATGTTCAGGAACGCCTGCGTGCGCGCCCAATGCGCCGAATGATGCGAGACATCCAAGGCCGCGATCGCCTCGGCGGGCACGTCTTCCTGCTGCATCTCGCCCATCAGCTCGGCCAGACTGTCGGCCAGATCGAACAGGGCCGCGCGGGGGGCAAGGTCGGGCTGCACCGCCAAAAGCGCGGTGATCAGGCGCGCCAGTTCCAGCCGCCGCCGCAACGGCGGAACCGCATCGGGCAGGTCGGGCGTCAGGGCCGCGAGATCGCCCAGCAGGTGGATGCGCGGCAGAAACCCCGCGCCTTGGGCCACGAACAACTCCACCACCCGCCGCCGCATCCGCGCGGTGTTCAGGAACAGGGTGACGCGGGCCATCGCCTCGGGCGGCTGATCCGCCATGCGGGCGCGCAGGCCGGCGACCACGGCGGCGGGAAAATCGACGCCAAGGGGGACATGACAGACCTCACCCATGAAGCAGCGCCTCGGCCAAGGGGATCGCCTCGGGGTAACCGACGTCGCACCAGCCGCCATCATGCACGATGCCGTGCAGCCGCCCTTCCGCGATCATCCCGTCCCACAGACGGTTCATGGAAAAGGCGGCGTCGGGAATGGCGTGCAGGCCGTCGGGTTTCACGATCTGCGCCCCAAGATAGACGTCGCCCGCCTGCCCCCGCGCCCGGGTCAGCCGCGCGCCGTCGCGCAGGAAATCGCCCGTGCCTTTGTGGCCGGTGGCGCAGGGCGCGGGCAGCAGCAGCAAAAGCCCGTCCATGCGCTTGGGATCCCAGGCGGCCATAAGCTTGGACAGCGGGTTCGCCCCGGTCCAGACGGCATCGGTGTTCAGCGTCATCACCGGTCCCGGGCCCAGAAGAGGCAGGGCCGCGCGCAGCCCGCCGCCGGTTTCAAGAAGCGTATCCTCGTGCGAGATGACGATGTCCTTGGGCAGATGGGCCCGCAGCGGCTCCGGCTTGTAATGGGTGTTGGCGACGATGCGGGTGATGCCCGCCCCCCGCGCCAGGTCCAGCGCGTGATCGACCAGCGGTCGACCCGCCACGGAGATCATCGGTTTCGGGCGATCGGCGGTCAACACGCCCATGCGGGTGCCCTTGCCGGCGGCGAACAGCATCAGGGGCGGCATCGGGCGATCCTGTCCAGAATGTCGGGCGTGGGGGCGGGCAGGTCCAGAAGGGCGGCCACCTCGGCCAGCGCGGGATGGGTCAGGTTGCGTTGGACATGGCCCCAGACGCGGGGGATCAGCGCAAGATAGCGGGGCTTGCCCCCTTCCACCGCCAATCGGGCGAAGATGCCAAGGATCCGCAGGTTCCGCTGCAGGCCCAGAACGGCGTATTCGGCGCGAAAGGCGAGGGTGGGGTCGAAATGGCGCAGGACGGCCTCCTCGGTGGCGGGGGGCACGTCGCGGCGGGCGTCCTGCAGCAGGGAGACCAGATCATACCCCCGCTGCCCCATCTGCGCGAGTTGGAAATCCAGAAGCCCCACCTGCGCCACGCCCGCGCGATCCGGCAGCCAAAGCAGGTTTTCCGCGTGATAGTCGCGCAGGATCATCACGCGCGGGCCATCGGCATGGGCCGTCAGCGCGCGGGTCAGGGCGGCGCATACGGCATCCGCATCGCCCGCCTCGCCCAAGGCATGGCGGCGATAGCTGTCGAAGGCGGGGGCGATGGCCATGGCCCAATCGGCGGCGCGCAGATCCGGCAGGCCATGGGGCGCGGGGGCGCGGTGCAGATGGGCCAGGACATCGACGGCGGCGGTATAAAGGGCGATCTCATCCGCGCCCTGATCCAGCTCGCGGGCATAAAGGGCGTCGCCCAGATCCTCCAGCAGCAGGAACCCTCGGGCAAGATCCTCGGCCAGAATGTCGGGGGCGGACAGGCCCAGACCCCGCAGGTGCCGCGCGACCGCCACGAACTCCGCCGGATCGTCGCCGGTGCGGGGCGGCGCGTCCATCAGCACCGCCGTGGCCCCGTCTTGGGTCAGCCGTTCGTATCGGCGGGCCGAGGCGTCGCCCGCCAGAGGGGCGCGGGCCGCATCGCCCCATCCCGCCGCCTTCAGCAGCGCCAGCGACTGTTGGTGGCGCAGACGGTCCAGAAGAACGGGCGGGCCGGTCAGGGTGGCCAGCCGCCCCTCGCCCTCGGCCGTCAGGGCAAGATGCAGCGCGTCCGTCGGGGCCAGATCGCCCAACCGGTCGGGCCATTCGATCAGGGTGATCGCCGTCTCCATCGCCTCGGTCAGGCCCAGTTCTATCGCCTCGTCGGGGTGGGACAGGCGATAAAGGTCGGCGTGCCAGAGATCGGGTTCGCCGTCATAGGTCTGGACCAGCGTGAAGGTGGGGGAGGGGATGTCGCGTTCGCCTGTGCGGGCCCGGATCAGCGCACGGGCCAGATGGGTCTTGCCCATGCCGATCCCGCCGGTCAGCAGCAAGCAATCGCCCGGCATCAGGATCGCGGCCAGATCGCGCCCCAGACGGGCGGTGTCGTCTTCGGTGGCCAGGGGCAGGAAAAGCGTGTGCGGCGTCATCGCGCCAAGATGACGCCCCCCCGCCCGACGCGCAAGAGGTCAGGCCATGGCTTTGGCGCGGGACGGGCGCCGCACCCCGTCCACCATCCGAAACCCGACCAGCGTGGCGCCGCCGGCCAGCCGGTCGAACCGGCAGTGCAGAGGCCGTCCGTCCAGAAGATGCACCTGCCCGCTTCCGCCGCGCCGGGGCCCGAAGGTGGTGGCGAAATCCTCGATCTCGGCCCAAAGGGGGGTGGGGGCGCTTCCGTCCTGCCAGCGGGCGCAGAGCGTGC